>CAZYQQ010000050.1:29264-37059 GCA_964650265.1 uncultured Planctomycetaceae bacterium
GACTCTCCGAATCGCCAGCAGCGCGGACGCGGCTTGCCATCGCGAAGCGTGTTGGGACTTCGAGCGATTTGGAAAATCGCTCCACACTGGAGAACCGGCCATTGTGGGGCGATTCTCTGAATCGCCAGCGGAGGAAATGTGCGACTCTCCGAATCGCCAGCAGCGCGGACGCGGCTTGCCATCGCGAAGCGTGTTGGCACTTCGAGCGATTTGGAAAATCGCTCCACAATGCCGTTCAATCCTGGGCGGGGCGGCACCGGGTGAAGGCCAAGGTGGCGAGGGAGATCAGGGCGAGCGCTAGGGTGCCGGGTTCGGGGACTTGGACGAGGACGAGATAAACGTTGGCCCGTGCTGAGACAAAGTCGCGACCGGCTGTCGGGGTATTGAACAGACCGAGTTCGAATGGAGAGCCATCGAGCAGTCTGACCGTTAGTGTCACGTTGCGGGTGGTGATCAGGTAGGGGACGTTTGGGGTCAGTAACTCCGGAAAGTCCTTGCCCCTTGAGGGGGTGTAGGGATCGAGGTCGAAGGCCGTGCCGTAAATGGTCAGCACTCCACCTTCCACATGGGCTCCCTCGCCAAAGGTGCCTCCCTGGATACTCACAATGGCGCTGCTGCTGACGCGCCATCCCTGACCGATTTCTCCCCCATAGACATGCAGTTCTCCACTGCGTGCCGAAGAGGACACGCCGCTTCCGTCGACTCGCAACCGCTCGCCGATCGAGCCGCCGTACAGGTTGAGAACAGCACCAGTCACCTGGACATCATCGGGGAGCGAACCTCCGAAGACATTTAGAGTCCCCCCGAGCGTGACGTGGGCATTGGTTTGGACGACTCCGCCCGATAGGTTGGCGGTTCCTTCCCGCACGACAAGTCCCTTCTCGAACGTGCCGCCATCAATGTTAGCGATGCCGCTCTTGTTGACTTGAATGTTCTGGAAACTTCCCGCGTGGATATCGGCGATGGAGGAAGCGGGAATCACAATGGCCGCCGCTTCGCCTTCTCCCTCGCCACCCCGAGGGGGTGGTGGTGGAGTGCCCACCTGAAAGCTGGCACCGAACGTGCCGCCGTGGATCGTCGCGGTGCTAGCGACAACGCGGAAGTCACTGCCGACTGTGCCACCATGGATGATCGCTGTACTCCCTCTTTGGAGATAGAAGCTGTTTCCGAGCGACCCGGCCGTCATTTCGAGGCGCGACTCGCCCGAGAGCCGGGCATGGTTGCCTACTGTCCCGCCGCTAACCAAAAGTTCCGTCCGCACGAATCCATTGAAGTAGTCGCCGATGGTGCCGGAATTAACGACGATTTTGGTGCCATCCCCTTCGAAGTGATGGCCGAGTGAGCCGCCGTTGAAGGTGATTTCGGCTCCTGCGCTGGAGCGAAAGTAATCGCCGAGTTCGCCCTTAGAACTGACGAAAGCTTTTTGACCCTCGCGGAGCGTGTGGCGATCGAGCTTTCCGAGGACGAGGAGAGTCGAGGGAACCGACCCTGGGACTGGGGCGAGCCGAAGATTGAGTGTTCCAGCCGCGAAGGTCCTCCCATCGTCGCTACTAAGGTGAATGGGAGTGCCGTCGGTCAAAATGCCGGTCACCGTGACGCCACTTGCCGGATCGAATTGAACGATGTCGCCAATCGCATCGAGCCCCGCAACGGGAACACCGTCCACTCGAAAATCGCCGCCGACAATTTCGACTTGGCTCGCAGCACGTGCCAGCAGAGTGCCACCCAACCGTCCTCCGTGAAGTGTCAACTGCCCGCTGCCGATCTCGGTGACACCGGTTATCAAACCGCCATAGACATCCATCCGGCTCGACCCGACGTAGAGCCGTTCGGAAATTCGGCCCCCCGACATCAGGACGTCACTGTCTGTGTCCACCGTGAGCGTCTTAAACTCTCCCTTCTGGATGAGGGCCGACGTCTTACTGTGCAGCCGCGTGAATCCAAAGGTTCCACCGTCAATATCGACCTGGCTCGCACCGAGAGCCTGGGAGCCGGCGAAATTGCCTCCCGTAATATCGACAATGCTCCCTTGGGCGGTAGTAAATGCCGTGCCAACCTCTCCTCCTCTGATCCGCACCGTCGCATGATAGGCGTGAAACTGCTCCCCTAGGCTTCCCCCGGTCATGATCAATGTCGAATTCCACCCCGCCGTGAAGTAGTCGCCGACCGATGCGCCATCACCAAGGTGTAGTGTCCGGCCTTCGCGCAATCCGACCGGGGGCGAATCACCCGGGAGATGAATCTCAGTTTGAAGACTGGGAAGGGGGCTCGCCACCAGACGAAGAGTCCCCACGTCAGTTGAATCGATGAAACCTTGGCTGAAGCCCAACACGCGACCATCGGGCAGGGTGCCTGTCACAAATTGACCGATCGCCAGTTCGATGTCGACCGATTGCCCGGGCAGGTTAAGCCCCGCAACCGGGATGCCGTCGATCCGGAATTCACCACCGTGGAGGGTGAGGAGTCCGTCATCAGGATTTAGGAGCCTGCCGCGGAACGTCCCCCCCGTCACTTCGAGTGAACTCTGGTTATTAAGCGACTTTATGCCATCGAGGATTCCCCCCTCCATTGTGGCTGTAGCATCTTGGCGAAGGGTGAGCTGGGAGACTCTTCCACCCGACAGGGTGAATGTGGCGTTGTCTAAGCCGGTGACCCGCTCGATCTCGCTTCCACTCATATGGACACGGCTGGAATTCGCTGCCGTCAACAGGCTCGAGCGATAGTCGATCCCACCGACATTCACCACGCTTTGGTCTGCTACCGTGATGCTCGTCGACACGCGTCCTTCAAGCAGATTGAACACCGAAGATCCCCGCGCCTGAACCGGCCCATTCATCGTCCCTCCGAGGAGATTGACCTCTCCCCCCGATGCAGTGAATGTTTGACTGAAGGAATTGAGGATTCCTCCCTCAAGGACGTTGACTTGTGTCCCGGACGAAATCGACGCCGGCGCCGGATCACCCGGCACGTTAATCACGGTAGTAAACTGCCCCCAGGCAGTGCCCGTGGCGGCGAGGAGCAGCAGCGTGACAATAGCAATTGCGTGGGATCGCATCTGTCGGTTCCCCGAGTTAGGGCTGAGCAAACCGCCGGGTCCTGGAGTTCACTAACACCACGGTCGCGAGCGAAACAAGGACGAGCGTTATTGTACGCGGTTCGGGGACTGGCACCAGAACAAGATAAAGACTCGCGTTCGCGTGAACATGATCGCGGCCTATCATTGATGTGGTGAGGAGTTCGAGGTCGAACGGGGAGCCGTCGGCCAAGGTAGCGATGAGCGTGGTGTTGCGGGCTTCGAGCAGGTAGGGAACGCCCGGTTCTAACAGGCTCATGAGGTCGATTTCAGGGCCGTCGCCGGGTGGGCCGTCGAGGGCGAAGTGGGTGGCGTGGAGGGTGAGGGAGCTTTCGGCGTGAACATCGAGTGATCCGAGCGTGCCGCCAAACACGTTCATCGTTGCGCCCAACAATGTGCCGTCGCTACCGAGTGTGCCACCGTGGATGTTGGCAGTCGAGTGGCGTTCGAGAACCCAGTGCGATCCGACACTGCCGCCGTACACATTGAGTTCGAGTGTGTTCGGATTGAAGAAGGGAGAGCTCAGGGACATCCGCATGCCGATATTGCCGTCGTAGAGATTGATCACTCCCTGGATAACTCTGACGTTGTCGGGAAGATTGCCCCCCCACACGTTGACCACTCCTCCCATGTTGAGTGTCATGGGGCTCGAGATTGTGCCGTCGTGGATGTTAGCCACTCCACCATAGACATACAGGCCGTTGTTAATGGCTCCGCCGTAGATGTTGGCAACTCCCTCACGGTGGATAAATACATCTTGAAACTCTCCCCCTCGAACAGTCGCCATGGCGAAGGGTGAAAGCTGTAGTGCGGCCGCATGGGGTTCACCTTCCGTCCCACGGATTGGTTGACTCCCGATGTGAAAGCTTTTGCCAAATCTTCCCCCCGTGACTTCGAGTGTGCCGCCACTGCTTACCACGAAACCGTCGCCAATCGTGCCGCCGCTGATCGTACCGTGACTTCCACGACTGAGGCGGAAACCATTCCCCAGTATGCCCCCAGTCATCTCGAGTCGCGATTCACCCGAGAGCATGGCATAGTTGCCAATAGAACCCCCTTTGACCGTTACCTGCGTCCGCACGAACCCGTTAAAGTACTCGCCAATGGTCCCCGCGTTGAGTTCGACGGTGGTGCCATTGCCTTCGAAATGATGTCCCAGGGCACCGCCATCGATTTCGATTTGGGCGCCGTCACCCGTGCGAAAGTAATCGCCGAAAGAGCCTCCTGGGGAGAGAACCACCCGCTGCCCCGCACGAAGGGTCGTGCGGTCGGAGGGGGCGAACAGGATTTGATGGAGGGGGGCCGCACTGGGGACGGGGGCGAGTTCCAGCGTGAGCGTACCGGCGGCAATTGAATCGCTATCCTCGCTGCTGATGTGGAAGGGAGTGCCGTCGGCGAGAATGCCGGTGAGCGTTGTGCCGGAGGGGATGTTGAAAGGGAGGATGTCGCCGATAATCTCTAGTCCGGCGATGGGATCGCCATCGAGGTGGAACTCGCCTCCGACGAGCCGCAATTGTGTGTCGGTGCGAGTCCGCCAGGCATCGCCAAACGTTCCACCGGCGACGGTTAGAGAACCACTCCGCACTTCGACGCCTCGACGCACCGTACCCCCTTGGACCGTAGCATGACCGTTGGCACTCAAGTCGAGCCCGCCCTTAAGTGTACCCGCGGAGAGGGTAAGGTGGGCCGAGTCGCTCACCGCGACGTAGGCGAACTCACCTCCCGAAATCATTGCCTCGGCACCGGATGTGAAACTGGCCCCTTCGAAAATCCCACCACGAACATCCGCCGTTGCTCCACGGCTAAAGTAGATATCGCGAAACTTTCCATCCACTACCGTGACCTGAGAACCCTCGGTGGCGCGGAACTGGGGGCCGACCTCGCCCCCGGTGACAAGCATGTCGGTGTGAATGAGTTTGGAGTTCTGCCCGAATGTGCCTCCCTCCATCACGATGCGGCTGCCCCAACCGGCGATAAAGTAGGGGAGTACCAGCCCCTGGTCGTTCAGCCACAGCGTTTGCCCTTCGCGGAGGCCTCGAGAGACAGAGTCGCCCGGCACATGGAGTTCGGCGGGTACGACCGGGAGTGAAGTACTTTCCAAACGTATACGCCCGGGCGCTAACGTCGACGAGGGTGTTTGCACAAATCCAAAAGGGGTACCGTCGGCCAAGGTTCCGCTGATAAGTTGACCGGGGGTGAGTGATACCTCGGCGGACACACCTGGTATGTTGAGTCCCGCAACGGCGATTCCATCAACGCGGAACTCTCCTCCTCGGATTAGTAAAGTGGCATCCGCGTAGGTGGCGACATTCTGACGGAAGACACCCCCGGAGAGTATCGCCGTAGCATGGCCTTCCAACTTTAGATCGTTTTGGAAGAGGCCCCCCGTAATATTCGTCGTGCTTACCCCCGCGGCATTGAAATGACGATTGAAATTCCCTCCGGAAATGTTCAAGTGGCTTGCATCCGCGACCTCCACCGCGTAGGAACTGGCGAAAGTTCCTCCGGAGATGTTGACCTCGCTTTGCTCGGTCGCGGTTAAGCGGAGATTCACCTGGCCCGAGGAGATGTTGACGACCGAATCCCCCTTGGCCGCAAAATGCCTTTCGATTCGCCCTCCCAGCAAATTGACTTCACCTCCCAGAGCGGTGAACTCAACGCTTGAGAAGGGCAATCTTCCCCCCTCCAGAATATTCAATTGCGTCCCCGCCCCAATCGACGTCGGCACCGAATCACCCGGCAGGTTGATGACCGTGGTAAACTGGCTCCAGGCACTCCCCGTTGCGAAGGATAAGAGGAGCAGCAGGAGAAGAGCTACGGCCTGAGATCGCATTCGTCGGACTCCCGGTACGGAAGAGAGGTCGCGCGCTTGGGGGGCGGAACGGGCCACGCATGGACTGGCTCGATTGTAGCAGAGGGTTATCCAAAAATCAGGCCGAATGGCGGACGTCGTGTGCCGAGCGACGCGCGGTGGCGAACGTGGCTAGTGCGCAGACCGCCAGGGCGAGGGTGGCCGGTTCCGGGATGTGGACCAGAACGAGGTAGAGTCTGGCATCCGTGTGGATGAAGTCGCGGCCCGGCATTTCAGTCGTGAAGAGATCGAGCTCGAAGGGGCTACCGTCGGCGAGGGTGGCGGTGAGGTACTGTCCGAAGTCGAGCTGCACTTCCTGTTGCGCGCCTGGCGTCGAAAGCCCGTCGAGGGGAACGCCATCGAGGCGAAAGTCTCCCCCTTGAACGAGCAGAGAACTCTCTTGAGATAATGTGTGGTGTGGGGAGACGAAGAGTCCCCCCGAAAGCGTTGCAGTTGCCCGATTTTGCAGGGAAAGCACACCAAACACGCGGCCGCCGGAGATCATCGCTTGGGAATCGCCAGCAGCTTGCAGCGAGCGATGGAATTCACCACCACTAATCTGGAGCAGCGATTGCGAGTTCAACTGAAAGGAGCCGGAACCATCGAACAGCCCCCCGCTGATCGTTGCCTGACTCATTTCGTTCAGGATGAAGCTGCGGGTGAAGTGGCCCTCCGTGACGTTGGTCGTTGCATCCCCAGTCGCGACAAAGGCCGTGTTAATCGTCCCTCCCGAGACGTTCACCTCGCCTCCAAAGGCGGTGAAGGTGTGGGGCGGAGAATCGATGTGCGCTCCGTCGAGGATATTGAGCTGCGTCCCTGCACTTATCGACGTCGGGACGGGATCGCCCGGCAAGTTGATGACGGTGGTGAACTGGCCACTCGCGACAGACCCACAGGCGAACAGTACGCCGAAGAGAGGGAGCCCAAGCCAGAGAGGGAAACAGGCGCAAGGGGAGCGACGGGACATCGGAGTTCCCTTAGTGAATGGTGCATCCCCTGCAACATCGAAATCGATTGTAACGCGAGAGTGAGGTGGCGCCTACAGAATTTTTTGTGTTTTTTCTCACGGCCCTTGCGGGGGAGTGTGTTCATCGGTACACTTTCCGGGGTGTGGCGGCTCCATTCATTTTTGAGAGGGAAAATGCGATGCGCGAAGAAGCTTGCTTGATCTACAAGTTGCTGGCCGAGGACCTGAGTGTTAGCGAGGCCATGCGGCGGCTGATCGAGGCCTGGGCCGAGGAAGACCCTGGCACCGACTACAGCCCGTTCACCAAGTTGCCGTACGACGAGGAAGTCGAGCGGCTGGCGGTGGAGTGGTTTGAGCCGCTGCTCCGCCGGAGTCCTCCGGCGGCGCATTCCATCGGCGCGCTCTGCTTCTGCCTGAGTGAACGGGAGGGGGAAGGGGACGATTACTACGACAAAGAGGGAGATTTCTCGATCTTCGGGTCGAATGATTTCGAACTCGACAACCAGCGCGACTGGGCCCCCCATCCCAGCTACTCTCCCGACGGGAACGTCGCCGGCGCGAAGGTGATTTCGCAGTTCTATCGGCTGATGCTCGACTCGGATGAACTCTACGGCGCGGATTTCGAGTACTCGATGTGCCAAGGTTACGTGACCTTCGCCCTCCGGCGACTGCTGCGCGACGTCGATCCCAAGCTGATTGTCTCGGAGAACCGGCCCGTGCAGGTGATTGTTGGCTACGACCGGGGGGATGCGATCTACCCAGGCCGCGTGACCACCTCGGGGTTTCTGCCACGTGATCCCGCGGAGGCTGAAGCGCTTTGGGAACGAAGTAACGAGGAAGCGGAGCAAGGCTTCCAGCAGGCGATCGAGGACTACATCCGTCGGCAGTAGCCCGGCTAAGGCAG
>CAZYQQ010000051.1:0-8873 GCA_964650265.1 uncultured Planctomycetaceae bacterium
AAAAGGGGCGAAAAGAGAGGGACTTTTTGGCCTGACCCGGGCCAGGAAAGACTTGATTTACTGGAGTTCACGAACAGCAAGGGGCAAAGAAGTCCCGAATTGTTTGGCAGAAATCGAGTTCGGCAAAATGCCAAAAAACTCGCCCCGCCGGTCCCCCGCACGGGCAAATGTGCCCATGCTACCTCCCCTGACCCCCAGCGGGTGCCTATTCCCGCGTTGCCAGCGGGGGGGAAATGGTGTAAATCCCCCTTTCCTGGCCCTCGGGCGGGCCGGGTTTCGGTCGCACCGCCGGCCGGGAGTAGCCGTTGTGGCCATTTTGCCCGACCGGTATAATCCCCAGTCTCGTTTTACCTATTATTTCCAAGTTCCCGCGGGGCGGCGTAGGGTCACCAATTGGGCTCGCCCAGGACACGCCCCTTTAGTCCCTGTTTGCGCCCGTCCCCACGGAAACCGATCATGCGATTCTGGTTGCTCGACACGATCGATTCGTTCGAGCCCGATAAACAACTCAGCGGCGTCAAAAGCGTTAGCTACAGCGAAGACTATTTGGAGGATCACTTCCCCGAGTTTCCGGTGCTCCCGGGTGTGTTCATGCTGGAAGCGGCTACGCAAGCCTCGGCATGGCTGCTCCGGCTGACCGACAACATGGCGCATACGATTGTCGTGCTGCGAGAAGCCAAGAACATCAAGTACGCCAACTTCGTCCCCCCGGGAAAGCAGCTTCGCGTGGCGGTGGAACAAATCAAGAAAGAAGAGCGTCTGGCAACGTTCAAGGTGGAAGGGACCGTCGACGGCGAGCCGACCCTGTCGGGTCGCATCGTCCTCGACCGCTACAACCTGGTCGACCGGGACCCCCACCTTGCCGAAACCGACGCCCGGGTACGCAAGTACCTGCGGAAAGTTCAAAAAGCGATTGTGAAACCCGGAGTGTTGGCCGCCGGTCGAGAGTCGGCCAGTTAAAGCGTAAATTTTCGAACTCACCCGTGACGTGCCGCAGTGGTGCGGTGGCGTCAAGGACGCAGCAGACGTTCCGAGACTCGTGCGGGACCCAAGCAGCGGAGCGAATGTCCCGTTCAGTTTTTCGCGGAGGAAAAAGAGGCCATGCCCTCGCAAGAAGAAATCTTCAGCCAGGTTCAAGAAGCACTGGTCGACGCCTTGGGGGTCGATGAAGACGAAGTAACGCCGGAAGCCACCCTGCAGGGAGATCTCGACGCCGAGTCGATCGATTTTCTCGACATCGTCTTCCGGCTCGAGAAGAGCTTCGACATCAAGATCGAGCGGGGCGAATTGTTTCCCGAGGACATCCTCACCGACGCCGCCTTCGTCGAGGATGGCAAGGTGAATGCCGCGGGGATCGCCAAACTGAAGGAGCGGATGCCGTTCGCCAACCTCAGCAAGTTCGAGGCCAGCCCCCAGGTGCAAAACCTCGGCAAGCAGCTCACCGTGCAGGACATGTGCGCGTTCATCGAGCACAAGTTGGCCGCCGGCGAGGCCGCCTGAGCACCGCGGGTGGACCCCTCCGGCGGAGCGTGAGAGGGCGCGCCCCCATGGCTGAGCGGTACGGACTGAGCGGTACGGACGCGCAAGCATTCACACGATTCAATCGCTCCTATTGAGAGAACTCGATGCGCTGGTTCTGGGTCGATCGCTTTGTGGAGTTTGTCGCCGGTTCGCACGCCGTCGCCCGCAAGGGGATTGCGCTCTCCGACAACTTCATGCACGACCATTGGGATGCCTACCCCATCATGCCCCACACCCTGATTGCCGAGGGGATGGCGCAAACCGGCGGGCTGCTGACGAGCGAACTCTACCAGTTCAAGGAATTGGTGGTGCTGGCCAAGTTTTCGAGCTTGCAGTTTCACGGCGAGACTCACGGCGGAGATTGCATCGAATACCGGGCCCAGCTCGACAACATTCGCGACGTCGGGGCGATGGTCAGCGTGACCGGCCACGTGGGCGAAGAACTGCGGGCCTCGGCCTCGATCTTTTTCGCGCGACTCCAGTCTCCCGTCAAACCCGGTCCGTCCGAACAACCCAGCGGCGAGGAGGGGATGCCGATCCGGTTGTTCGACCCCGAGGACCTTTGTCATTGGCTCCATTTGGTGGGTGTCTTCGAAGTCGGGCGGCATGCCGATGGTTCGCGTATGCACCCCCAGGATTACGGCCTGCCACTCGAAGGGCCTCTCGAAGGAATAAGCACTAGTTGAATACCGGGCGGGGCCATCGCGGAACGGCCCCAGTTCCCCCCTCCAACCTTTCCGCGTAAGGCAATCGTGCCATGAAACGTCGCGTCGTGGTGACCGGCATCGGATGTGTCACGCCCCTCGGAACCTCTGTCCCGCAGTTGTGGGCCAACCTGATGGAAGGTCGTAGCGGCGTCGGCAACACCACCCTGTTCGATGCCAGCAGCTTCCCCACCAAGATCGCCGCCGAAGTCCGTGACTGGTCGGTCGCCAAGGATGGACTCGACGAGTCCGAATGGGCCAGCCGTGGTCGCCACACCAGGTTCGCCGCCGGCGCCGCGCAGCAGGCCGTTACCGACTCGGGTGTGCTCGGGACCGTCGAGCCGACGAAGTTCGGGGTTTATCTCGGCGCTGGTGAAGGTCAGCAGGACTTCGACGCCTTCAGCAAGATGATGGTCGCCGCCCTCAAGGGAGGTGAATTCGACCTCGGGACCTTCGTCCGACAGGGCCTGGTGGATCTCGATCCCCAGCTCGAGCTCGAGCAGGAGCCGAACATGCCCGCGGGTTATCTCGCGGCGATGTTCGACGCCCAGGGTCCCAACGTCAACTGCCTCACCGCTTGCGCCGCCAGCAGCCAGGCCATCGGCGAGGCGACCGAGATGATCCGCCGCGGCGACACCGACGTCATGCTCTCCGGCGGCGCCCATAGCATGATCCACCCCTTCGGCGTCACCGGGTTCAACCTGCTCACCGCGCTGAGCGAGCGGAACGACTCCCCCGCCAAAGCGAGCCGGCCCTTCGATCTCCATCGCGACGGGTTTGTGCTGGGTGAAGGAGCCTCAATGGTGGTGCTCGAGGAATACGAGCACGCTCGGGCACGCGGCGCCCAGATTTACGGCGAAATCGCGGGCTACGGCACCACGGCCGATGCCTTCCGCATCACCGACACCCATCCCGAGGGACGTGGCGCCACGACCTGCATCAACATGGCCCTCAAGGACGCGGGCTTAAATCCGACCGATATCGACTACATCAACGCCCACGGCACCAGCACTACGGTGAACGATAAGGTCGAGACGCTGGCCATCAAGCAGTCGCTCGGTGACCATGCCTACAAGGTCCCCGTCTCGAGCACCAAGAGCATGATGGGGCACCTGATCGCCGCGGCCGGAGCGACCGAGGTGATCGTCTGCCTGATGGCGATGAAGCACGGCGTCCTCCCCCCCACGATCAACTACGAAACCCCCGACCCCACCTGCGATCTCGACTACATCCCCAACGCAGCCCGCGACGCCAAGTGCACGACCACCCTGTCGAACAGCTTCGGCTTCGGCGGCCAGAACATCACGCTCATCGCGACCAGCGTGTAATACTGTAGGCGACGTCTTTTAAGGGAGATGAGGAGATAGGAGGGGATGAGGGGATATCACTTCCTCACAATCATTCGTCGAGATTTTCCACACCCTGTCCCAGCCGCGGGTCGATCACGATCCGGATGTCGGTCGCATTCGGCTCGGGTGTGACGACGCTGGGATACTTGATGGAGCCCCCTGCCGGGTTCGCGCGATAGGCCATCAACGAAATCGGTTCGTCGGGCAGGTGAGTCAGGTGGAAGCGTCCCTCGGCGTCGGTTTCCATCCAGGGAGCGGGGCCGCGGTCGGTCCTGGAGAGGAAGCTTCCACTTACGAGTCGTGCGCTGACGGTGATTCCGGCCACCGGGTTGCCCTGGGTGTCGACAACCACGCCAGCCAGCTCTTGGCCCTGACTTACGAGCACGGCGTCGGGAAGCTCGACCGTTTCGCCTGCCTTGGCTTCCATGACGGGGGCATAGGGAGACTGATAGTGCCAGTCGCGAACTTCGGCGTTCCCCACCGGTTCGATCTCCAGGTGGTACCGGTCGCCGTGGCGAAGGCCCCGGAGCAGGTATTTGCCATCGCGGTCGGTTTTGGCCTCGGCGATTTTTACGAATTGAGTAGCGCCGGCGCGTAGCGAGACGGGAAACCCCTTGAGTAGGCTGACGGTCACGTCAGCCGCCGGCTTCGTCCCCTTGATGACCCGACCGCTCACGGCGCTGCCTGGTTCGAGTTGGAGATCGAGCGACTTGTGGAGAGTCTCTTCCCAGGGACGTCGATCTTGGCTCGCCGGAATCAAGTCATAGGCGGCCCCCGCGTCCGACAGGGTCAAGATCCGCGTGTCCGCATAGGGCGAGCAACCGAGCAGGAGATAGTTTCCTTCGGCATCGGTCACGGTGCTCGTCGCACGATAGGGTGAACCGATGTTCGACGCTTGTACGGTCGTACCGGCACTCGGGTTCCCTGCGGAATCGAGCACCCGCCCCGATATACTCAGTCCACGTCCAATCGCGATTGTGATCTCGTCGGGTATCGATTCAGGAGTAAGCCTTAGTTGAGCAAGTGCCGGCTTTGTTTTCGCGTCATAAGTTGCCCTCTGCGAAGGAGCAAAGTACCCGTCGACGTTGTGGCGTACCGAAAGCTTCCACTCGCCATCGGCGATGGCCACTTTGAATTTCCCATCTCGTCCTGAGACCCCCATCGAGCCCATGGGGCGTGTGGCCGGTTTGTCACTTTCAACCTGGCCTGCCTGGACGTACACGCCCGGAATCGGCTCGGTTGTTTCGCTGTCGACCACCTTACCCGTCACCCAGCGCGGCTCGACAAGTCGAAACACGACTTCGGGTGTCTCCTCAACGCGGATATCGATCGTTTGGACATGACCAGGCGCTGGCGACAACGGGTCGCTGGCGTAGTAGACCTCATGAACTCCCGGCTCGTGGACAATGAGAACTGCCGTGCCATTGCTGTCCACTGCGACGCTCCCGCCGTAGTGACGCTCGGCATCGATCGCCTCGATCCCCCCACCGGCAACAGGGTTCCCTTCGTGGTCGAGCACTTTGATCCTGACCCACGCCAGTTGCTTTGCCTTGATGTCGAGCGGCGACCGCTGGGTCTCGAAACTCATCATGCGCAGGGTGGTGGGCCGGTCCCCACCCTGTTCCGCCGTATCGACCAGTATTGAGGCATGCTCTCCCATCTCGCCTCTGCACCACAGCACGATGCGGTAGTCCTTTGGCATGTGCGGCACAACGAATTTCCCCGCGTTGATGCGGATGCCGAAATCGAGTTCCGACCGGATCAAATTGAGGTCGCCCGGCTCGCGCAAGAAGCCGTCCAGTTCCCCCGTTTTGTTGGTCAGTCCGATAACGCGGACCTGGCCTGTAGCGAGTGGCTTGCCTTGCTCGTCGGTGATGCGGCCCACTACTTCGGCCTCCGCATGGAGCACGAGCCGCTGGTCAGGCCCGTTGAACGAGGTGACTCCCTGCCATCCAATCGCCATACCCTCACTCCAAGCGACGAGTTGCACTCCTGGTTTTCCCTCGCGCAAGGAGTTCAGCGCGTCCTCCCAACGGAGGGGAATGCCGACCTGAGGGAACTCGAATCCCCCTCGTGTGTTAGTCGTGGTGCGGGCCAGGAGATCGCGATCGTGCTGGAGCCCTGGGGCGTATTGGCCACCTGGGTACTCTGATGGCCGCAACACGACGTGCGCGCCACTGATCGGATTCCCATCGCTGTCGACCACCGTCCCACGCACGCTGATCGCCGGCTCGTCAGGCGAGGGCTCGGCGCTAACGATCACTTCCTCCCTCCCCACCTCGCCGGATGGCACTTCGGCAACTGGCGCGTTCGCACTCTCTTGCGCGCTGGTCATTGTTGTTGCAATCGCTGCCCCCAGCGAGAGAACACCTAGCACGGTCACCCGGCCGACCCAGCGGCGTGGTATCGCTCCATTCGACCTGGCGAGGATCCACGCCAGCCGCGACTCGAACTCCCGCCGACCCGCCATGGCGTAGGCGAAGCTCACGGAGCGGCGCTGACAACGATCCACCACTTCCAGCAGAGTATGGGCGTACGACTTGACGTCGAGCCCCGATTTTTCGAGCGTCCACTCGTCGCACGCCCGTTCGCGCAAGCGGCGGATGTCGCGCGCGACGAGCCACGCGGCCGGGAGCGGCCACGCCACGCAGGCTGCGAGCTGCACCAAGAGGTCGCTCCAGGCGTCACGCCTTGCGACGTGCCCCAACTCGTGAACCAGAGTAGTGGTACGAAGGGGCTCTCGCCACGATTCGAAGTTGTTCGGCAGTACGATCGTCCAGCGGCCAAGCCAGAAGGCCATCGGCATGGTGTCGCGACCAGCCAGCGCGACCGCAACGTCGCGCCGCAAACCGAGTCGACCCGCCACCGTCATCACTTCGTCAGCGAGCGAAGCGGGGGCCGGCTGGCAGCCGCGGGCCAAGTGCCACAGACGCACCACGCCAACAACCATCCTTAGAAAGAGCACTCCGGCGACGGCAAGCCACGCTGCGACGACCCACGGCCGCCAGTTCCTCGGCATTCGCGGCGGCACTTCGGCATCAGCTACAACCGGCTCAGGAGTCGTCGCCACCGGCGCGATAGACCGCGCTGGTAATTCAGCGCCCGCTAATGGCACGATGGGACTTTCCTGTTCGGTCGGCGAAAACGTCTCCGGCGAGTGCGTTTCGCTCGGCGATGGCCACGGCTCGGGTGCCTCGATCGTGGCATCCCTCGCCGCGACTCGTGGAGGCACCGCGGCGACATCGGTCGGAGTCGTGGCGGGTGGGGAGGCGACTCTGGACAACGGTCCCCATCCAGGCAGGTAGAGCGTCGCCAGCGGCATCACCAGCACCATGCCCATCGACGCGACCAGCAGGCAATGAGCCAGCGACGCACTGCGGCGCTCCACCATGCGGGCGATTACCAGCGCGAGCGCGAGCAGCACAAAGCTGCGGACTCCCCAATCGAAAAGTTCCCAGGCGAGCATCTGTTATTTACCTTTCACCTGGATCGTCAGGTCGTCGAGTGAGGAATCGAGGTAGAGGCCAAACGACGCGGGGCCCATCGGTTGATACTCGAGCTCGCGCGTGTCGAGCACGAGCTCGCGATCGGCTACGCGGACCTCGTAGGTCTCGCGAGGGAGTCCTGTCATCTCAAACGTGCCGTCGGCCGCCACCGGGAAGGCCACCAGGTCCCATGCCGGGTCGCGACCGAGCGACAGCTTGAGATTGTCCGGCAGGGGCTTGCCATCGGTCCGCTCAACCCGCCCCCGCAGGGTAATCGGCTCCTCCGCCTCCAGCGCGCCCAGGTCGCGCGTCTCGCCATGTCCGGGCACGCCGAAGAGCTTCGCCGACAGGATGTAGGGGCTCTCGGTCCGCCGGGCGTCCCCCACCACCGAGTAGATACAGTACTGCTCGCTCGGCGGCAGATGGCGAAACTCGAATTCCCCTTTATCGTTTGTCACGGCACCAATAGCGGCGAGAAAAATACGCTCCGAACTGGAACCTCGGTCGGTCTGCACCACGGCGATACTCAGTCCGGCTACCGGCTTACCGTCCCGAACTATCCTGCCCGTTACAGTAGCTCCATTCTGCACTTCGATCTCCGCGGTCTTGCCCGGCTCGAGCAGCGACACAAGTTGGCCGCAAAATCCGCTCCCCGTGACTTCGACGTCGAGGCCCATGAAGTCCTCAGGCAGGATCATGCTGAACCCCCCGTCACTGTCGGTGACTGTAGGTTTGACCTCTTCCACCCTGCCAAACCAGCGTCTGCCAGGTGTCTTCGCGCCGTGGGGATGAACAACGGCTCCCACCACCGGTTCACCCCGCTGTGTCACGATGCCCGAAACAATCCGGCCCGGGTCGATCCCCTCGGGCAGGGGCTCGAGCACGATGGTCACGTCGCCGGCGAGGGGATCGACATGTTTGGTCTGGCTCGACTCCTTCCCAGAGGCAGCGGCAATCAGGCTGAACTTGAGAGTGGGGTCGAGGCCGGTAAGTTCGAAGTTGCCCTGATCGTCGCTCAGCGCCCATTTCTCGCAGTCGAGGTAGCAACTGGGGCAAAAATAGCCGCGACCGACCTTGGGGGCGGCGGTGGCGACGTCGACCCGGACTCCTGCCAGGGGCGCGCCGTCGGAGTCGGTGACCTTACCGGTGAGCGTGTCGCCGGCGATCGCTTGGCAAGGGAGTGTAAGCACCAGGATCAGCAACGAGCAGAGTCGCGAAGATCGTGTCATGAGAATTCTCACTTTCGCCGCTTGGATTTGGGACGCCGCGAGGAAGCCGACGACTTGCCCGCCTGGTCGATGAGGGCCCGCAATCGCTCGATCTCTTGCGGGTCGAGTTGCAGTTTGGGGTCGCTGAAGTGGGCGACGAGGGCATCTTCGAGCGAGCCGCCAAAGAAGACGTCGAGCACCCGGTTGAGGGCCGATTTGCCAGCCGATTGGGGTGATTTCGAGGGAGCGTAGATGTACTTCCGCCCTTCGACGCGGTGCTGCAAGAGCCCCTTTTCCTCCAGCAGCCGCATCATCGTCCGGACGGCGGTGTAGGTCGGCGGATCGGGAAGCTCGGCATGGATCGTCGCGGCGGAGCCCTCCCCCAGCCGGAAGACAATGTCCATGATCTGGCGTTCGCGTTTGCTGAGGGATGGCTCGGTCACATGGTCTCCCCGAAATAGGCGATCAGGCGAAGTGCCGTTTTTTTAACACATGCAGTTTGGGGAGTCAAGCCATTGTGGAGCGATTTTCCAAATCGCTCGAAGTACCAAAACGGCCGGCCTGATGGCCAACCGGGTGAGCAGCGCCGACGACTTGGAAAGTCGT
>CAZYQQ010000051.1:8973-37003 GCA_964650265.1 uncultured Planctomycetaceae bacterium
CCCACACTGGCTGGACTGCCCCCATTGTGGAGCGATTTTCCAAATCGCTCGAAGTGCTAAGACGGCCGGCCCAATGGCAAAGCGGGTTAGCAGCGCTGACGACTTGGAAAGTCGTCCCACACTGGCTGGACTGCCCCCATTGTGGAGCGATTTTCCAAATCGCTCGAAGTACCAAGACGGCCGGCCCAATGGCCAAGCCAACGAGCAGGGCTAACGACTTGGAAAGTCGTTCCACACTGGGCCCTCTTCGGGTTGATTGGAGCATCACCTGCCGTTTAAACTCTTCGCACCGGCCAGTCCTCACTTTTCCTCTCCCTGACCACCAGCATCCGGCAATGGACGACCCCAACAACCCCTACGCCCATCGCGGGTCAGTGATCGATCCCAGCAACCCCTTCGCTTCGCCACTGGCGGAAGAATCGCGAGGGACGCAGATCCACCGAGCCGATCGCAAGCTCAACCCGTGGTTCTCGATGTGGACCCAGCCGCGGGCGACGATCCGGCAGATAATTGAGACCGACCCGCGGCATCAGGTGCTGTTGGTGGCGGCGCTGGGAAGCGCGGGGCAACTGCCGAAGGGGCGCAACTTTCCGGCGGATGCTGAAGTGGGCTACTTCATGGGATTCATCGTGGGGCAGGCGATCGTCGGCGCCGTGATTGGCATCGTCGCCTTGTTCCTGTTCGGTTGGCTGATCAAGGTGGTGGCACGATGGTTTGGGGGGACCGGCAACGCGCTCCACACCCGGGCCGCTTTCGCCTGGAGTTCGGTCCCTTCGGTTTGGTTTCTGCCTGTCATCTGGGCCCTGTGCGTATGGTGGGCGATCGACCCGCCCAACCCAGCCGCCGGTCCAAACGTGATGGGGGCTGTGTTTCTGCTGGCCCAGTTTGCGGCGCTTGTGCTGGGAATTTGGGAACTCGTGTTAATGAGCCTCGCCGTGGCGGAAGTCCATCAGATTCATGGAGGACTCGGTTTTGCCGCGGTCCTGCTCGCCGGGCTGATCGCCTTTGCGGTGCTCATGATCCTGCTGATGCCATTCTTATTTTTGGCAATCGCATCGGGGATGTAGACTACCCCGCCCGAAAACATCTCATCTTGATCCCTTTCCTCTGTACGACGGTGGCTCCGACCGCAATGGACGACCCTAATAATTCGTACACCCGGCGCGGACCAGTGATCGATCCAGGCAATCCTTTTGCCTCGCCATTGGCGGAAGAGAAAACGGGGCGCAAGCTTAACCCGTGGTTTTCGATGTGGATGCGGCCACGGCAAACCATTCGCCAGGTGATTGAAACTGACCCCCGGCAACATGTGGTCCTGGTTGCTGCATTGGGGGGAGCGTGCGGTATTGTCGACCCCGACAGAATTGCCAAAGCAGACCTTAGCTTTGCGATTGGGATGTGGATCGTTGAAATGCTTGGGGGCGCCGCGGTGGCGATCCTCGGCCTCTTTCTGATGGGCTGGATGGTCAAGGTCGTCGCGGGGTGGTTTGGCGGCGTTGGGTCCGCGCTACATACCCGGGCGGCAATTGGTTGGGGCTATGCCCCGGTCGCGTGGATCTTGCCGCCGATGATCATGCTAAACATCGTGGTGCTCGCGAATCCAATCGATGCCGAGAACGGCAATTTCATTGTGGCGATGTACCTGATCGCCGGCCTCCTCCTGCTGCTGGTCGGTATCTGGCAACTAATCGTCACGTCGTGTGCCGTTGGCGAGGTTTACCAGTTCACGGGCTTTGGGGGCTTCGGCGTCCTGCTGCTCGCTGGGCTGATTGTCGGAAGCGTGCTCTTCCTCGTGGCGTTGCCGTTCATCGTGATGTGGGCCGCAATGTAGCGATCCCACGACCCACTAAGCCTTGTGAATCGCGTCATCTTCAAACGAAAACAAGCCGCACCAGCGCGATCCTTCGCGCCTTGGTGCGGCTTGAGCTGCGCGAATCCCTTCGCGCGGTGGGGCTACGTACGGGCGTAGCGAGTCTTCATTCCCTTCGGCTCGGGCTCAATAGGGCCCGATGCTCGGCGGATTGGGATTGAGAAAATCGCGCGGACTCCGTGTGGTGTAGTAGGGGTAGGCGGTTTGGGCACTCGGCGGGCCAGGGTTGAAGTTGTAGGCCGCGTCGGTCATGCAGGCGCGAGGATCGAGCGTCATGTCGACGGCGGCCCGACCCATGGCATGCCCGCGAGCCGCCATCGCCCGCATCTTCTGGCAGCAGGCACAGCGACCCGACTGACCACAGGTGCAATGGCCCGGGTGCCCGTAGACTTCGCCACAGTTGCCATTCCCACAACTGTCGCCACAGTAGCCGCCGTTGCAGTCGGCAATCGCACTGACACAGCCGTTGACCATCTCGTAGCCATTGCCGCCGAAGCAGCCACATCCCGGGCCACACCCTTGGGGCGAGGGAAGATCCATCACGCCAACCGGCTGGTGGCAGGCGGTCCGCTCGATCAGCGGGCGCGGAGCCTGCTGCGAGGCGGCAATATGGCACGATTCTCCCTGGCAGCTATTGCGGGCCAGCGGGCCCGAGGTTCTCATGGATGAGCAGCCAATGCTGCCCATCGCGGCGCAGACCAGCGCCACAGCGAATATGCGAGTCATCGAGTTTTCCCCCCTTCGAGACGCTCATGGCGCGCCCAAGAAAAAGGGCCGACGCGCCGATGCATTTAGTACCACTGGTATCGGCGGCACAATCGATAGAATCCAGCAATTCAAATGGCCCCGCTTCCCAGGGCCCGCAAAGTTTGCCCCACTTGCCATGCCTGACACATCTCCCCCGCCAACCCGCCAGCGCTCCCGCTTTCGCTTCTCGATTGGCTGGCTCTTGCTCATCACCTTCATCGTCGCCGTGGCGGCCGCCGGCGGGGGCGGGCTCTACCGCGCCGAGGGGAGCCGCGCCTTCTTTGTCATGTTCGTGCTCGCCTCGCCGGTAGCGGTCCTCATCCTGGTGGCGACCTTCCAGAAGCTCACCCGCAAGCGACACCGTCCGCGCTAGCGGAGGTTGCTTGCACGAAGAATAGGACGCGGATCGGCAAGATTTGGCAGGATTTGCAGGATCAAAGACAAAGATGGGACACGGATTGCCCCGGATTGAGAATTTGTTCTGATCCGTGGTAATCCGCTTAGACCCGTGTTCATCCGTGTCCCATCGTCAGAGCGAAATCCTGCAAATCCTGCCGATCCGCGTTCCATTCTTCCTGCTAGCAATCGTCACCACGAGAGACCGGTGGCCGATCTTGGTCGGCTCGCAGGCTTCTGCTACAAGGTGAGCCCCCCGCCCGGCTTGCCCGGGTCCCGCTCCCCATTTGGCCCCCGCACGACTTAGCCTTCCATGTCGAATTTTGCCCGGGTTCTCCGCCTGGCGCTTCGCCATCGCGTGAACGTCGCCCTTTGCCTCGCCAGTTCGCTGGTGGTGGCCGTGCTCTGGGCGGGGACACTGTCGGGGGTGTTCGTCATTGTCGACGTCGTGATGAACGATCTGTCGCTCCCCGAGTGGATTGACCACCAAGCGGCCGCCAGCAATGAGGCGGTAGCCAAGTCGGAGGCCGAGCTGGCGCGACTGGCCCAGGAGACACCCCCTAACAGACCCGCGATTGTCGCGGCTCGGCATGAGCACAAGGTCCACGCGCGGCGGGCAGCACGATTTGAATGGTGGAGCCCCTGGGCCCACGAGTGGCTGCCGACGACCCCGTTCGCCACCCTGCTGGTGGTCTGCGGTGGGGTGCTCGTCGGGACCTTGGTGAAAAACGTCTTTCGCGTCATCAATGCCATCGTGGTCGCTCGGCTCGGATGCCGGGTGGGCCTCGAGCTGCGCAAGGTTTTGTACCAACATCTGTTGCGACTCGATCTGGCGAAGTTCAGCCAGCAGGGGCGGGGCGACCTGCTCAACCGCTGCACCGGCGATCTCAACTCGATGAGCCTGGGGGTGCAAACGCTGTTTGGGCTCGCCCTGCGCGAGCCGCTAAAAGTGCTAACCTGTTTCCTTTGCGCGGCCTTCATCAGTTGGCGGTTGTTGCTCCTGACGATCTTGATCGTTCCACCGGCAGCGCTCCTCATCCGGCTGATTACCAAGTCGCTCAAGCGGGCCAATCGCCGGGCGATGGAACAACTCTCGTCGATCTACGAAATGCTCACGGAGACCTTGAGTGGCATCAAGCTCATCAAGGCCTTCACCATGGAACGGACCGAGCGAGAGCGATTCGACCACTCCGCGCATAACTACTATCGCCGGACGATGCGCATCGCCGTCTACAATGCGCTGGTGAGCCCGCTGAGCGAGGTGCTCGGCATGGCGATGGTCCTGTCGGCGGCGCTCGCGGGGGGATTCCTCGTGTTGTATCAGCGGACCGAGCTCTTCGGCATCCCGATCAGCGATGTGGCGCTGACTCACGGTGCCATCAGTCAATTCTTTACCTGGCTCATCGGCATGTCCGACCCCGCGCGGCGGTTGACCGCGGTATTCAGCGACCTGCAACAGGCCTCCGCCGCCAGCGACCGGGTCTACGAGGTACTCGATGGCGAGCCGACGATTCGCGACCCGCAGCATCCCGTCCCGCTGCCCCGTCTGTCGCAAGCGATTGTGTTCGAAGGGGTCGACTTCTCCTACCAACCGACTCAGCCGGTACTCGAAGGGATCGATCTCGAAGTCGCCGCGGGCGAGACAGTTGCCATCGTCGGCACCAATGGCTGCGGCAAGTCGACCCTGCTCTCCCTCTTGCCACGCTTCTACGACCCGACGCTGGGGCGGATCACGATCGACGGAGTCGACATCTCGCAGGTCCGCCTCCGCGAGCTCCGCGCACGGATCGGCATTGTCGCCCAGGAGACGTATCTGTTCAACGACTCGGTTGCCGCCAACATCGCCTACGGTGGCGACGATGCCGACGCGGCAATGGTCGAAGAGGCCGCCCGTAAGGCCCACGCCCACGAGTTCATCACGACCAAACTCTCCGATGGCTACAACACGCTCGTCGGCCCCGGCGGCAACCGCCTGTCGGGTGGACAACGCCAACGGATCGCGCTCGCCCGGGCGATCCTCCGCGACCCGGAGATTCTGATCCTCGACGAGGCGACGAGCCAGATCGACACCGAAAGCGAGCAGCTCATCCATCAGGCGCTCGCCGAGTTCAGCAAGTCGCGCACCACTCTCATCATCACCCACCGCATGAGCACCATCGCACTAGCCGACCGGGTAATCGTCATGGAAAAAGGGCGCATCGCCGACGCGGGGAGCCACGAAAGCCTCCTCGCCCGGTGCGAACTCTACCGCCGGCTGTTCCACATCGACTACCGCACGGCAGGCTGAGTTTCAGTAGGTCCCGCTTGCCGAGCGGGACCTTGAGCGACTGAAAAGTTACGGTTTTGCATCGAATCATCCCCCGTGGTCATTGGAATAACTCAACTTCAAGACACGCGCCGCCCCGTCAATAACATCTCCGCGCCTCTGTGTCTCTGTGTTTCTATTCCACTTCAGCAAATTTTAGGACAGAGCGACTCATACACCCCAGCCACCCCACGAGCCATCGCCGCATCGGAGAAAGACTCGGCATGCCGCGCTTGCGCCGCGCTTGCCATCGCAGCGTAGTCGAACTGCCCCGTGACCATCGCTGCAATCCTTTCCGCCAGACGGACCGGATCACCCGGGGGGACGACGAGCCCCGTCTGGCCATCGACGACCGCGGTCGAGGCCCCTTCGACATCCGACACGACACAGGGCAATCTGGCGGCCATCGCTTCGAGCAGCACCATCGGCAGCCCCTCGCCGAACAGACTCGGCAAGGCCAAGAGGTCGCATTGCGCGAGTTCCCCCGCCACGTCCCGAGTGAAGCCGGTCCACTCGACGTGTGACTCGATCCCCAGCCGGGTCACCAGTGCGCGGATCGTTTGTTCGTATGCCTCGGTTTCAAACGCCCCCACCCCGCGAAATCGGACCGGGCAACCACGATTCACAAGTTCGCTCAAGGCCTCGAGCAACACCTCGACCCCCTTGCGTGGGCGAAACAGGGCGACCATCCCGATCGTCCACTCGCCTCGGGGCGCACCCGCCGTGCGCGGCCGGGCGCTCGCCGGCACCCCGTTCGGCACGCATGCCACCCGGGCCGGGTCGACTCCGCGATCGTGCATGTAGTTCATCAGCGAGGGAGAGACGACAATCACTCGCGACGCCGAGCGAAGCGCCCGGGCTTCGACCATGGCGTTGATCTGGTTCCGCAGCCACCGCTCCGAGTCGCGGCTCACGGGACTATGGACATGATAAACCCAGGGGAGCCCGGCCCGCCGCGCGACCTGTGCGGCGACCAGGGCCGAACGAGGCGTGTGGGCGTGGAGCAGGTCGTACCCTTCGCTGCGGACAAGCTCAATGAGCCCGCGGACCACGCGAAAGTCGACGCGGCTGTGCATCGGGAATTCATGGAGCGGCGTGCCAATCGATTGCCGCATCGAGGCGAACTTCCCCCGTTTGAGGGTGGCGAAATCGAGTCCCACCCCCAAGGAGGGGAGCTGCAGCGCGAGATGATCCTGCACCCGCTCGGCGCCGGAGTAATGCTCGCCGTTCACCAGGTGCAAGGTGCGGAGCCAGGTGGAGGAAGAACCGAGTGAGATCGGGGCAATCTTCAAATTGGACATGGAAGCGCGGAATTCGGCCTGTGGGGTTGGAGGATCACAAGCTTACTGCGCGGGTTCCGTGACCAAATCGGAAGGGGCCATCTCACTCGCGACGCAACCTCCGGCACTTTCGCTACGAGCAGTGCAATCGGAGCACCCGGTCGGTACTCCACACCAGATCTCCGCCAGATTCCTATCTTGCGCTGCCAGGCGAGGAAAACCCTGCTCTCCACAGTGCCCCATCAGCGCCCCGCCCCCCGCCGCAATTTCTTAGATTCTTCCTTCCTTGTTCGCTGTCTCCCGACACGCCTGGTAGAGCCATGCCCGGGCGAAGGCCCAAAGTCGGTCGGCGGTGCGGGGGGCGAGTTCCATGGCCTGGGCGGCCTGGGCGGCGGTCAGGCCACCAAAAAAGCGGAGTTTCACCAGCCGCGCAGCGTCGGCATGCTCCACGGCGAGCCGCTCGAGGGCGTCGTCGAGCACGACCAGCGCCTCGTCGTCGGCCGTTTGGGGTGTCGACAGGTCGTTGAGATGAATTTGGCTCCAACCTCCCCCTCGTTTGAGTCGTGCCCTGTCGCGCGCGTGATTCACCAGAATCCGCCGCATCGCCTCGGCAGCCGCGGCAAAGAAATGCCCCCGCCCATTCCACTCCACGGGCCCCGGGGCAACGAGCCGCAGATAGGCCTCGTGAACCAGCGCGGTCGGCTCGAGCGACTGCCCCGAAGGCTCTCTCGCCAGCCGGCAGGCAGCGAGCCTGCGCAGCTCGTCGTAGACCAGCGGCAACAACTGGTCGGCCGCACCAGGTTCGCCGCGCCGTGCCGCTTCGAGAATTAGAGAGAGCGACTCCATACGTGTCGAAAGTCCCCGCGACCAACCGGATTGGGAAAGCCTCTGCTCTCCACCAATTTTCGCACCACCCCCCCCATGGCCGCTAGATGTGCCGGGAAAAAAATCAAGATTCCTCGCGGAACGAAAGTAGGTCCGCGTTCGCTGAACCGGACCTTGGGCGCGTGGAGAGTTTGGACGCTCTTCAAGGTTCCATCCGGCAGATGGAACCTACTCTGGTCTTTGACAACCCAGTTCAGAGTAACGAAGCCCTCTTTTCTTCCAACTTCCAACTCGCACGGGCAAATGTGCCCATGCTACGATCCCTCCCTCACACCTCCACCCGCTTCCACCCCCCATGCAGAAACCGCGCCACGAACAGCGTCGAGCGGACTAGTAGGTCGACCACCACCGCGTACCAGGCTCCCACCACACCGTACCCCATCCCCTCGATCGGGGCGAACCCGGGGATCGTGATCTGGTCGCAGGCCAGCCAGGCGGCAATCGGGAGTCGCACGACGACCATCCCCAACAGCGTGATCGCCAGCGGCCAGCGCGTGTCCCCCGCGCCGCGAATCCCTCCGCTTAGCACGTTGACGATCGCCAGCGGCAGCATCGCGTAGGCGATCACGTGGAGAATGTCGGCCGCCAGCGGGACCGCCTCGCGGGTCGCGTCCCCCAGGAACACGGTCGCCAGCGGGATCGCGAAGATGTAAAAGCCGACCCCGGCGGACATCATGAAGACGATCGCCGCCCCGCACGCCGAGAGGACACTTTGCGTCGCCCGCACCGGATCGCCAGCGCCGAGATACTGGCCCGCCAATGTCGCCGCCGCAATTTGAAACGCACCCGCGGGCATATAGGCGAGCGCCTCGATCTGCAGCGCCACACCGTGCGCGGCAAACGAGGTCTCTCCCAGGCTGGTGATGATCCGCACGAACGCAAGTTGGCAAAAGCAGATCATCAGCCCGTCGATCCCCCCAGGGATGCCGATCCGCAAGATGCGGCGGATCATCGTCCAGTCGGGCATCATTCCCCGCAAGGTAAGACGATAGCCGGCCCGCCCCCCGACCAACATGGCGACCAGCAGGGACGCCCCGGTCAAATGCCCCACCGCGGTGCCGATCGCAATGCCATCCCACCCCAACATCGGCATCCCCCAAGTGCCGGTGACCATGGTGTAACTGAGGAAGATATTGACGATGTTGACCACCAACATCACCCACAGGCCACTCAATGTGTCCCCCGCGCCGCGCAGACAGGAGATCCCCACCCGTTCGATCATGATGCAAGGGAGAACGCAGAGTTCGATGGTGAGATAGCGCGTCGCCGCCTCGGCCGCCACTCCCGTGAGCCCCATCATGGCGACGAAGTCGTCGGCCAGCGGAAATCCGAGCAGCATCAAAATCGCCGACCAGACGAGCCCCGCCGAAATCGACTGGTTCATCACATGGTTGGCCGTTGCCGGGTCGCGCTTGCCAGTGAACCGCGCCGTGAGGGCCATCGCCCCATAGAAGACGAAGCCGAACATCATCCCCAGGATCCACAGCACGTACCCCATGAGCGCGATCGCCGCGACGTAGGCATCGCCGGGAAGAAAATTCCCGGTGAGGATCATGTCGGCGAACTCGACCGTCAGATGGAGAATCTGCTCCACCAGCACGGGCGTCGCCAGCCGGAGCATCGGCCGAAAGGTACCGGTGGACTGACTGCCGGAGACGGGAGAGCGGAATGGGTTGGTCATGCTGGGAGCATCGGCCAAAAGGTACCGGTAGACTGGCTGAGGGGGGGGGGCAGGGGGGGGGGGGGGGGGGGGGTCGGGGACCAGGGGCCAGGGAATGCTGGGGGGAGGGGTGGAAGACTCGAATATTAGGCGACCGGGGCCGCGCCCCGATAGTGGCTGGCCCACGAGACGAAAGGCGACCGCCTTGCCCCACCCACCTGCTAGCGGCCAAAATGACCACGAGTAAGCACCGCAACCCCCAAGCGCCGACTGAATCCCTGCATCACCCCGAAGGAGCTCCCATGGACACCGAGTTCGTCCAACTCCAAACCACCACCGGCAGCCAAAGCGTGGCCGAGCGGATCACCACCGAGCTGGTCGAGCATGGCCTGGCCGCCTGCGTCCAAGTCCTCGGCCCGGTGCGGAGCAGCTACCGCTGGCAAGGGAAGGAAGAGCACGCCGAAGAGTACCTGATGCTCATCAAAACCTCCTCGGCCTTGCTCCCCAAGGTGAAGGAAACCATCGCCCGGCTGCATCCCTACGACGTGCCGGAAGTGATCGCGCTGGGGATCGTCGACGGGAGTGAGGGGTATTTGAAGTGGTTGGGGGAGTCGCTAGCCGGGCAAAAGCCATGAACGTCGTGAGCTAAGCTGGTCAATAACTCGCGTTGCATGCTGGGTTGATGAAATGACGTTGAATGATCTGCTAGTCAAATTCGATGCGGCAGACGGCAAGGGTTACGTTGGCTCTGCCTACGGTGAGTCGAACCTATTGGGGCGATGGCTCAACTATGCGGAGAGCGGTGATGGAGGAAACAAACTATTGAAATCCCGCGATCCCTCGAAATTCCAATTCACCATTCTTCAACGCGTCTCGCCAGACTTGGAACCTCGCGAAGTTATCGCCATCGAAGAATCGTGGAAACAGCGATTGCATTCCTTTACTCCGTTTGGACTCAACATCAACTAATTTTTGGGGCGAATGGCTCAACGCTCAGCTTGCACGCCGACCCTGAAAAGTTGAATGTCCCCTTCCGCGGGCCAATGTCCCCGCGCAAAGTTCTCATGAGCAAGACCCCTGCTTGTGTTGGCGTGTTACAATTGCATCACCGCCCGCAAGCCGAACACCAGCGAAGGGTCGACATTCTCGCGGGCCGGGAAGAGCACCTGGAAGTCGGGGGTCAGATAGAGCCACTTGGTGACTTCGCGGTTGTAGAAGATTTCGACCCCATGCCCATCGCCAATGGGCCCCAACACCCCCGTCATCAGCGGGCCGATTTCGTCGCTGGTGCCCGCCATGAACCACCCCATGCCGAACGTGTCGTTCTGGTAACCGCGATTGGGATTGTTGCCGCCGATGCCGAAGCTGAGGAAATACTCGAGGGGGTTGGTGTCGTTGTCGGCAATGCCCGCCCGGCCGAACACGCCCCAGCCTTTCGTCGGGTCGCAATCGTGCATGGCGAGGTATTGATCGAAGTTCCAGTAAACCGACCACGAACCGCTGGCCTCGTTGATGGGGACATTCGGCAGAATGATCCGCGGGTCCTGGCCCAGCGAAACGAAGTCGCGGCTATTCCATGTCACACCGACGAGTTGGTGGCCTGGCAGCCCCCAGAATCTTGTCGGCACGCGCGCCTCGGCACACATCGCGACACCATCCTCGAAGAGTTCGTCGAAGCCGGCGGTTTCGGTCGTGTCTTGCGAGTTGAGTAGCGTGTAGCTGAGCACGGGCGTCCCTTCGTCCCCCAGCACGAAAAAACCACAGCCGAGGGTCGAATAGGGAATGGTTCGCAGGGCGATGGGATTGCCGACAAAGCCACTGTTGAGAAACTGCGTCTTACCTCGGCCATGAGCAAACGCATTGCGGTCGCCATCGAGCGTGTCGAGCTTGCCGAAAAAGAGGGCAAACCGATCGTTCAAGAACTGGGTGAACTGGAAGTTGGTAATCACCAGGTCTTCTTCGCCCGCCACGGGAAGGTCGGCCGCCAGGGCGGCCGGCATGAAGGCTCCGGTGTCGCCGTTGATGTTCTCGCCAAACCGATGTTGGGCTCGCACTTTAAGGGACAGCCCATCCTGAACGCCGAGCTTGCCGAAATCGATGTTGCCGACGTAATCCCCCGCCCCTCCATAGTCGAATTCCCGCTCGAGCCCTCCCCTGGCGATCCCCTGGTAGAAGTGCAGCAGGTCGAGATCGAAAGTGATCCCGCATTCGGCCAGACAGGCACGATTGCCGTACCAATCGCCAGTGAGCACCTCGGCGCAATCGCAATCTTGAGCCAGCATCCTCGAGGAGCAAGCGATGCTAACGATCAGCGCGGCCACGGCGAGTGGCGCATAGGGAACTCGGCGATCGAATTGCTGGCGTGACACCGGCAGCCCCTTTAACTTCCATAGATGACATGAGTCCATCCCCCCGCGGTGTATCGACCTTCCCTCTGGCTTCTCGTGCTTCCCCGCGAGCCGGATTGCATAACAGGACCAACCCGCAAAGTTTCGCAACTTCCCCCCGGCGGATTGCGCTCCCAGGTGGGCCCCTTCAACCCATGAATCAAGGCGAGCGGCAGACGACATCGGCCGTGGGGAGGTGGCGGTTCAACCAAATGGCAGGCTGGAAGCCTACCCTACGAGGAGATGGCCAACCCGGCGGCCTTGACGGGGGCTTATCCGCCCCAATGGAAAAACAATCTGCCAGCAGCGTTGAAATAGCTGCAATCGGCAATCGGGACCTATTGATGTCCGAATACGCCTACGACCGTGAGCCCCCCTTTGGGCAAGCTGGCCCGTGGTCTCGACGAAGGCCCGCAGCGCGGCTGGGTCATCGGGGTCGGGGTCATCGTCAGCATGCGGGATGATTGGCGGCAAGTGTGGCCTTAAACCACTCGCACCACGTCACTTCTCCAGCAGTTTCACCGTAAAGCCCCCCATGTTGGCATCGTCGGGAGCGATTTCCACACCATGCTGGGTGGCCGTGTTGTTGCTGGCCGCGATCGTCTCCTTGCCCCCCGACTGCTTCGTGATCTCGATGCGGTAATAGCCAAGATGGACCCCCGACTCGTCCGGGTCGTCGGAAATCCTCATATGGGCCACCCCCGATGAGTCGGTGATGCCACTGGCCGGTTTGACGTTGGGTCCGAGAAACGACTCCGGGATCAGCTTCACCTGGGCGTCGGCAACCCCCTGGCCGCCACGCTGAACGGTGATGGCAAGCCGGCTCAAGGCCAGGCCCGATTTCTTCCAGGCCGCAACCCGCGCGGCGATCTCCTGTTCCGAGATCTTACCGTCGCCATCCTGATCGGCGCGTTTCAGCGATGCCTTGAGGGCTGGAACCTTGTCGAGTTCGTCCCCCCCGATCGCCCCGTCGCCGTCGGTGTCGTACTGGGCGATCGCCGCTTTCGGGGCATCCTTGGCGACCCCCGGTGCCGACAATCGCGACTGGCGGCCACTGCAGCCGGCCAACACGACAAGCCCGCACACGAGTCCTCGCCGAATTACGCACGCAACTGGCATGGTGCCACTCCTTTCGACAATCGCATCCCCATCGACTTGTGCAAGATTTATGTCACCCGCGGCGACGTTGCCGGCTTAATCTCGCAGCTCGGTGATGTTGCCATCGTCGACCACGCCGAGCCAGCGGAAGGTGACCAGGTCGATGTCGTAGTTGATCCGCGTGACCGACCCATCGGCCATCACCATTCCAAAGGCTCCCGAGTGGGCACTGCCGAAGGCGTAATCGTCTTGAATGCCCAGCCGGTCCTGATGGGGACTAAGGTTGGGATTCGTGCTGCGATGCTGATCGCGATTGTAGCCCGAGAACATCGACTCGTTGTCACCAAAGTCGTAGGTCGCGCTCCCCGAGGCGAACGACCCTTCGTAACTCTCGGGGCGCTGATACTTTTCGCCCACCAGGAACTGGTTCGACGTGCCATCGATGAGGTCCTTGATTTTCACCGTACTCCGCAAATAGCAAACGCCGTTGTGAGGCCCCCCCCACCTCCAAAGCGCGCTGTTGGCCACGGTGATGTTGGCTGGCCCCTCGGGATTCGTTGGTGCCTCGGGAATAGCCGGGTCGCCGCTGCACGCGGCGTAGTCGCTCTTCCCCGCCAGATCGCCAATTTTGAAGTTGATGTTCTTGGGGGCCCAATGATCCTTGGGAGCGGTGGGGACCGGGGAGCGCCTGGTGGGGCAGATGAATCCTGGCGGCTGGGTTTGCGACAACTGGGTCAGGAGAACACGTTTCTCGGCATCGTTCTTGCCGGCCCCCATCTCGCGGAGCGTCCCCAATTCGATGAACCCGAGCACGTTGTAGACCCATCCTCCCGGCTGGTTGACCCCGTAACCCATGTCGGGGTCCCCTTGCCACCCCCAACCCCACCCACCGGTGGGAAAGTGCTTGAATGTGTCGTGGTGGTTTTGCCAAGCGATGCCAATCTGCTTGAGTTGGTTGGTGCAGGTCGTCCGCCGGGCCGCTTCCCGCGCCGCTTGGACGGCAGGCAACAGCAGGGCGACCAGCACACCGATGATGGCAATCACCACCAACAGTTCCACCAGGGTGAACCCCACAACCCGCGACAGCCTGCCTGGCGAAGCGCCAGGGCGAATGATACGAGGCATCTCGGACTCCTTCGACTCGGAATGGATAAGGCAGTATCTATTTCAGGATACGGGAATCACCCGTGGTGGGACAGAGCCAAACCAGCACAATTGCGGGCTTTGCAGTCGCCCGCGAGCCGCGGTCGTTCGTCGGATCTTCTCCAAACGGTTCAATTTAAGCCGAGGGAGTCACCCGACCCGCGACCGTCGCCGCGCGACGCAAGCGACGACGCCAAGCAGCACCACGACGGCCAATCCAGTCGGTTCGGGCACCGTCAGTGGGCCGGCTGTCGCAAGGCCGCCAGCGGCCGCACCGAAATTGGTTTTCCAGATCTGATAATCGGCGGTGGTAATCAGGCCGTCGCGATCACCGTCGGCTCCCGTCCCATTGATCACCTCGTCGCCCAAACTGTTTCGCCAAACGGTGTAATCGCCGGCGTCGACCACACCATCCTCGTTGAAGTCGCCCGCCAGACCTGGCCAGGGGACAATCGCTCGCAAGGATTGGGGTGTGTCGGTGGTGATGCCGTCGACCCCCAGGTCGATAAGCTGCTGCATGCGGCCCAGATTGTTGACCGTCCAGACGTGGAGTTCGAGTCCCGCGGCGTGGACCATGTCGACCGCCCCAGCATTGATGGCCCCGCCGTCGTTCCAGTCGAGAAAATCGATTCCCGCATTGACGACGTTGTTGATTATCGAAGAGGTAATGTTGCCGCTGCCGAGCCAACCCAGCTTGACCTCGGGATGGAGCTGGCGAACCGCGGCCAGAAAATTGAAATCGAAGGCAATGATCACCGAGTCGTCGATCACTCCCAGCGAGGTGAGCTCGTCGACATACTGCGCCGGGCTGCCATCCTTCCGCTCGATTAGCGGAGTCATGCCATGCGACATGATGACATCGATCGACTCGGCCATCGTCGGCACCTTCTCGCCGACAAACGACGAGGAAAACCATTCCCCCGCGTCGAGCCCGTCGATGTAGCCGTGATAGGGGCGACTGCCGACCGAACCGGTGCCGTTGGTGGTCCGGTCGAGGCTGCCGTCGTGCATCGCCACCAGCACGTTGTCGCTCGTCGAGCGGACGTCGAACTCCACATAGTTGGCAAAACCGGCCGCGGCCCTGAACGCCGACAGCGTGTTCTCTGGCGCCGCCACCGAATTGCCCCGGTGCGCCTCGACGATAATCGCCCGGTTGGTCGGAGTCGTGTCGATGGGGGCAATCGAGGGATTTGCCGCCCCGATGGCGTTGCCAACCCCTTCGTTGTAGAGATAACGCGCCTCGGCCAGGCCGAGGGCCCGATTCCAAACTCCCAGGTCGGCAATGCCTCCCTTGAAAAAGCTGGTGGGCGAATAGGGGGCCGAGTCTCCCACCTGCGAACCGATGCCCGCCACCTGGTCGGTCCGCACGGGGGCAGTGAGCCCCGAGCCGGCGACCACGTCGGCCAGTTCGCCATTGAAGTAGATCTGGGCCGAACCCTGCCCATCGTACACCCCCATCACGTGCAGCCAGTCGGTGGTGTTGAGGGCCGCCGCGGCAATCCCCGGCCGGGCAGTTCCCCCCGTGGCGGTCGTGACCTTGAACCGCAGTTGGTTGTTCGACTTATCGAGATAAAGGACATAGTTGTCGGGAGTCGAGTCGAAAATGCCCGCATAAGAGCCGGAAATATTCGATGGCAACTGATCGAGCTTCACCCAGGCCGACATGGTGACGGCGCTGGCGCCGATATTCATGTCGGCACTATTGGGAATCAGAACATCCTGATTCGTGCCATTGAATTGCAAGCCCGCGCCGAATTTGCCGCTAATCCACGTGGGAGAATTCCGAAGCTGCCCGGTGTCGGAGACAATCCCCCCGGGTGCCGAGTCCTGCGCCAGGTTGCCCGCTTTCTCGTCGAGGGCCCAGTAACTGAGTAAATCTTGATGGAGCGGAATCGAAACCGCCACTGCGGGAACGGCGATCCCCAACGCAGCACAGCCCGCGAGCAGGATGTTTAGCCAACGGATCGAAATCAAGGTGTGAGGCATGGACAGCGCTTCTGGTGGCTCCCCCCCGCGGGGTTAGTGAAACAACGCTTGTTGAAGGGGGGGATCGGGACCACCCCCTAGGCTGAAGCGAAGCGGCAGAGAGGACCAGCCAGTGATGGCACGCCCCCTCCCTGCTTCACTCTTTTGGCGTCGACAAATCGAAGGCATTTCCAATCAAGCGGGTGAACGCCGCCAGCGGCACCACGCGGCAGCCCCGAGCGAAGCGAAGATCATCGCCAAGGTCGAAGGCTCGGGAACTGGGGCGTTCGCAAGCCCCGCTTGCAGTCCGCTGTTGGTGTAGTCGGTTTTCCAGATGTTATAGTCCTCGACACCAACAATGCCGTTCCCACTACCGTCAGCACCACTGAAGGGGGTGACATTGTTGCCCAGGGTGTTACGCCAGACAACATAATCGCTAGCATTCACCACGCCGTCGCCATTGTAGTCGCCACTGAAAATCATGGTTTCCGGGGCGTTTTGCGATAGGAAGAGGATTTCAGCCTCGCTGAGGGCCGAATCGTAAATCCGCACCTCGTCGAACAAGGCATTCGCCAGATGGTTGGTTCCGGGGAGACCGGTTCCACCACCAATGAAGAACGTGTCGCCTGGATCGCGCCAGTTGCCGACCACTAATCCCTGCTGCTGCCCGTCGATAAACAGCCGCGACTCCACCAAATCGCCATTACGCTCCCACGTAAAAGCGTAGTGGTGCTCGCCTATTCCCTGATCGTCGAACAAGAAAATGTTATGCTCCATCCGCGCCGTGCCGCGATCGGCCCGGGCGGCGATGCGACCATCGCCGTAGACCCAGGCTTCCCAGTCGTTTTCGTGCGACGAGTTGCTCCAGAGCGAATTGTAGTTGAAGAGCTGACCAACCTGAGCCCGCATGGCGATGGTGCCCGATTCGGGAAGTGTGTAGCCGACCGACAAAAAGTCGCCCGGCTCGTCGTCGGAGAAGGTCTCGATCGGATTCTCTCGCAGGTCGACTCCCTGCCCGAATTGCGAAGGCGAGTAAAGGTTGTCGTTGCGCCCCGGTACGTCGTGCAAGGTGGCGTTGAGGGCGGATCCCCCCGTCCCCTGATTGTCGAGGTTGCCGTCGAAGTTGTAGTAGATGACAGGCTGGGCGACCGGCTGCACCGGGGTTAATCCAGGCGTAATATCGGCATTGACGGCGCCGACTGCGTTGCCGACGCCATTGTTGTAAAGGTATTGCGCCTCGGCCGCTCCCAAAGCACGATTCCAAACGGCCACGTCGGAAATGCCCCCTTGGAAAAGGTTAACCGGGGCGTGTGGCGCCTCGAGGACTGGTTGGCCACCAATCGACGCGATCTGTTCCGCGCGAACCACACCATTCAACAAATTGATGTTCGAAACCCGGTCGGCCACCTTCCCGTCGAAGTAAATCGCCATCGAGCCCTTCGCCCCGTCGTACACCCCCATCACATGGTGCCAACTGGTCGTATCAAGCTGACGGGCGAGTACACCAGGCCGCTCAGCCGCCCCCCCCATGATTGTGGCCTTGAATCGCAGTTCGTTGTTCCCCTTGTCGAGATAGAGCACGTAATTGTCGGGATCCGAATCGTAGATACCCGAGAAGCTCCCCGCGAGTTCCGAGGGGAGTTGATCGAGCTTCACCCAGGCCGACACGGTGACAGCGTTCGAACTCATGTCCATGTCGCTGCTGGCGGGGATCAGGACATCCTGGTCGACGCCGTTGAATTGCAGACCAGCGCCAAACTTACCTTCGATCCAAGCCGGCCCATTCCGCAGCTCGCCATTGTCGGTCACGAACCCCTGGGGACCGACGTCGCCAGCGGTCGTTCCGGTCCCCTCGTTCAGCGGCCAATAGCTGATGAGCCCGTTGTGCAGGTTAACGGCGAGCGCCGGCAGGCTCATCCCGGTCAGGAGGAGGCCAGTCAACGCCACTCGCACCGTTTGCCTGCAAAAACTGACGTAATTCATCAAGAAACTCCCTACCGTAAATAAAAACTGCATAAACGAGGCGACTGCTCGCCATATTGCGAGCAGCCGGAACGAATCAGCTCACACTCTTTGCCGGCATCTCCTTAGGCCAGCCACCACCGAAACCAATACGACACCCAAGGCCCAACTGCTGGGCTCGGGGACTTGGGCCAGGAACAAAACCTCGGCGTCCGACAGACGCACGTCGTAAATCTGAAGTTCGTCGAACAGTCCCCGCGACAGGTGGTTGCCAGGGCCGCCACCGAGGAAGAAGGTGCTGCCCGGTTCGAGCCACGTTTCGGTCGACGATTCGCGGAGCACGCCGTCGACGTACAGGTAGCCTCGCATGGAGGTGCCGTCGCGCTCCCACGAGAAGGCAATGTGGTTCGTCTCCTCGATCCCCCCCACAAAGGGGAGCATGAAGTCGAGGTTGGCGTTGGAAGCGGCGTTGTTGCCGCGGGCCGACAGTCGCTGGTTGCCGTAGACCCAGGCTTCCCACGCGTTGGCATGCACCGAGTTGCCAAAGATGGTTTGGAAATCGTAGGAGTCTTGCGAGGAGAACCTCACGGCGATTGTCCCTTGGTCGGGCAAGTGGTAATCGACGGAGACATATTTGCCAGTATCCTCGATGTCGGGCGCCGTGCCAGTGGTCGAGTTGATTCGTGGCTCATTCGACGAAAGATCGAGCGCCATTCCGCTTTCCGACGGCGTATAAACAGGGCCGGTGCCGCCGGGGGCGTCGTGGAACACCCCGTCGAGCGCCGCTCCCCCCGAGCCATGGTTGGTCAAATTGCCATTCATGTTGTAGTAGATGACCGGTGCCGTGGCGGGTGCCGTGGCAACCGGGGTCGTATCGATGACGGCGTTGGACGCTCCCACGGCATTGCCCGCGCCGCCGTTGTACAGATACTGGGCTTCGGCACCCGTCAGCGGACGACTCCAGACCGCCACGTCGGCAATCCCCCCTTCGAAAAAGTTGCTGGGGTTGTGCGGGTCGAGGGTTTCCGGCTGGCCGCCAATACCCGACACCTGACCAGCGCGAACGGTCCCCACCGTGGTGTGGATCGACGAGGTGTCGATCAGATTGCCGTCGTAATAAATCCGCACTCCCCCTTGGGTGCCGTCGTACACGCCCATCACGTGATGCCAGCCCGTGGTGTCGAGCATCCCCCCCGGAATGCCCGGGTGGATGCCGCTGGTGCTCGTGCCGTTGGCATCGGTGACCTTGAATCGCAGTTCGTTGTTTCCTTTGTCGAGATAGAGCACGTAGTTGTCGGGTTGCGAATCGAATACGGCACCGAAAGCCCCTGGTAAGTTGGCGGGCAGGGTGTCGAGCTTAAACCACGCCGAGACTGTGACGGCGCTGGAATTGATGTCCATGTCGGCACTGTTGCGAATCAGTACGTGCTCAGTCCCTGTGAACTGGAGCCCCGCACCGAACATGCCGTTAATCCAGGCGGGCGACATGTTGAGTTCGCCGGTGTCGGCCACGCTTCCCGCCGGACCGATGTCGGCGGCCGTCGCGCCTGCCCCATCATTGAGCGGCCAGTAGCTAATGAGCCCATCGTGCAGCGATGCCGCTTGGGCACTTGTGAAGAGAAGTCCGACGGCGATAGCCGCCCCAAGGATGCGATACCGAGACACTCCAGCCATTAGACGACCCCTTTTGCCTTAAAGTTGTACATCAGTGTTGCCCTCCTCCCCCTAGGAGGTTGGGCGTTAATGAACCACCACGCCGCTCACACTCGCAGCATCCTGCACAAAACTTCGATAGCGTCTCGAACGACTCGGCTTCCATGAACTGAACCACTCGGCCACCATGGAAAATGAACAGGAAGCCACCACTGCCAGGTTGAACCAAGCTAACCGCTGTGCGGGTACGATTAGCACGATTGCGCCAAGTTGAAGGCCTGAGTATAGGTCTGGAAGCAATGGAAAGCAAACAAATTAGGCCGCGGTACGGCATGCCACATGCGATCGGCCGCGCTTGAGAATTCCTTCGCCTGTCTCAAACGGACCCGGGGAGCACGATAAACCCACCCAGCGGAACAGAGTTTCTGGGAACAGAGTTCCTGGTCGACACCCTCCTGATCCGTGGTCATCCGGTTCGACCAGTGTCGATCCGTGTCCCATCGTCACGCGAAAACCTTGCCGCCAGTTCCCAACTTCCTCGCAATCGCTGAACTGGTCCTGGAAGATTGAAGGGGGAACAGCCCGCCCGCACCTAAATCCTTTAACTGCAACCCATTTCGCAATATACTAAGGGTATCAGCGGAACTACTATTTGCGTATTTTGCGGTGACCGGGGCCCCCCGCGCCCCGTGCTCGAGAGCAGCGACTATGGGAATTCGTCTCAACTGCCCCAACGGCCACTCCCTGCACGTCAAGTCGGAACTTGCGGGCAAGCGTGGGATTTGCCCCGAGTGCCAGGCGCGGTTCGTCATTCCCCAACCACAGCAGGCCCAATCGCCACAAGTCCAGTCGCCCCAGGCCCAGGCCCCTGGGGCAAATGGAGCCAGTCCTCCCTCCCCGGCCACAGTTCCAGCCGCCGCCGCTCCAGCCCCCCCCGCTCCAGTCAGCCCAATTCCAGCCGGTCCAGTTCCGGCCGCTCACCCCCTTCCCGCACCGGTCCCCGCCGCCGCAAGCCCTCCGCCACAGGCCATGCCCGTCGCAACCGCTCCCCCGGCCGTGGCCCTCCCGGCGGCGACACCCCTCCCGGCGACCCCTGCCCCCGCCATGCCGGGCATGACCTATCCACCAGCGGCGACTGGTCCACCAGCGGCCACTGGCCCCGTGCCGGTCGCCCCCGCCGCTCCGCAGGGGACGTGGTATGTCCGCCCCAGTGGGGGGGGACAGTACGGCCCGGCCGACGAGCACCTGCTCCGCCAATGGATTGCCGAGCAGAGGGTCGACTCCGGAGCCCTGGTCTGGTGTGCCGGGTGGCCCGACTGGCGTCGCCTGAGCGAGATCCCAGGGCTTCTTCCCGCCGCGCCGGTCGCCGCCCCAGCCGGCTTCGACCTGCCACCCGGCAATAATGGACCGGCTCCCGCCGCGGTGGCCACCGCCCGTTACATCCGCCGCAAGAAGCGCTCGGCCAACGGTCAACTGATGGCGGCCGGTCTGCTGTTGCTGCTCGCACTCATCCTGGGGGGTGTGCTATTGTGGGTACTCAACAAAGAACCTGCGACACCCGCCAACCCGGCCCCGGCGACACCGATTGAACCCGTGGCCCCCACCCCCGACGAGCCGGCCGACTCGGGGGAGGCCGATGCCGAACATCCATCGATGGAGTGATCCCGTTTGACGACACGACGCGTGGAGTCAACCGAGCGCATGCAGGGAAGCCCAACCAGCCAACTCCCCGAGGAAACAGAATGACCTTCAACCGGTTTGCCAGCGTGAGGCCGATTCTATGGACCCTTGCGGCAGCACTGCTCTGCGCGCCGCAACTTTCCCGTGCGTCGACCGACGATCCTCAGCCTGTCAGCGAAGCCCCCGCCGCGGAGACCGAAGCGGCCGTAGAAGACGAGGAGCAGCCGGCGGGCGAGAGCCCGTCGCAAGCCTCTCCCGCCAAGGAGGGGACCAAAGAGAAAAAGGTCGAACTGAAGAAAGTGGTCGTCGCCGAAAAACGGCTCGAACTGATGGTCCCCGCGACGTGGAAGGAGCGCGCGCGGCAGAACAACATCATCGAAAAAGAGTTCGCCGTCTACGAAGTCCCTCTCAAGGAGGGAGAAGAGCCCAAGGAGGACACCCCCAGCGGCCGCCTCACCCTGAGCGAGTCTGGTGGGTCGGTCGAGCAGAACATGCGCCGCTGGATTGGCCAGTTCCGCCTGGGACGTGACGCCGATGGCGAAGACGCCGTCCAGCAAGAGGTGATCGAACTCGAAGGGGCCACGCTCCACCTGCTCGACATCTCGGGGACCTACTTCGACGCCCCGCGCGGCCCCCTCGGTCCCAAAGTCGAACGGACCGACTATCGCATGCTGGGGGCGATCATCGAAATCGAGGAAGGGCCCCGCTACTTCGTCAAGTTTTACGGACCCCAGAAAATCGTCGCAGCGGGCGCCAAGGACTTCCGCAAAATGGTGCGAACGGCCAAGATCGCCCCCGCCGAGGCGGAGGCGACTTCGAAGGCTGAGCCCGCGGCCGAGCCCAAGACCGATGAAAACAAACGAGACAAATAGCGAATGAGCATGACGCTCAACCTCTCCGTGGACGAACGCGAGCACGCCTTGCTGGCCCCCTGGGCCATGTCGAGCGCCCACTCGGCGGGGCGCGAGCGCCCCGAGCCGCTCCACCCCTATCGCAGTGGCTTTCAGCGCGACCGCGACCGCATCACCCATTGCGCCGCCTTCCGCCGCCTGAGCCATAAGACGCAGGTCTTCACCGGCGACCTGGGAGACTACCACCGTTCGCGGCTCACCCACACCCTCGAAGTCGCCTCGCTCGCCCGCACGCTCGCCAGGGCACTTGGCCTCAACGAGGACCTCGTCGAGGCGCTCGCCTTGATGCACGACATCGGCCATCCCCCGTTTGGCCACGCCGGCGAGGATGTCCTCAACGAGCGGCTCGCCGCGCACGGCGGTTTCAGCCACAACCGCCAGGCGCTGCGGATCGTCGAACGGCTCGAAATCCGCTATCCCGAGTTCCCTGGGCTCAACCTCACCCGCGAGGTGCTCGACGGACAGCGTCATCGCTGCGACAAGCAAGCGCGGCGCGAGGGACCTTCGCCACTACTCGAAGTCCAAGTGGTCGACGTCGCCGACGGCATTGCCTACGACGCCCACGATGCCGACGACGCGCTCGAACTCGGCCTCCTCTCGCTCGACGACCTCGACGAGGTCTCCCTCTGGCGCGCGGCGCGCGAGCGACTCCAGCGCCGCTACACCATGCTCAATATCGCTGAACTCCGCCGCGCGGTGATCCACGAACTGATCGATGCCGAAGTCGGAGCGGTGCTAGCCGCCATCCAGCAGCAACTCGCCGGCCACGGCATCGCGTCGCTCGACGACGTCCGCCGCGCGCCCCCCCTGGTTGTGCTTCCCGCCGAACTTCACGAGCAGAAACAGGAGCTCAAGTCGTTTCTCTTCACCCGCGTCTATCGCCATCCCGACGTGCTCGCCCATCGCGACATCGCCACCCGCGAGCTGGCCGCCCTGTTCGACGCTTTTGCCAACCATCCCGATCGCCTTCCGCTCCCCTACGCTCAGGTGGCCACCACCGAGGGAATTCCCCGCGCCGTGGGGGATTATGTTTCGAGTTTCACCGATCGCTCGGCCCGCGATGCCTTCACACGACTGTGAGCACTCCTGCCTCCTCCATGATTCGCCTCGCCATCACCCAACCCGACGTGCGTCCCTACCGCACCCCGGTCTACAACCTCCTCGCGCGCCAACCCGGCATCGACCTGACGGTCTTCGCCGACCGCGTCCCCGATGCTCCCGATCTCGACACGTCGCACATCGATTTCACATTCGTTCGCGCCCCGCTCGAAGACCGCAAAGTCGGCCCGTTGACCCTCAAGTTCCAGCCGGCCCAGCTCGAAGTGATCGACCCGGCGCGGTTCGACCTCGTGATCCAGTCGTGGAACGCCCACTACCGCTATCTGTGGCCCGCCCTCTCCAAGGCCAAACGCCTCGGCCTCCCCACCATCGTCTGGGGTCACGGATATTCCAAGCGCGACACCCAACTCCGCACTGCCGTGCGCAACCACATGGGTCGCCGCGCCGCGGGCATCATGCTCTACACGCACGAAGTTGCCGAGCGGATGATCGCCAAATACCGCTTCCCCCGCGACCGGGTGTTCGTCGCCCAAAACGCCATCGACCAGACCCCCATCGCCGCCGCCCGCGAGGCGTGGCTCGCCGCACCCCAGCGCCTTGCCGAATTCCAAACGACTCACAATCTCGATCCCACGCAGACGATCGCCTTCGTCTCCCGGCTCTACCACGAGAACCGCCCCGACATGCTGGTCGAAGCGATCGCGTGGCTCCAGGGACGATTTCCCAATGTCGCCGCGGTGATCGTCGGCGATGGTCCCGAGCGCGCCAATCTCGAACAGCTCGCCCACCAGCGCGGCATCGCCGACCGCATCCGCTTCGCCGGCGCCATCTACGACGAGCACGAACTCGCCCCCTGGCTCCTCTCGAGCCGCGCATTCTGCTACCCCGAGCACATCGGCCTCAGCCTGCTCACTGCCTTCGGCTTCGCCCTCCCCGCCGTCACCTCCGACAACGTCGCCAGCCAGAACCCCGAGATCGTCGCCCTCACCCCCGGTCAAAACGGCCTCCTCTACCGCGACGGCTCGCTCGACGCGATGGTCGAGTCACTCGCCACGCTACTCGCCGACGACAGGCTCCACGCGGCCATGTCGCAAGCGGCGCTCGACACAGTCGAGCGGAAGTTCACCTTGGGAAATATGGTGCAGGGGTTTTTGGATGCGACGCGGGTGGTGGATGGGGTGGAGCGAAACGTCGTCATCCCCTAACAAGTCCGTAAGTCTGTGGGGGTGGGCGTTCTTTTCACCCAAGCGGTTCGACAAATTGCGCACTGCCCCATGTTCGCGTTCCAGCGCATTGCCGTGCGCACCTGGAAAGCCTTAAAATGGTTTCTCCCAATCCTTTTTGTGGCAGGCCACCCGGCACTTCCACAACCCTAGCCGCGACGTCCCCCGTGAGGAGACTCAGTGATGAAACCCATGGCAGATCGATTGATGTTTTCCCCGTGCCGCCCGCTGATCCTCCCGCTGCTGATGGTGGCGACTTCTCTCCACTGCTGGGACGCCGCGGCCGATGATTGGCCCCAATGGCATGGCCCGAACCGGAACGCGAAGTCCGAGGAGCAAGGACTCCTGCAACAGTGGCCCGAGCATGGACCTCCATTGGCCTGGCGGGTCGACGGGCTGGGGGGAGGCGATAGTGCCCCGGCGGTGGCCGAAGGCAAGCTGTTCGGGATGAGCCATCGCGATGGCAAGGAGGTGGCGTGGGCGCTTTCGGAAGCTGATGGCAAAGAGCTATGGTTGACGCCGCTGGGGGACGCGGTGGAGCAAGGGATGTCGCAGTCGAAGGAGGGTCCGGGGGGCACGCCGACTGTCGATGGCGATCGACTGTATATCATCGGTATGGGAGGCAGGATCGCTTGTCTCGAAGCGCAAGACGGCAGGGTTGTTTGGGAACGGAGTTTGACGAAAGATTTCGGCGGTGTCGTCCCGCCATGGAGCTATCGGGAATCGCCACTGGTGGATGGCGATAAGCTGATCTGCACACCCGGCAGCCCGGAGGCGCTGGTTGTCGCACTCGACAAGCACACCGGTGAAACGATCTGGCAGACCAAATTGCCTGCCGAAGCGGCCAATCCAGAGACCACTCCAGAGGCCACTCCAGCGGAGGGCGAAGGGGAAAGGAGTCAGCCCGGTCGTTCGCGTGGAGGTCGTCGCGGTCGCTTCGGCGGCGGGCGCGGATTCGGTGGTGGAGGGGGGGCGGCATACTCCTCGGCGATTGCCATCGACTTCGAGGGGGAGCGGCAATACGTGCAGTTCACTGCCAAGTCGCTCGTGGGCGTGGCCGCCTCCGACGGGCGGCTGCTGTGGCAGTATAATCGACCGGCCAACGGCATGGGCATCAACTGTTCGACGCCGATTCACCAGGACGGCCTTGTGTTCGCCTCGTCGGCCTACGGCGCCGGTGGGGGAGCGGTCAAGCTGGTGAAGGAGGCCAGCGGAGAAATCAAGCCCGAAGAAGTCTACTCCACCAACCAGATGCAGAATCATCATGGCGGGATGATTGTTGTGGATGGCTGTCTCTACGGAGCCAATGGGGGGAACGGTGGCGGCTTTTTGGGTTGTCTCGACTTTCAAACGGGCGAGACCCTGTGGCGGGATCGCAACGCACCAAAAGGGTCGCTCGCTTTCGCCGGCGGACGTCTCTACCTGCGCGACGAGAATGGAGCCCTGCTGCTGATCGAACCCTCGCGCGAAAAATTCCTCGAGCGCGGCCGCTTCGACCAGCCCGATCGCTCGAGTTCCCCGGCGTGGGCCCACCCGGTGGTCGCGAACGGAAAGCTCTACATCCGCGATCAAGGTTTGCTGCTCTGCTACGACATCGAGTCGAAATAGCGAGGCGAAGTAGGATGGAGCGCCGACGACGATTTGGAAAATCGTCCCACATATGCTCAGTGGACTCACTCGGATGGGTGGATAATCTCTTGTCTGGCGTGTTCGTGTTCCTCGGCCTTGGTGTTTCCTAGAGAGCTGAAGGCTGGGACGCGAGTGGGTCGTTCTTTGGGAGTTGACGGCCTACAAGCACCGCTCACGACGGAGACCGTCGCGCTACTTTACCCCCTCACGACGGGGACCGTCGTGCTACTTTATCTCCTCACGACGGGGACCGTCGTGCTACTATGCCTGCCCGGCCCACTCCGACCTCTGGCCACTGGCCCCTCTCCAAGAGCGGCCTTGCCACATTTAACGCATTAATGCACAATTGCGTTAATTACTCCAGGGGGGGCCGCCCCACCTCTCCCCGGCAGCGAGTCCCCTCACCGAAGTTCCTTCGTCATTGTCCCCAAGGAAACGGGCCATTCGCCGGACGTCATGAAAGTTTTATTCGTCTCTCCCGAATTCCCCGACACGTTCTGGTCGTTTCGTCACGCGCTGCGGTTCGTACGCAAGCAGGCGGCCATCCCTCCCCTTGGGCTGGTGACCGTGGCGGCGATGCTTCCCGCTGAGTGGGAACTGCGGCTGGTCGACCTGAATGTCGAACCACTTCGCGAAGCCGATTTGCGCTGGGCCGATGCGGTCTGGCTGGGGGGCATGAGCGTGCAGGCCCCCTCGGCACTCGAGGTCATTGCGCGATGCCAAAGGCTTGGCGTGCGGACGGTTGTCGGGGGGCCGATGGCAACGTGCGAGCCCGAGCGGTTTGAGGAGGCGGATCACCTGGTATTAAACGAGGCCGAAGTGACCCTCCCCCCCTTCTTGCGCGACCTCGCGGCGGGAGTGGCCAAGCGCGTCTACAGCGATATCGCCAAACCCGATCTCACCCTCACGCCAACGCCCCGCTGGGACCTGCTCAAGCTGCGGCGGTACGGGTCGATGGCGGTCCAGTATAGTCGCGGGTGCCCCTACGACTGCGATTTCTGCAACGTGACGGCGCTCTTGGGCAAACGACCCCGAACAAAGAGCCCCGAGCAGATGGTCGCCGAGCTCGACGCCCTCTACCAGTTGGGTTGGCGTAGCTCCGTCTTTTTCGTCGACGACAACCTGATCGGCAACCGGCGCGAGGTGCGGAAGCTGCTCCCCGCGCTCACGGCCTGGCGAAAGGGAAAGAGGCCGACGCCATTCTACACCGAGGCTTCCATCAATCTGGCCGACGACGTCGATCTCCAACGGGAGATGGTCGACGCCGGCTTCGACACGGTCTTCGTCGGCATCGAAACGCCCGACGAGACGGCACTCAGCGAATGCCGCAAGAAGCAGAACCTGGGGCGCGATCTCGTGGCCGACGTCCGCAAGCTGCACCGCGCCGGGTTGCAAGTGCAAGGCGGCTTCATCCTCGGCTTCGACAGCGACACCCCCAGCATCTTTCAGCGGCAGTTCGAATTCATCCAACAAAGCGGCATCATGACCGCCATGGTCGGCGTGCTCCAGGCCCCCGTCGGCACCAGGCTGTTTCAATCGCTCGCCGCGCAGGGACGCCTACGGGGAATGCTGTCGGGGGACAACGTCGATGGGACGACCAACGTGGTCACCAAGATGCCCATGGAAACGTTAATGGCCGGCTATCGCTCGGTCATGTCACGCATCTACGCACCCGACGCCTACTACAGGCGGCTCAAACGATTCCTGAGCGACTACACGGCCCCCACCGTGCGGTCCCCCATACGGCTCAGCCTCATCACGGCGTTTGCGAGAAGTTGCTGGCGATTGGGAGTACTCAACTCGGCACGCTGGCAATACTGGAAGCTATTGGCGTGGACCCTAGCGCGCCACCCACAACATTTCGCCCTCGCCGTGCGACTCTGGGTCTACGGCCACCATTTCCGCGAAGTCTGCCGGCTACGACTCGGAATCCCGGCGGGTGGAGTGGAGAGAGCTTAAAGGGGGACTGATGCCTGAGGAGCAAAAACCCAGCCACTCAACTTTCACATCATACCGCTTCGTCGTCCGAGGGGTCATACCTTGTCTTGGTGGGGATAGCGTGCCATCAATCTCAACCCGACACGTCAGTGAGGAGCGTGAAGAGGCGGTGTCTTGTTGGTACCGCCTCGCTGACGCAGCGGGTTCCGATTGTGGAACGATTTTCCAAATCGTTCGCA
>CAZYQQ010000052.1:0-36902 GCA_964650265.1 uncultured Planctomycetaceae bacterium
CGCTCCGCTCGTCGAGGGTCAGTTCGCTCATCCAGCCGGCGGGTGAAGCGTCGACCTGGGCGGCGACGACTTGGAGCGGCTGAGGTGCAGGTGGTTCGACATTTCGGCCCGAAAGGCGACTTCGATCGCGAAGATCCCGGCCAGCACCTGTTGGAATTCCCGAATCCAAATCCGCCGGGCACTATAGTCCTGGCCGGTGACCAAGTCCCGCCCGCACAAAAAGGCCTGGCGGACGGTGCGGGTCCAGACGTGGTAAATCCCCGGCTCTCCCTTACGGACGATTTCGCGACGCGGGCAGGCGGCCATGGCAGTTTTCCCCTCAAAAACATGGTGGACATCGGTGCTAGAATCCAAATGTACACATGTTCGGGAGGGTGTCAAGCGGGTTTTGGGAAAAATGTGGGGAGAAATGTTGAGTGTCTGGGTTTGGAACCTGGGGAGAAATGTTGAGTGTCTGGGTTTGGAACCGGGTTTGGAACCATCGCTTCAGTTAATGCCCATCCGTTCATTAAATCCGCCAACAAAAGATTACTGGACCAGCACACCTTTTCCAAGCTTCATGGCGCAAAGTGCCTTCCTCTGTCTTTCTAGTGATTGACAAGTTGATCGCCATAGATATCTTGGTTCGTCGTCTACAATACACCCGATAAGTAGTGTATCCATACTACAATCATTGGTGTGAGGAACATGACTTGATAGGCACGGAAGCGGACAGGATTGCTTTTACGCGTGAAACGCCCAGTGTTCATGGATACTTCTCCCAATAGTTCACTATCAATAAAGAAATACAGACATGGAACGCTCCACCACAGTGCGACAACTAATGCCTTGTATGTTTCAAGGAAAGCTAAAACGACGAGCAGGACTGGAAGGCTACCGAGCACACAGAAGAATCCCACTCGCCTCCATTTGAGCAACCACCGCTTCAACAAGATTTTTCTATTCACACCCACAGGTCTCCCCGGGAGGTCCGAAGGCAAAAACCCAGCCACTCAACTTCCCCATCCTATCGCTCACGCCCCACCCCAGTCAATAAAAACAGCCCTGCCACCGCCACGAAGACCACCCCCACCGTCAAGAACGAGCGTGGAGAGCGCCAAAGCGGGGCGCCAGCGCGCTAGAGGTGCGCAAGAAGTTGAACTCGGTCATCAAGTTGGCCGCTACCACTCAGCCGAATGCTTCGTGGCACGTGACCTGGCCACGGTGCCATCGCCGGCCCGACTTTGCCGCGCGTTCGAATAGCGCCGCGGCGTTGCCGACCGTTGTGCGGTCTCGCGGGGGGATTTTGTCGGGTAGCCCGGCGGCAGGCCAATTGCCTACGATGTTCACTGTCCCGCGCGACCATTTTTCTCATGTCTGCCCCGCCGCCATGTCCAGCGACACCCCCGTCATCCGCATCCGCGGTGCCCGCACTCACAATCTGGCCAACGTCGATGTCGACATTCCACGGAACCAACTTGTGGTGATTAGCGGAGTGAGTGGCAGCGGGAAGAGTTCGCTGGCGTTCGATACACTGCTGGCCGAGGGGCAGCGGCAGTACATCGACTCGCTGGGGGTCTACACCCGGCAGTTTTTTCAGCAGCGGGAGCGGCCCGAGGTCGACTCGATCGAGGGGCTCCAGCCGGCGGTGGCGGTCGACCAGTCGCAGGGGAGCCATAATGCCCGTAGCACCGTGGCGACCGTGACGGAGATTTACGACTACCTGCGGGTGCTCTACAGCCGGGCCGGCACCCTGGCCTGCCCCGAGTGTCAGACCGAGATCGTCCAGCAGAGCCCTGCCGAGATCGAAGCGGCCATTCTGGCGCTCCCACCAGAGACGCGGGTGATGATCGTCGCCCCTTTGGTTCGCGGGCGGAAGGGAAAGCACTCCGAGGTGCTCGACGAGGCACGCAAGGCGGGATTTGCCCGGGTGCGCGTCGATGGGCTGACCTACCCGATCGACGATGTGCCGGAGATCAACCCGCGGAAGGTGCATGACATCGCCGCCGTGGTCGACCGGGTGGTGGTGCGGGAAGGGATCGAGGCGCGGCTGACCGAGTCGGTACGGTTGGCGCTAAAGCATGGCCAGGGGGTGCTCGAAATCGTCTATCAGCTTCACGAGGGGAAGGAGAAGGACGAGTGGCTCGAGCGAGTGTTCAGCACGCAGTTCGCCTGCCCCCAGTGTGGGGCGAGCGTGGCGGAGGTCGAGCCGCGGACCTTCAGTTTCAATAGCCCCTATGGCGCGTGTCCCGCGTGTGGTGGGTTGGGGGTGAGCGAGGGGTTTGATCCCGAGTTGGTGCTCCCCGACTTGAGTCGGTCGCTCGCCGGCGGGGCCATCGCGCCGTGGCGGGGGGACACGCCGAAACAAGCGGCGGCGCATGCCGAGTTGCTCTCGGGATTCGATCGCGACCTGCCGCTCGACCAGTGGACACAGGGCAAGGCGCAGCAACTGCTGACAGGGGATGGCAAGGAGTTCCGCGGGCTGCTCTTAGAACTGGAGATCGCTTGGGCGTCGGCGACGCGCGAGTCGGTGCGCGAGGGACTGGGGGCATTTCGGGGCGAGGTCCCTTGCCCCGACTGTCGGGGAACGCGCTTAGGACGGGCCGCGCGGACGAGTCGCGTGGGGGGGAAGGCGATTTACGAAGCGACCCGGCTCACCGTGGGTGAGGCGAGGCAGTTTTTCGGAGGGCTTCGCTTCGGGGCCGAGCAGGCGCCGATCGCGGCACCGCTGCTCGAGCAGATTTCGCATCGCCTTCAATTCCTCGAAGAGGTGGGAGTCGACTACCTGGCGCTCGATCGCCGTGCCGACTCGCTCAGTGGTGGGGAATTGCAGCGGGTGCGTCTGGCGACCGCCGTGGGGAGCGGGCTGGTGGGGGTGATGTACCTGCTCGACGAGCCATCGATCGGCCTTCATCCGCGCGACAATGCACGGCTGCTTGGCACCTTGCGGCGGCTCCAGGAACAGGGCAACAGCGTGATCGTGGTCGAGCACGAGGAGGCCTTCCTCCGCGGGGCCGACCATTTGATCGATTGCGGCCCGGGGGCGGGACGCGAAGGGGGCCAGATCGTTGCCCAAGGAACGCCGGGGGAGGTGGCCGAGCGGGCCGAGTCACTCACGGCCCGCTACCTGGCGGGTCGGGCCGAGCCGATTTCCCAACCGCGACGGGCGCCCCTCAAGACGAAACGGTTGGTCCTCGAGGGGACGACCTTGCACAACCTGCGCGACGTGACACTCGATCTCCCCTTGGGGCTGCTGGTCTGTGTCACTGGGGTGAGCGGGAGCGGCAAGAGTTCGCTCTTGATTCAAACGCTTGCCCGGCAGTTGGCGAGGCAACTTCATGGGGCGGCGGCCAAGCCAGGGCCATTCCGGTCGTTGCGCGGCGCCGCGGCGCTCGATCGGATGGTGCTGGTCGATCAGTCCCCCATCGGCCGGACTCCGCGAAGCAATGCAGCGACGTTCACCGGGTTGTTTGACGATATCCGCCGGGTGTTCGCGGGGACCAAGCTTGCGCGACAGAAAGGCTACGGCACCGGGCGATTCAGCTTCAACACCAAGGGGGGGCGGTGCGAGGAGTGCCAGGGGCAAGGGATGAAGAAGCTGGAGATGAACTTTTTGCCTGATCTGTTTATCGAGTGCCCCGTCTGCCATGGCGATCGCTTCGACCGCGAGACCTTGCGGGTCCGCTACAAGGAGCGGTCGATCGCCCAGGTGCTCGCCATGTCGGCGGGCGAAGCGCGTGAGTTCTTCGACAACATTCCCTCGATGGTGCCGATGCTCCAAGCACTCGCCGACGTTGGGCTCGGGTATCTGCCACTCGGGCAGCCCTCGACAACCATTTCGGGAGGGGAGGCCCAGCGGATCAAACTGGCGACCGAGTTGGGCCGCCCCGCCTCGGGCCACACGCTTTATATCCTCGACGAGCCAACAACGGGACTCCACCCGCACAACGTGGCGCAGCTCCTGGGGGTGCTCCACCAACTGGTCGACGCGGGGAATAGCGTCGTGGTGATCGAACACCAGACGATGGTGATGGAGAGCGCCGACTGGCTCATCGACCTTGGCCCCGGTGGTGGCGACGACGGGGGGGAGATTGTCGACGTCGGCACACCCGAGGAAGTCGCCGCACGCGGCGTGGCACCGACGGGGCAATGGCTCCGCGCGGAGCTCGACTCGCGCGCGAAGCCCTAGGTCATAGACCGGCACCGTGGAACGCGGGGGAGATGCCTACGGTCAATTGAAGAAATTGCCGCCGCGGCGTCCTCCGCCCTCCTCGCCATAGTTTATGCCTTCCCCACCTCGATTCCGCCTGTCGTCGGGTGGGGTGAAGATGGCCCGGTGGAGGGCCACGTTGCGTTCGTCGTCGAGTTCATCTCGGAGGTACATCCGCCCGGTCGGGTCCATGAACAGCACCTGCGACGGGCATTGAAGATCGCGGGTGTAGCGGTCCCCACCATCGATGTCGAGCACGGTGATACCGGTGTCGATGGTGAAGTCTTGGACTGTTTCGATGTAGCGGCCTTGCTGGATGAGCTTGTCGACCGGCTGGCGGAAGAAGTTCATCACGCTGCCGCGGCGGGCTTCGGTTTCGACGTAGCCCTGAATCGCCTCGCTGCGGTTCTCGGGGTTGACGCCGTAGCCTTCGACGATGAGCTTCACCGTCACCTCGCTCTGGGCGCTCGCCGTGGGGGGCTTGGCTTCGGCCACCTGGATGGTCCCCGCTTGGGGAATCGAGACGGTGGGGGTTGGCTCGCTCCACGGGGTGAGGACGGTGGCCGCCCGCCTGCCTCCCATCCGCTCGATGACCGTGGGATCGAGATTCGCGAGCGGCTGATTGACGTTGACGTCGGCCATGGCGAGTTGAACACGGTACTTGTAACGTTTGCCGGGTTGGACCGACATGTCGAAGAAGCGGAACATGAAATAGGGAACATCGAGTTCGATCTGACCCGTTACGGGGTCGATCTTGGGGGTGTAAGCCTGGGGGGTGTAGGTTCCCGCGCCGCCGTAGCCGCCACCGCCACCATACTCCCCTTCGCCGCCGCCGCGCACCGCTCCACCACCACGATAGCCCCCACCCCCTTCAGAATATTCTCCACCGTAGTTGCGGCCGCGAGGAGCGTATTCGCCACCGCCGCGCGGGCCAGCATCGGGACCGCCGGTGAAGAGGTCGTCGGTCGACGCCCCCTCGGGGAGTTCGTCGGGGACCATATCGTCTTCGGGATCCTCCGGCTCGACATCGATCGCCAGTTGGACCTCCGCGAGCTTCGACATGTCGCCCCAGTCGCGCATCACGAGGGGGGGCTGCGGGAAGGTCAGCAACGGGTGAGTGTAACGCGGGTCGTGAGCATCCTCGGGGCGTGCGGCCCAATCTTGGGTGATTTGCGGAAGGGTGGCGGACGACACGACCGACAGAGGGCTTTTACCCGTGCCGTTACGGATCATGACCCGCTTCCATTCGAGGTCTTTTCCAGGAATCACCTCGGCGCGCTCGACGATGTAGCCCAGGTAATTCGGGAAGTCCTTCTCGGGAATGAATCCGCCCCGCGCCTCGGCCAGGGCGTTCTTATACTCCTGGATTTGCTCGGTCATGGGGACTTTGCCCACGACGACGGCGCAGCTCATCATCTGGATCAGCTCGTCCCCGGCGAGCGGGACGCCGGAGGGACGGATCGTGATGCCAGGTTGACGGTATTTCTTGTTGTTGAGGTCGATCTGACCATAGCCAAGACCTCCTCCCTCGAAAGTGGCCCCTTCCCCACCTGCACCGCCGCGGCGTCCACGGCCCCGGGGGCCCTCCAGATTGCGCCGATCCATTTCTTCCCGTTCACGATCGCGGTCGCGCTCCTGTTCGCGAGCGCGGCGTTCCTCTTCCAGGCGGCGGTTGTCTTGCTGTTCCTTGCTGAGAAAGGCAAACAGCGCCGTCAGGCCATGGACTTCGAAGTCCTTGGGGGGGAGGAGTCGCGGGTCGGTCCGCAGGGTGGCTTGGGGAACGATCGTGGGGTCGACTCCACTCAGGTGGTACGACGTCGACTTGATTTTGCCAGTCTCTCCCCCCGTGCCGGTCTCTCCCCCCGTGGCGACGGGGTGGTAAAGCTTGACTGAATCCGTGGCGTTCAGCTTGGCGTCTTCCCAGGTTGATTGGGCCACTTTGGATTGGACCCGGCTGGCGAGCGAACTCAGTTGATCGGGCGCCTTGTCGGCGGGTAGCGACTCGACCCCTAGCGACGAGTAGAGAAAGTAACCCGCCACCAGGACGATCAGCCCCATGCCGATCTTCTCGCCATGCTCCAATAGCAGGCCCTTGATGGCTCCCAATCCTTTTCCTTTGCCTTTCATGGCGCTACCCTCTGTAGGTTGTGGTCGAGTCGAGGCGGGGAAGTACGATCCCCGCCGTGTGATTAAGGATTCGAAACAACGGTGGTGGAATCTTCCGCCCCGTCCGCGGGAGGGGTGCCGATCGCGTTGGGATCGGGCTCGTTGAAGATTTGGACGACACCCTGCAGAATAACCTGCTTGTAGTAGGGCTGGCGGTTGAAGACCCGAATGTCCTGCTGGCTGCCAAACCCACCCGAACCGCCGCGCGAGTAGCTACGCCCTTCGCCGCCATAACCGCGTCCACCCCCTCCGCCACCCCCTTCGAGGAATTCGGGAGCGATGCGGACCTCGGTCACCATGATCCGCAACGGGGCGTTGGCCATATTGACGATCAAATTGTTGACATAGCGCGTGTCCATTTCGAGATCGAGCCGCACGGGGAGCTGTTTGAAGCCGGTCCCCAACAGTGACGGCTCGAGCGGCGTATCCTCGGCGGGGACGGGGATTGGTTTCCCCTCCTTGTCGATGTAGCGCCGGGAGAGCATGACCGCCTTTTCCTGGGCGGAAGTGAGCGGGCCTTGGCCCGTGCCAAGTTCATCGGCGCCGTACCCACGTTCTCCGTCAGGCCCTCCTTCGCTGCCAAAATCGCCCTCGCTGCTCGGTGCCCCGGTAACCTCTCCATCCTCGCTGGTAGCCGCCGCTTTCTCCTGGCGGTGGATGCGCCCGGGGGTGCGGCTATACTCGGCGGCGGGCTTACCAACTTCCATGGCATAGAGACCGCGCACCGCCGCGTTGCTGTAGCGCTCCGAATTCTTCTCTTTGTTGGTGGCGGCAATCGCCTCCAACAGCGTTTCGTAGACCCACAGGTCTTCCTGCGTTGTCCAGATCTTCCAGTGCGACCGCACCTGCTCGGAAATCAGTTCTTCCTGGATCCGCGCCTGATCGTCAGGGGCCCACCAGACGACAAAAGTCTCTTCGAGGGGCTGCCCGTCGGGGCCAAGTTCCTGGGTCGGTCCGCGCTGGCCTGCTCCTCCCCCCCCCGCGAAGGCGCCGCGTCGCACGCCACCCCCGCGCCCTTCGCCCCCTCCATAATCGCCGCGTGGGGCGGCTCCGGCAATGTTGGCATTGGTTTCATTCGCCTTGATCATCTTCGGCAGGTCGGCGAAGCGGCGGGCAATGTAGTTGAAGTATTCGCTCCGGTGGTTCTGGTCGATGGTGTCGCCGAACTTGCGGGTCGCGATATACGTGCGGAATCTCTCACTCAACTGAGGGGGCCAGACCAGTGCCTCTTGGCGTTGTCGCTGGTAGAGCTCGGACCAGACTTGCTTGACATCCTCGATGAGTTTGTTGATTTCCTGCTGCTGCCCTTCGTTGACCTTGTCGTTGGGGAGGAACGGCTTTTGGTCATAGCTCTTCTGCTTGCTGAAGGCCGCGTCGATCTTTCCCATGTTGGTGGTGTAGCGCTTGCTCAGGTCGCTCTTGGCCGTGAACCAGACGCCGACGGCGAGCAGCACGATCAGGCCACTCAGCAGCCAAAAATGATGCGCCACGATCCAATTCAGCGCGACTCGCAATTTATCCATAGATCAACTCCGCGGCGACGGTTGTTCCGATTGATTTGTGATGTTCGTGTCGAATAGGTTGCCGATGGTTACCCAATCAAGGGGTCGGAATGAGGGCCAGCTTGTGCAGCGTCCAAGTCCCCCCGCCAGACTCGAACGCCAGGTCCTCGGCGCCCGCTGCGGGCTCGGGATTCTCGCGCTGACCGCGTGGTTTGGGCTGCCAAATAAACTGCACCTTGAAGTTCCACTTCCGTAGGTCGAGGTATTCTGGGGCCTCCACCTTGGGCGTGCCGGCGACCGGGCGCGGTTGGGTACCAAAATTGGCGGGTTGATTTGCGTTGTTGTAGTCGCTCCAGCGTTTGGCGGCATCCGCGTCGTCGATCGCCAGGGGATCGAATCGGACCGGCCTGATGATCTCGATCGGCGGTGCAATTACCGGATGCAAAATCCCCAGGTCCTTCATCGCGACGTCGACCAGGTTCCCCGAACTGCTGGGGAGCTTGACCGTCCCGTTGCGCAATTTTTCGATCAAGACCCGGCGGACGAACTGGTCCCCTTCGTCCCCCCGTAGGGGATCGGCCGGATTGCTCTGCTCGCTGTTGTGAAGGTGATAGCCGTCGAGTTGGATCACCCAGCCTTCGCCTGAAGGGCCACTCGCTTCGCTTTCGGTTCCCTCGGCCCCGAGAAAGTCCTCGGCGTTCTCGGCATTGGCCACGGCGTCGATGTCTTCCGCGGAAAGTTCATCATCGGGAAGGGGCTCGTCCTCTGTCGGCTCGGCGTCGGGATCATCGGCAGCCGCCGGTTCGTCGGTTGCCTCGGCTGGGGCCTGGGTGGTCCCCGGATCGGTCGTTGCCGACTCCTTTGGCTTATCCAAGTTACGAGCTTCGTCGAGGGCCGATTTGACTTCGTTGTACCAGACACTCACGTCGGCAAAGTATTCGCAATCGATGTGCTCGATGTGCAACTCTTCGCGATTGCGAATGTCTTCGGCCGTCACCTGCCGCTGGTCGGGGGGGCGGGTGTCCTTCGGCAGGGCCGAGTCGATTGCCGCCAGGAGTTCGAGCCACAATAGCCGCCCGTCGTCGTTGCTCAAGAGATTCTTGCGGATCTCGGCGATCTCGTCGTAGCGAGTCTTGAGGGCTTCGTTTTCCGTTTCGAAGGAGGAGGCCTGGTTGGCCGCCCGGTCGGCATTGCTCAAGGCCCCCGCAATCGGGTCGACGTCGACATTCGCACTCTTCCAGGCCGCGAAGTGGCTGAAGTAGCTCACCGTGAGGGCCATCATCAGCAGGGCCGCCGCGGCAACGGTCCAGGGCTTCTTGCGCTTGATAAGCCGCTCGGTGTGGATTTCCTCGGGGAGCAGGTTCGTCTTGAGCTGACCGAGTCCCAGGCCCTGGACGCAGAGGCCATACGCCTCGCCAAAGCTGAGGTGGTTGGCCTGGAACTGGGGAGCCGCCGTGACGCTGCCACCGATGAGCCCGGTGAACTCGGCGGGAACGATCACGTCCTGATCGAGGTTTTGGGCGAGGTAGCGCTGCAGGCCCGGGAGCCGCATGGGATTGCCGAGGCCGATAATCTGGGTGATCTCGGCGTTCTTGTTGTTGTTCATGAAGAACCCCATCGAGCGCTGGATCTCGGAGACCAGATCGCTGAAGACGGGGCGCATCGCCTGGAAAATGGCCTTCTTGTCCTCGGCCTTCGCCGCGTTGCGCTTGATGTGCTCGGCCTTGGTGAAGGTAAGCCTGAGTTCCTTGGTGAGGGCCCGCGTGAAGTGGGCTCCCCCGATCGGAATGTTGCGCTGCCACAGGCGATAGCCGTTGGTGACCACCAGGTCGGTCGTCTCGGTGCCGAACGAGAGCATCATGATCGACTTGGGAGGTTTCGCCGGGTCGAACGGTTCGGCGTCGATCATGTTGTTCATCTGATCGAAGCAGGCGAAGTTGTAGATCGCCAGCGGCGCGAGCTGAATGAAATCGACCTCGATGCCGGCCTCGGTCAGCGGGCGAATGGCGCGATGGACCTGATCGCGCTTCATGGCGAACAGGCCGACCTCGGTCTCCAGCGCGTAGCCATCCTCCTGGTTACCACCGGCGAGCGCCTGGTAGTCCCACACGACATCCTCGAGCGCGAAGGGAATCTGTTGCCGCGCCTCGTAGCGCACCATGTCGGGAATCTTCTTCGCCTCGACCGGCGGCAGCTTCACGAACCGCGACAGCCCGCTTTGACCGGGAACGGCGATGGCGACACGATCCCCCTTGAGGTCGTTGCGCGAGACGAAGGTCGCGAGGGCTTCGCGGACCAGCTCCTCCCGATCGGCCTCGGGCTGCGTGAGGATCTTGGGATACTCGATGTAGTCGAAGGCCTCGACGACCACGCGGTTGTCGTCCTTCTCGTGGGCACGGCAACGGAGCGCTTTGATCGCGCAGTTTCCAATATCGATGCCCCACACGGCGCCACTCTTGGCCATACTCCTAATCCTCTGTCCCGAAAAGTTTGGCATGCCCGGCCATCGAGCGTCCTCGATCGGTCCTGGGTTGCAGTTCGCTCAGCGTTTGGGGGCTACGCCCCAGACGATATGGACTCGACGAGTGGGCTCTCTGCCCAACGCTTCGCGAAATGCGCAGGTTTTCTTCCATGCAAATATCGCCCATGGGCGACGTGCTTCATGCCGAGCGCACCCGCCACCCACCGTCGACGGGGGAGCGGGGTCGTCGTAACCTCTATTGTAATCGATCGTTAGACGCTGTGTACTAGCACGCCCCTGCATTTGAGGCCCCACCAGGGTGGATTCCTCCGGGGGGCTCGGCTGAACGGGCGGATTCCCGCCCCGACACGAGCCCTGCGGTGACCAATATCGCATGAAAACAGCCAATTTCACCCTGATCCTCCCGGGCGATCACTGGGGCGACCTGCCACGGGGGATCGACTCGGCGGCGGCCGCCAACCTGTTGGCCTGCTGGACAGCTTTGTGGCATCCCCAGTTGCTGGTCGATACGCGGCAGATTCCCAAAATCAAGGGGCTGCAGCGAGTGCGCGACCTGGCGGGGGAACCGGGTGGACGGCTCCTTGCACCCCAGGTGGTGGCCGCCAGCGACCTGGCGGAAGGGGATGAAGAGTCGGGAGAAGTCGCCACGACCGCCACCCGACCTGGCGCTCTCCACCTCACCCGGGGCGAGACGAGGGCCGAAATCTGGGCCCAACTCGCCGGGGAGCTGGAACGGCCCCTCGAACCCCAAGTGGGGGGAGTCGCCGAACTGGCGGCCCTGGGATTCGCCTACCAGCAAGTGGAAATGCTCACCCGGGCGATGCACTACGATGGGTTGTTGCGTCACGAGCTGTTCGAGACGGCGGCCATCGAGGCGGCCGAGGCAGGGCTGGCTGGGGACTCGGAGCGGCTGGCAAGCCGGCTCGACGACGCCTACGACCTCTTGATGCAGGCGCGCAATCACTACTATCCCGTCGATTTCTATCTGATCGACGTGGGGCTACTGGCGGGATCGATCGCCGGACCCCAGTTTGAGGCGGCCTGCCGCAGAGCGAAGGGGACCAATGTGCTGCTGACGGGCGCGGTGCTCCGCGAATTCGCGCAGCATGCCCCCCAGTCGCTCGCAGCGCTGCGCGAGGCGATTGCCGAGGGACGGGTGGGGGTGTGTGGCGGCAGCCAGACCGAGACGCCGCTGGCGGCGATGACCCCCGAGGCATTGCTGGCCGATCTTCGCGAGGGGCTGGCGACCTGCGAGGAGTTGCTGGAGGTGCGGCCGGCTGTGTTCGCCCACCGAGGAGGCCCGATCGCACCGGTGGTGCCGGGGGTGCTCTACCGGCTGGGGTACATCGGCGTGATCCAAGCCAACTTTGCCGGCCAACGCTCCCCCAGTACGCTCCACAACCGCACGGCATGGTGTGGGCCCGATGGGGTCCATATCGAGGCGGTCAACGCGCTGCCGATCGACGTCGGGAGTGCCAAGTCGCTGCTCGAGCTCGCCATCACCATCAGCCGCTCGATGGACTACGAGCTGGCGGCCACGATTCTGCTGGCGGGTTGGCCCGGGCATCGGACCGAGGCGTACGACGACTTGTGCGAAGTGGCGCGGCGGAGTTCGGTGCTGGGACGGATGGTGCGGCTGGAAGATTACTTCGAGCAGACGACTTCCTACGATCACGCGGGTCCACTCGAATTCGACGAGTACCCGGGGCCTCCGCTGGGAACTCTCTGGGGAGAGGAGGAGGGAGCCTCGCCGCGACTCGCCCAGCTCGCACGCCTCGCCGGGTGCGAAGGCGAAGGGCAGGAGGCGGGCGAAGCGTTGGCCGAACTGGTGGGAGCCACTCCCACCGCGACGAGTTCCGCAGGGGTGCTGCTTTTGAACGGGAGCAGTTTCCCGCGCCGTGCCGCGGGGTTTGGCTGGCAGTGGGTTTCTCCATCGGGCGATTTTCCGCTCAAGGGGGATGCGACCCAGCTCATCAATGGAGCGATGGAGGTTCATCTTCATCCAGAGACAGGCGGAATCTCGGCGGTGCGGCTGCACAACCGGCGAGGGAACATCCTCTCGCAACGGCTGGTCCTGCTCCCCCCGCTGGGCAAGGGGTATGCGGTCCACGACGATTATCAGATCGCTCTGGACCGGATCGAGCCGGGGCCAACGAGCGACGATCGTGTCTCGGCCACATCGCATGCGCGCGTTGTCGATCGCGAGGGGCGCGTGATGGCCCATCTCCGCCAGACGACATCGCTCGACCGCTATTTCCCACGAATCGAAGTCGCGATCTCAGGGGAATTGGAGCAGGAGGTTGGCAGTGGCAAGGAGGTTTGGCTGGTGGCCAACCAACTGGCGTTTCGCGAGGAGGTCGATCTGCGTCGTGGCGTGCAGGGGATGGCGCTGCCGACAGGTCGCAATCGGTTCGTGGCGCATTGGTTTCAGTTTGCCAGCGAGTCGAACCCACTGACCGTGGTGGCCGACCAGGCGCGGCGCCATTTTCGTCATCACGAGCAACGGGTCGACACCTGGCTGATCGACCAGACGCAGGCGACATTCGCGGCACGATTAAGCTTCTGGCTCGAGACGCGCTATCCAGCCCGTGCGGCCTGGGAGGAAAGTCATCCGGGTGAGTTGCTCAAGCTGCCGACGACGCGTCCCAAGCAACCAGCGGGATGGTGGCTCAACTTGGGGGCGGCCAATGTCGTGGCGACTCATTTCGGCATGGAGCAGGTGGGGGATGTGCCGATTGTGAGGCTACGAATTCTGGAAACCGAAGGCCGGCTGGCCGAAGTGCGGCTGGCAAGTTGGCGCCCGTTTGCCGAGGCCCAACAGGTCGATTTTCGTGGTCAGGCCGAGCGGTTGCTCTCGGTAAAGGAAGGTGTGGTCCAGCTCTCGATGGCCCCCTACGAGTGGGTCGAGTTGGTGGCGGCGTGGCAGGAGTGAAGGTCGCGGCTTGCGGGAGAAATGGTGGAGGGTCACAATGAGCCTGCCTAATTCAGTGAGATGTTGCGGATGATTGTGACGATCGACGGACCCGCCGGAGCCGGAAAAAGCAGCGCCGCCCGCCGCCTGGCGGAGCGGTTGGGGTATGGCTTTCTCGACACGGGGTCGATGTACCGTGCCGTGACCTGGGCTGCCTTGCAGCGGGGGATTGAACTCGACGACGACGAGGCGCTGGAGCAAGTCGCCCGGGAAGTCGACATCCAATTGGACGACGATCGCGTGCTGGTCGATGGCCGCGACGTGACCAAGGAGATCCGGACGTTTGAAATCACCGTCGCGACTCGCTTCGCCGCCGACCATCCAGGAGTGCGGTCGCGGCTGGTGGAACTGCAGCGCGAGGTGGCCCAAGGGCGCGACTTTGTCACCGAGGGACGCGATCAGGGGAGCGAGGTCTTCCCCGATGCCGAGTGCAAAATCTACCTCACCGCCGACGAGCAGGTGCGGGCCGAGCGTCGCTATCACGACCTCCTCGCGCGCGGAGAGCAAGTGACCTTCGATGAGGTCTTCGCGCGGCAACAGGACCGCGACCTGCGCGATGCGGCGCGGCATGTCGGGGCGCTGGTGAAAACCGACGATGCGATTGAACTCAATACCGATGGCTTGACCCCCGACGAGGTGGTCGATCGGCTCGTGGAGATTGTCGAAGGTTGCCGGACGCGGGGTTCCTGAATTTGACTACCCCATCTCATCCCGCGGCCGATCCCGTCCCGCGGCCGGTTGTCACCTACGAACGATCGCTCCCCAAGTTCGTGTGGTATCGCTTCTCGCAGTTCATGCTGAGCGTGGCGGGGTTGCTCTTGTTCGGGGTCAAACGTCGCGGGGTCAACAATGTCCCGCGGACCGGGCCGGTGGTGCTGCTGGCGAACCACCAGAGCCACCTCGATCCGGCGATGATTGGCTGCTATTGCCGGCGGCCATTGGGATACCTGGCCCGCGACACGCTGTTTCGCGGTCCGCTAGGTGTGCTGATTCGCTCGTACGACGCGATTCCCATCGATCGCGATGGCTCGGGGCTGGCGGGGATCAGGGCGACCCTTAAGCGACTGAAGCAGGGAGACGCCATCTTGATCTTTCCCGAAGGGACGCGATCTCCCGACGGTGAGCTGCAGCCGCTTAAGCCAGGATTCATTGCCCTGGTGCGTCGTGGCGAGGCGGCGATTGTTCCGGTGGCGATCGCGGGGGCTCATCGTGCGCTTCCCCGCGGAGCGAAGTTTCCCCGCCGCGTGCCGATTGCCATCGAGTTCGGCGAGCCGATTAGCGCGGCAACCATTGCGACCATGGATGATGCGACGCTGCTCGCCATGCTTTCGGCGCGGTTGGGCGAAGGGATTGCACGTGGTCAGCAACTACTGGCCCGCGACTAAACCCTCCCGCGCGGCGCGCGAGTGTGTTAGCTTGGCGGCGCCGTAGCTGTTGTCCCAATCCCTCCACTGCACGCGACACCGAGTGCCATGAATAGCCGTCTGATCGACGCCGTCGACGCCGCCGCCCAGCTAGACAAGATCACCCCGAGCGCGGCCAAGAACCTTCGCCAATGGCTGGTGGAACCGCAGTACGCCGAGTATACCGAGGCGATTGCCGAGCATATTCAAGGGGAGCGGTGGCAGGCCCTCGACGACGCCTTCTGGACCAACATCCCCTTCGGCACCGGAGGACGGCGCGGGCGGATGTACCCCTTCGGGTCGAACACGATCAACACCCGCACCATCGGCGAGAGTGCCCAGGGTCTGGCCGACTACGTACGTCAGGTCCATGGACGAAACGCCGAGCTGTCGTGTGCCATTGCCAGAGACACGCGGCATCGCTCGGAGGAGTTCGCGCGGCTCTGTGCCGAGGTGATGCTGGCGGCGGGCTATAAGGTCTACTTCCTCGATGGCTACCGCAGCACCCCCGAGCTGTCGTTCACCGTCCGCTACAAGGAGTGTTCATGCGGAATCATGGTCACCGCGAGCCACAATCCCCCCAGCGACAACGCCGTGAAAGTCTACTGGTCGACCGGAGGGCAAATCCTGCCACCGCACGACGCGGGGATCATCGAGCGGGTGATGGCGACCGAGGCGATCCACAGGGGGAACTTCGACGAGGGGGTCGCCTCCGGACAGGTCGTCTTGTGCCAGGAGGAGGTCGACCGCGCCTTTATCGAGGCCGTGTTGACCCAGGCGACAGCCGGGCCGCGCGACTTGAAGATTCTCTATTCACCCCTGCATGGCGTGGGGGGGACGGCGGTGGTCCCAGCGCTCGAAGGGGATGGATTCACCCAGGTCGAGGTGTTTGGCCCACATGCCGAGCCAGATGGAGATTTTCCCAACGTGTACGATCACGTGGCCAATCCCGAGAACCCCAAGGTCTTCGACGTGATGATCGCCCACGCCAAGCGAGAAGGACACGACCTGTGTCTGGCGACCGATCCCGATTGCGACCGCATTGGCATTGCGGCGCCGCTCGAATTGCAGAACGAATCCCCCTGGGCGACTCTCACTGGTAACCAGATCGGGGCGCTGCTGGTCGATTATGTGCTTGAGACACGCAAGGAAGGGGGCCAGCTTGGGAAGGACAAGTTCGTCGCTAAAACATTGGTCACCACCGAGATGATCCGCCGCATCGCCGATAGCTACGGAGTGCGGACCGAGGGGAACTTGCTGGTCGGTTTCAAATGGATCGCCGGCGTGATCGATGCCCAGGGACCAGAAAACTTTCTGTTCGGCACCGAGGAATCGCACGGCTACATGGCTGGTTTCTATGTTCGAGATAAGGATGGCGCGGCGGCGTCGATGCTCGCTTGCGAACTCGCCGCGCGGCTCAAGGCGCGGCGGAAGACCTTGCATCAGAAACTCGACGACCTGTTCTGGCAGCATGGGGTCCACGCCGAGCGGACGATCTCGGTGCTGATGCCCGGCAGCGACGGAATGGCCCGGATGTCGGAGGTGATGGCATTGTTCCGGAGCCACCCACCGTCGTCACTCGCCGGCATCGAGGTGGCCAAGCGCCGCGACTACACGCTCAATCTCACGACGTTCAAGGATGGCTCGACCGAGCCACTCCCCGAACCGCGGGGAGACATGGTGATGCTCGATCTGGCCGAGGAAGGCAACTACGTCGCCTGCCGCCCCAGCGGGACCGAGCCGAAAATCAAGTTCTACATGTTCACCTACACCCCGGCTGAACAGCTTCACGATCTGGAGCAGGCCAAGGGAGAACTCGAAGAGCGGCTCGACCGGATGGAAGCCGACCTGCGGCAGTTTGCCGGCGTGTGACGGAGCACGGGGTCGCAGGCGCGCTAGAGTTGCGCAAGAAGTTGAACTCGGTCATCAAGTTGGCCGCGACCACTCAGCCGAATGCTTCGTGGCACGCGACCTGGCCGCGGTACCATCGCCGGCCCGATTTTGCCGCGCGTTCGAATAGCGCCGCGGTGTTGCCAACCACGTTTGAGAACAGCCGGTCGAGAATCGGCTGCACTCCCTTTCGTGCTTTCGTGTTTTCGTGATCCATCCTGAATGACACTCCAATCGATTCGAAGTCGCGGTGACGGGTTACACTTGGTCTTGGTTGGGATCACGAAAGCACGAAAGTCGGGTTGGGATTGGTGGCTCCGTGGACTCACGTCCACGGCTCGGAAATGGGCCGAAAATGCCTTGTCTGGCGTGATTTTCGGCTTTTTGCGAACTTCTTGGTGGGGATTGGGCACCACCCGGTATAGATTCGCGAAGTAGGTCCGTGGCCGCTGGCCCGGACCTTGCGCGCGTGGAGAGTTTGGACGCTCCTCAAGGTTCCATCCGGCAGATGGAACCTACTTGGTCTTTGGCAACTCATCCCCCTCACACTGCCCGGGCAAATGTGCCCATGCTACGTTCCCTTGGCCCCCGACCTCCGACCCCTGCCCCCCCCATTTGGGTGTGACACTTTAGAGGACTGCTGGAGTGGCCGCGTGGGAAGCTACAATCGCGACTCGATAATGTGTGGCTTTTCGTAGCGAACCCCGACTAGGCTTGCCGGGCCGGGTGGGGTTTACTGTGGGCTTTTCCTGCCAACGTGGCGCGTGGGAGCAACGGGCTTCCTGCGATTGCCGCGGCGGCCTCGGTCCTCTGCTACGTCCCATCGAAGCGCCCCCGATCATTGGAACATCGCACTGTGGAACCTTTTGTCTTTCCAACGTGGGTCAATCCGTTCATCAAGTTGGCCGGTTTGGGCGGGGCCATTGCAGTCGCCTATGGCGTCACGGTTTATGTCTACGGCACCTTGCCGTCGACTCTCAACACGAGGTACTCTCCCGAGCAACCGGTTCCCTTCAGTCACAAGCTTCATGCGGGGGATCTCAAGCTCGACTGCCGCTATTGCCACAACACCATCGAGCAGGCATCGCACGCGGCGATTCCGCCCACCAACACCTGTGCCAACTGCCACGCCCCCGAGCAGAGCGGCAAATCGACGATCCACGCCGAGAGCCAGAAGCTCTTTCCCGTGCGTCACAGCTACGTAACGGGGGAGCCGATCCAATGGCGCCGCGTCCACGATCTGGCCGACTTCGTCTATTTCGACCATGCCTCGCACGTCAATCGCGGGGTGAGCTGCGTCGAGTGCCATGGGCGAGTCGACAAAATGGAGCAAGTGTGGCAGGACAAGACGCTTTCAATGGCGTTCTGCCTCGATTGCCATCGCGATCCCGAGCCGCGGCTCCGCCCCCGATCGGAGATCACGAACCTCGCGTGGCAACGCCCCGACGACCTGGAGGCCCACCGCGCGGCGATTCTGAAGGAGTATGGCGAAATCAAGACCTCGACCTCCTGCTCCACTTGCCATCGATAGTACGGGTGGCATGGAACCTACCGGATAAGCGACATTCATTTTTCCCTAGTTAGCACCGAACACATGACCCGCAAGTCGGCTCCCAAATACTGGCGAAGCATCGAGCAACTCGAGAATTCTCCCGAGTTTTTGGAGTTTATGCATCGCGAGTTCCCCGTGGCGGCCTCCGAGTATCCCCAGGGGATCTCGCGACGGCGCTGGATGCAGCTCATGGGGGCGTCGTTCGCCTTGGCGAGCGTGGCCGGTTGCCGCTGGGAGACCGAGCGGATCGCCCCCTTCGCGAATCGCCCCGAAGGGTACATTCCCGGCAAGCCGCTCCACTACGCCACGACCATCGAGTGGGCCGGCGCCCCGCGGCATCTCTTAGTGACCAACTACGACGGCCGCCCGATCAAGCTCGAAGGGAACCCCGAGCATCCTGGCAGTTTGGGTGCCACCGACGGTTTGACCCAAGCGGCGACCCTCACGCTCTACGACCCCGATCGTTCTCAAGGAGTGGTTAAGCGGAAACCACCTCAATCGAAGCTCGCGGAATCGAATGTCGAACAGAGTACCTGGGCCGCCTTCGACGAGTACGCCGCCCAATTGATGGCCCGCTACCGGCAAAACAATGGCGAAGGGTTCGCCGTCTTGATGGAGCCGTCGAGTTCGCTCAGCCGCGAGGCGCTGCTGGGCCGGCTGGCCGAGGCGCTCCCCGCGGCGCGGTTCTTCGAATACACCCCGCTAGGGGACGAAGCGGCGCAGGCTGGGGCCGAGCAGGCGTTTGGTCGCCCGCTTCGCACCCATTATCAGCTTGCCAAAGCCAAGGTGATCGCCACCTTCGACTGCGACCTGTTGTGCCACCATCCCAACGCGACGCGCTACGCCCGCGACTGGGCTGCCACTCGGGATCTGGCCGGGCAGGACGCGGCCCATGCCGAAATGAGCCGGATGTACGCGGTCGAGAGCCAGTTCAGCGTCACCGGTGCGGCGGCCGATCATCGCGTGCCGGTGCGGTCGAGCGACATTGGCTCGGCGCTGTCGAAGCTGCGCGACGACGTCGCCGACCGGCTCGCCGGGAATGTCCCTGCCGAGCCGGCGGGTCTCGCCGAATGGCAAACGATCAGGGCGGCCAACGACCGCAAGATTGCCGAGGGGGCCAAAGCCGACGAACTGGAGCAGCTTCCCCCGCTGTCTCGCGACATGCTCCTCTGGTGTCTGGCCGAGGACCTCGTCAACAACCAAGGGGAGGGTGTCATCGCGGTCGGCGCGAGGCAGGCTCCCGAACTCCACGCCATGGCCCACGAGCTAAATTCGCTGCTGGGCAACATTGGGGCCACCGTCACCTTCACCGAACTTCCCGAGCCGGCCGTCGCGCGGGGGACGATCGTCGAGCTGGCCCAGGCGATGGGGGAGGGGACGATCAAGGCGCTATTGGTTCTCGATGGCAACCCGGCGTACGACGCACCGGCCGACCTCGAGCTGGTCGAGAAGCTCAAGGGGATTCCCGATTCGATTCGCGTCGGCTACTACCTCGACGAGACGTCGCTCGCTTGCCAGTGGCATCTTCCCGAGTGCCATCCGCTCGAAAGGTGGGACGATGCCCTCAGCTACGAAGGGGTGGTCAGTGTCGGGCAGCCAATGGTCGACCCGCTGGTCGACGCCCGTTCGCCGCTCGAGATCCTGGCGAAACTGGTGGAGGACAAGCGGGAGCCACAGCAAATCGTTCGCGAAACGCTGACCGCGGCCCTCGGTGGGACGCTCGACGACGACGCCTGGAAGACGCTGCTGCACGACGGGTTCGCCGCAGGACCGATCGCCGTGGCCGCCACGCCGACATTGGTCGACGGCCTGGAGGTCAGCGCCCGGGTTGCGGCGGCGGGACTCGAGGTGGTGTTCACTCCCTCGTCGAGCACTTACGACGGGCGGCTGGCCAACAATGGCTGGCTGCAAGAGACACCCGACTACATGACGAAGGTCGTGTGGGACAACGTGGCCGTCGTCAGCCCCTACACGGCCCGTAAGACGCTCAATGTGCGGCAGAACGATATTATCGAGCTGACCCTTGGTGGGGAGTCGGTCCGTTTGCCGGTCTACATCTTGCCGGGGCAAGCCAACGATTCGATTGGCGTCGCCCTGGGCTACGGCCGCACGGCCGCAGGCCGGGTGGGAGGAAGCACTCCCGAGCATGCCGTCGCCACGGGACGCGGTCACGACGACGTGGCCGAACGGGTGGGGGTCGATACCTACCGGCTCCGCACCTCGGGGACGATGCTTGCGGCGCTCGGCGTCGAAGCGAAGCCGACCGGGCAACGTTACCCGCTGGCGACCACGCAGGATCACTTTGCGATCGACGAGGTGGGGCTCAATATTGCCGAAAATCGGATCGGCATGCTCGTCCGCGAGGGGATTTTGGAAGAGTATCACCAGAATCCCGAGTTCGCCGCCGACCGGATTCACCAGATGAAGGTTCCCCAGCTTTGGGACCAGCCCGACTTCCGCGAGGCGACGAACGCCTGGGGCATGGCGGTCGACCTCAACAAGTGCATCGGCTGCAATGCCTGTGTCGTCGCCTGCCAGGCTGAGAACAATGTGCCGGTGGTCGGGCGCGAGCAGGTGCGGATCGGTCGCCAGATGCACTGGATTCGCATCGACCGCTACTTCGCCGGCGATATTTCCAACTGGTTCGAAGAGAACGAAAAGGTTGCGGACGTCGAAGCGCAAAGCCCCCAAGTGGCCACCCAGATGCTGACCTGCCAGCAGTGCGAGCGAGCCCCCTGCGAAGAGGTCTGCCCCGTGGCGGCAACGACGCATTCCGAGGAGGGGCTCAACGACATGGCCTACAACCGCTGCGTCGGCACGCGGTATTGTGCCAACAACTGCCCCTACAAGGTCCGCCGGTTCAACTACTTCCACAACACCGGCTACATGGAAAAGAAAGAGAACCAACTGATGCAGTTGGTGCTCAATCCGGAAGTCACCGTCCGCACCCGTGGCGTGATGGAGAAATGTACCTTCTGCGTCCAACGGATTGCCGCGGCTCGGCAGCAGGTGCGCATCACCGGCGAGCCGATTGTCGACGGGACGGTCACCCCGGCTTGCGCCCAGGCGTGTGCGACCCAGGCGATCACGTTCGGCGACCTGAACGATACCGACAGCCGCGTGAGCAAGGCCCACGCCGATTCGCGGGCTTATGACTTGCTCACCGAGTTGAAGACCAAGCCGCGCAATCGCTACCTTGCCAAGGTCAGAAATCCGCATCCTCGGCTGGCGCCGTCGATTCCGCGCGGGCATGGACACCACGGCGAGCATCATTCCGACGAGACCGACAACCACGGCCTGGAGGCGCGTGCCCGACAGACGCCGGCGCGACCGGGCATGCTGCTCGAAATCGACACTTCGCTGATGTAACCGGAGGGCGCACGAGCGTCCCGGCTGGTCCCCCGCGGGGGGCAACGACTTTCACCCATACAAACCGCCCAGCAACGACACGAAACGCGGAGCAACCTCACGTCATGGCCACTGGGGAACTAATCATCAACGGCGGGGCCGTCCCGCGCGCCGACCAGCTCGATCCCGACTGGATCAGCCCGGCACTGGTGCAGGGGAACAACGACTACGCGTCGGTCACCGAGACGGTCTGCCGCGTGAACGAGGTCGAAAAGACCCCACGCGGGTGGTGGCTGGCGTTTGCTGTCTCGTCGACGATCGCCGGACTGTTCGGGTTGCAGATCGGCTACCTGCTGTTCACCGGCGTGGGTATCTGGGGTAACACGAGCCCCATTTTTTGGGCATTTCCGATCGTCAATTTCGTCTTCTGGGTCGGTATTGGCCACGCGGGAACGCTCATTTCCGCCATTCTCTATCTCTTCCGCCAGAACTGGCGGACGAGCATCAACCGCTTCTCCGAGGCGATGACCATCTTTGCCGTCGTTTGCGCTGGGACTTTCCCCGGCATTCACATCGGCCGCGTGTGGTTTGCCTATTTCCTGTTCCCGCTACCGACTACCCACCTCTACACGTGGCCCAACTTCCGTAGCCCGCTGTTGTGGGACGTGTTCGCGGTGGGGACCTACGCCAGCGTGTCGGTGGTCTTCTGGTACATGGGAATGATCCCCGACCTGGCGACCTTGCGCGACCGGGCGACGGGAAAGATTCAGAAGATTGCCTATAGCATCGCCTCGCTCGGCTGGACTGGGGCGTCGCGTCACTGGCATGTTTACGAAACGGCCTACAAGCTGCTCGCCGCCCTCGCCGCTCCCCTGGTGCTTTCGGTGCATACCATCGTTAGCTTCGACTTCGCCGTGAGCCAGCTTCCCGGTTGGCATACGACGATCTTCCCCCCCTACTTCGTCGCCGGGGCGGTGTTCAGCGGATTTGCGATGGTGATCACGCTGATTGTCCCCTGCCGCGAGTGGTATGGCCTGAAGGATCTGGTGACCACGCAGCACCTGGAGAACATCTGTAAGATTTTGCTCGCCACCGGCACGATGGTCGGCCTGGCCTACACCACCGAGTTTTTCATCGCCTGGTACAGCCAAAGCGATGGGGAAATCGGGGCGTTCAAGAACCGCATGTTCGGTCAGCCGTGGCGCGCCTATTTGATCATGTTCACCTGCAACGCCATCGTGCCGCAGATCTTCTGGTCGAAGTGGGCCCGCACCACGCCGTGGGTGATGTTTGTGGTGTCCATCTTCGTCAACATCGGCATGTGGTTCGAACGGTATGTCATCGTGATTACGACCCTCGAGCGGCCCCAGGTGCCATCAACCTGGCAGAAATTCGAACCGACGCTGTTCGACTACGGGTTTTTGATTGGCAGCTTTGGACTGTTCTTCACGCTGTTCCTGCTCTTTCTGAGGTTCCTGCCAATTGTGGCAATCGCCGAGATCAAAGCGGTGATGGCCCACGAGAAAGCTCATCCCGAATACCATCCCCAGATCAAGAACTACTAAGTCCGGCGTCCTCGGTCGCCAACACTCGCATCCACTCCCTCCGACATTCGTGAGCTCACTGAGCGATGTCCGAACATACGACAGCCAAACCCGCCCCCCCTCGCGAGCCCCGGATCGTCGGCACGCTAGCGGAATTCGCCGGCCCCGAGGAACTCAAAGAGGCCTCCCGCGCTATTCGCGAGCAAGGGTATCGCAACGTCGAGGCCTTTTCTCCCTTCCCCATCCATGGGATCGACGATGCGCTCGGCAATAAGCCGACCCCCCTCCCCTGGGTCGTGCTCGTGGCGGGCCTCACCGGCTGCATCGTCGCGGTGGCGATGCAGTGGTACATGAACGCCTACGAGGAGCCCCATCCCTTCAGCGGCTACAAGTACTCGATCAGCGCCAAGCCTTATTGGAGCCTGCCGGCCAACATTCCGGTGGCATTCGAGCTGACGATTCTGTTCAGCGCGTTCAGCGCGTTCTTCGCGATGATCGCCTTCAACGGGCTGCCGAAGCTCGCGAACCCGCTGTTCCTCAGCCCGCGGTTCCGCCGCGTGACCGACGACAAGTTTTTCTTGTTTCTCGATGCCCGCGATCCGCTCTACGCCGAAGTCGCCGTGAACGATGCCTTTGCGTCGATCGGCAGCACGGCGACCGAGACAATTTGGGAACAGCCCGAGACGCCGATGCCGACGATCTTCAAGACGGCGATTCCCATCGTCGTCTTGATCGCGCTGATGCCGCTGGGGGCAATTGCCGTGTCGCGCGGAATGACGAGCGAGCTCCCCCGTATCTCGATTTGGTGGGACATGGACTATCAGCCGCGGTTCGGGCCGCAGACGCTGGTCAAGCAGGCGGAGCGGAGCAATTACGATCAAGAAGAGGGAACAGAAGAGGCGGAACCTAAATTCAACACACGCGCCTTCCCCAATGGCCGCGGCTCGCGCCTCCCGGTGACGGGAACCGTGGCCCGTGGGCAATTGCGGCTCGACACGCGACTCCTCACCGGCATCGAGCCAGAAGCAGCGACCACCCCCGTGGCCATGCTGCTGCAAGACGAAACAGAGCCGGCCACCGGCGGCCAGCCGTCAGGGGAACAACCCGTGGGGGACGCTGCCGATACGCCTGACGCACCAGTCGAAGGGGCGCCAGCCGAAGGGGCACCAGCGGCGGTCGACACGACACCCTGGTTGACGGAGTTCCCCGAGGAGATCGAGGTCGACATGGCGACCATGGAGCGCGGTCGCGAGCGATTCAACATCTACTGCGCCGCTTGTCATGGGCGCGGTGGCGCGGGGGATGGCCTCGCCTCGCAGCGGGCGATGCAGGCGCGCAAGGGAACCTGGACCCAGGCCGCCGACTTGCACGCCGACCAGATCCACGACCAGCCGGTCGGCAAGATCTACAACACGATCACCTTTGGCAGTAATAAGGGGGAGGGGAAGATGCCCGGCTATGCCGAGCAGATTCCGCTGGAGGATCGCTGGGCGATCACGCTCTACGTCAAGGCGCTCCAGCGCAGCCGCAACGCCCCGGCCACGGAGCTGCCGACGACCCCCTAACGCAGGGCCACTCGATTCTCCTTCCCCTCCAGCGACACACGACACCTTACCACAACCGACTTTCATGGCTCACTCGACATCATTCGACACCTGGATCGAAGACACCACCGAACGGCGGAAGGCGCTCCCCGAGCTCACGACGACTCGGTTTCTGCCGCTGGTGCTGATCGGCATCGGGCTGGTGGCGGCTACCGGCCTGTGGTGGTTTTTCAACGATCGCGCGGGGATCGGCCAGTTTTGGCACGCCTATCTCACGGGCCTCACCTTCATCACGAGCATCTCGCTGGGTGGGCTGTTCTATGTGGTGGTGCAGCACCTCACCGGGGCCCATTGGGGGGTCGTGCTGCGACGGATCGCCGAATTCCTCTCCATGGGGATCGTCGTTTGCGCACTGCTGTGGATTCCCATCTGGGTCTCGCTTCTTACGGGCGACGCGAGTCTCTATCCGTGGAATGCCGAGGGGATTACCGACGTCAACAGTCCCAACTACGACGTCCTGGTCGCGGGGAAGGCGAAGTACCTGAATGTCCCCTTCTTCATCGGCCGCTCCGTCTTTTTGTTCTTCGTCTGGTTCCTGATTGCTCGGTACTACTTCCGCAGATCGGTGGCCCAGGACGAAGCGACCGACAACCGACCGATGTCGGGGGTCCGCTGGTGGTCGGGGGTCGCGATGCTCGTTTTCGCCCTCACCTTGAGTTTCGGGGCGTTCGACTGGCTGATGTCGCTTCATCCCCAGTGGTTCAGCACCATGTTTGGGGTCTACTACTTTGCCGGGTGTGCCGTGGCGATTTTCGCCATCCTGCCGCTGGTGTGCTACCTGCTCCAGTTGCGGGGCATCCTCACCCGCACCGTGACCACCGAGCACTACCACGACATGGGGAAGCTGCTGTTCGGGTTCATCGTCTTCTGGGGCTATATCGCGTTCTCGCAATTCATGCTCATCTGGTACGCCGACCTGCCGGAAGAGACGATCTGGTTCTGGAATCGCCAGCCGGAGGGGGAAACTTTGACAGGCATCCCATCCGCGGTGACGTGGCTGTTTGTCTTCCACTTTTTCATCCCATTTCTCGGCCTACTCTCGCGACACGTCCGCCGAAATAAGGGGGCCATGGCGTTCTGGGGCCTCTACATGTTGGTGGTCCACTGGATCGACCTCTACTTCATCGCGGGACTGGTGACCCGACCAGGAGGAGAGATGGCATGGAACTTCGGACCGACCGAGATCCTCACCACGCTCGGCCTGGGGCTCGTTTATGCCGGCACGATCTTCGGCTTTGCGGCTGGGCGCTGGCTGGTGCCGGTGCGCGACCCGCGTCTGGCGCGCTCGCTCGACTTCGAAAACGTGTGACATTTTGACCGCTACAATTTTCCTCCGTTATCCCGAACAATAAAACGCTTCGAGTGACTCCTATGTCCGACATCCCCGAAACCACTGAACCGAACGGTCTTCATCATCTCGACGATGTGAAAGTCGGCTCGATTGTCTACTGGGGCTTCGTGTCGGTGGCCGTCACGCTGTTGACGATGATGTTCCTGCACTCCCTGTACGGGTGGTACATCGGTGGACAGCGCGAGGTGAAGTCGTACGAAAACCAGGGTGCTTACGAGTTCGCCCGGGCCGAGGTCGCCCGGCAGGAAGGTCTGCTCCATGCCGCACCAGGCTGGGCCAACGAAGAGAAGACGCGGGTGGCCGTGCCAATCGATCGGGCGATGGCATTGACTCTCGAAGAGTACAATTCGCAAGGGACCGTGGGGGACGAGGAGAACCCGGCCACGAGCGCCACCGAACAACCCGCGGCACAGCAGCCAGCGGTCGAGGATTCGCCCGTCGAGGAGTCACCTGTCGACGAGCCCCCGGCTGCCGACGAGAAATCTGCTGACGAGGAAGCTGCCGACGAGAAAATGGAGGAGGCGGCTCCAGCGACAGAAGAACCGAACGAGGAGCCAGCCACCGAAGAACCCACCACCGAAGAACCAAGCTCCGACGAGCCAAGCTCCGAAGAACCGGCGACGGATGAACCTGCAACCGACGAGCCCAGCACCGATGAACCAACGACGGAAACACCTGGAACCGAAGAACCGGCAACTGAAGAACCCGCTGGAGACGAGCCACCCGCGAATTAAGGAAGAACTTCCTCCGTAAGGAAATGCCTCCCCCCCTCATGTCGCCCGTGCGACTGCGAGAAACCTGCTGATGTCCCACTTCACGACAACTCTGCGAATTGCCTTGCTGCTGGGGGTGCTCACCCCCTTGGCCCTGCCGTGCGCCGCGCAGGTGCTCGAAGGGGTTCCCAAGGAGATGGAGGGAGTGGGGGTCGACCAGAAGGTGGGGACTCAAATCCCGCTCGACCTGAAGTTCGTGAACGACGAGGGCAAAACCGTCACGCTCCGCGACATGTTTTCGGGCGAGCGGCCGGTGCTGCTGTCGCTCAACTACTCGACCTGCCCGATGCTCTGCCGGTTGCAACTCAACAGCCTGGTGCAAACACTGGGGGAAATGGAATGGACCACGGGCGAGGAGTTCGACGTGCTAAGCGTCAGCATCGATCCGAAGGAAACGCCGGCCCAGGCCCACACGACCCGCATGAACTACCTCGAGCAGTATGGCCGCGAAGGGGCGGCTGGCGGGTGGAAGTTCTTGGTGGGGGAAGAAGCCAACATCGCCAGACTCGCCGATGCCGTGGGTTTCCGCTACAAGTATGTCCCCGACACGGGGGAGTACGCCCATAGCGCAGCGCTCATGGTCGTCACCCCCGACGGGGTGGTTGCCCGGTATCTCAACGGGGTGGCCTACGACGCCTCGACGTTGCGGCTTTCGCTGGTGGAGGCGGGAGAGGGAAAGGTCGGCTCGGTGTTCGATCAGTTTTTCCTGGCCTGCTTCGCCTACGACCATACCAAGGGGCGCTACGGCCCGATGGCCAACCGCATCATGCAGCTTGGGGGGGCGAGCACGGCCCTGGTGCTGGGACTCGCGCTGGCCCCCTACTGGATGCGTCGACGTCGGCGCGCAGCGCGCCCCCAGTTGGCGAATCCCGCCACGACCCCCTCGGGCGAACTTCACTGACCACCACGGCTCCCCTGCCGCAACCTTGACTTATTAAAGTCGCAAACCGGATTACGAGCGATGGACTTACTCAACGGCAATTTGCTCCTGGCCAACGGCTGGTTTGGCGAAGGGGCGTCGAACATGGTCGACAACGTCGACTGGCTCTACAACCTGATCACCAACACGGGTGCGGTGGTGTTTGTCGGGCTCCATGTTCTGGCGATTTACTTCCTCTGGAAGTATCGGATGCGTGTCGGTCATGCCACCGAGGACTCCCCCAGTCACAACGACCCACTCGAGATCGCCTGGACCGTGATCCCGATGCTGATTTTCGCGGCGTTCTTCTACTTCGGGTTCCGCGGCTTCATCGACATGCGGACCCCCCCCGACGACGCCTACGAGATTCATGTCACGGCGTCGAAGTGGAACTGGCGATTCCGCTATCCCAATGGCCTTGCTTCGGGACAGCTTCACGTCCCGATCGATCGACCGGTCAAGCTGATTCAGGAATCGTCGGACGTGCTTCACAGTCTCTACATTCCGGCGTTTCGCATCAAGCAGGACGTGGTCCCTGGGCGTTACACCTACCAGTGGTTCACGGCGACGAAGGAGGGGACCTACGACCTGTTCTGCGCCGAGTATTGCGGCACGGATCATTCCAACATGTACGCCCCCGTGATTGTCGAATCGCAAGAGAAATTCGAAGAGTTCCTGGCGACCGATCCGCGCAAGGATAAGCCCGACCATACCGCCGGCTACGAAGTTTACATCGAGTTCGGCTGTAAGAGTTGCCATTCGCTCGACGGAACCGAAAAGGCAGGAGGTGGACCTTCGTTCAAGGGTTCGTGGGGGACTCAGCGAGAGTTGCAGGATGGCACCACCGTGCTGATGGACGAAAACTACATTCGCGAATCGCTCCTGCAACCAGCGGCCAAGATTCACAAGGGGTTCGAACCCCGCATGCCCACTTTCCAGGGACAAATCAACGACGACGATATTCGCCGCGTGATCGCATTTATCAAAGATCCCCGGATTCCTGATCCAGAACCAGCCCAGCAATAACGATGTCTACTACTACCTACGTCGACGCGACTCGCCATGCCGAGGAGTCGGAAGTCAACTACCTCAATAACACGCGCGGCTTCGCGTCGTGGGCCTTTACGCTCGATCACAAGCGGATCGGCGTGATGTACCTGGTGGGAATCCTCTCCTCGTTTCTCTTGGGGGGGATTTTCGCCCTCATGGTGCGCCTGCATCTCTGGACTCCAGAGGGGATGCTGTTCAATGATCCCGACACCTACAACGTGTATTTCACGCTCCATGGGGCGGCGATGACCTTTTTGTTCATCATCCCCAGCATCCCGGCGGCCCTCGGCAACTTCTTCCTGCCGATCATGCTGGGAGCCAAGGATGTCGCCTTCCCGCGGATGAACCTTTGCAGCTTCTATCTATGGGTGCTCGGAGCGATTTTCTTTATGGTGGCGATCTGGGCCACCGGGCTCGACACCGGCTGGACCTTCTATACTCCCTATAGCGCCGAGACGAGCACCGTGCCCGTGGTGGCGGCCACCCTGGGGGTGTTCATCCTGGGATTCAGTTCGATTTTCACCGGGCTGAACTTCGTGGTGACGGTCAACACGATGCGGCCTCCAGGGATGACCTGGTTCAAGATGCCCCTCTTCCTGTGGTCGATCTACGCCACCGGAATCATCCAGCTTCTCGCCACCCCCGTGCTCGGCATCACCGTGCTGCTGCTGGCGGCCGAGTCGGCGCTGCACATCGGCATTTTCGATCCCCGGTATGGGGGCGACCCGGTGCTCTTTCAGCACTTCTTCTGGTTCTACTCCCATCCGGCGGTCTACATCATGATCCTGCCGGGGATGGGCATCATCAGCGAGATGCTCCCGGTCTATTGCCGCAAGCACATCTTTGGTTACAAGTTTATCGCCCTGTCGAGCATCGCGATCGCCCTGGTTGGCTTCCTCGTCTGGGGCCATCACTTGTTCGTCAGCAGCCAGTCGGTGTTGGCGGGTGTACTCTTCAGCGGACTTACCTTCTGCGTGGCGATTCCCTCGGCCATCAAGGTCTTCAACTGGACCGCCACGATGTACAAGGGGAACATTCGTTTCACCACCGGCATGTGCTACGTGCTTTGTTTCCTGTCGCTCTTTACGATTGGGGGACTCACCGGGCTCCATCTCGGCTCGCTGGCGGTCGACGTCTCGCTGCACGACACCTACTTCGTGGTGGCTCACTTCCACTACGTGATGGCGGGTGGCACACTCATGGCCTTCATCGCCGGTATGTTCCACTGGTGGCCGAAGATGTTCGGCCGCATGTACAACGAAACGCTGGGGCGAATTTCGGCCCTCCTGGTGTTCGTGGGCTTCAACATGACCTTCTTTTCGCAATTCCTGCTTGGCACTCTCGGCATGCCGCGTCGCTATGCGGGCTACGATGGCGACTCGGTGAAGGGGATCCCGATGACCGCCGATCTCATGGATCGGTTCACCGACCTCCACCGCGTTTCCACCACCGGGGCGTTTGTCCTGGCGACCGGGCTGTTCCTCGCCGGTGGGGTGCTGCTCTATGCCTTGTTCTACGGGCGACGGGCCCCGCGCAACCCGTGGGGTGGCGCGACCCTCGAGTGGACTTGTCCCTCCCCTCCCGGTCCGCACAACTTCGACGAAGCCCCCACGGTTGGGGATCCCTATATCTACGACAATCTCGAGTGGGATCCCCATGAGGAGGGTTATCGCCCCGTTCCTCAGCCGAGGCGCGCACCCGCACCACAACCTCAAGAAGTCAGCTAAGGCCCTTTCGCTCGAACGAATCACATGACCGATCACTCGCACCACGGTGAGCATGAGCATCACCGGTTTCAGGCGCACCATTTCGACTCCGGAGAGCAGCAGTTCCAGGCTGGCAAGCTTGGGATGTGGCTCTTTCTGGCAACCGAAGTCCTGTTCTTCAGCGGGATGTTCTGCGCCTACGCCGTCTTCCGGGCCCACCACCCAGAGATTTTCGAGGATGCGAGCAAGCATCTCGATACCTATCTCGGGGCGGCCAACACCCTGGTGCTGCTGGCGAGCAGCCTCACCGTGGCGTGGGCCGTGCGCTGCGCGCAGCTCAACCAGAAGGCGGGAATCGTCTACAACCTGGTCTTCACCTTGATCTGCGCCGGCATCTTCATGGGGGTCAAGGCGGTCGAGTATTCGCTGAAGTTCAAGGAAGGTTTGCTCTGGCGTTCACGATACACCTTCGAGAAGGGGAGCCATCCCGACCTGACCGATGTCCATGCGGGACTCCAGAACTTCGGCCTGATCGCGCTGGCCGTGGCAGTCGCCCTCATTGTGCTCGGTTATTTGCTCGGGGGGGAGAGCGCTGCCAAGCGGTGGACCTTCTGGGCGCTAGGGGCCACGGTCCTGGGGGTGGGGGGTGGGGCCCTGGCCGGCAACGCCTGGACCCTCTACCAGGAACAGCAGAAGGCTGCCGCGCATGCCCACGACGATGACCATGCCGATGAGCCCGCGACGATCGTACTCGCCGCCCCCGTCCCGTTCGAGGGTGAGGGGAAGTATTTCCCCGGCATGTTCTTTAGCATCTACTACGCCATGACCGGCGTCCATGCGATCCACATCCTTGGCGGCATCGGCGTGATCGTGTGGATCGTCTCCCGGGCTGCCGCGGGGCACTTCGAACCTGAGTATTATGGCCCGGTGGAGTATGTCGGCCTCTATTGGCATCTGGTCGACTTGATTTGGATTTACCTGTTTCCGCTGCTCTACCTGATCTAGTCGCGACCGCCACCACTGTCCGAGAGTCTGCTTCCCGCAGCAATTATTCGAGATTCCCGCCATGTCCGATCATCACGACGCCCACGCTCACACGCACCACATCACCAGCCTCAAGGCGCTGTTTGCGACCTTTTTCGCACTGGTGTTTCTGACGATTCTCACGGTGGCGCAGGCGCGATGGGAAGTGCTGACCGAACTGATCGGGAGTGCGGAAATCTTCGTGACGCTGTTGATCGCGACCATCAAGGCGTCGCTCGTGGCGCTGGTCTTCATGCAACTGGCCTACGATAAGCCGTTCAACCAGGTTGTGATCGTCTCCTCGCTACTCTTCGTGGCGCTGTTCCTCGGTTTCACGCTCATCGACTCGACTCAATATTGCTCCGACGTTCGCGAGTATCGCTACAACAACGTGCGGGAAGATGCTCCTCCCGCGCCTGCGCCAGTCCCCGCGCCGTAGGAGCGATCCGCCAGCGCCAAGCAAGCGGCCGCCACACGAGAGCGGAATGCCTGGCAGAAGAAGTCGGTCAGAAAGTAGCGGTTTTCCCGCCTGTGGCGCCCCGCCGACCGTTGCTAGCAGGATTGCTCTGTTAAGTCTCAAGTCGCGGCCTGGTGAGGTTCGAAGTTTGGGAAGAGTCCCTCCCGCTCGCCCCTCGCTTTCTTCCGCCTAGAGCTTTGGAATGACCAAGAACCTCCGGCAGCGCTTGCGCCGAGTGCTTCCCAACAGTGTCGCGGGTCACATCGCCTACCTGTTCGGAGGGGGGCGCGTCTCCTACAGTCAGTATGGAGAAGACACCCACCTGCTGAAGCTGTTCGACCAGCCGCGCGGATTCTACATCGACATCGGGGCGTTTCATCCCAAGTTCGGCTCGAACACCTATCAGCTTTGGCGTCGCGGGTGGCATGGGATCAACATCGATGTCGACCGCTACAAGATGCGGCTCTTCGAGCGGTATCGCCCTGGGGACATCAATCTGACGACCGCCGTCTCGTCGGAGAACTCGGCCCGCCCGTTCTACTACCAGGAGGGGGAGTCGTACGGATCGATGTCGAGTCTCGAGGAGGACTTCGCTCGCGACCGGGAGGCGACCCATCAGCGGCGGGTCGCGAGCCGTGAAGTCGAGGTGGAGACACTCAACACAATCCTCGATCGCCATCTACCCCGCGACGCCAAGGGACATCCCACGGTGATCGATTTGGTGAACATCGACGTCGAGGGGCACGAGCTCCGCATTCTCGAGGCGCTCGACTTCGATCGCTATCGCCCCCGCGCGTGGTGTATCGAGATTCACGCGGCGAGTGCCCAGGAACTGCTCACCAATCCCACCTACCGTCTGCTTCAGGAGCAGGGTTACCTGTTGAAAGCCTGGCCGGCACCAAGCTGCATCTTTGTCGATGGACGCGCGATTGAAAATCGGGATGCCACTCCGTCCGAGCGACAGCGGCTCGCTATTTCCGCTTGAACTGGCGGGGAGCACTCCCGTGCTGCTGGCGCAATAGAAATGCGCCCACAATCGTCGCACCATAGGGGGGACATAGGGTGCAGTGACGTGGACGCGGGGGGAAACTCTGGTGAGGCCTCGAAGGCGAGGCGAGCTGTTTAGGGGAACTTTAGCGATCCCGATTCCGCTCGACCTCGACGCGAGGGAGAACACGGCCATTGCGGCGTGCCATCCCAGGGGGTGGTCTACACTCCTTCGATCGCCTCGTAGAGGGTCAGCCATTCCGCCTCGAGTGTTTCGATCTCGCTCGCAAGAGCAACGTTTTCGGTATGCAGGCGTTGCGCCTCACCAGGGTCGACAACACTTGCCATACGGTTCTGTAGCTCTTTGCGCTCGGCGTCGAGCCTGGCGATCTTGCGTTCGACCCCCTTGAGCCGCTTCTCCGTGTCGCGATCGGCCCGTGCCCGGGCCTTTTTGTCGGGCTCCGCCGCGACCGACTTGCCATGGGCGGCCGCCTCGGCCCGCAGGCCGGCGTCGATCTCCTTCTGTACCCGATAGACGTAGTCGTCGAAACTGGCCGGGTAGCTGACGACGCGGCTGTCGCGGACCTCGATCACGTCGGTAGCGACGCGGTGCATGAAGTGGCGATCGTGGCTGGTGAAGATGACCGTTCCCTCGTAGCGGATCAGAGCAGTTGCCAGCGCTTCGACCGTCTCGACGTCGAGGTGGTTGCCAGGTTCGTCGAGGATCAACACGTTATGCCGCTGAAGCAATAGGCCCGCGAGCACCAGCCGCGCGCGCTCTCCTCCGCTGAGGACTTTGATCCTCTTTTCGGCCAACTCGCCACTGAATAAAAAGCTGCCGGCGATGTCCTTGATCTGCTGGGTCGTCGTGTTGGGGGCCGCCTGGTATTCGAGATAGTCGAGCACCGACTGCCGCTCGTCGAGGGTCGTGTAGACATGCTGAGCGTAGACCCCCACCTGGCAGCCGTAGCCCCATTTGAGCTCGCCCGCGATGGGAGGAAGCGATCCGCAGACTGAGCGCAGAAAGGTCGTCTTCCCTTGGCCGTTGTCGCCGACAATGCCGACGCGCGAGCCATGTTCGATTTCCACCTGGATATCGGTGGCAACGGTCCGGTCGGGGTAGCCGATCGCCAGATCGGTGGCTCGTACGGCGGGACCGCGACGCGGCTCGATCGTGGGGAAGCGGAAGGAGACGGTCGCCTCGGCCCCGGCGACCTCCACCAGCTCGAGCCGTTCGAGTTGCTTCGCCTTGCTGCGGGCCTGGCTCGCCGTGTTGGCATTGGCGCGATTCTTGTTGATGAACGTCTCGAGCTGCTTGCGTTTGGCGAGGGTCGCCTGGTTGACGCGCACATCGTGTTCACGGCGTTCCTCGAGATTAGTGAGATAGGCTTCGACCGTGCCGGGAAACATCGTGAGCTGCCCGCGCGAGACTTCGAGCGTATGGCTGCACGTCTTCATCAGAAACTCGCGATCGTGGGAGACGATCAGACACCCGCCGCGAAACTCACGCAGAAAATGCTCCAGCAGCATCTGTGTCCGCAGGTCGAGAAAGTTGGTCGGTTCGTCGAGGATCAGCAGGTTGGGATCGTGCAGCAAGAGCGCGGCGAGCTTTACCCTGGTTTGCCACCCCCCGGAGAGTTCGCGGACCGGCTGGTGGAGCATCGCATCGCTCAGGGCAAACTGCCAGGCGACTTCGCCACACCGCCACTCCGGCTGGCCGCTGTCGCGCATCAGAAACCCAAGGACGGTCTCCCCAGGCTCGAAGGGATCATGCTGGCGAAGGTAGCCGAGCCGCAGCTTCTTGCTGGCGACCACCTCGCCTGAATCGAGTTCCTCCTCGCCCAAGAGAATGCGGCAGATGGTCGACTTGCCGGCCCCATTGCGGCCGATGAGCCCCACCTTCTGATCGTCGGCCAGCGCGCAGGAGGCCCCGTCGAGCAAGAGCTGATCGCCGTAGCGTTTGTGGGCATTCTGGAGGGTGAGGACTACCGGCATGGGGATCGCACGGACGAAGGGGGCAAGGGGACGGAAAACCTTTAATTTTAGCCACTCGGGTTGAAGATCGGAAAGGCGGCGTCAGCCCGCCGGAATTGACCAATTTGCCGAAATTGAGAAATTGGCAACGGAGCGACAAAGCGGACTTGGTCTTTTTTCACCTGATCGCAGCGACCATAATGAGGACAGTCAACCCTCAACCGACTCTTGGGAAAGTCCTGTTGGCATAGTGGCACGGCCGCCTTGACCAGTGGCGTCAAGCACGTGGCCACTACGGTCACTTGCCCCTCGTGGGGACCGCCATTTGGGCATCGGTTTCTATCGTGATCGCAAAAACTTGACGCGATAGGGCCGCGTGTACTCGGGGTAATTCCGTTTTCGCGCACTTTCTTCCTTAACCTAACGCATGAAGACCGTAGCCGAGCTTTTGGAGGAACTTAACGCGCTTGATGAGCATCAGGCCATCGAGGCGAAGATGGGGTCCGAGATCGGGAATTCCATCATGGAGACGGTTTGTGCCTACGCCAACGAGCCGGGTATGGGGGGTGGCTATTTGTTGCTTGGAGCCAAGGTCGCAGGCAATTCATTTTGGCCAGTCTATGAGGCAGTGGGGGTGGCAGACTCCGACTCGCTACAACAAAAACTTGCCACCCAGTGTGCCAATATGTTCAATGTCGTGGTTCGGCCACAAATGCGAGTCGAAACGTATGGTGACAAGCAGTTGATCGCGGTGTTTGTCCCCGAAGCAAGCCCACACGAGAAACCAGTCCACTTCAAGAGCCAGCCGTTGCCTCGCAGCGCGATTCGCCGTATCGGCTCGACCGATCAGCACTGCACCGACGACGACATGGTGATGTTTTACACGAGCCGCCAGGGACAAACCTATGACGAACAAGTCCTTGTGGAGTGCGACTTGGGTGACCTCGATGACGAGGCCGTCAGATTATACCGCCAACTACGCAAGGAGGTCGATGCTAACGCGGAAGAGTTGACGTGGTCGGACAGCGACTTGCTACAAGCGCTTGGTGCCATCAAAGAGCACAACGGCATGCTTCGGCCCACCGTTGCCGGAATGCTGTTGTTCGGGAAGTCGCTCGCATTGCGGAGGGTATTTCCCATGATGCGAATCGACTACATCCGGGTTGCTGGCACGAAATGGGTCCAGGATCCAGACCATCGATTTGATACCATCGAAATCAGGGCACCCTTGCTGCGCGCGATACAGCGCATCCACTTGGCCGTGCTCGACGATTTACCCAAGGCGTTCTCGTTGCCGGCCGGAGAGATTCAGGGCAAGGAGATGCCTCGCTTGCCAGATCGGGTGATACGCGAGGTAGTGGCCAATGCGGTGATGCATCGCGACTACCGTGTCCACGGTTCCATTCAGATCATCCGCTATGCGAACCGTCTGGAAATCCGAAATCCTGGTTACTCCATTAAGGCTGAGGAACGCCTGGGAGAGCCCGGCTCGCAAACGAGAAATCCCAAAATCGCTGCCGTACTGCACGAGGTTCGCTTCGCCGAGACCAAGGGAAGTGGTATCCGAGTCATGCGGCAACTGATGAGCGAACGAGATTTGCAGGCTCCCGTCCTTCAATCCGATCGCACCGGCAACAGCTTCTTGGCAATCCTATTGTTCCATCATTTCCTTGGCCAGGAGGATCTCGACTGGCTGAAGACTTTCGAAGATTGTGGGCTCGCGGAAGATGAGATGAAGGCGATGATTTCCGCTCGTGAGGTCGGGGCGATCGATAACTCGACCTACCGGGTGCTAAATCCCGACATCGATACGCTGGCCGCCAGTCGGCGCCTTCGGAAGCTTTGCGATTGCAACCTCTTGGAAAAAAAGGGAAGTGGACCCAAAACCTACTATGTGCCCACGGCCGAGGCGATGGTTAACTGGCCTGGAGTGCGATCTGCCGCAAGAGACCTGTTGGAGTTCGAGCCCAAACCACCGGAGTTCGAGCCCAAACCACCGGAGTTCGAGCCC
>CAZYQQ010000053.1:0-36326 GCA_964650265.1 uncultured Planctomycetaceae bacterium
TCTGAATTAAAGCCGAAACTCTACTGTCTGGATACATGCCTAGGAACATACAAGATCACAGAGCGACACAGAGGGAGGGAAATAACACGGAGACACAGAGGCACTGAGATGTTAAGTGCAAGGCAGCGCATGACCGTTCGCAACATCCAATAAAAAATGATCCACTCTCCACAAACAGATTCCAACCCGCCAATAACATCTCCGTGCCTCTGTGTTAAATAATCAACACAGAGCCGCGGAGACACGGAGACCAACGAGCGGGGTAAGATTTACCTTTTGATGAGTAGTCCGATGACAAACGATCATCCCGAACAACCGACTCCCGACGACTGGCGCGACCGACTGATCGATCGCGCGCTCGACGAGTTGGCGGGTGGGCAATCGCCTCCCGATCTCTCCGAACCTATCGTGGCGGCCCGTGCTGCCAGCCAGAGTGATGTGGCGACTTTATCCTCAAGTGGAGAACTTGTGATGCCGACCGAAAGCTCCGCGCGTGCCGCACGCTTAAGAACGTTGGCCTTGGCAGCGAGTTTGCTGCTTAATTTTGGCCTCGCGGCATGGATGCTAAGGAGTCATGCCGATGGAGAAGGGCCGGTGGCGGATCGGGGGAGAGCCATCTCGGGTGAGTCCGTGGAAGAACTTCAAAAAAGAGCGAATGTTGATTTGAAGGCCCTGGAAGAATCGATCATGGCCAATCCGGCTGTATCGGGATCACTGGAGACGGAAATCAGGATCGTCGATGCCGATCAGCTTGCAAGCGCTGAATCAACGGAATTTAGCGTGTTGCGATCGGAGTCGTTGAGTCGAGACAATCTGACGACTGATCTGCGGATTGTGGATGATAGCAGCTCGCTGGAAGGGCTTGTTGTCGCTGGGGCAGGGGTGCCGGTAATGCCGGCTCCCAACGATGGATCATCCGGTGGTCAAGGTCGGCAGGCATCACAAGGTCAGCAGGCACCAAATCGCGAAGGCCAGAGACTCTACTCTCTTGGCATGGAGGGTCGCCGGGGTGCCGGATTCGGTGGTGGTGGCCGGCCTGGGCCAAACTGGCCCAACTCGGTCGATGGGCTTCAGGAGGGAGAGCAGTTTCCCGGTTTCACGGCCGATCTCGATGTTCCCTATCGAGAGCAATCGTTCGCTCACTACTTCGGATACTCCAGTCATTCTTATCGAAAATGGCCGGGAAGTGAGGTGCCCCCAGGTAACCAGTGGCACGGCGACCCCTTAGGCCGCGGCATCGGTCCAGGCGCCTCGGGCGACCAGTACGACCGCATCGTCGAGAACCCCTTCAAGCTCGCCCTCGGCGAGCAGGCGATCAGCACGTTTTCGATCGACGTCGACACGGCCAGCTATGCCAACGTCCGGCAGATGCTGCAAACGGGTGTCTTCCCTCCCGCCGATGCGGTGCGGATCGAGGAGTTCGTCAACTACTTTACCTACGACGGCAAGTACGGCGATTTCGTGGGGGACTTGCCCGGCGGCACATCCGACCAGAAACCTCCCTTCGCCGCCCAGGTCGAAGTGACCGGCTGTCCCTGGGAGCCGAAGCATCGGCTGGTGAAGGTCGGCGTCTTCGGTCGCGAAATCGAGGCCAACAAACGTCCCCAGTCGAATCTTGTCTTCCTGGTCGACGTCAGTGGCTCGATGAACAGTCGCGAGAAACTCCCGCTGGTGATCCACGGGATGCAGCAATTGGCCAAGGAGTTGGGCGAGAACGACAAGGTCGCCATCGTCGTCTACGCTTCGAGCGAAGGGCTTGTCCTCCCTAGCACCCCAGGTGACCAGCAGGAGAAAATCCTCGCCGCCCTCGGCAGTTTGCAGGCGGGTGGCTCGACCGCCGGTGGCGCGGGCATCACGCTCGCCTACCAGATCGCCCAGGAGAACTTCATCGAAGGGGGAACCAACCGGGTGATCCTTTGCACCGACGGCGACTTCAACGTCGGCACCACGAGCACGGCTGAACTCGAGCGAATGGTCGAGCAGAAAGCGAAGGAGACCAAGGTCTTCCTGTCGGTCATCGGCTTCGGTCGCGGCAACCTCAACGACGCGATGATGGAGAAGATCTCCGGCATCGGCAATGGCAACTACTACTACGTCGACGGCGAGCGCGAGGCCCAGCGGGTGTTCGTCAAGGGGATGACCGGCATGCTGGTGACAATCGCCAAGGATGTGAAGATCCAGATCGAGTTCAACCCGAACAAGGTGGCCGGCTATCGCCTGCTCGGCTACGAGAACCGGATGCTCCGCACCGAGGATTTTAATGACGACACCAAGGACGCCGGAGAAATCGGTGCCGGGCACCGCGTGACCGCGCTGTACGAAATCGTCCCCGCCGGCGAACCGGTCGCGGTGACCGAAACCGACGACTTCAAGTACCAGCGTCCCCCAGGGCTCACCCCCGAGGCCGAAACGGCTGAGATGCTGACCCTCAAGATGCGTTACAAGGAGCCGGAATCCGACACGAGCCAGAAACTTGAATGGACCGCCACCGACCCGGGCAAGGAGTATGGCCAGGCGAGTGTCGACACCCGGTTCGCCACGGCGGTCGCCAGCTTCGGGATGCTGCTAAGGGATTCGCAGTACAAGGGAAACGCCACGTTCGACGCCGTGCATGAACTCGCCTCCGCCGCGCTCGGGAGCGACCCCGACGGCGAGCGAAGTGAGTTCCTCACCTTGGTCGAAGCGGCGAAGCGACTCAAGGGCGAAGCCGACGCGGCGAAGAAAGCAGCCGAGGAAGCGGCCCAGGCGTCGCCGCAACCCCCCGTCGCCGAGCCGACCCCGGACACCGATCCGCCAGCGACGGCGCCGAAAGTGCAGGACGCGACCCCGGTGGCCCCGAAGTAGTGCATGGAAGTCGGATCGGACGTATCCTATTATTCGCTGGGGCGTCGTCATCAGGCTGTTTTGGAAGGACGGGCAATGAGATCCATCGTCACGTCGGTGAGTATTTGCTTTGTGCTCGGCTTTTATACAACAGTGCCGGCGCTTGCCGAAAAAGACAAAGAGGGCATTGACGTACTGCAAAGCCTCAAGGATGGCGACTCCATTCTTGATTCGGGAATCACAGTTGCTTCTGTCAGATACAGCACCGACGCAATCATTCGCGGCCGTTTGTTCATTGATGTCACCCGAAAATGGAGGCTGACTCTTGAGGGGAATCGATGCGGATACGAAATGGAGGCCATCGCTTATGAGCCGCCAAAATACGTGCCTGTGGAAGGTCTGAATCAGGCGGAACCCTTGCCGTTAGCAATACGGACGAAACAGTGGGGATACTGGGGAGATAATCTGTCGGGGAATCATTACGAGGATATTGCTTTGTCGGTATCTCCGGCGGGAGAGACCCTGATAACGGGCAAAATGCACAACTCGTCGCTATTCGGCCCGCGAGATGAAGGGCCCATTGTGCCTCGGCGGGTCGGATTGTGGTCGCTCGGTCGAGATTTCTCAAAATATCTCGATGAAGTTACCAGCACGGAGAAAATGGGGGATGGCCAGCTCAACGTGACCGCGACAGGCAAGCGAGGCGACCGGGAGTTTGGTCGTTGGGAACTTGAGATCGAACCCGATGTGGCATGGATGGTGCGAAAGGCAAGGTTCTATCGGGACACGGATCCCAAACGTGTTCGGCTTGAGATGAGAAACGAAGGGACCGTAGGGAATGGGCCATATTGCATTCCCAAGACCGCCGAAATCAACTACTGGGGGCCACTTGGGGAGGGCAAGGATGGAACGGAGCGGCTGGAATTCGAACCGCTCGTTGAGGAATTCGACGAGCGACTTTACAAGACGGCGCAAAAGGCTGTTGCTCACAACCAGGCTCCCACATTGACGGTCCACGATCACCGCCGCTCGCCACCGGAAGTCACAGAGCCCTTTCGTCGCAAGAAAAGTGAGCCATCTCTTCGGGACGAATAGGAGGGGACGGGTCGGTTCCGTGACGATTGCTAGTCTTGAGCCAGATTCAAAAGGGCTCCCCATCGCAAAGAGAGAGGGTAGAATCTGAAGGATGCAACTTTTCCCCTACCGGTCGCGTCGGTCGCTGGTGATGGCATCACTTCCTTCTCGTCCTTTTCCTCCCAACTTCCACAGCGGGTGTGAAATGCGACTGTTTCATGATCTGTTCCGAAAGCCCTCTCTCCTGGTAGCTCTCGTCCTCGGGGCGCTCACTTTTTGCCCACAGGCAAACGCCTTGATAACAGGCGGCGAAGGGAACACACCGCTGCGTGACCCCGGCTGGACCAAAGGAGGCGCCGAGATATTCAATCACCCGACCCGCATCGCCTGGTGGGAGGGTCCCCCGTTTGGCGGCGGCCAGTACACGTCGGAGCATCGCGGCACGACAGAACAGTTCAACAAGGTGCTTACCCAGTTTGCCAAGATGGAGACAAAGACCAAACGGCTCATCGTGCTCGATGGCGCCGGCACCAGCTTTTGGCTCGCGCCGCGGCAGTCGAGCGACCCGTCCAAGGTTCCTCCCCTCATCGATCGCAATGTCGACTGGACCTTCATGGTGTGGGTGCCGCAGAACTGGGACCGTGTGCGGCAGTTTCCGGCCAATCTTCGGTCGCCCGAGATCGATCCTGAAATGAAGGAGCCCCCGGCGGAGATCACCTTCTACGCTGGCGGCAGCATCGACTGGAAAGAGGTGAAAGTCCCCGCCGGGATCGAGGTGGTCGACAAGCGGCTCGAAGCGCACGGATTCTCTCTCGAGGATGGCACCGTGCTCGAGGGAACGCTCCGCGATCTGACGACTGGACAACCGCTAGCTGGGACGATCGCGCTGCAGGAAGTGAAGCGAGGTGAGCAGGGAGGCTACGAGTATCCCCCGCTCAAGACGATCACCACCGACGACAAGGGGCATTGGGTACACAAACAGGCCCCCAAAACCTGGTTTCGCGTTGTTGCCCAGGCCGACGGCTTCGTCCCCCGCGTGGCAACCTATCTGAAAGTCGACGACCAGCCGCGCTGGCAAGAGGTCGATTGCGAACTGGCCCAGACCGCGGAACTCGCCGGGCGCGTGGTCGACGACCAGGGAAAGGGGCTGGCCGACGTATTGGTCAAAGTCACTTCGGTCACAGCGGCTGGGAATATCAGGTACCAACTGGCGGACGACCACCAAATGACAACCGGCTCCGAGGGTAAGTTTGCCTTCGCTGGTTTGCCGCGCGGCACCGTCGATTTAAGGGTCCATCGCGATGGTTTTATCCACATCGGTCTGGTGAAGCCAATCGCCATACCAGCAGCCGATGAGGTCGAGATTTCGCTCACCTCATCGGGCAGCCTGGAAGTCACGGTAAAATTCCCGGCAAATACCATCTACGAAAATTACATGATCGAGGTCGAACCCGAAGGGGGGCACGTCGTCGGCAGTTACGGCGGCAGCGGGCGTGTCGACGAGAATAACAAGTACGTGATGAGCAACGTCCCCCCCGGCAAATACAAGGTCCATGGCCACCCGAACCCCTTCAATGACGCCCAACGTACGGAGATCCAGACGGTAGAAGTTCGCCCGGGCAAAACCACGAAGGTGGCGATCGAGGTCAAGTGAGGCCGCCGGGTAATTACTCGGCAATCAGCTCCTCCGCCACCGCTTGCAACTGCCCCCGCGTAATCACTCGGTCGCACCCCGCCTCGCGGGCGGCCTTGATCCTGTCGACATGAACGTGGGGCGCGAAGGCGACAAGTTGGCACTCGCGGCCGAACTGTTCGCGAAGAGTGGCGACGAGTGTGGTGATATCGGGAACCGCCGTGAGATCGATTATCACCAGCCGCGGCGACTCAGCGAGGTCGGCACTTGCGACCCGCTCGGGCGCAATCGCGACGACCGTCTTGCCATGCCGGGCGGCGATGGCCTCGAGTGTGCCGGTCGCCATCAGGTCGGTTGCCACCACGACGATCATGCTCACTCCTACTGGTCAAACTGCCCCGGGCCCACGCTGCGTGTCGCTGATCTGAATCGCCTCGACCATCGGCAGCACAAACACCTTCCCGTCGCCAATGTGCCCGTCGACACTCGTCCGGGCGAACTCCTCCAGGCACTCGATCGTCCGGGCGACATAGTCGTCGTTGACGGCGATTTCGAGCTGGACCTTCCGTAGCAGGTTGGTCTCGTACTCGTGCCCGCGATAGGTCTCCAGATGCCCCCGCTGCCGGGCGTAGCCCATGGCATCGCAAACCGTCATGCGGGTCACACCGACCTTGATAAGTGCCTGCTCGACCGCCGAGAGCTTGGTCGGTTGGATGACGGCGAGGATGAGTTTCATGGGGAGGGGTCAGGGGCCGGGGGTCAGGGGCGAGGGGTCGGGGGCTGGAGTGATGATATCGCGCACGGGGAAGGGGGGAAATGGCTCGGATGCGTCGGCGCGGGCAGGTTGCGACGGGAGCGGGGCGAGGATCAAATGCGCCCGCTTGACTCATCCTACATCTACCTCTCTCGTCGCATCAGCGCTAGCACTCCCAATGAAAGCAAGGCCAGGGATGTCGGTTCTGGTATGGTGGCGATAACCGCGCCACCCACAGTCGCGCCATAGTTCTCCTTCCACACCAGGTAGTCGTTCTCGTCGACCCCTGGGGTCAAATCGTTCGGCAGACTGGTGACCGAGCCGAGGTGATTCCGCCACACGACGTAGTCGGCGGCGTCGACCACGCCATCCTGATTGTAATCGCCAGCCAATGTGACGGCATTGGTGACAATGCGGTAGATCGAACCACTGCCGAGCGCCGGCTGAAAGGAACTCGACCCGAGATTCACGATGTAGAGATTGCCGGCCGCGTCCTCGCCAAACGACACTTTCGCGGGCAGGCTTCCCACATTGGGTGGCAAATCGGCTTCGACATTGTCGACCACCGGGGTTTCGCCTGGAATCATCGTCCAGATGTTGCCCGACAGGGTGTCGGCAAAGACATATTTCCCAAACAGATCGGGGTCGGAGCCGCGATAGACGTAGCCACCAACGACCGCCCCTCCTTGGAAGTCGCCATTGCCGCGACCGTAGTCGTAGACCGGCTCGATCGCGCCAGCGGGGGCTGGCCCACCGATACCGGGCGCCGGCGTCGCAATGGTTCCCTCCCTCAGTCTCCAGCCGTAGTTCTCTCCCCCCGCGCTGCTAGCTGGCTGGAAGTCGATCTCCTCACGGTTATCTTGTCCCACGTCACCGATCCAGAGATCACCCGTCGCGCGATCGAAACTCGCCCGCCAGGGGTTACGCAGACCGTAGGACCAAATTTCATCGTCGCCGGCCACTCCGACAAACGGATTGTCCGCTGGGATACCGTAATTGCCGGTCGATCCGTTGGTTCCGTCGACATCGATCCGCAACATCTTTCCGAGCAGGTTGTTGGTAGTATCCTGGGCATTGCCGGTGCCCGAGGTGTGCCCGGCGCCGGTATCGTTGGCGTTCCCTCCATCGCCGGTGGCGATGTAGAGGTAGCCATCGCCCGGACTGAATCCTATCCAACCGCCATTGTGGTTCGACTGCGGCTGATTGAAAGTGAGCACTTCGAGCGCTGTGCGATTTGCCACGTTGGGATTTTCGGAAACGGTGTACTGGCGGATGTGAGTCCGTGTCGCGGCCCCCGCCCCGCCGTCGTCGACCGTGACGTTGATGTAGAACTTGCCGTTGGTGGCGTAGTCGGGGTGAAACGCCAGCCCCAAGAGGCCCTCTTCGTTGGCATTGGCGTCGGTGTCGGGGACGATCAGAAAAGGAGTCGCATTCACGGTCCCCGTATGGAGATCGAGAATCTTGATCGTCCCAGGCTTTTCGACAATGAACAGCCGCTGGTGATCGCCGGGGGCATGGGTCACGAAGATCGGCCGGTCGAGCCCGGAGGCGACTCGCTCGAGACCGACCGGTTCGGCATTCGCGGGTAGGGCGTCGAACCGAAGGGACGCGAACACCACGGCCATGCCACAACAGATCGCGATCCAATACCTCATCCTGCAGCACCTCATCATGCGGACTCGCTCGTGTTGGGGAAGAGCCCGATATTGTAGCAAGTTTTGCGCCGAATGTCCGGCTTTCCTCTGATCTTCATTGGACCACCGGGCGAACGCGCATGTTCTCCTTCCAATCGACATCTGAGAAACAGACCGGCTCGCAATGGCCATGCCTCGCGGAGAAGATCGAGAGATCCCCAATCAAGCTGGGGGACATTAGAATGGCACGTTCCCCCCTGAGCCTCTCTACTACGCCATCGGGACGGCGAGTTGGGCGGGTCCGCGGGAGTAAGTCGATCACTCTTGGTCGGGTGGACTTGAGTCCCCGGAGTTTGTCAGCACAAAGAATAGAACGCGGATTTTCAGGATTTGGCAGGATTGTCAGGATCAGAAAATGCGCCGCGTGGCACGAGTCCTTGGAATACACATAAGGATAGGACACGGATTGAAGCGGATCGTTACTGGTCACCATGGATCAGAAAGCGCCTCGTGGAAAGCGGTTCGCGACAGGTACCTTCTGATCCGTGGTGACCCGCTTAACTCCGTGTTCATCCGTGTCCCGTCGTTAAGGCACGCTCTTGTAGGCTAATGACCCGATACATGTAGGCGGCTCTCGACGGAGACCGTCGAGCCACAATAAGACTACCTTCCTGCCAATCCTGCCAAATCCTGAAAATCCGCGTCCTATTCTTCCCACCAACCAAGCCCACCCGTTGGCAGTCGCTGCACCCTCTGCACCAGCAACCGTTGCAACGAGCGACGCCACCCGAACTCGGGTGGCGTCGTCGTAAGTTCATCGGGTTATTGAACGCTGGTTCCGCTTACGGGGTCCCCATGAACCGCGCATCAAGCACCTTGGCGATCCGCGCCGACGACTCTTGCAGGTGAGCCCTGGTGTAGCGGTCGAGCACTTCGCTTGAATCCTCGAGCGCCGTGTCGATCTGGCTCTTGAGATCGGTCAGCTCGGTGAAGGCGACCGTCTGGCAGTCCTGTGGGGCACCGCTGCGAGCGATCGCCAGCCCGGTGAGACGACTCAGGTAGGCCCGCTGCAGGTTGCGGCGGAGGCTCGAGATGGCCGGCTCGCGGAGCGTGTAGCTCTCCTTGTCGAAGCCTTCCTCCAGTTCGGCGAAGATCGCGGCGGTGAGTCCCTCGATCAAGTCGACGGTCGTGAAGACCTCCTGCTCGTCGGACACCTTCATCTCCGAGTCGTGCAGTCGCGTGAGGGTGAGGGACGAAAGCATCCGGTCGAGGATTCGCTCCTGCCACATCAAAATCACTTCGTGAACTGGCAGGTCGGGCCGGAGGGACGAATTGACACCCCAGTGGTTCCACCGCGTGGGGGCGAGCATGTTGTAGAACTCGGGATCGAACTGGTAGGCATCGCAGCTAAACACCTGCTTGCACACAAGGTCGAGCGCCTGCTTCTGCTGCTCTGCCGGGACCACGGTGAATGGGGCCTGGCCATCCTTGTCCCCCTTATGGTGGCGGGCCACGTGGACGCCGCCGACGTAACGCGACGCCATGAACATCGCCTGACCATGGGTCGACAGCAGCACGCCAAAAGCCTGCCGGGCACGTTCGTAGCCATCCCCTTCCTTCACCATGTCCTCGGTGACACGGGGGAGCGCCTCGGCGACAATCTTGGCCTGGGTTTCGGCCCACTCGACCACGTCGCTCGAAAAATCGAAGCGGTTGCTATGGGGATCGGAGTCGATGCCGCGGGTGTCCTCGTCGGTGGCGTAGGCCAGCTCGCGTTCGCCGCTGCGGGCCGCGATCTTGCGAAGCTCGGGAAGTTCTCCCTCGGGGGAGCCCCCCTTGAGTGGTGTGTAGCCATATTCGATGGCCCAGTAGTCGTAGGGGCCGATCGTGGTGGAGTAATAATCTCCCTGCTCGACTCCCTCGGGGGCGATGTTCACGGGAGTGTAGTCCATCACCGACGCGGCCAGACCGGTCTTGCTGGTCTTCTCGACGTCGTTGAGTTCCTTCATCGAATAGAGGGTGCTCGCCTTGAAATTATGACGCAAACCGAGCGTATGGCCCACTTCGTGCATGGCGACCTCCTTGAGCCCCTGCATAATCAGCTTTTCCATATCCTCGGGGCTGCGCTTACGCACCGACGCCACGGTCGCACCAAAGGCTAACTGCCGCGACATGCCGTCGAGCAAATTGCAGGTGCAGTGGGCCAGATGCCCTTCTTGCAACCAGACAGGCTGCTGGGCCTTGGCGGCCAGGTAGCTCTCGAGGTCCATCGGCCCGCCGGTCAAGGCAGCGATCCCCTCGGGAGTAAACGTTTCGTACTTCTGCTTCCACGATTGAAGGAAGTCGGCGTCGAAAATAATGTCGGCGTCGAGGATTTGCCCGGTGAGGGGGTTCACCCGCGACGGGCCCATGGCGAAGCCGGCGCTGGAAGTGATCCAGCGGAAGGTGTTGTAGCGGACGTCGCCCGGTTCCCAGGTGGCATCGTCTTCCTGCTGGAGGACTTCGATGGCGTTGTAGAAGCCGGCCTTTTCGAAGGCCAGGTTCCACTCCTCGATGCCGTCGCGAATCGGCTTGCGATACTTGAATGGAATCGTCTTCTCCAGATAGAAGCGAATCGGCTCCTTGGGGGGGGACTTCTCGGCCGCTGGATCCGACTTCTCCAGATGCCAGCGATTGATATAACGAACGAAGCGGTCTTCCTCTTCCGACTTCGAGAAATCCTTCACCGCGGTCAGGAAGTAACCAATCCGGTCGTCGGCCAGTCGCGGCTTGTAGCTAGTGGTGGGGAGCCGGCTGATGGAGTAGTGAATGTTGATCGTCACGCCACGCGAGTCGGGGACCGTGTCGAAGCTGCGGGTGCCTGCCGAGGCATAGGTGGCGGCCACCTGGACCTCGACATTCTGCGGATAGGCCTCCACCGCGGCGAGGGTGCTCTTGGACGCCGCGAACACGAACCCAGGCAGCAGTTGCGAAATCTGAGGCAGGTCGCTCATCACGACGGGAGTAAAGTCGACGACCATCGTCCCGCCGGGACCCTCGGTGGCGATGGGGAGGCTAAAGAGGACGCTATCGGTGTAAGCGAGCTTGACGGCGCGCGATTCGGGAGTCCCCGCCTTGGCTGTGAACCGCACGTTGCGACGGATGACGTGGATGTTGTCCCCCACGCGCTGGAACTGCCACACCCAGTCGTCGCCAAAGCCCCAACTGAACCCGCCGTAAATCGGCTCCTGGCCTATCCCGCGGGCGATGGTCAGCAGGATGAAAAAGTCCTGATTGAGGTCGCTCGGCTTGAGTTCCATCAGGAGACGGCTGTCGTTGTGGTGAAGCTTCACCACGCCGCTCTTGTCTTTCATGTCCTTCAGCACGACGCTGTAGGGGGGAAACTTCGGCTTGGGGGCCGTGCTCGCCGCGCCACTTGCGCCCGCTGGGGCCTCGCCCGCGGCGACTTCTCCCACCGAGGCGGGCCGGGCGGCGTCCTTCCCTGCTTTCCCCTCGTCGGTGGTGGGCTTCGTGGCAGTTGCCTCCGGTCCCTCCTCTGCCGCATGGGCGGTGGGAATTGCTCCCACGGCGGCCGATATCGCCAAGGTCGTGAGCAGGGAAAGCCCCCAGGCCACTGTCCGATGTGAAGTTCGCATATCGAGTTGGTCCTTGTCGCAAAAGATCGTAATAGAGAATCGCAATAGAAAATCGTGGAGAGGCCCGGCAAAGGTGGGAATGCGATTGCTGGCGAGCCGAGCCCCTAAATATAGCGTATCCTGCGCCCCTTGCCGAGCATCTTTTGCACCGATTCTGACGTTTGTGCCAGGGGGCCCCTTTTCCTCGGGGTGGTGGCGGCCTGCCCCTACTTCTTCATAGAATTGATCGAGAAAGGGATCATTGCCATGCCTGCGACTCTCGAACTCGAAACCATGGTTCAACATCACTGGCCCGGCCAGATGAGGGGCCCGGTCGAGGTTGCCCCGCAAGGTGGGGGGCTAGGGCCGCCGGTGGTTTGGCGGGTTACCAGTGGCGAAGGGACCTACGCCCTTCGGCAGTGGCGAGTCGACCAACGGGCCCATGCCGAGCGCGTCGCTAGCCTGCTTCGCCACGTGGACCAGCGACGTCGCCAATGGGTTGCCGTGCCCTATCCCAGTGCCGCCGGCGGAATGTTCGGCGAGGCCGGCGGGGCCCTGTGGGAGCTCGCCCCCTGGCTTCCCGGTGAGGCCGACTTCGCGCTCGCCCCCTCCCCCGAGCGGGTGGCGAGTGCCGCGACGGCACTTGCGGAACTACACCTTGCACTAGGCGACATCCCCTGCGAGGGACCGCGTCTGGGGCCCGCCACGGGTCAGGCCGCTGGGCAACTCGAACAAGTGCGCCAATTGCTCGATTCGGGGCGATTGGCCGAGGCGACGCCCACGATGCAACGTTGGGGATGGCCAGAGCAATTCCCGACCGTCGATCGGGCCCTGCGCGCCGGCTACGACATTGCTTGGGGATCGCTGCTGCCGCTTCGCGACGAACGATTGCCCTGCCAATGGTGCTGGGGAGATGCCTGGCACCGCAACATGTTATTCGACGGCGATCGAGTGACGGGCCTGATCGACTTTGTCACGGCGCGAGTCGATGTGGCCGTGGCCGACCTGGCCCGGCTGATCGGTAGCATGTGTGTCGACAATCCCGTCTGGCGCCGCGTGGCGATCGAGTCCTACACCGCGCTGCGCCCTCTCCGCGACGTGGAGTTGCAGGCGTCGGCGGCCATCAAAGGGGTGGCGACCGTCGTCTCGCTTGCCAATTGGTGCCGCTGGCTGGCCGTCGAACACCAAGCGGTCGCACACCCCCAGGAGGTGTGCGACCGCGTGGAACACTTCGTCGGCCGCTTGCGAGTGCTGCTCGATCGTTAAACCAAGGCTGCCACGTAGCACCGCAAGGAGTGGTGCGCGAGCAGGATCGGCTTGTGGGGAGCCAAGAGCGGGCCGTCACCTCCCGGATAGATGTCGGCAGGACTCTTGGCGGCCGTATCGATGAACAGCCGCCACTGATGAACGCGCGCTGGTTCGGGAATCTTGAACTTTTGAGGCTCGTGGCCCGAGTGCATCATGATCATCACGGCGCGGGCCGCGGGATCGTCGAGCCAGCAGGACCCCAGCACACAGGTCAAACTGTGAAAGGTGTTCTGCCAATCGATCGAGTTCCCCTCGACCCCATACCAGCTCACGTCGGGTAGCTCCCCAGGGCGGCTGGCGGTGCCCGTGAGGAACTTTTGTCGCCTGAGCACCGGTTGGGCCCGGCGGAAGGCGATCAATTCGTGGACAAAGCGGAACATCTCCGCATTCTTCTCGACCAATTGCCAGTCGAACCAACTGATGGCGTTGTCCTGACAGTAGGCATTGTTGTTGCCGCGTTGGGTTCGCAACACCTCGTCCCCCGAGGCGATCATCGGTGTCCCCTGGCTCAACAACAACGAGGCGATCATGTTCTTCGCTTGCCGCTTGCGCAGCTCGACAATCGCCGACCGCCGCGTTGGTCCCTCGACCCCGTAGTTGGCCGAGTAGTTGTTGTTGTCGCCGTCGCGATTCTCCTCGCCATTGTCGAGATTGTGTTTCCGCTCGTAGCTCACCAGGTCGCTGAGTGTGTAGCCATCGTGCGAGGTGACGAAATTGATGCTGTGGTAGGGATTACGACCGCTGGTTTGATAGAGATCGCTCGACCCAGAGAGCCGGGTCGCCATCGGCCCGGTCATGCCGAAGTCGCCGCGCCAATAGCGGCGCAAGTCGTCGCGATAGTGGCCATTCCACTCCGCCCACCGCAAGGTGGCGAACGTCCCCACCTGGAACGCCCCGGCGGCGTCCCATGCCTCGGCGATCACCTTGGTGTCGGCCAGCATCGGGTCTTCGGCAATCCACTCGACCAGCGGAGGATTCGGCACCAGCTCGCCATCCCTGTTGCGACTGAGGATCGACGCCAAATCGAACCGGAACCCGTCGATGTGGTAGTTGTAGACCCAGTGCCGCAGGCAATTGAAGATCATCTCGCGGACGATCGGGTGATTGCCGTTGACCGTGTTGCCGCAGCCGGTGTAGTTCTTGTAATGGCCATGCTTGTCGAGCATGTAGTAAACGTTGTTCTGCAATCCCTTGAAGCTAAAGGTCGGGCCACGTTCGTTTCCTTCGGCCGTGTGGTTGAACACGACGTCGAGAATCACCTCGATTCCCGCTTTGTGCAGCTCGCGGACCATCGTCTTGAACTGCTGCACCTGCGCCCCCGGCTGATTGCCATGCATGTAGCCCTGGTGCGGTGCGAAGAAGGCCATCGGGTCGTAGCCCCAGTAATTGGGCCGCCGCGACTTCGATCCGTCGGTCTCCTGTGTGGGAAACTCGTGGACCGGCATCAATTCGACCGCCGTCACCCCCAGCGATTTGAGGTAGGGAATCTTCTCGATCACCCCCAGGTAAGTCCCCGGATGTTCGACCTCGCTCGTGGCGCTTCGCGTCAGGCCGCGGACGTGCATCTCGTAGATCACGGTGTCGGCCAGTGGCCGTTTGAGATGCCGGTCCCCCTGCCAGTCGAAGTGGTCATCGGCCACGACACACTTCGGGGGACGGACGGTCCCGTCGGTTCCCGGCAAGAATTTTCCCGCCAGCGCCCGCGCGTAAGGATCGATCAGCCGCGCATGGGGGTCGAATCGCAGCCCCCGCGCGGGGTCGTGGGGACCATCGGCCTGAAAGTGGTAAAGCGTTCCCGTTTTCAGCCCGGGCACCAGGACGCTCCAGATATCCCCCCAGCGATCGGTGCTGGGATTGAGATCGACGGTGCGACTGGGGTCGCGATCGCTAGGACGATCGTAAAGCAGAACGCGCATGGCGGTTGCCGACCTGCTGAAGACGACAAACTGCACGCCGTCGTCGTGCAGAATGGCGCCGTAGGGCAGGGGGTAACTGAAGTGCAGCGTGGGGTGAGCGGAATAGGACTTAGGCATTACCACGCCGGCGGCGCGCGCAAACAATGAGGTTCCCTGAGTGAGCATGTTCACCGTAGCTAGGATTCGAAGGAAGAGACCAAGGCTGTACCGGACGAAAGGCCTGCAGGCCCTTCGCGTCAGTAGCTCTCCTTTCGACCGATGCTAGCATGCGTCTCCAACAGGGCTATCATCGTACCGCAGAGCTTCCCGGCGTAGTATCCTTTGCCGACTCGGTACGACCCTTCCCGAAAAACCGTGCAGGGTGGGAAGGTCGCGCCACGTGACGACGATCGTGACGAAGGTAACGCCCCACGGCGGTCGCGGCCAACCGTGAAAGGGAAACGACCGTTAAGGAATGGGCCACGGATTGAAGCGGATGGGACAGATCACCACGGATCAGAAAGCTCCAGGTGAAAAGCGATGCCTGATCCGATCCTCTGATCCGTGGTGATCCGCCGGACCCGTGTTCATCCGTGTCCCATCGTCGCCAGCCCTGCTGGTGACTCGGCCATCAAGCCGCCCGCCCCAGCACTTCTAGCGATTTGGAAAATCGCTCCACATTGTGGGGCGACTTTCCAAGTCGCCAGCCCCGCTAGTGACCCGGCCATCAAGCCGTCCGCCCCAGCACATCTAGCGATTTGGAAAATCGCTCCACACTGGCCACCCTTTTGACAGTGCGACTCCGCCCCCTCTACAATCGGCCTCCATCCACTTGGGGAGCCGGATATCTGATGGCGAAGACAACCTACAAAGATTCCGGTGTCGACCTCGACATTTACGCCGAGTCGATGTCGCGGCTTCCCCGCCTGCTGCGCCGGACTCATTCCCCCCGTGTAATCCCCGCCGAAGGGGGGTTTGCCGGGCTATTTCAGCTCGACTTCGCCGGCAAGCTCTTTCGCCGCAACTACGAAAACCCCGTGATGGTCGCCTGCACCGACGGCGTGGGGACCAAGCTCAAGGTGGCCCAGATCGTCGGGCGGCACAACACGGTGGGGATCGACCTGGTGGCGATGTGCGTGAACGACGCCCTTTGCGCCGGGGCCGAGCCCCTCTTCTTCCTCGACTACATGGCGATGAGCCACGACGACCCCGCGTTGGTCGAGGCATTGGTCGAGGGAATCAGCCAAGGCTGCATCGAAGGGGACATGGCCCTCATCGGCGGCGAGACGGCCATCATGCCCGACATGTACCAGCAGGGCGACTACGACCTGGCCGGTTTTTGCGTCGGCGTGGTCGAACAGCGTAAGCTCCTCGATGGCAGCTCGATTTCCCCTGGCGATACGCTCATCGGCATCGCCTCGAGCGGCATCCATTCCAATGGTTATAGCCTCGTCCGTAAGATCGTGTTCGACGTGGCGAAGCTCTCCCCCAGCGACCAGGTTCCCGAGCTTGGGGCCACCGTGGGGGACATCCTCCTCGCGCCGACGCGAATTTACACCCGGCCGGTGCGGAAGGTCCTCTCCCACTACAAGGTCAAGCAAGTCGTTCACGGCATCGCCCACATCACCGGCGGAGGACTAGAGGAAAACACGGGCCGCATCCTGCCTGCTGGGCTAGCCTTGGCGATCGACGAAGGGAGCTGGCCCGTTCCCCCGGTATTCGACTGGCTCCAGCGGCTCGGCGAAGTCGAGCCTGCCGAGATGGCCCGGGTGTTCAACCGGGGGATTGGCCTCGTGATGGTGGTGAGCCCCCACTTCGCGGCGAGCATCATGGCCCAACTGGCCGATCTGGGGCTTGAAAGCTGGCCCATCGGCCGGATCGTCCGCCAGTAGGCCCCACAAAGTAGGTCCCGCTCGCCAAGCGGGACCTAAAGCGAATGGAGAGCCTGAACCTACTGCCAGGTCCCATCCGGCAGATGGGACCTACCTTTCTTAAGGAAATCCGGTGTCTGAGTTAGCTCCCGCTCGCCGCGTCCGCTAGCGTCATGCCGCCGTTTTTTTGGACGAGCGTTCTCCCCCGGCGAACAGAGCCACCCGAGATTGCGTATCTAGGGGCAGCACCACGGAAGAGTGTCCTTATCCGCCGTGGTCAGGATATGTGGGTGGGCGATAGAGACGTTGCCCCCCGTTCTTCGGCACGATGCCGTCAATTCCAGGTTGAGAGCGCTTGCCCAGCGCGACTCCCGGCGGCCCATCAGGTGCGATCGTTGCAGTCCTCACGTTCGGTGCGGCTGGACCTCGCGCGATGTCGGTGCCTCCACGTTTAGGGATCGTGCCAGCCAGCGATCGGCTTGGGGATGCAAAAATGCGGCCGGAATTTTTGACCGCGCCCAAACCGTGGCCTATATTCGCATTAGCCATCGGTTTTCGCGCTCATTAGCCGGTCAAGCCCCTCGCCGCTCAACCGTTTCGCACAGCCTGGCTGGCGAAACCACTGCATAAAAGACGGAACGATCCCATGCAAGTTCGCCCCTGTTCTCGATTTGCCGCAACGGTATCGACAGGCCTGCTCTCGCTCATCCTGCTGCTCACACCCGCACTCTCGTGGGGCCAATCGGAAGCCGTTCGTATTTCTTCCGAGGCCCTCCCCGCGGCCGTCTCGAGCGCGGTCATCGAACGGGGCCTCGCCTTCGAACAGCAAAATCGCTGGGGCGACGCCCTGGCCCACTACGAGGAAGCCCTCCGCAAGTACCCGCAAGACCGCTCGGTCCAGCAGCGATTCGACCTGGCCCGCATGCATTATGGCATCGAGCGCCGCTACGCCGATAGCAGTTTCCTCGAATCGGTGCGAGCCCTCTCGGCCCAGCAGGCGACTGACCTCTACGCCGACATGCTCACGAAGATCGACACTCACTACGTCGCCGAGCCCGATTGGAATAACCTCGTGCGACGTGGGGCCGATAGCCTGGTGGTCGCCCTCACCAAGACCGAATTCCTTCGCCAAAATGGCCTCGACGTCGATTCGCAGCGAGTCGAGGGCCTGCGCCGCGAACTGAGTACCGCGCTGCAAAGTCGCAGCGTGCGGACCCGTCGCGATGCCGTTGCTCTCTCCTCCTACGTAGGTCAAATCGCCGCTCATCGCGTCGGCCTCAACCCCACGGCAACTGCGCTAGAGTTTACCGCGGCGGCCGCGGGGGGACTCGACCCCTATTCGTCGTTCCTCACTCCTGGCCAACTGAAGGAAATCTACTCGCAAATCGAAGGCAACTTTGTCGGCCTCGGAGTCGAACTCAAGGAGGCCCCCGGCGGGGGACTCGAAATCGTCCATGTGATTCCTGGCAGCCCCGCCGAGCGGTCTAACATCAAACGCGGCGACGTGATCACCGAGATCGATGGCCGCAACCTTGCGGGACTCTCGATCGACGAGGCGGCTGGACTCCTCACCGGCGAAGAGGGAAGCCATGTCGAGGTCCGCGTGGTGCCTCCCCACCACGTCGCCAAGGGCCCCACCAGCGAGCCCCTCCCCTCCCGCAGCACCTTCGTCACCCGGGTCCGCCGCGAACATGTCGATGTCCCGGCGATCGAGGATGCCAAGATCATCGACCCCACTTACGGTGTCGCCTATGTCCGGATTCCCGTCTTCCAGAAGACCACCGCCCGCGATCTCGAGACGGCCCTGTGGGACCTCTACCACAAGCAGATGAAGAGTCTGGTGATCGACCTGCGGGGCAACCCTGGCGGGCTGCTCACGTCGAGTGTCGAATTGGCCGACAAATTTGTCGCCGAGGGGCGGATCGTCTCGACCCGTGGCCGGAGTGCCGGCGAAGATCAAGACTATCAGGCCCACCGCCCTGGCACCTGGCGGGTGCCGCTGGTGGTGCTGATCGACGACCAGAGTGCCAGTGCGAGCGAGATCTTTGCGGCTGCCATCCACGACAATCGTCGCGGGGCGATTGTTGGCGAACGATCGTTCGGCAAGGGGTCGGTCCAAGGAATCTTCCCCCTCGGCTATGCGGGTGCGGGCATTCGCCTGACCACGGCCAAGTTCTACTCCCCCAACGGTCAGCCCATCAGCCAGGTCGGAGTCGAGCCCGATATTGTCGTGCGACGGGCCAACGGCGCGACCGAGGGGACCCACGCGACAGCCTATCGTGGAGGCGATCTGGCCGACGACCCCGCTCTTTCCAAGGCGGTTGAGACGGCACGGGGTCAGGTGGCTCTCAAGTAAGTGTCGCGAGGTGGGGGTCGTTGACGTACCCCCAGCGGGCCCGATAATCTTGGGAGTCGGCTGCCAGGCGTTGGCACGCCACTTCAAATTTCTCCCTGGGAGGTCCCCAGGGCCGTTCTCAGACCCGTCGTCGGCCGTCTCCTGCTCCCAATTGTGGCCTGCTCCAATAAAGGACTTGCCCCAATCGTTGGCCTTCCAGGTGGCCGGCTGGTAAGATCGCGGAACTCCTTGGCCTTGTTCCAAGGGTTCGATTCAAAGTCGGATTACGATTTAGGTGGATGCAATGGCACGCGACGACGAAGATGACGACGACTTCTACGACGACGACTTCGAATTCGTCGACGACGAAGATGACGACGAAGATGAGGACGAGGACGACGAAGAAGATGACGACGATTCCGACGAGGATGACTCGGAACTAGACGACGAGGACGAGATGGACGAGGACGAGGAGAAGCCACGCTCGCGCGGCAAGAAGAAGGTGGCGCCCAAGAAGACCGCGGCCAAATCGGCGGCGAGCAAGAAGGCTGCTCCCAAGAAGGTGGCCCCCAAAAAGAAGGCCGCCCCGAAAAAGAAGGCCACCACCACGCGCAAGTCCGATCCCGAGCCCGAAGAGACGCAGGAACCAACGGCCGGAGTGGCCGAGTTGGCCTCTCAATTGCCCGGGTTTGGTCCTGCGTCGCGTCAGAAGATCGCCGAGGAGGTGCCACCGGTTTCCCCCACGGACGAAGTCGACGACATCGTCGACGAACCGATCGCCGCGCCGGAGGGGGTGGAAGACGAATATGGCCGACCGGCTCCGCAGGCCAATTATGTCGTCCACATCTACGAGCTGAAAAAGTACAAACGGACCATCGATCGGCCCTTCACCCCCGAAGAGGCCGATGCGTTTGTCACCGAGTACAATCGCACGTCGAAGGTCTACAGTCGCTGGGCCGTGCCGGCCAAAGGGGATGTCCCGCCGGGCAAAGTGCTGGCACAGTAAGTCGCGCGCGGCGACAATTCGCCGCTCAAGGGAAACCATGCCCAAGGCTCCAGGGTAATCTCTACCGAAGTGCGGTCATGCGACCTGTACGCACGGTGGTTCTAAACTCGGAGTTGGCGTAATGTTCCTGCACACCGGCTGGTGCTGGCAAGCGGCCATCGTGGCGTTTGCGTTTTGCTGCTCTTCGCTGGCGACGGCGGTCGAGCGCCCCGATATTACGACTCTGCTGGAAGAAGCGCGGCTTGCCGAGGCCGCGCAGAAACTCCGGGAGCATCTTCGCACCGAGGAAGATCCCACGGCCCGCTTTCAGCTCGGGTTTGTGCAGTTTCTCCAAGCGGTGGAGGGGCTGGGGCGCGACAGTTACAGCTATGGCGTCCACTCACATCTGTTGTCGATGCCGCTGTTCCGGCTCGATCTGCCGGTGAATCCCGATCCGCAGACGATGGATTCCAAGCAGTTTCGCGAGATGCTCGAACGCTTCGGCAAGCGGCTGGCGACAGCCGAGGCGACCTTAGCCCAAGTGGGAGACGCCGAGGTCAAGTGGAGCATCGAACTCAACCGCATCGCGATCGATTTCAATCGCAACAAGGAGGTGGGCCGGAACGAGCGACTATGGAACATGTTTCTCAAGGTCCAGGCCGGCATGCCCCAAAACCCCGACCGGCAGCCCCCCGCTCCTCGGTTGTCGCTCGACACGGCCGACGTCTACTGGCTGCGCGGCTACTGCCATTCGCTCGGGGCGATCGCCGACATGCTGCTCGCCCACGACATGCATCGACTCATCGATCTCAAGGGATATCTGTTGTTCAAAGGGGCCAAGGCCCCCTATGCCGAAGTCGAGCGGGAGGAAGGTCGATTTACCACGACGTGGATCATCGACATTGTCGCCATGATTCACCTCTTGGACTTCGAAGTGGCCGAGCCCGAGCGAATGAAAAGCGCCCACGCCCACATGCTCAGCGTAATCGCCATGAGCCGCAAATCGTTCGAGCACGTGCTCGCCGAGACCGACGACGACCACGAATGGATCCCCGCCCCGCAACAAACCCCCGTCATTCCCCAGGCAGGACTCAGCCGCGAACAAATCGACGCCTGGCACGAGGTCCTCGACGAATCGGAGGCGCTGCTGAAGGGAGAAAAGCTGATCCCCTTCTGGCGACCCGGCTCCGACAAGGGGGTAAACCTCTATCGCGTGTTTCACGAGCCGCAGGGGTTTGATCTTGTCCTGTGGGTCGACGGAGCGGCGGCCCTCCCCTATCTCGAACAGGGCCCCTGCACGACGCCGGAAATCTGGAATCGTTTTCAATCGATCTTCGGCAACAACCTGCTCGGCTTTTCGCTCTGGATCAACTAGGCCTCGCAATGTAGGTCCCGCTTGCCGAGCGGGACCTTGAGCGAAGGCAGACTCGGTAGCTATTTCAAGGTCCCATCCGGCAGATGGGACCTACTGAGGGAGCCTCTTGGCCAGCACTCGACTCAGCGCCAGTCCGAGACCCAACACCACACCGAGCCAAGTGGCCGGTTCCGGAACCGCACTGACGAGTCCTCCCTCTTGGCTGGCAATCGTCTCGCCATAGTGGGCCTTCCAGGTCGCGTAGTCGGCCGCGCGGTAGGTCGTCCCGAGTCCATTCCGCCACACGATGTAATCGGCGGCGTCGACAGTTCCGTCGAGATTGAAGTCGCCCGCCAGCACGCTGGAGGGGAGCCCGAAGATTCCGGTCGGGTCGATTCCCACCCCATTGGTGAAGACGATTTCCTCTCCCACCGCAAGCGTGGCGGCCAGCGGGATACCAAAATCGCTCAGGTCGATCGCATAGACGGTCTGGCCTCCCGCAGTCGTCGGCCCCTGCACCAGGGTCGCGGCCAAGAATTTTTCCAGCGTGTCGACATCGCGCTCGGTGCTCTGGAACCGAATCCCAGGCGTGCTTGTCCCGAACACTCCCTGCGAAGTGGGGGCGACCCCGTCGTAGGTCACGCCGCCGATGGTGATCGACACCGTGTCGGGGCTCCCCCAATCGAGCAGGATGATATCGGGGCCCGGCTGGTTGACAATCTCCTCGCCGAAAGCGACTTTCCAACCCGTCATATTGACCAGGGCCGTGTCGATCCGGTTGTCGCTCAGCAAGTGGGGGCGCTGCGAACTGGCCGGGCCCGCCGTCGTTCCCGCGGGCATGATGACGTCGGCAATCTTGCCGGCGGGGTTCGTCACGACCTGCCCATCGAAACCGGTGAGGGTCGCGCCGATCAGTTCGCCGAAGGCGTATTCCGTGGTCGCCGCCGCAGTGCTGACTCTCAGAGTCGCCATGTTGCCACTTGCGTCGAGGGTTCCCGTGATGCCCGGCGTGAATTCAATGGGACGGGTAACGTAAGGCTCAGGAGCGACGAAGTCGGTCGTCGTGTTGTAAGGGAGGTGGAAGACGTCCCCCTGCTTGTTGGTGAAGTAGAAATGGACGGTCGAGGGCTCGAAAGCATCGCCATCGGCCCAGAATCCGTAGAAATCCTCGTGAGCGTTGAGAGGCCGCTGGACATAGGTGTGATTGTAGTGGCTGCCGGAAGTGAGCTCTTTCTCGAGTACCCAGGTGCTCCCCAGGTCGGTGCTAGTCCACATGCCGATCTCGCCGCCGGTGCCATACTGCTGCGGTCCATCGATATAGGGGCCAATCACCCGCCATGTCCTGTCCTCCTCGATATGGAACGCACCGTAGTCGTAGTTGTGATCGGTGGGCCTGAAATCCTTGACCACCCATTCGAGGCCGGTCCAACGCGCGGTTTTCAGGAATTGATCGGGCCCCGGTTCCCCATGGTCACCCGGGATGTGGGAGGGACTGGTGAGGAACATGATCACCGGCTGGCCACGGCTGTTGTAGTTCATGTCCTTGAGATAGACTCGCTCCCCTGGGGCCGCGTCGTAGACTTGGGCCGCGCCATGCATCGGCTGGTCGGGGCGGATGGTAAGCGGATTGTTGTTGCTCCCCGAATTGTCGACGAGCGTTAGCCCATCGGCCGTCTGCCAGGTCTGGCCCTGGTCGGAAGTTTCGAGATAGTAGAGGTCGGTTCGCCAGTCGAGCCCCTGCCCGGTGGGATGGACGTTGAAGATCGTCCCCACGGTCTTCCCGTCCGGCTTGATCCAACTTGTCTGATACTGGCCCGACTCGATTTGCGCAAGCGTCTTCCGTTCGGTCCAGGTGTCGCCATCGACGCTGCTGGTGGTGAACAGGTCGCGCTGGCCCGAAATATACCGGGTGTGGAGCAGGAGAAACTTCTCGTCCTCGGTCGTGTTGGGGACATACCAGGCCGAGGAGTAACTGAACCGGGGGTTGCCACTCATGCCAGGATTGTCGGACGGGTTGCCAAACACGGCCATGTCGCTCGCCGAACTGGGAGAAAGCAAGTCGACGTAACCGCCGATGCTGTGAGGCGCGTCGCTGCGGCGAATCCACGACTGCCGCGCCTCGCCATGCGTATTGCTGAACATGTAGATGTAGCCCTCGTCGTCGAGCGCGATCACCGGCGCGTCGTGGGCGTCTCCGGTCCCTTTGTCGAGCCAAATTTGTGGCCGGGCGACGAGACCCGTCTGGTGGTCGAAGTAGGAGATGCCGTGGCCGATGTTCCGCCCCGACCCAAGGTTGATGTCGAGACTGAACGTGAAGTAGGTCCGATCGACCTCTGGGGAATAGATCGCCATTGGCGCAATTTGCTGGGGGTAGGTGGCGAGTCCCCCGCCGTACTTGTTGGGGTAATCTCCCCCGCCTCCAGCGATTTCGTACCAAATGCCCTGGAACCCCGCGGCCGGCGTGGCCGCCGTTTGGCCGCGGGCCGCCGCCGTCCCCACGGCCAGAAGGAGCGTCACCAGCCCTATCAACCTCGTCGCCGCCAATTCTCGTCGTATGCCGCGCATTTCGTAGCCTCGCCTTGTTTCTCTGCCTGGCGAAGTCCGTACCTCGCCCTACAACACGGCCAATTGCGGCAAAATCTGATCCCGAAAACACGTTTCAGGAGCCAAATTTCGGCGATTACCCGGAGTGTGTTGGAAATTGGGGGTTGGAGGGTTGGGAGGAAGTTGCCCCGAAGGGGCGCGCTATGTCAGCCCAGGGCAACGCCCTGGGTGTGGGAGGTGGATGAAACGAACGAGCCCTGAAAGGGCGCCCTAAATGTTGGGCCGCCCTTTCAGGGCTCTGTCATTGATGTCGCCATCCCCACCCAGGGCGTTGCCCTGGGCTATCCTATCTCGCCCCTTCGGGGCTATTTCGCTTCCAACTCCCAACTTCCAACTTCACCGCAACCGCCGCGTCCAGTCGGCGAGCGCCGCGAGCTGTTTGCGAACATGCTCCCGTGTTGCCTCGTCGGTGAGGTTCCCCTGTTCGTCGAAGCGCTGCGTCGCATGGCCGATCATGACCTCCGGCTGGTTGAGCGGAAACATGTTGAGAAACACCATCACCTGCCGCAGATGGTACTGCGCCCGGGCGGTGCCGAGGGTCCCCACCGAGACCCCCATGATGGCCGCCGGCTTGCCATTCCAGGCGCTCTGGCCGTAGGGACGCGAGGCCCAGTCGATGGCGTTCTTCAGCACGCCGGGGATCGAATAGTTGTACTCCGGGGTGGCGAAGAGAATCGCATCGGCAGCTAGAATCCGTTGCTTCAGCTCGACCACTTTCGCCGGTGGGTCCTGTTCGAGTTCCTCGTTGAAGCCGGGGAGACCGTCGAGATCGAAGATATCGAGCTCCATCCCGTCGGGCAACAACTCTTGCGCCGCCACAAGCGCCGCCCGATTATACGAGTTCTTGCGCAAACTTCCCGGTATTCCTAACACCTTGATCGCGGTCGTCATTTGTTCTCCTCAAGCGAAGTTGTCATTTGCTACAGATCGAATAGCTCTTTGTACTGCCGAGGCTGGCAGCGCAGGTACTGGGGGGCCGCCTTCACCCGGGCGCCTAGATGGGCCGCCGCATGCCATGGCCAGCGGGGATCGTAGAGGATCGCCCTGGCGATGGCAATCATGTCGGCATCTCCCGTCCCCACAATCGCCTCGGCCTGTTCGTAGCCGGTGATGAGTCCCACCGCGACGGTGGGGACTCCCACTTCGTGCTTCACCGCCCGAGCCAGCGGTACCTGGTAACCCGGGCCGACGGGAATCTTTTGTCTGAGGGTCGATCCACCACTCGAAACGTGAATCGCGCTGACGCCGCGCGACTTGAGTGCTCTCGAAAACTCAATCGTTTGCTCAACGTCCCAGCCCCCCTCGGCCCAGTCGGTCCCCGACACCCGCACGCTCACCGGGCGCTCGGCGGGAAACACCTCGCGCACCGCGTCGAACACTTCGAGTGGAAACCGCATCCGGTTTTCGAGGCTGCCGCCATACTCGTCGTTGCGGTGGTTGCTCAAGGGGGAAAGAAACTCGTGGAGCAGATACCCATGGGCGGCGTGAATCTGCACGGCGTCGAGCCCGAGGCGAGCCGCGCGGCGAGCCGAGTCGGCAAAGGCGTTGCGCACGGCGGCCAGTCCTTCGCGGTCGAGCGCCTTGGGGGGATGTTCCCTTTCGGCGAACGGAATGGGGGACGGCGCGACCGTCTGCCAACCCCCGTCGACACCGGGCGGAAGCTGCGCACCCCCCTCCCACGGCACCTTGGTCGAGGCCTTCCGCCCCGCGTGGGCGAGCTGAATGGCAATTGGCATGTCGGACCAGCGACGGACGCTGGCGAGCACGCTTGCCAGGGCCCGCTCGGTGTCGTCCGACCAAAGCCCCAGGTCGGCCGGGCTGATGCGCCCCTCGGGATTGACGGCAGTTGCTTCGATGGTCAGCAGGCCGGCCCCTGAAAGCGCGAGGTTCCCCAGGTGGATCGTATGCCAATCGGTGGCTCGCCCTTCATCCGCCGAGTACTGGCACATCGGGGCGATGACGATCCGATTGGCGAGTTCGAGCGAGCCGACACGGATGGGGGTAAATAGCACGCTCAACGGGCCACTCCTTTGCGAACCGGGGATTCCACGCCCCCATTCTCGCATCGCGCGGCTGGTCGACCAGCCACCCCTCTCCAGGCTTACCTTCCAAGCTGGAAAACAGCCAATTGCGGCACGTGGTCACTTAGGGCAAACGAGGTCTCGTCGGCCAGGTTGACGCGAAACGCCCCTTCGTACAAGGGCCGCGATTCGACGATCTTGTTCGCCAGGTCGCCACGCGCCCAAACGTAATCGATTCGGCGATCAGGTTTGGCGGCCGGGTAGGTGAGCCCCTCCCCTTTGCCCACACTGGCAAACGTGTCGGTCCACCCTGCCTCGACCCAACGCTTGTACTCCGGCATGTCGGGTGTATGGTTGAGATCTCCCATCAAGATCATCGAGACCCCGGAGTCGAAGTCTTCCTGCATTGCTTTCTGCATCGCCTCGATTTCCTGCAAGCGCAGGGGCGACCCCTTTTGTGGGAAGAGATGGGCTGAGTGAACGACGAGCGGGTCGCCGGAGGGAAGTTTGAGTTTTGCCCGACCCCAATGGCGCGTGAAGAGTTCCTTGGGACGCTCATAACCTAGCGGGCAGTTGGCCGATTCGATCACCTCGAGCCGTGTGAGCAGCGTGCCGGGCCAACTTTCGCCGGTCGGGAAGCGAATGTGGGTCATCCCGAGGTAGCCCGCCACCTCCTTGGCGATCGCTTCGCTGGGGGATTCGGAGAAGTTGACGATGTCGGGATCGTAGAGGGCGAGTTCGAGCGCCAGACGCCGGGCCATTTGCCTTTTTTCGCGCGCCGTCACCGCCCGCGGGCGATCGGAGGGCCACCCACGGCAGACGAGGACGTTGTAAGCAATGACTCGCAGCGACCGCGGCTTTTCCTCTTGCCCATCTTGTTGGGCCAATGCCGAGAGCGACATCGTTGATAGTCCGGCGGCCCCTAAGGCGGTGCAAAACTGACGTCGATCGATTGGCATGGGGAGTCTCCGGGGTCTTGTCGCATGAGAGGTGTCGTGTTGGGGCCCATTATCGTGTAATGGCGAGGCGAAGTCCAACGAGTCGGGTGGGTTACCGCGATGGCCTACAAAATGCACTATCCCGGAGTAGAATGCCCCCATACGCACCATCTCCTCGTGGAGCCTCGGCCACCGATGGACCACTCTCATAACTCCTCATCCTCCGACGAAGGGGCTGGCTCGAACGATGGGACTGGCACCGCGGTCGACCCTATCTGCGGGATGACCGTCAGTACCTCAAGCCCGATTCATGCCGAGCGCGACGGGCAAACCTACTATTTCTGTCACGAAGGTTGCCGCCAAAAGTTCCTGGCTCAAGAGGAGAACGCCCCCGCAGCGCATGGCCTGCCCCTGCTCGACATCGGCGGGCCCCCTTCGCATCACGGTCATCACGTGGCCGAGGTCGTCCCCTCCGCCACGGCCAAATACTATTGCCCCATGTGCGAAGGGGTGGAATCCGACAAGCCGGGCGACTGCCCCAAGTGTGGCATGGCCCTCGAGCGGAATCCGGCGTGGAAACCGGCCGCGGCGACGATCTACACTTGCCCCATGCATCCCGAGGTGCGGCAGAACCACCCGGGCAGTTGTCCCAAATGTGGCATGGCACTCGAGCCAGTTGCGGTCGCGGCGGAGCCAGGCGAAGAAGAGAACGCCGAACTGGTCGACATGACGCGGCGGTTCTGGGGGAGCGCGCTCCTTGCCCTGCCGGTCTTTGTGCTGGCGATGGCCCATTTGCTCCCCGAGGGGCGGATTACCGAGTGGGCCAATGGTCCCACGTCGCGATGGTTGCAGTTCGTCCTCTCGACCCCGGTCGTCTTCTGGGGGGGCTGGCCTTTCTTCCGCCGCGGGTGGCGTTCGCTGGTGTCGCGTCACTTCAATATGTTCACGCTGATCGCCATCGGGGTGGGGGCGGCATGGCTATTCAGTGCGGTGGCGATGCTCGCTCCGCAGCTTTTTCCCCACGCGATGCAGCATGGGGGGGGTGTTCCCATCTACTTCGAGTCGGCGGCGGTAATCGTGGTCCTCGTCCTGTTGGGGCAGGTACTCGAACTGCGCGCCCGCCATCGCACCGGGGCGGCCGTCCGGGCGTTGATGGAGCTTGCTCCCCCCACGGCCCGCAAGGTATTTCCCGAAGGGGACCGTGAGGTTCCGTTGGCGGAAGTGGCCGTTGGCGACCGGCTGCGCGTGGTCCCCGGCGAAAAGGTGCCAGTCGATGGTGTGATTGTCGCAGGGAGTTCGAGTGTCGATGAAGCGATGATCACCGGCGAGCCGATCCCAGTGGAAAAAGTCGAGGGAGACGAGGTGACCGGAGGGACGGTCAACGCGACCGGCAGCTTCGTGATGGAAGCCCGCCGCGTGGGAGGGGATACGCTGCTCGGGCAGATTGTCGACATGGTGGCCCAGGCACAGCGCAGCCGCGCCCCGATCCAGGGTCTGGCCGACAAGGTCGCGAGCTATTTCGTTCCCGCGGTCCTGGCGATCGCGGCGCTCACGTTCGTCGTGTGGCTCGTCGTCGGGCCTGAGCCGCGGCTTGCCCATGCGATTGTGGGCGCGGTAGCGGTTCTCATCATCGCCTGCCCTTGCGCGCTAGGGCTCGCTACGCCGATGTCGATCATGGTGGCCGTCGGTCGCGGGGCCCAGGCGGGAGTCTTGGTGAAGAACGCCGAAGCGCTCCAGCGACTCGAGAAAGCGACCACACTGGTCGTCGACAAGACCGGCACTCTCACCGAGGGACGTCCGCGCCTGACCGATGTCGTCGCCGCGAGCGGGTGGGGGGAAAACGACCTGCTCCGCCTCGCTGCCGCGGTCGAACAGGGGAGCGAGCATCCACTCGCCTCGGCCATTGTGGCTGGTGCCGCCGCACGGCAGTTGGCGCTCCCGCGGGTCGAGGGGTTTCTATCGACCACGGGGGGAGGAGTCGCCGCCACGGTCGAGGGACACGAGGTGAAGGTCGGCAAGCTCGCCTTCCTCGAAGGGGAAGGGGTAATGGGGCTCGACCAGCTCGCCACGATGGCGGCGAACCTGCAAGCGGCTGGCAAAACGGCCATGTTTGTTGCCATCGATGGCCAGCCGGCGGGGGTCATCGCCGTGGCGGACACGATCAAGGAGTCAACCCAACAGGCGATCGATGATCTCCATGCCCTGGGGCTCAAGATCGTGATGCTCACCGGCGACAACCACCGCACAGCCCAGACGGTGGCCACCACGCTAGGCATCGACACCGTTCATGCCGAAGTCGAGCCCGCCGAAAAGGTCGACCACGTCGAACAGCTCCAGCGCGCGGGGGAAATCGTCGCCATGGCGGGTGACGGCGTCAACGACGCCCCGGCCCTGAGCTCCGCCGAGGTCGGTATCGCCATGGGGACCGGCACCGACGTGGCGATCGAAAGCGCCGGGATCACGCTGGTGAAAGGAGACCTCCGCGGCATCGCCAAGGCGATTCGCCTCAGCCGTGCCACCATGAGCAACATCCGGCAAAACCTGTGGTTTGCCTTTATGTATAACGCCCTGGGGATCCCCATCGCGGCGGGGCTGCTCTACCCGTTTTTCGGATTGCTGCTTAGCCCGATTATCGCCGGGGCGGCGATGAGCCTCAGTTCGGTGTCGGTGATTGCCAACGCGCTGCGGTTGCGTGCGGTGTCGATCGACGACTGATTGAATGAAACTCCACTTCAATGAACGTTTCTCGCGCCACCTCCGTCAACATGGCTGATGATGGTCGGCATGGCCTTTGCCTATGTCGAGGTACTCGCCATGAGATCGTTCAAATCGAGTGGCTCGGTCACCATGTTCAACTCGCCATCCGCTGTGCGGGGCCACTCGCTACGGGGCCGGTCCCAATAGAGTTCGATCCCATTTCCATCCGGATCGCGAAGGTAGAGGGCCTCGCTCACCCCGTGATCGCTCGCCCCATCGAGCGGAATACCTGCCGCCAGCAACCGCCGCAACGCATCGGCGAGCGCCGCGCGCGAGGGGTAGAGAATAGCCAGATGGTAGAGCCCGGTCGTCCCCGGTGGAGGGGGCGATCCCGCTCTGCCCCCCCAAGTGTTGAGGCCGATGTGGTGATGATAGCCTCCCGCCGACACGAAGGCCGCCTGGCTGCCGTAGCGCTGCATCAGTTCGAAGCCCAGGACACCGCGATAGAATCCGAGCGCTTGCTCCAGGTCGGCGACGCGGAGGTGGACATGGCCGATGCGAGTGCCAGGATCGATGGGGGAACTCGAATTCGACGTGGGGCGCTCGCTTGAGGACATGCTGCCGCCGTTCGGGATCAATCAAGTAGGGGAAAATCGGAGGGGCTAGCCATCCGTGACGACTATATCGCCATCCTGATTGTAAGCCAGGCGCATCGGGGCTTCTCGCCCCTCCACCAGATCGAACAATCCGGTCCCTTCGCGCTCGATGAAATCGGCGAGCTTACGCAACGACGCAGCCGCCCGCTGGGGATAGATTCCGCGGCGGAGGGTCAGCCAGAGCAGCGAATCGCCATCGGGGGGCGTCATTTCGAAGTGAACATGATCCTGATCCGCGTCCAAGTCGGGAAATAGCCGCGGCAGGGCCGGTTTGTTGCTCGCATCGGCCCCCTGGCCAGCGGTCGGCTCCTCGCTGTGCAGCGACAGCAATCCGGTAAGCCGCTCCACAAGAGTTCGCACGATTCCCGGGCCGAAATTTCTCACTCCGACGGTCGCCAGCATGCGCTCGGTCATTCCTCTTCCTTCTCCACAACTGGCATCACGGCTGACAGGACATCCCGACATGACGTCGCGCCGATTCGAATCGATCGACCCTTCTCACAGCGCTCAGCCGTCGCCTCTCCTTGCCGCAACGATTGTTTGCGAAACACCATCACCTCCATGCATTGTCACCCCAACAGCCCGAGAACTGCAAGTCGGGGCGATCCACCAGCAGTGGCAATTACCGCAGCTTCTCGCTCACCTTCAAGACCGCTAGCGGAATATCGGTGCAGTGGACATTGACCCCCAGACCGAGGCAGAGGTAGTAGTCCTCGATAGTGTGCCCGGGCCAGCAGTTGACTTTGAAGCCTTGCTTCTGCGCTTCCTGGACCATCGTCCGCGAGGTGCCGCTGAGTTGGCAGCCGATGTAGTTCACGCCGAGACTCTTGGCTTCCTCGACGAACTCGGGCGAAAGAGGTTTCCCGGCGGTGAGCAAGGTCGGGGCCTTCTCGTCGAGGCGGCGGATCTCCTTGAGCGGGCGGTGGTCGAACGACGTGTAAACGTAGGTCGACCCTGCCGGCTTCTTGGCCTCCGCGGCCTGGAGGAGCAACTCACAGAGCTCGCGCACACGACCGTCGGGGTAGAGCTTCTCGTTGCGGGTCTTCATTTCCAGTTCAATGTAAACCCCCGGCTTATCGGCGAAGTAGTCCAACAGTTCCTCCAACAAGAGAAACGGCTCCCCCTGTTTGGAAACAACCTCTTTCAACTCCTCCGCCGTCATGCTTTCGACGGCCCCACTGGCCTTGTGCGTGCGGTCGAGGCTGTCGTCGTGCAGAATGACCAGCACGCCATCCTTGGTCATACGAATGTCGGTCTCGAACCCGCGAATTCCTGCTTCATAGCAAGTGCGAAAGGCCTTCATCGTGTTCTCTTCGCGCTCATGGGCACCTCCACGGTGAGCCATGATGAGCGGACCGGGATTCTGAGCCAACGTGGATTGCCCCAAGGCAACGCAGCCGAACAGGGCGATCACGAATTTGCGAAAACACATCAGTGGGACTCCCTCAAGAATCGGTAACGGGAACGGACGGGAACGTGACGAAAACCGATTGTACAACAATCGGGATGATTTCGGCATCGATCTGCCAGGCAGGCGAGCGCGAACGAAGCAAATCAAATGGACAGATCGACAGTCAGTGAGCTACTGAATTTGACCCCGGTCACCATCGCCATGAACGATGGCCAAAAGATCACCGTCGACAACCAAGAAATGATTTGGGTCGACGATATCGCCGCGCATGTGATATATCGCGCGGCCGATGGCAAACTGCGGACTCGCGTACTGGCTCTGGTTTGCATGTGCAGCATCGAGCCTGTGGCCGCCTGACACCACAACGACTCTCGCCCGACGCGCCCGGCCGTCGACAGCGAATCTCGACAGCCGGGCATTTGGGTATATGAACGGCGAGAAGATCCGCCTCTACCGCACCTGGCCGATGTCGAAGGAGTGCATTCCTCTCTATGTGCCGGTTTGGGTGGGGGAGATGGTGAAGCGGCAGGGGTGTCCCAAAGCGACTACTCCTTGGCGGCCCCCTTGCCCGCCATGTAGCTGGTGATGAGGCAGCGATAGGAGGGCAAATGGTTCGAGAATAGCGCTCCCAGGCCCTCGATGTCGTTGCGCCAGTCGCGGTGCAGTTCGCAGGCGATGCCGAACCAGCTCATCAGTTGGCACCCGGCGGCCGACATCCGCGCCCAGGCCGCGTCGCGAGTCGTCTTGTTGAACGTTCCCGAGGCGTCGGTCGCGATGAAGACTTCGTAACCCTCCTCCCGCGCCGAGAGGGCGGGGAACGCGACACAGACTTCCGTCACGATCCCCGCGATGAGCAGTTGCTTCTTGCCCGTCGCCTTGACGGCGCTCACGAAGTCCTCGTTGTCCCAGGCGTTGATGTTGCCGGGGCGTGCGATGTAGGGCGCGTCGGGAAACAGCGCCTTGAGTTCCGGCACCAGCGGCCCGTTCGGCCCGTCCTCGAAACTCGTGGTGAGAATCGTCGGCAGCTTGAAGTACTTGGCCGCATCGGCCAGCGCCAAAACGTTGTTCTTGAAGTCGTCCGGCGAAAAATCCTGGACGCAGTTCGTCAGGCCCGATTGATGATCGACAAGCAACACGGCCACGTCGTTCTTGTCGAGACGGTTGTACTTGAAGCCACTCATGATGGTTAGGCCCTTTGGTTAGCGGTTAGTGTGGTTGATCGCGAAAATGGAGCAGGTCCTCGATATCGTCGCGGCGCAAACATCGGCGACGTCTCTTGCCGTGGCCACTCCATCAATTCGATGCCGGGCAGCACCCAGGTCTTGTCGCCGGATTCGCGTCATTATTACGCCCGCGAGTGGAAATCGCCATCGTTCCCGGCTGTTTACACCCCCGAACATCGAGTAAGCATGCGGTTTGCGGCGGCGCGCGAGCACCCTCGCCATGCCACCGACCCTTTAAACTCCGCCGGCGCAGAGTAAAACCCCCTAGAACAACCCGAACAACCCAGCCACTCAACTTCCGCATCACCTGGCCGGCGTTGGTACCGCGGCCAGGTCGCGTGCCACGAAGCGTTCGACTGAGCCGTAGCGGCCAACTTGATGACCAAGTTCAACTTCTTGCGCACCTCTAGCGCGCCCGCGCCTCTCTTTGGCGCTCTCCACGCTGATTCTTGATGACGAGAGTGGTCTTCGTGGCGGTGGCAGGGCTGTATTTGTTGACTGGGGGAGTGAGTGAACGATAGGATGGGAAAGTTGAGTGGCTGGGTTTTTGGGTTTTCCTTTTTTGTGTGGTTCCTCTATCCCAAGCACGTTACCAATGTCGCAAGTCCGCAGCCGCATTCGATTCAGCCTGCGTGGGTTGCTGGTTTTCATGACAACCCTGGCCCTGTTGACCGGCTTCTTCGCCTGGTGGTTCAGAGAGCCCCCTATCCGATGGCGAACACTCGACGAGATACTTGCCGCTTACAATATTGACACGGATCTCGTGGTGGGAACGCTCCCCGACAGGAAAGTCCAATATAGAACTGATTGGGCGGCGCAGTTGGTCCCCGCAGGCTCTAACTACAAACAGGGACGCAACCCAATTCAATATCCCAATCTGCCACTTGGGAGAATCGACGTCCCCTCCGAGTACGAATTGATGGTACTTCCTTTGGAAACGACAGATGGCAAGAGTGTGGGACTCGCGTGGTTTCAGAAGCGTCCAAATCAAAACGAAAGCGAAAACTCAATTCGGTTGGATGGCACGGGCGACCAGTAACCCTTGTGCTGGTCCAGCGATCTTTTACAGATGATTGGAAGTGAACATATGGGCATTCAATCGAGCGCGGGTCGAGGTCACCTCATACGATGACTCTTTCTCCAACGTCCCCCGGAACCAAGTTGGAGACGCCACAGCAGCCGAAGTCCCACCCTCCGCGCAGACATTGGGCGCCATCGCTAAAAAACGGTTTCGCCATCTTCAGGCAGCGCGCCGAAGCATAATGATCGGCAGGTGCTTGTGACCGGCAAGATAATCGACGTGCAAGTCGAACCGTGCACCCGGTTGTCCGGCTACCAGCACCTGGGGCCGCGCACATGGCGCGGGACGTGGCCATTGGGGACAAGGTTCGATCCGTGGCCGACGAGCGCGGGCAAGTCGGTTGAAGTGGACTTCATCGGGAGTGCGGCCGCCGAGCGTCGTGTGCAGGCGATGCGTGTTGTACCACTCCAAAAACAACAACAGCTCGCGTTGGGCTGGACGATGCACGAGCGGCAGGAGCAGTCCCCGTACTCCTACCGTACTGACCGCGCTTCGCACAGACCGCATGGCATTGCGCCTCCATTCGCAAATAACGATAAATACATATTGACAAACGATAATTCTCGGCTAGAATGAGAAGCATCAAGCCATGGGCGAAGGCCGTCTTTTGAAGTCAATCGTGACGCGATCGGCGAAGGCTTCCAGATCTCTTGCAGCGGTGGCGTTGGAGTGGCAGCCATGAAAAGAAGCGCGACAATATTTCTTCAGATGGTGATTGTGCTCATCGGCATTGGCGCTCTTGCCGTGATGCTTTGGGAGCCGCAGGTCGAGGGCAGGAACGTACGCGCCACGCAATTTGAAGTCTATTTCAAGGATCCCCTGCTGGCGTATGCGTATGTCGCCTCCATTCCGTTTTTCGTGGCGCTCTATCAAGCATTCAAGCTGTTGGGATATGCCAGGCAGAATCAGATATTCTCTCCAGCAGCCGTGAACTCCTTGCGGACAATAAAATACTGCGCGATAGCCCTTATCGGTTTTGTCGTGGTCGGAGAGATTTTTATTCTGCTCGGCGGCGCGATGGAGCCGCCTGCAATTGTCATGGGCATCGTTGCTGTCTTCGGATCGATCGTGATTGCCACCGCGGCGGCGACGTTTGAACGGATTTTGCAGAGTGCCGTGGAAATCAAATCCGAGAACGACCTGACGGTGTAACAAGAGCGAGTATGGCAATCATCATTAACATCGACGTCATGTTGGCGAAGCGGAAAATGAGCGTCACCGAACTTGCCGAGAAAGTCGGCATCACGATGGCCAATATTTCCGTCTTGAAAAACGGCAAGGCAAGGGCGATTCGGCTCTCAACCCTGGATGCGATTTGCAAGGCACTCGAATGCCAACCCGGAGATATTCTGGAGTACAAAAATGGAACTTGCCTCTGACGCGGCGATAATGGCCCAGTTCAGCAATTAGGTAATGCCCAGCCCCCCATCGATCGCGATGACTTGACCAGTGACCCAACTCGCCGCCGGATCCGCCAGGCTCACAATCCACGTGGCGATTTCGTCCGCGGTTCCTCGGCGTCCCAAGGGGACTCGCTCCGACTCCTCTTTCTTGATTTGCTTGATCGCCGCGGCAGGCAGACCGGACGAAACGAGGATGTTCGTTTCCGTCGGCCCGGGTGCCACGGCATTGACGCGAATCCGGTGGGGAGCCAGTTCCAAAGCCCAACAACGGGTGAGGTGTTCCAAGGCCGCCTTGGAAGCGGCGTAGTGGGAAATCGTGGGCGCGGCCTTGTGCCCGAAGGTGCTGGAAACGTTGACGATCGAACCCTGAGCCGTCTTCAGAAACGGCAGAGCCGCTTGGCTCAGCAAACTGGGAGCGAGAACATTAGTGGCGAACAGGGAGGTCACCAACTGCTGGTCAATCTCTTCCAAGGAGCGTTGAACGAATGTCCCCGCATTGTTGACCAGAACATCAATGCGTCCCCAACGACTATTGGCGGTCTGAATCACTCGTTCAAGTTCGCCTTCGCGCAGGAGGTCGGCCGGAACCGGGATAATCCGATCCGAATTGCTGGCTGTCTCTTCAAGAGGAGCAGCCCGTCGTCCCACGATCACCACCCAGGCACCTGCCCGAGCAAACCGAATCGCCGCGGCCCGCCCGATGCCCGTTCCGCCCCCTGTGATTATCACGACGAGGTCGTTCATCGAATGTCGTTCTCTCCGTTTGAGAAGCGGCGCGAAGTCGGGCCAACTTCGCGCGAAAAAAAACGGCTCGCGAGAAGGCCAACAAGCGGTCAGTAGTCCCAGAAGACCGGCACCCAACGAAACTCTTCGCCGTCGACCGCCACCCGGCCGACAGAGGGGAACGGCAGATGAGTCGCCACGAGCAGTTCGCCGGTTGCCGCCAGCTCGCGCAACAGACGCACCCGAACGCGGGCCGCCTCCTCGGGATCGTGTTCGAAGCCGTTGTGCC
>CAZYQQ010000054.1:0-17341 GCA_964650265.1 uncultured Planctomycetaceae bacterium
TTCCGATCCGTGGTGATCCACCAGACCCGTGTTCATCCGTGTCCCATCGTTCAGGCACGCCCTTACAGATGATGATTCGTTACAAGTAGGCCGCTCTCGACGGAGACCGTCGAGCCACAATAAGACGACATCCTGTCGATCCTGCCAGATCCTGGGAATCCGCGTCCTATTCTTACCCCCCTAACGATGCCCTCGGCAGGATTCGTGCCCCGAAACGTCATGCTCCATACCCCACACTTTGAACGGGCAAACGAGCCCGTTCTACTCCCGACCTCTGTCCCCTGTCCCCTGTCCCCCGATCCCTGTCCCCTCATCTAACCCCCACCACCACCGCCCCCCCCTGCCCCACCACCAGCATCCCAATCACCCCCCCATCACCCATCGCCACCACCGTCGACCCGTGCCACTCGGTCAGTTTGTGGTCGGGCCATTCGACCGGCCAGCCATCGTCGTTCACGCCGAGATGCAATCTGGATATCGATTGAATCACCGACGTCGGGCCGCTGTCGCTGGTGACCGTGCGGACGAGGCAGCAGTCTTCTGGGACTCCCGCGGTGCGAAGTCGGTCCGCCGGGACGGCGTGTTTGGCGGGGACTTCGATCGGGAGGTGGCAACTTGCGACCCCGGCGGCGAACTCGGTCCGCGCGACTTCGCTCGACAGGCTCGCAAGTTCTTTCGCGCTCCCCGGCGCGGAGACGTGTACCCGCCACGACCCAGCGATCGCTCCCTCTGGTTGACGAAGGACATCGGCCGGGGCGATCAGCGTCGCCCCCTCTTCCGCACGGACGATCAACCCGGGCAGCGTCCGGTCTTTGTTCCGCGTGAAGCCAAGTTGCTTCTCCTTCCACTCCGCCCGGACGACAACCGTTGGCGGCAAGGGGAAGTCGATCAAACTGACCGTCGAGGCACTCTTGGTCCACTCCTCCTTCGGCTCGGCATGGAGGGGAAAGACATGCCCCGCCGAGACGATGTGGGCCGCCTCTCCTTCGGTCGGCGTGATGAACTCGATTCCCCCCCGGGCGATCGTCGTCAGCGAGCCGGTCCGGACTTTGATCCCCAATAGCCCCGCGTCGACCCCGACCCCCTTGATGACCCAGAACTTCGAATTGCCACGCACGAGCGTGCGATAGCGATGATCGATCCGCACCTGGACATCGACAAACCGCGTGTCGCTCGCCAGGTCGACCGCCAGCACCTGCCCCACTTCGACCCCCCGCCACGTGACCGGGCTGCCGACGAGAATGCCGTGGCTCTGGTCGCCGCGGAGGACGATCTCCATGCCCAAGGTGTCGAGACTCCCCACCGGGGGGGACGGCAACCCCTCGAACTCCAGTTGTTCTTTCCCTCCATCCGATGTCGCTCCCTTGGCCGGGCGGACTGCGATGTACTTGGGGCCGAGCGCTGTCTCGATGCCAGTCACCTGCGTCAGCCCAATCTGCGGGCGAACGATCCAGAACTCACTCCCCTGGCGGGCGATCCCCTCCGCGCCGGGCAGGAGAGTCGCCGTGACGACAATCTCCGAGAGGTCGCCGCTCAAGGCGATCTTGTCGACGTGGCCGACGTCGATCCCGCGATGGCGGATGGCGTCTCCCATCTCGAGCCCATGCCCCTCGGGAAAGCGAAGCGTGATGGTCGGCCCCGTCTCCCCCAGCGACCGCCACGTGAGATACCCGGCAAGCGCGATTGCCGCGATCGCGACCCACCACATCCGCGAGCCCAACAGCACCGACCGCACGCCACTCGGTCGCGGTTCGACCCGGGCGACGGGGAACTCGTCGGCGGACGGGCTGGAGGACTCGGCAGCGTTTGTCACGTCGGACATGTGTCATCTTCCCAAATGTTTTTATCCCAAATGGCATGGGGATCGAACGACAGCGAGGCGATCATGCTCATCACCACGCAACCAACAAACGCCAGAATCGCCGGGCCAACGTGGAATTCCACCAGGCTCCCGAGCTTGACCATCATCACCAACAGCGCGAGCAAGAGCACGTCGAGCATGCTCCACTTCCCCAGATGCTCCATCAGCCGCAGGGTCCACGCCTTGTGGCGGCGGTGGAGGATCTCGAACAAGCTCAGTTCGAGGAGCAAAATCATCTTCGCCAAGGGGAAGAGGATCGAAAACAACAACACCACCCCACCAACGAGCCAGCTCCCATGCCGCAAGAGTTCGATGATTCCTCCCAGAATGCTCGACACACGGCGATGGCCCAGATTCTCGATCTCGAGGACAGGGAGCAACACCGCTGGCCAGAAGAGCACAAACGCCGCGAGCGCGGCAGCCGCCGTGCGACTCGCGACCTTGTGGCGCGAGAGCCGGGTGGCAAAAGTCGTCCCACACCGCGTGCAGACCGCCCGCTGGGCCGGAGTGACATCCGGCAGGCGATGAATCAATCCGCAGCAGTGGCAGGCGCGGCAGGTCATGTCAGTTCAAAAATGACTGTTCAAAAATAACCACGGAGGTCACAGAGCGACACAGAGAAAGAGAAGGAATGAAATGCAGAGACGCGGAGAGGTTAAGGGCGGAGTAAGACGATAGAAGTGGTAGATAATAAAATGATAATGGGACTGTTCGATGGGACTCTACCCCACCAACCAAATCTCCGCGCCTCTGCGTCTCTGCGTTTAACTTTCCTTCTCTGTGTCGCTCCGTGCTCCGTGGTTAAACAATTTGTTCGCCCCAAGGCAGGTCAAGGGGCAGGGGCTTCGACTTCCAGATCGGGTGCCTCCGCAGGCGTTTCCTCAACAGGCAGTTCCTCGGCTGGTTGTTCCTTTAGATCGACGCCTGCCAAAACCGGCGAATTGACGCGAAACGACGCGAACTTCCACTCCTCACCAATCCTCTGCATTTTGACGATGATCTCCCCCTGTCCCTTTTCGAAGGTTGCGGCATAGGTGGCCTCGATCCAGGAATCCGCATTATGTTGGCGCCAGTTGAACGATCGCAACGATTTCGACTGAAGACTCCCGAGGCGGGTACGGATCACCTCCCCAAGCTGCTCGTATTCCTGGCGCGTCGCAGCAGCCTGCAGGGCCGGCGTTACTCGCGTGTCGTAGGTGTCGACAAACGTCCCATTGTCAATGGCAGCAAACATGGCATCGACCTCCGGGCCGGCCACCTTGTCGGCACTTGAGTATCCCCAGAAAAGCAAGCCCCCACACACGGCGATGCTCACGATAAAGAGCACTCCGAGTATGGCTAAAATCAACAGGACTATCTTTCCTCCCGACATTTACGTTCCCCTTTGTTATCAGGCGTCGTCTCACCACCCACAACTCCGCACGTCTGCGAACTCAATGCCGTTCTGCGGTTAAATGAACTGCTCGCCACAATCCTGGGGGCGGGTTGCCGATCGACTCAACTAATCCGGCAACCCTCGGCCAGCAACCCGACCGCATCAGTCGAGGCCCATCGGGTTCGCTGCTGTCGTGCATGCCTAGCGTGTTGGGAGATTTAGCGGCAGGTCATGTCAGTTCAAAAAACACCACAGAGTTCACAGAGCGACACAGAGGAAGAAGAGGAGAAAACGATGCACAAAGGTTAAGGGAGGAAGAACACGACACAAATGGCAGATTATTTATCAAAAAAAACCTCGCCACTCAAGCTGCGTACATCCCTCTAACCACCATCTCCGCGCCTCTGCGTTTTTACTTCCTCTCCGTGTCCTCTGTGAACTCCGTGGTGAGATTAACAAGCCTATTCAACGGGCACTTCGGCCGGAATGGCTTCTTCGTCTTCGATCTCTTCCACAACAGGCGCTCCCACCGGAAGTTTGTCCGATGTCACCGTGAATTCCTCGAACTTCATGTCGGCCCCTTCTTGGGCCAGGCGGGCCCTGATCGTGCCGGTCCCCTTTTCGAATGTGGCGTCGTAGGTCACGTCGATAAAGGTGGCCGCATTCTCTTGGGCACCTGTGAAGCCGGTCATGGTCTTCGATTGCAAGCTACCAAGATTCTCCTTGATCGCTTCGCCCATGGCGACATACTCTTCGCGGCTCATCGTGTTGCGGAAGCTGGCGGTCGTCTTCGTGTCGTACGTGTCGCCAAAGGTCCCGTTGTCGATCGCGGTAAACATCGCGTCGACCGGTGCGTCGGCCGCCTTCTTGGCCATGTTGACGGCCCACCAGCCAAATCCCCCACACGCCACGATGGCGAGCACGAACAACACCCCCAGGACCGCCAGAACGATGAGGACAATTTTTCCACCAGACATGGAACAGCTCCTTTTGCAGTTAAGGTTGGATTAGTAAGGGTACGAGTCGAGCCTTGTCAAAACTCGACCACTTCGAGGTCGCGTGCAATCTCGATCGCCGGATAAATCTTCTTCGCTTCCGTCAGGTCGAAATCGCCATCCTTCGTCAAAAACGGGTCACAGTGGCAAACCAACAGCCGCCCCACTCTGGCCGCCGCCGCGACCCGGGCGACGTCGTCGAGACAGCTATGGCCGGTAAGCTGGGCAATTTCGTCCTGCCCATCGGAGAAGTTCGCCTCGTGGACCAACAGGTCGACCCCGCGAAGGTGGGCCACGTACTCCGCACTGGGATCGGCTGTCGTGTCGGTGACATACGCCAGCGAATGCCCCGGCCAGTCGAGCCGCATGCCGATCGCCCCGCCGGGATGGACCAGCGGAAAGGTCCGCATCGTCCCCCCGCCGGGGAGCGGGATCGTCTGTCGCACCGTTTCGTAGCGATAACTGGGCGTCACGGGAAACAGGCTCCGGGCGAACAGATGCTGGCGGACGGCGGCAAGTTTGTCCTCTTCCCCCCAAACAGTCACCTTGTCGAAGGCGTCGAGGCCGAAGGGCTCGATCAGGTAGGTGAGCCCCACCACGTGGTCGAGATGGGCATGGGAGAGAAAAACATCGACCCGGTCGGTCTCGAGGTGATCGGCCAGGCGAAACAACCCCGTCCCCGCATCGAGCACCACCCCTACCTCGGGGAGGAGGTAGCAAGCAGTGTGACGATCGGCGTTGGGATGAAAGCCGGTAGTCCCAAGACAAACAAGTCGCATGAGGGAGAATTTAGCATGGCCACACCAGTGAAAGCAAACGGGGAGACGACTTTTAGGCAACCCGGGCAAAGAAATGGGGACTTTCTACTTTTCGCCCTCTTCGGCCGACAGCGAAATCAACGGGGCCGCGAAAAGTTGAATGTCCCCATTTCCGACCCATGTGGAATCCAACATCGATAGACAGGATGAATAGGATTTTTTGCGAGTGGGAAACAGGTCAGAACAATACTGACGCCGCCTGTCATTTCCCCCCTCAAGGCTAGTATCAAGACGGGTGACAACGCGAAAAATCGAATCTCCCCTTCTCCTGCATTCTCATATCCTAGACATCCTGTCCATCCATGTGGAACTCAACATCGATGACCAGGATGAATAGGATTTTTTGCGGGTGGGAAACGCGCCAGAACAATAGGGACGCGGCCTGCTCTCCGCTTTCTCAAGGCCAGCGGCAAGGCAGGCGAATCCGCGAAAAGTCGACTGCCCTCTTCTCCGACTTTGGATCCTCGCCCCCGCTTCTTACATCCTAGACATCCTGCCCATCGATGTTGATTCCAGTATCCGAAAAAACTATTGAATTGCCATAACAGTCAATCATAATAGTGTCGCATATGCATCTTGATCACACTTCCAGCAAGAGGGGAACATCATGGACAACTTTAGCAAGCCAGCACCACTGCTCTACGAGGAAGTCACGGGTGCCATCATCGGATGTGCGTTCGAGGTCATCAACGAACTGGGTGCCGGCTTTCTCGAGTCGGTCTACGAAAAGGCCCTCCACCTCGCGCTTCAGCAGAAGGGCCTCGCGGTCGTTGCCCAGAAGCCGATCGATGTCGCCTTCCGTGGCAACACGGTAGGGCAGTTCTACGCCGACCTGTTGGTCGACGAGCGGGTGATGGTCGAGGTCAAGGCAGTCAAAGCCCTCGCGCCCGAGCACTCGGCCCAGGTCATCAACTACCTGAAGGCCACCGGCATCGAAGTCGGCCTGCTCATCAACTTCGGCAGCCCCCGACTCGAATACAAACGACTTACTCGTTACGCCAGCATGGAGAAACCCATCGAGTCGCAAAACGGCGACGCTCCTACCTAAACCCGCTCCTCTTTTCTTATCCTATTCATCCTGCCCATCCATGTTGAGTTACGGACATGGATGTTCAGGATGGATAGGATGGCCTGCCGCGAGCGTCCTAACGGACTACCTCGTAGTAGTACGTTTGTTGGGTACCGTCGATGAGAAACTGCCCATCCGCGGCGATGCTTAGTGACTGCTGGCGCGGCACGCCGTAGAGATCGAGGGGCCGCACCTTTGTCGGCCGGTCTCCCGCAAACCGAATCGTCGCCTGCACTGGTTCCATCAAGAGTGGTGGAGCACCGACTGCCGTCAGTTCCGACCAGTCGGCATTGAACTCACTCCCCGTCTGTTTGTCTCGGGCCATCGCCGTGATGAGAATTCGCCGCGAGAGCTGAAGGTCCGCGTCGTCGAGGGGCGTGAAAATCAGCGACACGAACGGTGTCGTCACCTTGACTTCGACTCCCGGCAATTCGATTGTCTTGCCTCCTACGAAGCCGACGACTCCTTGCGTCTTGGGGCTGCGAATCTCGAATCGCCGCGCGCCGTAGTGCCATACGAGCTGCCCCGTGGTCGATGTGATCGTCTTGGCATCATCATCCATGAGTGACCCAAGTACCCGCACCTGCGTGCGGCGTTTTCCCTCCGGCTGCTTTTCCCAGTCGTCAGTGAACTCGATCGTCACCCGGCCCGCCGCCAGTGCGGCCGGTGGAGTCGAGAGCCTGCCTGTCAGTTGCTTGGAGTCGAAACCACCACCGGCGAGCGACTGCCCCAGGACATCGCGGCCCGCAAAAACGTCGTCGCGCGAAACGCGCCGCAGCGCGACAAGCTCTCCCTCGGCGATGTGCCCCTTGTGGATCGCCATCGCCAGTGCGGGGAACTGCCCGATATAGTGCGGCGTTTGCGAGGCGTACTTCCCCTGCCCTGGCCAGCCGTCGCCGATCCGGGCTTGCCCCAGGCTGAAGTGGTAGCTAGCGTCCCAACCTTGCAGGCCGAGACCGTAGAACGCGATCAGCGGCGCCGCCTCCGCTTTCCACGCATTGGGGGGCATGTGCGACCACTCGCTGTACACGAACGGACGATCCTCCACCTGGAACATCCCCACCGCCAGCAGGCCATGCCCTGGCTGATCGAGGTGCGTCGCCGTGTCGACCTTCCCCTCGACGATGCGATGCTCGCCATCGCCCCCGCCAAAGTAGTTGTGCCGGTCGATCGCGTCGGCCGCCGTGTCGCAGTAGAGGTTCGCCAACTCCGCCGCCGGTCCCCCGGCGCGCCAGGCCGTGGTCACCGTGACTCCCTTGAACCCGGCGTCGCGCATCTGCCCGACGCGGCGCTCGTAGTATTCGCGCTGGATCGAGGTGAGAAACTCGATGTAATCCCCCGCGCGGCGCGTCTGGCCGGCGAACTCGTACAGCGGGCCGTCGCTTCCCCAGTGATAGGCCCCCATCAGTTCGAGTTCACCCGCGTCCCAGTCGTCCCGTTCGCGGAGCCCTCCCCACGCCTTGGCGACCTCGTCGCGCGTGCCATACTTCGCCTTCGTGAACTCGAAGAACCGCTGCCGCATCATCCGCGACATCCGTGGCATTTTTTGCGGGTCGCTCGCCAGATGATTCAGCGTGTGGAAGAACACATTGCTCTCATTCTGCACCTCGAGCATCGCCAGCGCCGGGTCGTCCTTGTAGGCGAGCCCCGTATGAGGATTCACGTGGTGAAGCAGGGCGTCGAAGTATTTCCAAACCACGTCCTGCAGCGAGCGGTCGAGATTGATGTAGTCGTTCACTACAATCGGCCCGCGCGTGCCGTCGCGGTGGGTATCGGCCCCGTCGAGTTCGGCGAACAACTGGCGATCGACCTCATGCCGCCGCAGAAACGCCCCATGATGAGGATAGACCACCGACCAGGTCGAATAGATCCCCTCGGCCTTGAGCGCGGCAAACCAGCGATCGTACCGATCGAGCCGCGCCGCATCGAACTTGCCATCGCGATCGACGAGGCCCACCGCCTCGATCATCGTATGCTGGCGAACGATGTTGATGCCATGTTTCCGCAGCCACCGCGCGGCCTGCTCCATCTCCTCCGGTGTGCTCCCCAGCGGCGGCGCCCCCACGCCCCAAAATTTGACCGGCCCGGCGGCACGCTCGAATTGGAGTGCCTCACCCCTCCGCTTGAGAAACCCATGCTGGCCGGCCGGCGCCTCCACTAGCGCGCTCATGTCGATCACCGACTGCGGGTCGAGCGGATCAGCCTCCATCACCACAGGAAACCATTCGTCGGGTGCCGCCGGACCGCTCCGTGCAGTCGGCTTGTCGGCTCCGCTGGGGACGAACGGGATCCGCGTGAAGACAAAGCAATCAATCGCGCCATGGTTCTGCGCGTCGCTATCCATGCGAAACGCGATCGTGTGCTGCCCCTTGTCGAGCTGCACCTTGCCAACCCGCACCCAGGTGATGAACCGCAGATCGGGTTTATTATCGCTGGCAATGTTGATCGTGCCGCGCTGGTCGCTCGTCAAATCGATCTTCGTCCACTCCGCGGCACCATCGAGCTTGTACGACAAACGTGCCGCGATCGGATTGGCCCGCATCCAAAACGTGAACTCGCCGGTCTCCTCCACGTCGAACTCGAACTCCGCCGACCCCGCGCGATTCTCGTCGAAGTGACTCAGCCACTCCTGGCCCGACAGCACATCCTTCTTGACGCTGTCGTACCAACCATGCCGCGACACATCTTGACGAGTCGCGTCTTCCCCCTCGATCCAGATCACATCGGCCGGTGGGGCGGGAACCTCGGCCCCATTGGCCATTAGGCCAGCAAGCGCGAGGGCCAACACGAAGGAAGCGAGATTCTTCACGGCTCGAACTCCAGGGCGGCGGAGCTAATTTTCGACACGCCGCTATTGTAACCTCCCCACGATCGGCAGAGAAACCAACCCGTACGCGAAACGTCGAATGCCCTCGTTTCCAGCACTCCCCCATCCTGGACATCCTGCCCGTCGATGTTGAGTTACGGACATGGATGTTCAGGAGGGATAGGATGGTCTGCCGCGGACGTTACGAGCAAAAGCTGACTTGCGGCGTCAGAGTGGCCTACTTTTTCCATTTGCTGACGCCCACTCGGAACGGGCACGTCTCCAGGTAGTTTCGCAATTCGTCGCTTAATTCATCGGTGGCGGCGTCGATTTCAATCACACCCGGTTCCTCCCCTCGCCGAAGCCCTCGGATTCGTGTAGCCGCCCGAATCGCATCTTCGTCGATCCAGGGCCCGCCCAATGTGACAAAATCTGTGACACGGATTTGGCGCAGGTTCTCCGCCGGTTCGGCATCAGGAGAGTCCGAGCGAATGTCGAGCCGATTAACTCCGTGCAGGTGCTTTAAGTACACCGCCACGTCATCGGACACACCCGGCGACTCCATAATCACCCAAGTATACGTGTCGAGTCGCAGAAAGTCGGGCAACTCGACATAGATGCCAAACTTCATGTTCAGCAAATCGTGGAATAGATAATCCAAGACGACATCCGGGCCAAAGTAGTCGAAGTAAGGGTCGCCCAACGAAACCCCCTGCTCTTCCAAGGCTTGGACGGCGGCGTGATACCGTTCAACCTTGTACGCGCGGTAAGCAAATACTGCCGAACACAACAGCGTGAGGAGGAGGAGTCCTCGCGTGGTGGTGAACATCCACCGGCACCACCGCTTCCAGTGTTTAACTACAAAACCCACGATGCCGTTCCCGCCTCGCCCCTATTGACGCAGATTCCTACCCCGCAACGCGATCTCCGCCATCCACCCACGCGGGTGGATATGCCACCACTTGTCACCCCACGGGCCGATCTCCTGGAGAGAGGACTCGATGAAATCGGGCTGAGCCCCGTCAAGATCAAACTCCCACGTTTCTTGATCGAAGCAATTCCGAATATCTTCTATGAGGCTCTCCTTGCTCGTGTCAAAGAACTGCACGTAGCCGAGTCTGCCGCACAACCCTTCTCCACCGATGTATTCATGATCGGGCCACACGGCTCGCTCCACCTCAAGAAATCTCCTGGCCCCTTCCGCGGTGAAATCGACATGCCCCGCTTCGGGAAAACCCTCGAACGGCCCCTTCTCCACGGGAGGATTCCAATCACTCACTTCCCGCCGCGCTGCCTCCGCCGACTGGGGCGTCATAACAGCGATAATTCGCCTGTCGAATAAACTGTCGAGTGTCTGCTTCACCTCCTCGGGGGTCAGCCAACGGCGATTCTCCGCCTCGACCCAACCCGTGAGCCATGGAAGATCGCCGTAGGGCAACACCGAAATGCTATTCAGCACGAGCATGTCGCTCGGCGAGAGGTCTGCCTCGCGGAAGGCGGCTACGGCGGCGTCGCTGTAGGGATGTGTGGCCATGCTCCGCATTATAGCATGCCAGCCCCCCGAGGCGATTCGCAAGCAGGGCTTTACCGATGCACCCGCCATCTTCCAGGGGGCCATGCCGTGTGCGTCACCACCCCGCGCAAGTACGATTCTGGCACCGCATACGGGGGGTGCCCTGGCGCCCCTTCTCGCCAGTAACGCGAGTCGAGCGCAGCCGCGGAGAAATCCCCCAGCATGAAAAACTCCCCTTCGCCAAGCACCGCGGGTTGGTCGGGTGTCCCCCACGAGGGCTGCCTCGACAACTCGGGGATTTGCGCCATGTACTCCAGCCCTTGGAGATGGGTGGGGGGCACCAACTTCTTCCCATTGACGAAGACGCACCCCTCTTCGATGTGAATCGTCTCACCCGGCAGGCCAACCAGCCGCTTCACATAGAACTCACTCGGGTAATCCGGGAAGCGAAACACGACCAGGTCCCACCGCCTGGGCGTGAGGAATTTGGCGACGGCGATTCGGTCTCCAGTGCTCACTTCGCCATCTGCCGCGGTCTTTTCGGTGACATGAAAATTGTCGCAAATCTGCCGCTCGGGACCGACCGTTCTCATGCGCTCGTCAACCGGAGTGAAATAGGTCGTCGCACCGCACTCAGGGCATACTCCTTCAGCGTGCGTCCCAGCGATGGTCGGTGCCATTGAATTCGTGGGGATCAGGAACGGTTCGAACAGCAAGGGCCGAATCAAAAAGAAACTGGAAAGTAACGCGAATATCGGCACAACGAGCGTCGGCAGCCATGCCTTCAGTGACCTCCAGACCCCCAACTGGAACGCGAGCCCGATCACCACCAAGTCGCCAATGACCACACCGAATAGGCCAAACAACAGGGCTGCCAACGCCATGTTGTCCGAAGGGAAGTCCAACCTCATCAGGAGGGCGACAAGCACATGGATCACAAAGCAGCCCCCCACGGCCACGCTGAGCCGCTTCCAGGTGACTCCCTCAACCTCACCCCAGCACAAGCCAAGACGAAGAGTCCATACCCAGAGGGCAAAGATGGCCACCAACTGACCGATGGAGACGGCGAGCAGCAAAGTCGTTGTGAGCATAGATCGCCCGATTCGGGAGAGACATCAGCGACGCAGCAGCCCACAAGATAAGGCCCCGCCGCTTCCGTCGCAATCGCGGATCACACACGCTACGACCCCCCAACCCGCCACTCCACTCTACGGCATTTCCTTCCATCCTATCCATCCTGGATATCGATGTTAGGTAAAGGACATGGATGGGGAGGATGAATAGGATAGGAAACAGTGTGTGGGCGATGCGTCAGCGAGATGCGGCGCGCTCGGTTTTCATCTCTTCTCTTCGCGAAACATCTCAAACTTCACCACCTTCTTCTCCCCAGCCTTCACCTCTACCATCAATCCCGATGTCCCCGCGCTCTTGTAGCGCTCGGGAATAGCGACCCGAAGCTCGGGCGGAACCGACGAATACTCGTCCCGCGGCACCTCGCTCACCGTCACCGGGTGGGTCCCCACCTGTACGCCGTCCCCCTTGCGGTAGGTCATGAAGACGAACGACCCGTCCGGCTCGATCCGTGCCGAGGCCATTTTCCCTCTTGCCGTGGGGACGACGATGTAGCCGCTGGTGACCGGCTTGCCATCGAGGGTGATGGTTCCGCGAACCGGCGATGTCTCGAGTTCGTGCGCGCGACGCCCACACCCGGCGATCGCCACGAGCGTGGCCACCAGGAGTAACGAAAAACAGGTCAAGCCAAACGAGCTGCTCGAAACGCGCGGGTTAGTTGAAGACATCACTGGTCACCAAATCCTCCGCCTGACGCGAGGCGAGCGCGAAGAGCACGAGCAGCTCGGTGTTTTCCGAAAAGAACTGCACCGACCCATCCCCCATGGCAAAGTGGCATCCACCGGGATGCTCCGAACCGAAACCCATGTTGTTGCGAGCCGCGTTCGCCTGCCCAAGCCCGCGACCGCCGCTGTTGAGGGCGTAGGCCACGTTCTTGCTGCTGTACATGTACTCGCCGACCGAACCAACAATCCACGGCCGCGTGCCATCCGCCGGATCGCCAAACGCCGACTCCCCCACGAGAAACGTGTTGCTCATGCCGTCGGTCACCCGGCCAACCCGGACCGCCCCGAGCCGCTCCTTGCGCCCCTCGGTATGCCGGCGGACGACCAGGCCGTTGTCTCCCACTCCTCCGACGGCCACCGCGTAGCAAGGGGCCGCCGCCCGGCCCGACGTGGGGGCGAGTTCCATGGTGTAGGGGCTGGTACGGTCCTTGCAAAAATCGAGCGGGTTGGGATGGACCAGTTGGGGGTTGGCTCCGAGGACGCCGTAGTAATGCGTCCGCACTGGCGACTCCTCGTGATTTCCGAAGCCGCCGCTCGTCCCCCCCGGGTCGGCGGCGATGATGTGTTCGACCGGGGTCCGCGTGGGGCACTTGAACTCCTCGACCGCTGTCATCACGGCGGTCCGGTTCGGCTCGTCGTACCACTGCACCCTGGAGACGATCTGGTCGTGAATGTCCGACCGCTCGGCATAGGGGAGCAGGAACGCCAGATACCCCCAACCGGGCCGCAGGGCGATATTGCTCTCGTCGAGGCGCGCCGACGCGGGCGGAAACTCCTGATGGGTCGACACGTAATTATGCGACGCCAGGCCGATCTGCTTCAGGCGGTTCTGACACTGCGAGCGTCGCGCGGCCTCGCGGGCCGACTGCACCGCCGGCAACAGCAGCGCCACCAGAACGCCAATGATGGCAATCACTACCAGCAGCTCCACCAGGGTAAAACCGCGCTCGAATTTCGCCTTGCCTGCCATCGCTCCAACGCTCCTGGAAAAATGCCGCAACAGCCGCGGCACTGGTCCACTTACACAGCAACACCCGGAGTGTTTCTCCGGCGTCGGCTGAGCATCACCCCGAGGAGCGCGGCACTCGCCATCGCCACGGTCGACGGTTCCGGCACCTGGGCCACCATCAGGGCCCCGGCCGCAACCACCTCGAGTTGCACCGCGGTCGCCGAATAGTTGACCTGGAAGCCGAATCCGCTAAACGCGCCATCGAAGTCGGTGACCGTCACGTTGTCGAAAGTCCCCGTGATCGAACCAAGGGGCACGCCGGTCGCGCCCTGGTTGTTCCGCCACACGAGATAATCAGCCGCATCGACAACACTGTCCCCATTCCCATCGGCCGCCAGATTCGTCGTCGAACCGTAGCCTCCCTTCCAGACGAGATAGTCGAGTTCGTCGACCGTTCCACTCCCGTCGTAGTCCCCCGCGGGAGAACTGGGGGCAATGGTGATGATGTCGAATGTCTGCCCCACGACGGGTGCCCAGGTGGGATTCGTGCCGTTGGTCGCTGGGGGATTCACCAACACGTTGAGGGTCCCGTCGAGCATCACATTGCCGTCGGCAACGATCGAATCGAACTGCCCCGTCGACGCGACATCGTTGATCTGTATCCGCAAGGTCGCCCCGTCGGCCATCGTCAGACTCCCCTCGCGGGTGCCGTCGGAAGTGAGGGTCAGCTTGTAGGGATGATGCCCGGGCACGCCCGCGTTTGTCGCCTGCTCGAAACCTATTTCGAGCGTTCCCCCCGCGTTGATCACCACCTCTCCCATCTGGAGACTGTGGGCCGACAGGGCCGGTGCCGGGTTGGCACTGGTCGGTTGATTTCCCATTTCCAACTGGGCGCCGCTGTTGATGACGAATCGGGCGTTGGGAAAATGCTTGCGGATTTCGAGGGCGACAAAGTCGTTGGCCGTCATCGTTCCCGAGTAATCGGACGCGGCCAGGTTCGCTGGCTCGCCGGTCGCGCCGACTTCGAACTCGTTGAGTGTGATATTGGAGCCATTGGAGTAATCGACCGGAGTCCCCTGGATGATGATATCGGCGTCGCCCGAGATAGCCGTGCCAACCAGGAAGCGACGCTCCTCGGTCTGGGCGCCGTCGTTGGGAAAGCCCTTCGACAGGTCGATCGTCACCTCGGCATTGGCCACCAGATTGGCCACGCCGTGCAGTCGCCGCAGCGGCGTCGTCGACGTGGCGGCGTGGTCGATCCGCCCCGGCTCGTTGAAGATGACCGTGCCACCCCCTGTTTCGAACGCCGCGTTGAAATAGAGCGTGTTGCCGCCGGTCGAATTCATTTCCAGGAAGTCGCTGATGCCGGTGCTGGTGGTCTCGGTCAGACGGACTTCGTCGCCACTGCCATTGAAGCGAATGGTTCCCGCAAAGTTCCCCGCCGAAGTCAGCCACACATCGGCCCCGTCGCCGGCGTTGATGTCGAGGCTGCCGGTGCCGGTGATGTTCATGTCGAGATAGAGATTGCCACTAGCGGGCACGTCGAAGCTCGCGGTTCCATCGAGCGTAAGCTGACCCAGCGGGGGAGCAAACAGGTCGCCGAGCGCGAATTCGCTCCCCGCGGCCGTTTCGGTCAGCATCCCCCCCGGTTCGACAATCAGTGAGTTGACGACGACACCACTCGCCGCATAGTTGACCGTCGCTCCACTGGTCACCGTGAGCGATTCCCCCAGAAAGTTCGACGACAAGGTGACCACGTGGTTGTCGACGATCCGATTGAGCGTCCCTGCCGCGGGGGGATTGCCGCTGGTCCAGGTGGTGCCGATCTCGGCGGGACCGGTCATGACCGAATCGTCGTAAAAACTCGCGGGGTCGACATCGTACCCAATGCCGTCGTACCACGTGCGGAAATTGAGGGGCGCCATCCCCTCCCCAAGACTCAATGTCGGGTAATCGTCGACAAACACCGAGAACGTCCCGTCGGTCACCGTCACGGGACCCAAGTTGGCGTAACGCATCGGCTGCTGCGGATCTTCCTCGGGCGCCGTGCCGGGGGCGAACGTCAGGGCGTTGGCACCCGTGAAGGGGAGCAACCCGGCAGTCCCTCCATGGTCTCCCGTGCGGTTGTAAAGATTGAGCGTGGTGGGACTCAGTCCCGCGCGGATACTCCAATCGTCGGGAGCCGAAGGCTGCGTGCGATAGAAGACATAGACGTCGTAGGTGCCGTTGGGGGCGCCAGTCACCGTCGTCTGCAGCAGCGGAGCATCCTCGGGCTGCGTCCCCGAACTGGTCGCCTCCCAGATCCCCAATCCCGATCCCTGATTTTGGCGAAACCGCCACAGGTTATCGCTGACCGTCGACCAGCGAGCCGCCACTCAGCACACCGTCGTTGCCCGAAAACCAGTCGGCCCCCTGACTCACCGCCCCCACCGTGTTACCGGTGGTGGCATCGACATACAAGACGTCCGCCCGCAAGGGGAACGAACCTAAAACAGCCAACAGCACTGCCACTGAAAAAACGGGAAACCACCGCTGCATCTCGCGATCCTCCAAGAAAAGGTGTCAACTCTCACGCCGACCTACTCATGGGCGCTGGACCACGTAGCGGTCCAAGCGCGGATTGCCTGTCCAGTGTAACACGGTGCCGAGCCGATCAACAGAGCGAATGAAAAAAAGTTTCGCCCCTTCTCGGCGAGGCGGAATGGGGCATCGATCGGCAGGATGGAAAGGATATAGGAGTGATTTGGGGGTTACTCTGAACCCCTGTTGGCGGCCGCTGGCAGGCGTGCGCGAAACTTCCAAGACGACGGAGCCCTCTTATCGGTGAAAACACCCTGCTCCAACACAATCTCCTTCGCTGACCGTGGCAGGACGATAAACGTAAAAGGGCGAACTGGCGGCGGAGGCTCTTCGCCCTGGCGTAGGAGCAATTGAGATCCCGGCGCGGTCACGCGAATTGTAATCCGCTCAGGAGTTTCGGTAATGTCGTTGACTGTAATGCCTCGGCAATTGTCCGTCTCGCCCAAAAATACTGCGACGACCATCACACGGCTGAAGTCGACTTCCAACTGCTTCTCTAGCTTGTGCTCGACTCCAATACCGACATGCTCCGCCCACGTCTCGTCCCACTCCTTATCGGTCGAGACACAGACCAATGCCCCTTTCGTTACTCGGCTATTGACGCCATTGAACACGACTAGCGGTCGGGTCTTGGAAACCGGCTCTTCCCCTTGCCCATGGCATTGGCTCGTCGATACCAACGTCGCAACAGCAAGAGCGACCAGCATGGCAACAACCTTGCGATTCTTCATTCCTCATTCCTTTCGGAAACTGAATCTATACCGCACACCGGTTAACAGCACGTCCATCCTCCCATCCGTCGCCAGCGCCCTGTACCCCGTCACGCAAACATCGAGCGTCGCGCTTTCTCATCCTATCCATCCTGCACATCCATGTCCGTACTATTCCGCACCCCTGTTGGCGGCACTTGGCAGGCGGGCGTGGACTTTCCATTCCGGCGGATAGCCTAGATATCGTTGTCGATTCTCTTCCAACACAATCTCCTTGCCCGACTTCGGTAGGACGATAAAGGCATACGGTCGTTTGGGCGGGTCCGGCTCGTCGCCCGCCATCGACTGGTAACTGCGCCGGGTGATACGAATCGTCATAGTGCCCGGCGAATCAAGGATCTCACTGACTTCGATGCCCCGCGAGTTGATCGAGTCGCCGAGAAAGACCGCCACAACCATCAGGCGGCTAAAATCAACTTCCAACCGTCCTCTGAAAGTGCGATCCGCGGGAGCTTTTCCGATGTGTTCGAGCCATGTCTCGTCCCACTCCTTTTCCGACGACACGCAGATCAGTGCCCCTTTCGTGACGTGGCTATCGTCACCGTCGAGCACCACCAGCGGCCGGGTCTTCGTCACCGGCTCTTTCCCCTGCCCGTGGCACACGGGGCCAAGCAACAAACCAACGGCCAACGTCATGGCCACTATTAGACAAGTCTTCATGGCGACACCCCCCCTCGTGTTAGCTGACTATCGTAGCACGACGGTCTCCGTCGTGAGTATCACATAGTAGCACGACGGTCTCCGTCGTG
>CAZYQQ010000054.1:17441-36283 GCA_964650265.1 uncultured Planctomycetaceae bacterium
AGACATGGATGGACAACTCGTAGGATGCCGTCAAGCGGGCGATCTAAAACGTCAACCCACTCATAACCTCAAACGCCCGCGCCGACGCATAGGACGTGCTGATGCGTCGGCGCGAGCGGTCACGTCGTTGATACTTCAAGCCGACACCACGCTCGCTTGACGGCATCCTACGAACTCACGATCGGGACGGTCGTACTACGCTCCTCTCACGACCGGGACGGTCGTGCTACTATAGCGCCCGTCGATGCCGCCGCCCGCGCCGTTGACCTGGGATCGCTCCCTTCGGCTTCTCTTCCTCGGCGGGGGCTCCCTCGGCGGGGGCCTCGCCGTTGGTCGATGCGGTCGCCATGGCCGGGTCGATGCCGGCGGGGGAGAGCGTCGTGGCGAAACCTTCGATTTCGTCGCGCTTCAGCAGCCGGTTGATGAGCATCTCGATGCGGGTAAGCTGCTGCCCCTCTTCAGGGGTGACGAACGTGTAGGCCACCCCTTCGCGCCCCATCCGCCCGGTGCGGCCGACGCGGTGGACGTAGTCGTCGCTCGCTTGAGGAATGTCGTAGTTCACGATGTGCGAAATCGCCGAGACGTCGATTCCCCGGCCAACCACGTCGGTGGCCACCAGAATCTTCACTGCCCCGGCGCGGAAGTTCTTCATCACCCGGTCGCGGGCACCCTGGTTCATGTCGCCATGGATGCAGTCGACCTCCTTGCACACCTTCGTCAGCTTGCGGTGGACCTTGTCGGTCCCCCGCTTGGTGCGGCAGAAGACAATCGCCTGCTCGGGTTGCTCCCGTTCGAGCAGCTTGACCAACAGGTCGTACTTCCGGTTCTGTTCGATCGTGAAATAATACTGATCGATGGTTTCGACCGTCTTGGTCTTGTCGGAGAAGTCGAGGACCACCGGGTCGCGCATGTAGCGCTGGCACAGCTTCTCGATCGCCGGGGCCACCGTCGCGCTCAAGAGCAGGGTCTGCCGGTCGGTCGGGCAGCGGCGGAGGATTTTTTCGATGTCGGGGCGGAAGCCGATGTCGAGCATCCGGTCGGCCTCGTCGAGCACGACAAACTTCAGTTCGCTCAGGATCAAGGTCCCCCGGCTCATGTGGTCGAGCACCCGGCCAGGGGTACCGACGATGATTTCGGCCCCCTTCGACATCTTTTCGATCTGCGAGCGGATCGGCTTGCCACCGTAGAGGGGGACGGTGCGGACCTTCCGTCCATGCGAGAGCTTTTCGATCTCGTCTCGCACTTGGACCGCCAACTCCCGCGTGGGAACGAGCACCAAAGCCTGGGGGGGAGCGGTGCGGGCACGCTTTTCCAGCCGCTCGAGAATCGGGATGGCAAACGACGCCGTCTTGCCGGTGCCGGTGCGGGCCTGGCCGAGGATGTCCTGCCCCGCAAGAGCAATCGGAATCACCCCCACCTGGACGGGGCTCGGAGTGTGATAACAGGCCTGCTCCAGGGCCGCCAACATGATGTCGGAGACCCCCAGCTCGCGAAAAGAGGCAACCGCGGAGGGTCCGCCGGGGGGGGATTGGTCGGTAGGGGAGGTCACGGGAGTGATGGTGTTTCGTCCTAAGTGCTGATGATTTAGGCGCTTAAGGTAGCTTCTAGCAGGGCTGAGGTCAATCGCGCAAGGGGCGGGGATGGGGAGAGGGGCGTAAAAAAAGGCAGCCTCGAAGGGCCAGAATGGCGCTTCGAGGCTGCCCTGTCGTTTACAGGATACCGCCCGGGGCGGTCACCGAGAGGGGAGAATCCCCCTCAAGGGTGCCATTCCCCGGTTCAGGTGGCCGCGGGAGCGGCAGCACGGGTGGCCTTCTTCCGTGTGGTCTTCTTCTTGGTCGACTTCTTGGGAGCCGCCTTCTTCTTGGTCGACTTCTTGGCAGTCTTCTTGGTGGCTGCCTTCTTCTTGGTCGACTTCTTCTTGGCGGTCTTCTTGGTGGCTGCCTTCTTAGTCGCCTTCTTCTTGGTCGACTTCTTGGGGGCGGCCTTCTTGGCGGTCTTTTTCTTCGCGACCTTCTTCTTCGTGGCCATCTTCCTATGGCTCCTTCAATTTGCGCCCGGACATGAATGGGGGCCTTTCCCTTGGGCGCTGAAATGAAGGGAAGAGACCTGTGTTTGCCTCCAATGCAAAGGGTGGTTGGTCAACACAAGGACCACAAACCAAACACCCCATGCGCGAATTGAAGCAAGTAGTGCCTGCACGTGTCAAGATGAATCGACAAAAAATCAATAAACTCGCCAATCGTTTTTCTCAACTCGGACCAAAAAGTCGACGCCACCCCGACCATCGCACACCGCGCGATGGGGGAACGCCGGCCCGCGACGATCGGCGGACGACGTGGTCCGCTGGCGTGCAGCGCTACCCCTGCGCAGCGGTCCGCGCGACCCACTCCAGCAGCATCTCGAACTGTGCCGCGAAGCCATGTTCGCGCGTCCCGAGGGGACTCTTGAAGAAGCTCGCCAGGTGCCCCAGCGCCCCGCTCTCCCCCCCCCGCTGCGAACGGTCGACAAGCCTCACCAGGTCGAGCACCAGCGGGGCGGCAAGCGCCGAGTCGGACCCCTGCCAGGTGAACTGCAAAGTCATAAAAGTGCCGAGAAAACCGCGAAAATGGATATGATCCCAGGCCGTCTTCCAGTCCCCCAGACTGGCGATCCGCTCGATGGAAACGAGCGTCTCGGGGTCGTATCCCAGGCTCCCTGCGAGCACCCGATCCTTGGTCCGAATCTTGCTCGCGCGGTTCTCCGGATCGTCGAGCACCTGGCTATCGAGGTTGCCAAAAATGTTGTGCCCCACCCAGCTCATCACCTCCAGATTCCGGCTGGCGAACATCGGTGCCAGGACCGTCTTGAGGAGTGTCTCGCCGGTCTTCCCATCCTGCCCCGCATGACAGACGCCGCGCTCGAGAGCCAGCTCGCCAACCGCCGGCGGCGACGCCCCGGCCGAGGGAGAAAAATTTATGTAGGGAAGGGACAGTTGGAGGGCCGCCACGGCGTAGAGGGTGCTGGCTCGCACCCCTTCCACCCCACGACGACCGAGCGCTTCCCGATACCCCAGCCAACTTTCGGGAAGCCCGTCGGGGGTCGGTGGCTCGGTCGAAGCCAGGTTGACCACCACCATCCGATCGAGAGCGTTGGCCGTTTGAAAATTTTGCAAATCGGCTGCCACCTGCTCGACTAGCGACCAGGGAGCGACTTCATCTCCCGCCACTAGCACTTCGGCAAGCTGGCGAATCGCCTTGCCACATCCATAGGCAATGCCGGGCCGCACCCGGGCTTCGATCGCCTCGAGGTCCGCGCGGCATGCTTCCACTAACTCCAGCGGAACCACATGCTGGGCAGCGAGTTCCCGCGCCGCGGCGACGAGTCGGGGTTGGCGGATTTCATGCCCCCCAACGACCAGCGAGCCCCAATCGGCGAGCCCGAGCGGCTCGAATGGTGGCAGCTCGGTCACCAGCCCGACATGCGGGGCGATCTTGCGACCGAGAGCCGCGAGCCCCAGGATCGCCGTTGTGGCGACATTTCCCGAAGCCCCCACGATCCAGACCCCCAATTTGCCATCCGCCATCGATTCACTTGCTTGTTTGAGGTCGTAAGAAGGGGCCGCTTGAGGCTCGAAGTCGGCTAGCCGAAGTCGTATGATTGTCGCATTGGCTCGGCAACAGCGTCAACCGAACAGGTCCGCCAGCCAGGCGGCCCCCTCCACGACAAGCAACAAACGTCCACAACATGGCTTCGCGCGTCACGCGCTGTTCATAAAACCGACACTCCCCTCACGGAAGCACGCATGTTCCACCACGTCGAACCGGCTCAGCAAGACCCCATCCTCGGTCTCACCGAAGCCTTCAAGAACGACCCGCGGCCTCACAAGATCAACCTCGGCGTCGGGGTCTATCAGGATGCCACTGGGTCGACCCCCACCCTCCCCAGCGTCAAATCGGCCGCCGAGCGCGTCGTCGCGGGCATGGACTCCCTCTCCTACCTGCCGATGACGGGACTCGCCAGCTACAACACCGCCGTGCAGCGACTCCTCCTCGGCGATGGCCACGAAGCCACCACCTCCCGCCGTGCCCGTACCGCCCAAACTCCCGGCGGCTCGGGTGCGCTCCGCGTCGTGGGGGACTTCCTCGCCCACTCCCTCCCAGGGGTGACTGTCTGGATTTCCGACCCCACCTGGCCCAACCATGCTGGCATCTTTTCGGCGGCCAAGGTCTCGCTTGCCAAGTACCCCTACTTCGACAAGGCCCACAACCGGCTCGCCATCAGCGAGATGCTATCGGCCCTCAACGAGATCCCCTCGGGCGACGCCGTGCTGCTCCACGGCTGCTGTCACAATCCTTCGGGGGTCGACCCCACCCCCGACCAGTGGCAAGAGATCGCCGAGGTGGTCGTCGGCCGCAAGGTGCTCCCCATCGTCGACTTCGCCTACCAGGGCTTCGGCGACGGCATCCACGAGGACGCCGCCGGCCTGCGAGCCCTCTTGCAACCAGGGGTCGAAATGGTTGTCTGCAGCTCCTTCTCCAAAAACTTCGGCCTCTACAGCGAACGAACCGGCGCCGTGACCTTCATTTCCGCCGACGCCGACATCGCCGACCGGGTCGAAAGCCAGGTGAAGCGGGCCATCCGCGCCAACTACTCCAACCCCCCCTCCTTCGGCGCCCGCATCGTCTCGACGATCCTCGACGACCAGGCTCTCCACCAGCAATGGGAGGGAGAGGTCGCCGAAATGCGCGACCGCATCAACGGCATGCGCCGCCTGCTGGTCGAGCGGCTCCAGGCCAAGGGAGTCCCAGGAGACTACAGCTTCATCACCCGGCAACGCGGCATGTTCAGCTTCTCGGGCCTCACCAAGGAGCAAGTCCACCGCCTGAAGGACGAGTTCGCCATCTACGTGGTCGACTCGGGACGGATCAACGTGGCGGGTTTGACCGAGGAGAATGTCGATCGGGTGGTGGAGGGGATGGGAGCGGTGGTTTTATGAGAGGTCAGGGAAAGGATGAAAGCGGAAGGATGAAGGATGAAGTTTTCATCCTTCATCCTTCCGCTTTCATCCTTTCCTCTACCCCGCAGGGGTTCAACTCCAAAGCCCAGGGTCGCCGGTCCTCCGGCGCACCCTGGGTGACGTCGCCCCCGATCACACCTACCCCGAAGGGGTTGAACAGTGGCCACCCCATTTATGAGGGCTCTCGCCGATTCTCCAAAATCAACCCAATCGCCTCACGCAAACTGGCCAGTGCCTCCTCCCGCATACGCCCCTGACCATTGGCCCCGACCACCTCGGGCGAGTAGGCGATAAACCATTCGCCTTCGCGTTCGACAGTTGCCGTGAATTCGTTTTGCATGCCAAGGCTCCACGTTACAGTCAATCTGTCTCGCTTCCCAACCGACTCCCTGCACCCGGGCGTACCAGCACCACCCCCGCAATCAACCCCACCAGCGCCCCCGCGTACCCCGCGTTATGAACATACGCCACCCGCACAAAGCCCCACGTGTCGCTAATGCCACGGGCACGGAGCGACGGTTCCCATGCCGAATAATCTCCCCCCGACCCACGCCACACCCCATACCCATAACCAGCGATGCCAAACACCAGAGCACAAGCGAAGATGCAAAGAAAGCCCCACGCGATCAATCGACAGGCTTCGTTTCGCACCCTTCCCGGCATCGACCACCGCGCCAAGAACCACGCCGCGATTCCCCCCACCCACCATGTCGCCAGCGCGCCAATCACCACGACAAACCAGCGGTCGGGCCAGCCGAAATCGGCGTAGGCGAACTGCTGGAACTTGAAGTGGGTAAAGTACTCGGGGGAAATGGTGTAGGTGAGCTGGTCGTGGGCGATGCCGTAGATGGCGGCAAGAAGTGCCCCGACAAAGGCCACGCCGAGCATGGCTGGCAGATCGGCGAGGCGGACGTGGGGGATCAGGTATTTGAGCCAGCGTCGATCGACCGACATCACCCGTACACCCACAGATACCAAACCCGCGCCCCGATCACCACAAGTTGCAGGACGACCAGGACGACGTTGCCTACCTTGCCGTAAATCTTGACACCCGGATGCAAGTTCGATCGCCGCGAAAACTTCGGCGCGGAGGTCACCACGTAGGCCACCAGGCACAACGTCGACACGGCGAAGAGCGCCGCGACCATCCAGACTTCCCCAGCAAAACAACCCGCCACCAACAGCGCCAGCCCCACATAGGCCCAGAGATCCTCTTTCGTGAGGCCGAGCATCTCCCGCAAGTTATCCGTCAGCACGGGTTGATCGGAATCGTCCGCCGCGTGGGGGGATTCGTAGGGGTTGTTGTTTGACATTGGCGTGGCAACTTTCTTCGAAACTTCGAACGCTTCACCCGTCAAAGGATCTCGACATCGTCGGACATCTTCCACAACACACTCCCCCCACAAGCAATCAGCACCTTCTTATACTCCATCGACCGCATCGGCGGACAGGCGAGCACGGCGTCGCAGAACTCCTTGGGGGGCGCGTAGTGATGGGCGTTGATGTAATGCAGGATTAGCATCGGCGCGACATAGATCTTGCCGTCGTGGGGAATGAAGAGATTGGCGCTGCCGCACTGCTCTCCATGGAACTGGCAAAGTTCGCATTCATGCACGCCCATAAACCGGAATGGCTGCCAAGGGTCCTTGGCGAACTCTTGCAGCCGCGTGTAAACCTCTCGAGCCGTTGCCCCCGTTGGGAAGCTGCCCGCGTTCGACAACCATCCCACCGCCAGCAGATGATCGCCTCGTTGTCCTGAATAATGCCAGGGTGCGAAGTCGTGGATCGAGGTCACTGTTACGTTCCCCGCCCAAACCCCTCCGGCGGCGTCCGCGTCAGCTCGCCGCTGGGAAGCTCGTAATAAATCTGCCCGTTGTACGAATAGACATTAGGCACCCCCAGCCGGCGGCTCTCCTCTTGAGCTTCGCGCACGGCGGTGCGGAAGATGCGGATGAAGTCATCCGTTTTGCGATAGACTTCGGGGCTCAACAGGCTCTCTTCCATTACGTCTCGCTCATCAATCTCAGGAAGTCGTCAAATCGCTCTCGATCGCGGACAGTGAACTGGCCGATTTCCCCAATCGCCACATCCTGCACCTCGTCACCTGAATTATACACCAGCGTCCAATCGTCGGTTAACAGCCTGTAAAGCGTCCAAAAGTTCTTCAGACTCCTCCCAAATCGCCTGCGAACATCGTCGGGAGGGACATCATGCCCTCCCTTGCTCACCCGCTCATCGACACGTCGGAGACACGTCTCAACCGAATCCAGGAAGAGATACATGATGCTGATTTCGAACCCTAATCGACGAGCATCCTTCAACAATCGAACAAACGACCTCCCCGCCAAGGTACTCTCCACCACCAAACTCTCCGTCCCGCGAATCGCCTCCCCCACGCGCCGCAAAAACTCCCGCCCCGCCGCCACCCGCACACTCGCCGCGTCGTCCGGCGCCATCTCATAGGCAATCGCGTCGGCCCCAAGATAGGCAATGCCATGCACGGCCGCGTACTTGAGGGCGAACGTACTCTTCCCCGCGCCGTTGGGGCCGGCGACGACGATCAGTTGCTTGGGCGGCATTGGCGACGAGCTATTCATGATCGCGGCTAGAGGCATGGTCAGCCGCGTCATCGCGATATCCCACCTCCCATAGGGCCTTGCGCGATTCGCGCATGTTCATCTCCTTCAGTGTCCGTTCCGCGTAGGGCGTAAACCGTATGTCCCCTTCCCGAAGCACCTCCGTCAGAAACGGAATCGCTTCCGGAGGCTTCGCTATTTCGATGGCCATCATCACGTAAAGTGCGACGACGTCGCCTTCGTTACGAAATACGTCGATCAACTCCGGCAGCGAGATCGCCGCGTGATCAGCCAGAGCGATCGCAATACAGTCGTTCCAGACGCCTCCGGCGTTCGGCGAATGAATAAGTCGCACGCACTCTGCCACACTCGGCCCCTTGGGGTACTTCGAGAGCCAGCGCTGCCACTCGGGGTCAAGTTGTTCATGCGTTTTTCTGTTTCTTCCCATCATGAAAAACACTGCTAGACTATCGGGAATATGAACTACGTTTCCGCCCCCTCGATTCCGCCAACTCGTATTAGTTTTTTCCCCCCATCATACACAAGCTCCTCCGTCTCCTTGAAATCAAAGATTCGCACCGGCGTCCCGTCGGCCATGTGCTCCAGATAGTAGACGACATCCTCCTGCTTGAACCAGGTTCGCGCAATCAGCTTAGGGGGAGTCGTTTGCTGGACGATGGCATAGCGACTCGCACTCCCACGGTGGAAGCCGAGCGGGATCTCGATCCCACGGGACTCGCAGAACCGCTTTATCAGTTCCGAATATTTTCCTGCCATTTTCAATACCCCATGTGGCCGCATCGCTTAGTCAAGGTGTCCCTCCCAGTCCCAGTGTATCCGCCAACTCGTCAAACGTGGCGGCGATCTCCACCCAGTTGGTAACCATCATCCCCCGGCCGACCTCTTTCTACTCCAGGCGGAGTACACGAAGAGAAGCAGCCACTCCTTCATTGCATCAATTCACGATTATACCGCACTCCCTGCCGAAACGCCCCCAGCACATCGGGCCGAAGATATTTGGCCCACGCCGGGTTCGGCTCATTACGGGCCAGTGCGAACAATGCCAGCGCGTAGCCGAACATGTTCATCGACAAATACCCGCGGCGGCCGATCGACCAGCCCGACGTGGTCCCCACACTCCAACTGCTCTCCTGCACCACGTTGTTGGCTGTCAAAACTCCCATCCCCAAAAACACTGTCAGCAAATCGGTCAGCGGCTCGTGGTCCTCCTCCTCGGGAGCCACCCTCCTCTCCCCCAACAGGATGACGTGACCGATCTCATGAGCCACTGTCGCTACTACTCCCAGCGGATCCTCGAGCCCGCCAACTTCGAGCCAGATATCGAAGCTCTCTTCCGATTCGACGTACAGGCCGGCAGTCCCTTCGTTCGTCATGCCTTCGAATTTGGGATGGTCGTCCTGGTAAAAGCTGAGCCGCAGTCTGGCGGGATCGACCTGCATGTATCCCGCCACTAACGTCACGATGCCCCCGATGTCTTCCTCCGTCGGCTCGTAGCGCGAGGGGAAATAGTCGACCGTGGGGAGAATCACCTCCGCTGCCCGAAGCCGATCAAGGCCAAGCTCCCGAGTCAGCCAACCAAAACGATCCTCGATCCACGCCTGCTCTTCAGCAGTGACGGGCAGAGTTGGCTGGGAGCGGAACCAGTTGAGCATTGTAAGGACGACCGATGCTGTCGAGACAAATTCCGATTCCCCGCAGTATAAACCCACCCCCATCCAACAGCTATACTACTGGCAAGATCACGCCCGCCCCGGCGAATACCCACTCAAATGCCCCCGCTCCCCACCACCAACCCGACCGAGCCAATCACCGAGCCCCTCTCGGCCGAAGCCGCCCTGGCCTCGCTGCCGATCCTGTTCCACGCCGGTTATCAAACCACCGACGTCCCCGGCCAACTGCGGATGCACCACAGCAACGACTGGCGCGTTCGGCTCGTACTCAGCCTCGTGACGGTCGTGGCACTACCATTCCTGCTCTGGTTGCTTCTCACAAACGGGGAGCACTTCGGAGTCGTCTTTGTAGGCTCTTTGCTGGTGATGCTCTTCTGTGTCGTCAACACGCGGACCGACGTGCTGATTGACCCTTCGGCGCGGACCGTTACCCGCAAGAAATCGTTCGTCTTTTCTATCCCGATGGGCACGCGGACGTGGAGAGTGCGTCCCTCGATGGAGTTGAAGGCCTTCGTTCACGGCGACGGAGAACGTTACACCGATCACGACATCGCCCTGGTCGACGGACGTCACCGCCTGGCCCTCACACCACCGCATTATTCGTCCGCCGAGGCGTCGCTGGAGATCATCAAACTAGGCAACGCCCTCGCCCAACTGCTCGGCGTCCCCTTCACCGGCTACGCCCGCAAGTGGCGTTTCTATTGGCCGTGACGTCGTAGGATGCCGTCAAGCGGGCGACTCAAAATGCCGCCCCGCTCGCAAACACAAACCGCCCGCGCCGACGCATCATCCCCAATGGTGGGTCGACGCCAGCGTTCACACGTCGACTACCGCCAACGTCGCTCGCGCTCGCTTGACCTATCCTACAAGACTATGCCTCGCATTTGCGCAATCGAATGGCGTCGACAAAACGTTGGCGATAGTACTGGGGGTTGCGTTGGATCTCGTCCATAAATCGGCTGGCGATATCCGAAGGCTCGCTTTTCCCTTGCTCCCAGGAGCGCACTGTTTGAGGAGAGACTCCTAAAAACTTGGCAAACAACACCTGACTCACCTGAAGCATCTGCCGAGTGGCCTTTACCGCTTCGGGCGACAAGCTTTTAGGTTCCAGGTCGAGCACAACCTGACGACAAGTGTACTTTGCCGGAACAACCTCCCCGGCCTTGAGATCGTCAAGAAACCCCTCCAGCCCTTCCACGAGGTCCCGTTCAAGTTCGGAAAGGTTCGTTTTGTCGATCATCGGTTACCTCTTTCAGCGGACTTTACTTGCACTTAACTCGCACCAACCAACCGTTCACGTTAGCGGTTCGTTCCCAACATCTTTCTACGTTCGAGCTCCTGTTCGATTTCAACGACAGCCTTTCGAAGAAATTGCTTGACAGCAGGCGACAGGTCCTCCACTTCATCCTTTCCATAGGCGATACATAAGACAACAAGTCCGAACCGTTCAAAAAAAGCGTAAAGCACTCTTGCTCCCCCGCTCGTACCGACATTCCATCGATCCGGCGCGAATCGCAACTTGCGTATGCCTTCCGTCCCCGCGATCACAGGCGCTTGTTTTGGCTCTGCCATGATGAGCAACTGAAGCGCCAAGAGGTCGTGCTCGACATCTAGCCCGAGCTTTTCCCAGCGCCGCGTAAACTGTGGGAGTTCAATAAAGTCGAGAATCCTCCGCGCGAACTGTTGGTGTGGTGAGTTCGACGCGCTAACGGTAATTTTGCGCCCGCGTCTCTTATGCTGCCTGTTGGGATCCCCCTCGGCCATTATCGGCTCCGCTATCACCTGCAAAGTAATGGTATTCAACGAAGTATACCACCCAATGGTACAAAGGGCATCTTCTATCAATCGAAACTGCGGCATTCCGCCGCTATTTTGGCGTGGGTCGACGCGAGCGTTCACACGTCGACTACCGCCAACATCGCTCGCGCTCGCTTGACCTATCCGTGCTCACTTCAACAAACCCTCCATCACGGTCATCAAAAGAGCCTTCACATGGTCGCCATGATTGGCCCCCGAGTTGAACCGCCCCACGACGACGACCAGTTCGTTCTCGAGGTCGACCTGAAAGAGGGTTCCGGAATAGGCCCCGTGGCAAAGGGTGCGGCGACTCATGATCTTCGCATCCTTGGGCAATTCCCCCTGCCCCGCTTGGGGATGAACCTCCCGGGCCCAGTAGATTCCCAAGCCGTAGTCGGCGGCGGTCGGGGCAATTCCCGGAAACAACTCTTCGTACGATCGCGGCAGGATCTGCTCGAATGTCGCCGGGCCAAAAAACTGGTGCTCGCCGTAACTCCCCCGGTTGAGCAGCAGTTGCCCGACACGGGCAAGGTCGATGGCCCGCAGTTGTCCCCCCGATCCCAAGTCGGTAATCCGCGCCCCCTCGAAACCGAGTGGCTCGAAGAGTTGCTCGTGAAACAGGCGGGGAATACTCTTGCCACCGACCAACTGCATCGCCGTGCCCGCCAGATCGTAGGCCACGCCCGAATAGCGGTAGGTCGGCCGAACGGCATCGAGCCCATTGGCAACGACATTGTCCAACCACGGGTTGTCGGGCCCACCCCAGCGATTGTGGCCATCGAGCCCCGTCACGTGCATCAGGCATTGACGAAGAGTGATCGCATTCGGCCCCGTCGTCGGCAAGTCGGGCAGCACTTCGCCTAAAGGCTGATCGAGGTCCAACAGGTCGGCGTCGAGAAACTGGGCCAGCATCACCCCGGTGAGCATCTTCGTCAGGGAAAATAGCGGATAGGCCGTGTCGCGCGTGACGGCCTCACCCGCACGCTCGCCGTACGCCTGGTGAAACACGATCACCCCCCGCCGGGCGACCAGCGCCGTCAACGGCTCTCCCGCTTCCTCCGACCATTTCCGACAAAGGTCATCCAGTTTCGCCGGCAGGTCGTCGCTCACCCCCGCCGCGTGGGGTGTCCCCTCCACAAGCATCGGTGCGGAGACTTCTAGTCGACGCGGTCGCTCGAGTGGCGGGTATTTCTCTTCCACACCCAAGATCTTCCGCTTCAACCGCAGATGATACTCCTGATGGCGCGTCGAAGGGGCCGCCAGGATGCGCGGCGTTTGGGGATCCCACTCCGCCATTCCGGCAGCCAGCACTGCCGCTTCGGGATCGCGCTGCAGCCGCTGCGCGAGCGCATCCAATATGAAGCGATCGATCTCCTCGCGGTGCGCGTTCCAGACATCTTCCGGAAGCCCGAAGATGGGAGTATCGGCAAGTCGAGGGGGAAACTCCGCCGCCACCGCGGCCAACGCGGGATCGGCGCAATAGAACGGCAATGCCCGGCGAATCAGCCGACCATCGGTCGCACGCCCTTCGACATACACCCCATACCTGCCGGGCAGCTTCGCCTCGGTAACCTCACGTCCCGCCGCATCGAACCACCGGACCTCGAGCGGAAACTTGCCGAATAACTCAAGGACGAGACCGGGATTCTCCCACCGCAGGTCAGGCAGCTTACCGGGAACAATCAAGTGGCCGCCACTGGCCGGAACAATCCGCAGGTCTTGAAACTCAAGCAGCCGCAACTGCCGATTCACCGGCTCCTGGGCAATGGCCGAGAGCGCCGCGATGCCTGCGACCAGGATGCCGCCAAGGCCGATTCGACAGAACTTGTGGAGTGCTTGTGCGTTCATGTGGCAACGGCTCATCTGCTTGAAAGTCGCATGGTAGGATGTCAAGCGGGCGAATCGCTCGTCGACTCATGCCGCCCGTGCTTCCATTGTAGCGTGGGCACGCTTGCCCGCGTGAGCCTCGCCGGCACGTTTCGCAAGCCGGAGTTCTGGGAGAACAGAGCCGTCCCCGAGCTCCGCTCGCAAGACGCCAAAGGAGCCCTCCGCGCGCTAGGGCTCGCGACACCGGCACACGATGCGAATCCGGGGATGGAGCCGGTGACACATGCGGCGGCGATTTGAGAATCGATGATAGGATGACGCTATGAGAAACGCAAAGGTCGAGTGGCTAGCCCTGAGCCGCACACCAACGTCGAAGCGCAGCGGGTCATCAATCAGGATCGGCCAGCCCAGCGAACGTCAGTTCAGAGAGATATGCGGCACTCCAGATCGCATGATCGGTGGCGTCGACGTCTCCATCTTCATCACCGTCGGCTGGCAATTCGTCGCCGGAGACTGGGGGCGAGGAATTCGCCCACACGAGATAATCACCCGAATTCACTAGCCGACTGCCGTTGTAATCGCCTTCGAGTTCGAACACGCGGTCAACGCCATTCGTCATGGCCAGCAACCGATCGCGAGCGTGAACCGCCCAGTCGACACTTGTCGATCCAGCCACGCCCCGCAGAGTCAGGGAGCCACGGATGTCGATATCCCCTGTCGACAGCCGCTGCTGTGTGTCCGTGCCCGTGACCAATCCTTCGTTCACATTCCCCGCCGCACCGACGCGGGTGAGTCTCAAATCCCAAGCCGGAATCCAGATCTCATCAGCTCCCGAGGCAGCGTTCGCGGCGAACACCGCGTCTCGCAGTGACACCAGGTGAGGTCCGTCTTGTTGATCGAACGAGTCTTCCACCGTGGTGACGACAATCTCGCCGTTCGGTGCCGGAGTGCCATAATCGGTTCCATGGTCGAAAACCTTGTCGCCCCCCGTGCCATCCGCGTCGGCCAGATTCCCGCCGCTCGAATCGACGGTCGTGCCCCGTCTGACATTCTGGAAGTTCCCCGCGCTGTTGTTCGCGAACACCGAAGTCCCAATCGTCACGGTTCCCGCCGATGGGTCGGCATAGATAGCGCCTCCACTGGTCACTGCCGAATTCTCGGTAAACACGCTTCGTGTTATCGTGGCCGCGCCATCGATCCGCATGCCACCACCAAGCGTATTCGTCGAACCACTCGCGTTGTCGACGTGATTATCGACCACGGCGACATAGTCCAAGGTCAGTGTCGATCCCGACCGGCTGTACAGCCCGCCACCACTGGCCTGCCCGGCGGAGGTGGCCCGCACATGGCCCCCCGTGAGTGTCACGCCCGTCAACTCGAAATCGACATTCGATGCCACTTCGATGACCCGATCGTGTAGCGCCATCCCCGCCGCGGCATTTCCATCGAGGCCCAGCAATGACGCATCCAGCACCGTCAGTCCAGGGCCAAGACCGCGAATCGCCATGTCGTCGAGAATATCGAGATCGTTCGTCTCGTCCGATTCCGTACCGGTCCGGGTGAGGCGGAAGTGCCAGGCCGGAACCCAGATCATACCACTCACCGTGTTCGCCGCGTCGACCGCTTCACGCAGCGACATGTGGTCGTTGGAATCGAATTCATCAACCGCCGTCGTCACCACGTAGTCGGGAGTGTATGTCGTCACGACAACGTCGGTCGGCTCGGTGAAGACATCGGTGTCGTCGGTTGGATCGAGCGGGTCGGCTTCGACGAGATTGTGGCCAAGGCTGGCAAGTGTCGAATTGTTGCGGACGTTCTGGTAGTTTCCCGCGCTATTCAGTGCGAACACCGACGCATAAATCGTCACGTTGCTACCGGCAGTTTGCGAATAGACGGCTCCGCCCGAGGTTTCCGCGCTATTGCCAACGAAGAGACTTTTCGAGATCGTCCCGATCCCATCGACACGAATCGCGCCTCCCGTCGCGGTGCCGCTATACCCGACGCTCGCCGAGTTGTCGACAAACGCGACTTCCGACACGCTGAGCGTCGTATTCGCCTCGGCGAGAATCGCGCCACCGTCGTTGGAGTTGTCGGTGCTTGTGGCGGCGATATTGCCGCCGGTGAGGGTGACATGCGAGAGGTTGAGCGTCGCGCCCGAAGTCCGGACGTGGAAAATACGATCGTGGCCCGTGCTCGCGTCGCCGGCAAGGCCGCTGGCGTCGATCACCGTCAGGCCGGCACCCGCACCGACGATGGTGACGTCCCCCGTAATGTCGAGATCGTTATAGAGCGCATTATTGGTCTCCGTCCCTTGCCGCGTCAGGGTATAACCATTCGGAATCCGCGGGACATAAATCGCTGCCGACGTGTCGTTGTTGGCGTTCTGAATCGCCGCCCGCAGCGTCACTTGATTGCCGGGGACGACGCTGTCGAGATCGACGAGGCCGTTCGACAAGTTCCCGTCGTTGTCGACTTCATCCTCGTTCGAGCTGACGACATAATCGACATCCTGTCGCATCCGTTCGAGAATCGGATCCAAGACGGTGACCGACCCGGAACTTCCATTCTGGGCAATCACGATCCGCTCGACCTGATTGAGCGAGACAAGCTCTGTCGTGCTTCCGACAAGAATCTCGATATTGTCGCCGACGATATCGAGCGTGATATTGTTCGTGCCGCTGGGAATGTCTTGGACGAGCAGCACGCCGCTCAGGGAGTCGAGCGTGGCGTGGACGGTGTTGAGGGTGCTGGGGAGGGTGACACCATAACCGTAAGCGTCGGCGAGAAGCTGAACATTGAGGTCACTTACGAATTGCCGCGTCGTTTCGAATGGGTTGCTTCCGGCGGGTACAGTACGCCCTGGATTCATGAGGTCATTCGGGTGAACCGGCGCTAAACTAGTCCCTTCAAAAACGTGCCCGCCACCATTCTCCGTAAGTGTAACGGTGATATTAGCTCCATTGAACTGCCGCAGGTCCGAGAAGCCATCAATAGGATCGGTTCCCGCTGACGTAGTTTGGCTATACAGCCGTTGACCCATAACCAAGTAGATTCCTAGGGCATGGCCAATTTCATGGACGATCGTTCGATAGAAGTCATTGTAATTGGATGTCCCGCCTCCAGACGCGTCGATAAACGACGCCTGAAATGCATTAACGATACCAGTAAATTCGCCATCGTCGCTTGGCGTTTCATCAAAAAACCATCCGGCACCACCTCCGTCGTCATCCATTGTGATGGATGCCTGCACTGGCCTCTGATTCGCATCGACTAAAATACCGCCTGTTGTCCCACGGGTCCCAGCGCCAAGTGAGCCTGACGACACATAAAGCGTGAACGTGTTATTTCGAAAGTTTACGGTATTGGGGTCATCGTCATCGTCATAATTGAAGTCGTTGATGTAGGTCGCCCATTCGTCAATGGCCCTTACGACCATTGCTTCGGCAAGTACGGCGTTATCTGCACCATAATTTGCTACGAAATTATGGCTGCCTTGATTGGCCCACGTAATTGCCAGTAATCGCCTGTCCTCTAGCGATTCAAAGCAAAGAACGTTCGTATTCGTTCTGGTGTTACGGGAATTCGTTCCCGATTGAAATCTCCAACGGAATAACGACTTAAACCCCATGTAACACAACCCTCCGTGTGGGATATTTCAGAGCCAGACAATACCTTCTATATAGATACTCTTAGGATATTGGCAAGCGATATCACTTCTAGCGCTATGCACGCCGATGACCTCGAATCGAATACATTATCAATGCGCCACCAGCTATTGCGTGCAGTAGCGATGAAGGCTCTGGAATTGCCGCAACGGGGCCAATTTGCGCGCCGATATAGATTGAACTACCTGCAGTATCGTCTATGAAGCTCAGCGACATCTCACGGAAGGAAAAGGCATTCCAGATGGCTGTATCCGTGATTAGCTCCGTCGAACTTAGCAACGAGTCATCATTAGCAAAGACTAAGCGAGGATCTAAAGTCAGTTCAGGATGACCTTCTATGACACCACTATAACCACCGGTTGCGGCAGAGCTCAATACAATTGAATCACTGGACCCCGGTGCTACATCGCCTAAAATATGGGCCGGATTTGCAATAGAGTATTCCAGTGGAATGGCATTAGGGAAATCGTCGTTCGCTACGCGAATTCTGTAACCGTGCATCTCGAATTCGGTGCCATGAATCTCGAACACGAGCTGTCCGTTCTGCAAAGAACTTGGTCCCTCTATCGACGGGTCAAAAGTAAATCGTCCCTTAATAGTATCTCCCACCGAAATCTGCACAGGAAGATCAACTCCGCCGCCGTCTGGCAAAACACTCGCAACTTGTGCTTGAAAGTGGAACGTCAGAGGGGCAGCGGTCCCTGTGCTAGCGATACCAAGCAATAGTGATGCCCAAAAGAACGAGACAATGGCATGCCATGACCTTCCTTTTAACTGACTTCGGTAGAACGACCTCACAGAGGCTCGTTGTGCTGGCATCTGTAGCATATGCGGAGAAGCAGCAGGACAATTGGCATTAAAAGCTGTGAGCATGGTCAAATCCTTCCGAAAATCGGGCCTTTATACAGTGGCTTAGCGTAGATTTACAAAGTTGGCCCGCAAAAGTACTCCTTCGGCTTCCCTGTCCATTAGTACAATAGACAGGAAACGATTGGGCCTGTTGCCATTTTCTCTGCGCATTTGAAAACTGTTAAGCGATTTAGCAGACCGTCGGCCACAATTCCTAACATCTGACGCAGAACGGCGCGATTACAATGAATCTGCGATGCATTCCAGTGTGCCAATAGCAATGCTTGCAGAAACTCCCTCTTTGTTCTCCATTCTCCGGATTTGCCCAGTCCGTACAACCTACGCAATTGCCACAGACGCGTCAATCGCTTTTTTAGGGAGTAAACGCGAAAGGGACCAGTTCAGCCTTTGCAAGGCCCAAGTCGGGGTGGAAAAGGACAATAGGAGAAATTGAGGATTGTGTAATAAACTGCGGGAGCTGGGTGTAATCAGGGAACATTTTCACACGCCAGAAGCCAGGGCAGGAAGCCAAAAGAAGACACAGAACTTTCGTACCGCCCACGATCCGGAGGATCGAGATACGTTGAAAACCCCTTCCCCGGCGCGATTTTCCACTTTCTTGCCACTTCGTCGTAGAAATTGGGCACCACCCGCCATAGACTCGAAATCACCTGAACAGACGCTTGCGTGTGTTTAGGGGGCGCACCTGTGCGCTGTGATTCCCAAAATGGGTTGGTGCGAGAACTGATCGACAGCACGAATCTCGGTCGCCGCTTGCGCGCGGTGGCGGCTGGCGAGGAGTGCTTAAAATCGGTTCGTCACATTGGTCCACAAGGTTCCGGAACCGACTTGGGAAAACTGTTCGTGTCCCAACGGCCTTGGTGTTTTCTAGAGACACGAAGGCCGGGATGCGAGCAGCAAAAGGGGCCAATGAAAATGACACGGCTACTTTTTCGGAAATTGATGTGGCCACACGAAACCACCTGACTCCGAAAAAGTTGAATGTCCCCTTTTGCGGACTATTAAGGTGTAGGATGTGTCAAGCGAGCGACATAAAAGCCAGCAGTTCCATTCGCGTTAACCGCTCGCGCCGACGCATCGGGTGGGACTCCAGCGATGCGTCGGCGCGGGCGATCAAGACGTGCGAAAAGGTCGCGTTCATCTCGCCCGCTTGACGCATCCTACGCCCCTTTTTGCGGACCATCGAGAAGAATAGAACGCGGATCGACAGGATTTGGCAGGATCCTTGGGATCGGAATGCGCCTCGCGGGAATCGTTCCGGCGACCGGCGATTCTGATCCGTGGTCATCCGACAGAACCCGTGGCGATCCGTGTCCCATCGTTACTCACTATCATCGTTCTTTGACAACTCGAACCCACCATGCAGCCCGGGCAAACGAGCCCGGGCTGCGGTCGTGCGCGCTCGCACGGGCAAATGTGC
>CAZYQQ010000055.1:0-8174 GCA_964650265.1 uncultured Planctomycetaceae bacterium
GGGCTACGGTTGGGCGCGCTCGCACGGGCGGGATGTGCGCATGCTACGATTCTTCATCCTTCATCCCCTCCTCCCCGCGCGGCACACTTAAACGACAAAACTTGACGAAACAGTGCCACGTGGCACACCCCTCGATCAAAACATCCCCTGATTCACAGAGTTTGAGCGCGACAAATGTCACACTCGTGGCACGACCCCCCCCTCGAAAACGAGAAAATGGTGCCATCCCGTTGCTTTCACTCCTCACGACGGAGACCGTCGTGCCACGATGGGTTTCCCAAATCGGCAAATCCCCCCGCACGGGCGAATGTGCCCGTGCGGCGGGGTGACTGGCTACCTCTCCTGGGTTACTTCTCCGATGTCATTGCTCGAGAATCAGCTCGCCGCCGGCTCTTGTCACCAGCCGGGCGTATTCGCGGATACCGATGTCGTCCGACAGCGTGTGGACCGAGCCGTCGCCGAAGGAGTGGTTGGCTACGCCCGGGTGGAAGGCATAGGGGGCGCTGGTGCCGAACGTGCTCAGGTAGGGATGGGGGTAACCGGTTTCGACGATGTCGATCCCGTTGGCGCAGTTGACGGCGCAGGGGCCAGTTTCCGATTTGCCATCCGCCGAGAGTCCGAGCACCAGGATGTCGGACGCTGGGCGGCACCAGCCACCGCCATTGACGCGGGCGGCCACGAGGTCGTCGCTCACCTTTTGTCCCCTGCGATAGAGATAGGGACGCCCGGCCGACTCGGCAAACAGGATGGTGTTCGACAAGCCGTCGGTGACGTGACGGAAGGCGGCCTTGGTGTTGTTGTACTCCATGATCCCTGGCTCGTCTTCGAACGTGCCGTCGGCGTTGTTGGTGCGGTCGACCAGGTTGGCGGAGAGGAGTCGCTTGTCGACCCAGACGGTGGGGGAGTAGTCGGTGGGAACGGAAACCTCGGCGACCCAAGGACTGACTTCGGGGAGACCATCGAGCCGGTTGGGAGCCTCTGGAGTCGAGGGGCAGTTGAGGACCGGGATCACATGATTCACCGCATGGCGATTGGCCGGATCCCCCCAGTTCAGCTTAAGGTTGAAGGCCTGCCGAGCGTTCCCTTCTTCCATGTAGTTCATCAAGTGGGTGATTGCCGCGATCCGCGGGGCCGTGGTCAGACCGACTGGCCGCGCACTCACGGGGACCGCCTTATGGGAGTCGTGGTAGTTATGCACGGCGAGTGCGAGGTTCTTCATGCCGTTGATGCACTGGGCGCGGCGGGCCGCCTCGCGGGCCGACTGCACGGCGGGAAGCAAGAGGGCCACGAGCACACCGATGATGGCGATCACCACCAGCAGCTCGACGAGAGTAAATGCTTTGCGTTTCATCGAAAGGGGGTCCTATTGGGAGTTGGAAGTTGGAAGACGCAAACCGGCGGTCTTCTATTTGCAATTTGAAATGGAGCAGCCGGGGCGCGATGTCACTTAATTTGAATGGGAGGGATTTCCGTGGTCCCTTCCGCTACCTGGATGACGACCGGCGAGGTCTTGGGCGAAGCGTACTTGCGCGGGATGACGTTTGGTCCCGCGACGACGTCGGCCCCCTGCTTGATGGGCTTATACCACTCGATCGTCAGCACGTACTCACCCGCGGGGGCACCATCGGCTGTGTCGTATGTCGTGACCTTGAGTTCGCCGTCTCGGCTGATGTTAGCGCGCGGCGTGGGGACGTCGGGTTGAGGATCCTTCGGATGAAGGGCCACGAAAGCGCCAGGGATTGGCTTACCCTGGAAGGTGATCGTGGTCGATACTGGATAGGTCGGGGTGCGCGGTGGGCCACTGTCGCTACACCCGACAGTCGTACATGTCAGCACACCGACGAGCATGATCGCGGGGAACAAGGGTCGCCGAGCGGCGCGACCTGAAAACCGTGGACGTAGCGACATGAAAACTTACTCCTCACCGTGTCGGATCTTGCCTCCGGTTGACCGGTGAGACTCGTTTTGCGTGTCATGCCCTCTCGTGATGTCGAGTCGGGCCTGTTAATACGTTTGTTTTAGGATCAGCCGATGTGGCGCTAGCCCACGGTTGCCGTCGACTGAACCGGGGCTAGCGCCCAAACGGCTGACGGTGGGCTATTCGCTGTTGCGGGCTGGCGAAGTGCGATCCCGCACCCGTGTTTTTTCGGTGCGGTCGATCTGCACGACGACCCCGTCCTGCACGACGATGGTCACCGAGCCGAATCGGAGTCCGACCAGGGCGCGGACAATCCGCTCGAGCTCCTCGTCCGACGGTCCACGATCACCCAAACCTGGCTCTGTACGTTGGTGACTCATGCCGACACTCGCTCCTTCACACGATTAACTCGTTCCGAGTCCCGAGGGATCGTCGGAGGGATATCCTGCTGAAAAAAAACGCGCGCCTTCCGGGGGTAGAGATGCACCTGCTCTCCCTCGGTAAGCTGTAACTGCTCGAGCTGCTGAAGGTCGATCTCCACCAGCACGGTTTGACCCTCGGAGGTCACGAGCGAGACCCGAGCCAAGGGACCGGCGGAGTGAATCCGGACGATCCGGGCCGGCAGACTTGGTTCATCCCCCTTGGTGCGATGGATTTCGAAGTCGTGCGGGCGGAGGTAGACCTTCGCCGGGAGTTCCTCGGCACCGTCGTACTGGTCGATGTCGACGCTCAAGGGGCCGGCCACCGCCTTGCCGTGTTGGGCGCGACCGTGGAATACGTTGACCTGGCCCAGGAATTCCATCACAAACTGGGTCTCGGGATTATGGAACAACTCGTCTGGAGTGCCCGCCTGCTCGATGTGGCCGTGGTTCATCACGACGACTCGGTCGGCGACTTCGAGGGCCTCTTCCTGGTCGTGCGTCACGAGGACGGTGGTGACGTGCATCTTGCTGTGCAAAGTCCGGAGCCATTGTCGCAGATCTTGTCGCACCTTGGCGTCGAGGGCGCCGAACGGCTCGTCGAGCAGCAACACCTTCGGCTCGACCGCCAGGGCCCGAGCCAACGCGACCCGCTGTCGCTGGCCTCCCGAGAGCTGCGACGGGTAGCGATTTCCAAGCTGCTGAAGTTGAATCAGCGAGAGGAGTTCCTCCACCTTCTCGCGGATTTGAACGGCCGGCAACCGCTCGCGTCGGGGTCGGACGCGGAGGCCGAAGGCGATGTTCTCGAACACGGTCATATGGCGGAACAGGGCATAGTGCTGAAAGACGAACCCAACCTGCCGCTCGCTCGCCCCACGGCTCGCCACGTCCTGGTTGTAGAGCCGTACTGCCGCCTCGGGATCGGCGTCGGGAGCTTCCATACCGGCCATGATCCGCAGCAGGGTCGTCTTCCCCGATCCCGAGGGGCCAAGCAGGGCGACGAGTTCGCCGTCGGCAATATTGAGGCTCACGTCGTCGAGCGCCTTGAAACGGCCGAACGACTTTGAGATGTGGGCGACTTCGATGCTCATGGGAAGATAGTTGGAAGTTGGAAGTTGGAAGTTGGCACTCTGCAAATTTGCAATGACGCCAACCGTGGCTAGCGCCAAAACGGTTAATCTATCGGGGTCAGTCGGAGTGGATCCGCAGTTCGAGGTAACTCTTGAGGGCGAGGGTCACGAGTGCCAAGAGGGCCAGGACCGACGCCACGGCAAACGCGGCGACAAAGTTGTATTCGTTGTAGAGGACTTCGACGTGCAGCGGCACGGTGTTGGTCCGACCGCGGATGTGGCCCGACAACACCGACACGGCACCGAACTCGCCGATCGCCCGGGCCGTCGACAGCAACACGCCGTAGAGGACGGCCCAGCGGACGTTCGGCAGGGTGACTCGCCAGAAGGTTTGCCAGCCATTGGCCCCGAGCATCACGGCCGCTTGCTCCTGGTCGGAGCCTTGCTCCTGCATCAGGGGGATCACCTCGCGGGCGACGTAGGGGAAGGTGACGAAAATGGTCGCTAGCACAATGCCGGGGACCGCGAAGATGATCTGAATATCGTGCTGGTTGAGCCACGGCCCGAGCCAGCCTTGGGCCCCGAACACCAGGACATAAATCAATCCCGCCACCACGGGGGAGACGGCGAGTGGCAAATCGATCAGGGTGAGTAATAGGCTCTTACCGCGAAAATCGAATTTGGCGATCGCCCAGGAGGCGGCGAGCCCGAATACCAGGTTTAGCGGGACCGCGATCGCCGTCACCAGCAAGGTGAGCTGGACCGCGGAGAGGAAATCGGCTTCGGTGAGGCTCGCGGCGTAGGCGGCCCATCCCTTGCGAAGTGCCTCGGCGAAAATGGAGGCTAGCGGCACGAGCAAGAGCAAGGTGAGTGTGCCGATCGTCGTCCCAATCAGCAGCCACCGCACGAGAGTCGACTCGGCAAGGGGGCGGACCTCCAGCGCGGTCGCATTGCCGCGCGGGGGGGCGGGGGTGAGTAGTGGGTGTTTGGCGACAGCATCCATGCTCAGGCCCCCCGCAACGAATGAAGACTGACGAGCCGCCCGAGGGCGTTAATCCCCAACAGCAGCCCGAACGACGCGACGAGCATCACCACCGCGATGGCCGCCGCGCCGGAGTAATCGTAGTCTTCGAGCCGCGTGATGATCAGCAGGCTCGAGATTTCGGTTTTCATCGGCATGTTGCCCGAGATGAAAACGACCGATCCATATTCGCCAATGCCGCGTGCCAGCGCCAGGGCGAAACCGGTGAGGATTGCGGGCAACAGGCTCGGGAAAATCACCCGGACCATTGTCTGCCACCGGCTCGCGCCCAGGCTGGCGGCGGCCTCTTCGGTATCCTTCTCCAGGTCGGCAATCGCCGGCTGGACTGTGCGAACAACAAACGGCAACCCCACAAAGACCAGGGCGAGCGTGATGCCGATCGGAGTGAAAGCGACCTTGATCCCCAGCGGCTCGAGATATTGACCGATCCAACCATTCTGCGAGTAAATCGCCGTGAGCGCGATTCCCGACACGGCGGTCGGCAGGGCGAACGGCAGGTCGATCATCGCGTCGAGCAAACGGCGGCCGGGGAATGTGTAGCGAACCATGGTCCAGGCGATGATCAATCCCAACACGGTATTGATGATCGCCGCGGCGGTCGCCGCACCGAATGTCAGCTTGTAGGAAGCAATCGCCCGCGGGCTGAAGGCTGCGGCGCGGAAGTCGTCCCAGCCGAGCCCCGTCGACTTGATTACCAAGGCCACAAGCGGCACCAGCACGATCAGGCTGAGGTAGAGCACGGTGTAGCCGAGCGTGAGCGAAAAGCCCGGCAGTCGAGTTTGTGGTGTTGAACGTTTCATCTGACCTCTGATCTCCGACCTTTGACCTCCGCCCCCTCATCCCTGACCCCCGACCCCTCCCCCCTCACTTCTGATAAATGGTGTCGAAAAAACCACCGTCGGCAAAATGCTTGCTGTGGGCCTGCTCCCAGTCGCCAAACTCATCCCGCACGGTGAACAACTCGAGCTCGGTGAACCGCGCGAGGTCCTCTTTGGCGGCATGTTCCGGCTGCTGCGGGCGATAGTAATGCTTGGCGGCGAGAGCCTGCCCCTCGGGGGAATAGAGAAACTGGAGGTAAGCGTTCGCGACTTCGAGCGTGCCATGCTTTTTGGCGTTGGCATCGATCACGGTGACCGGCGGCTCGGCCAACACGCTGATCGAGGGGACCACGATTTCCACCTTGCCCGCCCCAAGTTCATCGATCGCGAGCAACGCTTCGTTCTCCCAGGTAATCAGCACGTCGCCAAGGCCGCGCTGGACGAACGTCGTCGTCGAGCCGCGGGCCCCGGCGTCGAGGATGGGAACATTCTTGAAGAGCGCCGTGACGAACTCGCGGGCCTTCTCCTCGTCCCCCTCGTTCTTGCGGAGGGCATAACCCCACGCGGCGAGATAGTTGTACCGAGCTCCCCCCGAGGTCTTGGGGTTAGGCGTAATGACTTCGATCCCCGGCTTTACCAGGTCGTCCCAGTCCTTGATCCCCTTGGGATTCCCCTGGCGGACCAAAAAGACAATCGTCGAGGTGTACGGCGAACTGAGGTTTGGAAGCCGCGACTGCCAATCAATCGGCAGCAGCTTGGTCCGCTGGGCGATCTGATCGATGTCGTAACCAATCGCGAGGGTCACAACGTCGGCCGGGAGGCCGTCGATCACGGCCCGGGCTTGCTTGCCCGCGCCGCCATGCGATTGTTCGATCGTGACCTGCTGTCCCTGTTCCTTGAGCCACTCCGCGGCAAAGGCTTTGTTGACGTCCTGATAAAGCTCCCGCGTCGGGTCGTAGGAGACGTTGAGCAGCTTGACGGGACGCTGGTCGCCATTCTCCCCGACACTTTTGCCACCCCCCACGGCCGGCGAGTTGGGGTCGGCCGTGCCGCAACCGGTCGAAACCGAGAGCGCTAGGAGCAGCGGGAGTACGAACCAGGAGACGCTAGAGCGAAGCATGGAGATGACGTCCTTGTGAAGATATGGGCGGGAAATTTTGGCGAGCGGCACCCCTTATGCATTTGGAGTGCCAACTTGCCGCCTGGGGCCGAAGGAACCGAAAAGCCCTTATATTTGGCACATTGCGAAGTCATTCCGTGACTGAGGCCCGTGATATACAATGGAACAGACCGTGACATTTAATAGTGCCCGTGATATTTACTCCTCTGGAGTCGACGTGCCACGTTTTGGCGACATTCTGCTCGAAATTTGGGCTGAGGCGTGCCAGCACATCGAGATCCAACACTCGGCCAGCGGCATCGCGGTCCGGCTTCAGGCCGACATGCCGCTCGAGAGCTTGCATGTCATGCGGCTCGAACCCGATCACCACTGGCTTGCGAACGTGGCGGTGGCCCCGTTGCGGAAGTCGACCTCGGCGATTCATCTCCCCGCACTTTCCGAAACCCAATACAAGCAGCTCGTCGCCTGGGTCCGAAAGGGGGGCCCCGTGGGGCCGACGACCGGAGTCAATCCCAACCCGATCGCGCTACTCGGCGTCGATTCGCTCGCGGGAGACTATCGCCTGCTCCCACTCGCTCACGGCCGCGACACGCTGGGAGCTTTGTTGCTCGTTGCCAGCAAGGGGGAGAGATTCACGGCCCGGCACGACCAATTAATCTCCGCCATCCAGCAACCCTTCGCCGCGGCCCTGGCCAACGACCGCCGCCTTCACGAGCTCGCCACACTTCGCGAAGCAGCCGAAGCCGATCGCCGGACCCTGTTGCGCCGCCTCGGCCGCACCGATATCTCCGACCGTGTCGTCGGCGAACAGACAGGGCTCGCCCCAGTGATGCGCCGCGTCGACCTCGTGAGTGGCTCCGACGCGCCTGTGCTGTTACTGGGTGAAACAGGAACCGGCAAGGAAGTGATCGCCCGTTCGATTCACTTGCGAAGCGACCGCCGCGATGGGCCCTTCATTCGGGTCAACTGCGGCGCAATTCCAGCGGAACTGGTCGACTCCCAACTCTTCGGCCACGAAAAAGGGGCCTTCACCGGCGCCGGCGAGTCGCGCAAGGGTTGGTTCGAACGGGCCGACGGCGGCACACTCTTCCTCGACGAAATCGGCGAACTCCCCCACGATGCCCAAGTGCGATTCTTGCGAGTGCTGCAAGATTCCTTCATCGAACGGGTGGGGGGAGTCGAACCGCTGGCGGTCGACGTCCGTGTGATCGCCGCCACGCATCGCGACCTGGCCGGGATGGTGCAAAGTGGCGAGTTCCGCGAAGACCTGTGGTATCGTATCGCTGTCTTTCCCATCCTGTTGCCGCCACTTCGCGAACGATTGGGGGATCTGCCCGAACTCGCCCGCCACTTTGCCGAACGGGCGGCCATGCGGTTTGGCCTGCCTCCCGTCGTGCCGACCGACACCGATTTGGTGCTGCTGGCAAATTACGCCTGGCCGGGCAACATTCGCGAACTTGGGGCGGTGATCGACCGGGCGGCGATTCTGGGCGAGGGGCGGACCCTCGAAATCGCCGCGGCGCTTGGCTTCGGACCGATCCCCCAGGCAGGGCGGTCTTTCACCGCTGCGGAGGGCTCTAACGTCGCGCTCCCGGCGTCGGAAGCTCCGTTCGTGGCGGCCACGCTCGACGAGGTCGCGCGGCGTCACATCGAAGCGACCCTTGGCCGAACCCACGGGCAAATCGAGGGGCCACGCGGGGCGGCCCAGTTGCTGGGGATCAACCCGCACACGCTGCGGGCGCGGATGCGGAAGTTGGGAATCGAGTGGGGGCGGTACCGCGAGTGAG
>CAZYQQ010000055.1:8274-15788 GCA_964650265.1 uncultured Planctomycetaceae bacterium
TTCCGTTTATGGGGCAACAAAACTCGTGTCATTAACCTGGTCGCGGACACTGGTGCCTTTCGGCCAGACTGGATGCCACTCTTGGCGGACGTCCTCACCTTGAGATTCGGCGGCGATTACCTCGAACGAATACTTGATGTCCTTCAATTCGCGCACAGGGACTTGGCGAAAATGTCCCTTCGCGGGGTAACTTAGTTTCTCGACGCGGCCGATTTCGGTGACCACGTAACTCACTAGAAGTTCGTTCTTTCTTCTCGCATAGCGAGCTTCCCAGCGGAGGATCATGAAGTCGGGTTTGTCCGTCATTTCAACAAGATATTCAACACCGAATTCGGGTGAACTGCTGCCGAGCAGCGTCACGATTTCGCGGTCGTCCGATTTGCGCCGCCCGATCACGTGATACCGATCTAAATGCAGATTTCGCACATCGTCCGCCGCGGGGTCGACACTCGCTTGCCCGTTGATGCTAAGAAATAGGAATCTGTCGAACTGGTTCTCGCTGAACGTATCCCAAGCTTCCCAGGGGGCGACGAGCCCGGTCTTTTCATGTTTGAAGATGCGTGATTGTTCGCCGTCAAACGAAGCAAATTGGTGCATCCGCCAGGCACTCTTCTCGGCACTTACTCGCTGTGTCCAGAGTCTCCACGGCCGGTTCGATTGCCCCTCCGTCGGCGGCAGGATTGTCAGTGTGTCTCTCGTGTGCAGTTCTCCTGGCCTGATATCAGCTAGAGCCCCTGGAAACTGCGACTCCGGGGATGGCTTGATTTCGATTGTCGCGTCATAGGTAAACTTGAGATGGCGATAGGCGGCATGGCGCTGTTCGATGCCTGTTACCAGAGCGGCCACCTCGGGATCAATTTCGCGTCCCTGCTCATTGGCATCGACAATTCTTACGTCGTTGCCGAAATCGGGTGCAAATCGATCCGCCGCAATGTTTTCGTCGTAGGAAATGTCGACCGTCCGATCTGTTTTCCAACGGCCCTCCCCTCCGCGCTGGTGATCGCAGCGGCGCAGCCGATTTTCCTTGTCGATGAGAAATACAATCCGCTGCCGCGGCGGCCACAGTTCCTCCGGAACTCCGTCGTCCTCCCTATTCCACACATACGCCCGACACGGATCGTCTTGAATCGTGAGATCGGCGTCGCTCAAACGAGGCAAGGATTCAGGAACCTCCTCGACCCAGAATCCCATTGCCTCTCCCAGCTTTTGCACATCGGAAAACTCTTTCTCGCCTAGTAGGCTTTTCGATCGTATCGCCAGGTTTTGCGAACGATAGTAACGCCAAGACTGCTTTCCGTTGTCGAGTTCCACGCCGAAAGGGCTATGCATGGCGAATCCAACACCACGCTTAAACCACACCTCGACGTCATCGTCGCCACCATCCGACATTGTTTTTATCACCAGATGCACCGAATCAAGCGAGTTCAACATGCGAATCAGCTCGGCACGAGCCATCTGGCCGTTCCCACTCAGCAGCCCGAGGCCAGCGGCAGCGACACACAGAATAAGCAAACTGGCGGCGATCCCCGCCAGATTCCATTTTCTGTACGTCGGTGTTGCGCGTTTCCCGTGTGCCAAGGCGGCTTCGCTCTCGGGGGCGCTTGTACTCCCGATTTGCATGGCACGTTCCAATGCTGCCGTCAGCGATGCATGTGAGATCGGCGTCTCTCGCATCGACTTAAGAACATCTTCTAAAACACCCTGAGACGGTCGTGCCATGGTTAAATCTCCTGTTGCGCGAAAAACCGGCGTAGTTCGTCGGCCAATCGCGCTCGGGCCTTATGCAACGCGGATGCGACGGCTTCACTGCGAATATTCAGAATTTCCGCGATCTCCGAATGGGATCGTCCTTCCAGGCAGTGCAGCGATATGACCTCCGCTTGCTGTCGTGGTAGCCGGGCGATCGACTTGCGAATGTGCTCTTCCAGTTCACGGAGTGACGCCACACGTTCGGGGTTGTGTTCCAGATGTTCAGCGGCGCATTCCGACAGATCGCCATCTTGATTCCGTTTGCGCAAACAATCGATTGCTCGACGCGTCGCCAGCTTTCGCAATACGCTATTCCAACAGACTATCTCTCTTGTTGTCCACAACCGATGCACTTCCAGAAAGACGTCTTGAACAATATCCTCGGCATCAGCCGCTTGCCCCACAATGCGCAGAGCAACTCGGTAGACCGTGGGTCCGTGTTCCTGAACAAATTCTTTCCAAGAAATCAAATGCCAACCTGCCGCGCAAGTGTCGAAAGTCACCTTGTCTAATAATTAGACGAAAGCGAAGGCTCGATTATCACCAAGGTATTCCGAGAAAAGAACGAACGGGGGGGCCAAGCGGGACATCGAAGCTACGCTCCACCACACGCGGGGCCAGATCGATGGCCCGCGCCACCCTTACCAGAGTGGAGACAGGCGCGGCGCAAGTGCTGGGGATCAACCCGCACACGCTGCGGGCGCAGGTGCGCAAACTTCGAATAGATTGGTCAACCTATCGCACGAAAAGAGCCAGCACGCGAAGATTACTTGAGCATTTCGGCCACAGCCGCTTTCAACTGTCCCGCATCGTCTCCCTTCAGGTCGACAAACGTCGCTATCACCTCGTAGTCCTTGTAGACGATCACGGTGTTTTCGACCTTGGGATTGACTTTGTAGGCGGCGAGGTCCTTTTCACCCGTCTTCGCGTCGGGATAACAGAGCGACGTCAGCACGACCCCTTCGGACGTGGCCAGTTGCTCCAATTCCTCGGGAGACGAGTCGAGCACGGTGACAAAGCCCTTGAGCTGATGCTTGCCGTGCTTTGCCAACAAATTCTCGACCTCCACAAGCAGCTTGTTGGTATTCTTCCCCTGCCGCGCAAACACGACGATTGCCGGGCGCGAAAGATAGGTACACACAGGACATGTTCTTGTCCCTTTGTCGGGACCAGCCACGTGGACCGGGGTCCATGGCTCGACCGACTCCCCTGCGGCCAACCCGGAGAGGGGCGGCTTGGCGCTGGCGGCTTGTTTTGGCTTCTTCTCTTCCCTTTGGTTTGCTCTGTCCTCCAGACCTTTCGTCCCCTGGCCAACAACGACATGGACGCGCACCAGCTTCTCGACTCCGTCGAGGTGCTCATTCATACCAAAGAGTGCGCGGTCGATCTGGAACTCGCTATCGACGACGATCCCTTCCTTGCTAAGTTCGACCTTCGCCGGGAACGTGATCGTCTCCTTCGTGCCATGGAGGTTGAGTTCGCCAGTAACTTCAACCATGCCCTCCTCGTTACCCTGGACGATTTTGGTGCTTTTGAATCGCGCCGTGGGATACTCCTTCGCGTTGAGAAAGTCGGCAGCCTGCAAATGTCGCGTCAACTTGTCGAACTCCGTCCAAATCGACGCGATCTCGATTTCGACACTGATCGTCTTGAGTTGACCTTCCTCGACAACGAGCACTCCATCGAACTGCTTGAAGCCTCCAAGGCGAGGCCTGGGGCTGCTCCCGGTGTGAAGACCGACAAACTCGATCCGCGTGTTCTTGGCATCGATCCTAGCGGTCGACGATTCCACGGGAACTGGCTTGAGGGGGGCTTTGTCCGAACTCGCTTCCTCGGCGACAGCGAGCATACCTGTCGCCACGAGACCCACCACAACCAGCGAGGCAAGCAGACGAACCAACTTGCCACGGCGCAACTGGAAATCCACTCCCGGAGAAGTTGAAGAGACCATGGCCAACCTTTCAAGCGCTGTTTGGGATACTGTTATCACATGGCGGGTGGGCCTCACGCCGCCGTGGGCGCATTGTAACAAAACTCGCGCGGCAAAAGCATCACAATAATTCGTTAGTTTGGCACTCCGGGGGCTGACGCCAGTGACCCGTCCCGTTCTTAGCGGTTTTCTCCCAGATACTCCTCCGCCGACACCACCCGGGCATAGGCAAACCCCAGCGCCGCCATGAACGCCGCATGGACTTCCACGGCGGGAACGACTCGGCCGCCGAACTCCTGATCGCGTGTGGCGCAAGCGTCGTGAACCACGACTGACGGGTAACCCAGGTCGCTCGCCGCCCGGACTCCGGCATCGACGCACATATGGCTCATCGCGCCGCAGATGACAAGGTCCTCGATGCCGTGACGATCGAGCAGTTCCTTAAGCTCCGTCTCGCGAAAGGCATTGACGTGGTGCTTGAGCACCACCGGTTCCCCCTCGCGAACCTCGACCGCCGGATGGATCTCCGCCCCCTCGGAACCCGGCACAAAGAATGGAGCATCGGGGCCAGGAAATTCATGCCGCACATGAATCACCAGGTCCCCACTCTCACGCGCCGCGGCCAGCACCTTGGCTGCCCGCTCGGCCGCCGACTCGATCCCCACCAGGGGCCACTTGCCGCCGGGGAAGTAGTCTTTTTGGATGTCGATGAGGAGGAGGGCACGTTTGGGCATGTTGTTCTCCGTTGTTTAGCGTGCGATAGGATGACACAATGAGCAAAGCGAACGTCGAGCCGACGGGCTGACGTTCGCTTTGCTCATTGTGTCATCCTACTTGTTGAGGAAGAGAAATGCACCGAGCCTCTCTCTTGGTCCTTTGCATCGGTATCCTGGGTGCGCGGTAGAGTTGCGTTGACAGTGTCCTATTCGTGCTGCACTTGAACATCGTCGAGGTCGTTCAGTTTAGCTTTGACATCAAGACTTGGATGAAAGACGACATGCGAACGACCAAGCCAATCGGTAACCTGTACGCCGACTTGTTCCGAGTGGCCCAGCCCAACTCGCTTCACGTCGATTGTTTCTCCCGACAACAGTCGCTTCCAGTTGAAGGCGAATTCACTTGACGGTACTTCGACCTTGTCGTCAGTCTTGACTGCACCAAGTGTCAAAGTTTCGTAGATCCCGTGATCTCGCACCCAAACAGGGAAGACGCCGGTATTCTCAACGGGAAACGTGACATCCAGTAAATGTTTTCCACTGGATAGAGTACGAGTGCTGAAATCAGGCGCGCCGAACTTTAGGCTTGGACGACTTACTAACAGCGAACATGCCAAGGCGACGATAGTAACAATTAACAATAGCGTAGAGAGCTTAAATCGCATTTTTGAGTGTGGCCATCGCTACGATCGACCACCGGATAATGGCTTTGATCCCTTTCGGAATCGGGGATTTGGGACTTCGGTGGAGAAGGAAGGATCAAATGATCGTCATTCCCGTGGAGACGGGAATGCGGTTTCGGCGCAGCGTCTGATCCTGCCGATCCTGCAAAATCCTACCGATCCGCGTTCTATTCTTCGCGCTATTGGGCTCGCTCTGGGGAGTTGCCTCCCCGGCTCGGTAAACGGTCTGATCGGTTCAGCGCGTAGAGGTCCGGTTCGGCGAACCCGGACCTACTTAATCCCGTGCCCCCTTGATGAGCTGAATAAACTCCTCGTTCGACTTGTACTTGGCCAAGCGCGACGTGAGTTGTTCCATCGCGTCGATGTGGTGCATGCTCGACAGGGTGCGGCGGAGCATCGTCGCGGCGTGGAGTGTTTCGGGGGGGAGGAGCTTTTCCTCGCGCCGCGTGCCCGATTGCTCCAGGTCGATCGAGGGCCAGATGCGGCGGTCGGCCAGTTTGCGATCGAGCACGAGTTCCATGTTGCCCGTCCCCTTGAACTCTTGGAAGATCAGGTCGTCCATGCGGCTGCCGGTGTCGATCAGGGCGGTGCCGACGATGGTCAGCGAGCCCCCCTCTTCGAAAGCGCGGGCCGTGGCGAAGAGTTTCTTGGGGATGTCCATCGCCTTGATGTCGACGCCGCCGGACATCGTGCGGCCGGTGTTGCCGACCCATTTGTTGAAGGCGCGGGCGAGCCGAGTGATGGAGTCCATCAGCATGAAGACATCCTTGCCCATTTCGGCCAGTCGCTTGCAGCGCTCGATGGTGAGTTGCGACAGCCGGACGTGGCTTTCGACATCCTGGTCGAGGCTGCTGGCGAAGACTTCGCCCACCACGCTGCGACGCATGTCGGTGACTTCCTCGGGGCGCTCATCGATCAAGAGGACGATGAGGGCCACCTCAGGATAGTTTTGCGCGATCGCCTGGCTGAGGTGCTGCAAGAGCACGGTCTTGCCGGTTCGCGGCGGGGCGACGATCAGCGCGCGTTGCCCCTTGCCGAGCGGCGCGAGCAGGTCGATCACGCGGGTGCTGATCGGCTCGGGGCCCGTTTCGAGTTGGAACCACTCCTGCGGCGTGATGGGAGTGAGGTCGTCGAAACTCTTGGTGCCGACGTAGTCGTCGGGGGCGAGCCCATCGACGTCGAGCAATTCCTTGAGTCGCGGACCTTGCCCCTTGCGATGGCGCTGGACCATGCCATGGAGCAATAGCCCTTCGCGAAGCTGGTATTTTTCGATCATCGTCCCAGGGACGAAAGGATCGGTTCGCTCGCGAGTGAAATTGCTGTGGGGATCGCGCAGGAATCCATAGCCATTGGGGTGCATTTCGAGCACCCCCGATCCGGGGACGAGCGGGAGCGATCCCCCTTCGTCGGGATATTCATGCTCGAAGCGGTTTTCGGCCAAGGCCGGTCCCCCTCCTCCGCGCCGACGTCCCCGACTATTTCGGTAGTTGCCGCCGCGGTTGCCACCGCCGGCACCTCCTCCTTGGTTTTGGTTATAGCCACCGCCACCGCCACCGGTGTTGCGTCCGCGGTAGCGTCCGCCGCTGCCGCCACCGCCAGTACCGCCGCCCCCTCCGCCACCACCTTTATTCCGCTTACCCATCTCGATACGAATCCTTACGCAAAAACTAGAAATCGATGACTTGCCTGGAGAATCAACCCTCCTGACCTGCGCGCAATAGTTCGCGAAACAGGTCGATAGCAAGCCGCCCGGCAGTCCGACTGCCTGTTGGTGAGCGAAACCGACCGATTGTGGGTCGGCTCAAGCTCCCCCTCTGTCCACTCCAACGTGGGTAGACATCAATAATGTTGTGATCTGGTTTGTGAAAAACCTGGCCCTCGCCGCCGCATCATTTTGCAGCGTGTTGTCGAGGAAAATGACTCACTCTTCCGCAGGGGGGGACACGATGTGATGTGGTATCGGGCCGCAAGAACTTCAATCCCCATAGAGGGGGCGCCTCAGGTGGCGAGCAGCGTTCGCAAAGCTTGGGTATCCCGCGCCAGCGTGGGCCTCTCCCTTGGTGGAGGATGGCACCTTCGATGCAGCACCAGACGCGCCTAGTCGTCCTGGCGTACCGCTCTGACCTCGAAATCTCACCCGAGTGAGGTGGGGACATGACACCCGGCAGGACGGAAGCATGCTGGGATGGCGACCCTTACGCGTGCCGGCCAACTGGGGCCGACTACGGTGCCGCACTCAAAGACCGTGGCCAAAAGAACCCGCCCGACTCTATCCTCCCTGGGCAGGATGCTTAACTCACCAGCAGTATTAGTTATCGAATGGGTGCTGTCAAGCGGGAAAGCAAAATCTTCCAATTTTTCGACAGTTGGCCGAGTCTAGCCACTTTCGGACCGATTACCCGGCGGCCTGCGCTTTGTCGCGTCCCCTCACGACTC
>CAZYQQ010000055.1:15888-35400 GCA_964650265.1 uncultured Planctomycetaceae bacterium
CCTCACGACTCTACGTTACTGACTCTACGTGACTGGAGGTCGATCGGTTCGTGGACTGCCCATTTTCTCCAATTCTCTTTAGCCCCGCCACCCATGCCGGATGGGGGGGCAACCCATTGACAGCCCGGCAGTTACGAGTTTATGTTCCACCTTTTCCACAACAAGAACGACCAACCCCCCCGCGTCCCGCGTTCGAGGCAAGATCGATGGCTGTCCCCAAACGTAAACATTCGAATTCCCGCACTGGCATGCGTCGCGCTCACGATGGCCTCAAGGCCCGTCAGCTTCACCCTTGCCCCAAGTGTGGCACGCTGATGCCCTCGCACGTGGTCTGCCCGAACGAGAACTGCGAGCATTACATGGGCCGGACGATGAAGGCGGGATCGTAAGGACTTAGGATCAGGCCAGCCATGGCGGCCAACACGGCATTTCTGTTTCCTGGCCAGGGGGCCCAGTCGGTCGGCATGGCCGTCACCCTGTGTGATGAGTTTCCCGCGGCGCGGCGCAAGTTCGACCAGGCCCGGGAGATCCTCGGCTACGATCTCTACGCCATTTGTGCCAAGGGCCCGGCCCAGCAACTCGACGCGACCGCCCATAGCCAGCCGGCCATCTACGTCGCCAGTCTCGCGGCGCTTGAGCAGCTTGAGGCGTCGAACCCCGAGGCGATCGATCGCTGCGTTGTCACCGCGGGCCTGAGCCTGGGAGAATACACCGCGCTGACATTCGCGGGCTCGCTCTCGTTCGACGAGGGGCTCCGCGTCGTGGCCGAACGGGGGAGTGCCATGCAGGACGCGGCCGAGGCTGTGAGCAGCGGCATGGTGAGCGTCCTCGGCCTCGAACTCGATCAGGTGGAGCAGGCTTGCCGCGAGGCGGCAGCCGGCGAGGTCCTGCAAGTGGCCAACATGCTTTGCCCTGGGAATATCGTTGTCTCGGGGTCCACTGCCGCCTGCGAACGGGTCGCCGAGCTAGCGACCGCCGCTGGGGCGATGCGGGTCGTGCCGCTGGCGGTTGCCGGGGCCTTCCATACGGAGTTGATGGAACCGGCGGTCAAGCGGCTGGCGCGTGTGTTGGAGACTGTCGACTTGCGGCCACCGCGGATTCCAGTGATTTCGAACGTCGATGCCCTGCCGCACGATGACCCGACCGAAATCAGGCGGCTCTTGGTCGAGCAGGTCGTGAGTCCCGTCTTGTGGGAGCGATCGATGCGGCGGATGCTGGAGGACTTCGAACTGACAACCTGTTACGAAGTGGGCCCGGGAAGAGTGCTCAAGAACCTGCTCAAGCGGATCGAGCGGGGGATGCCTTGCGAGAATATTCAAGCGTAGGGGGGGCAGGTGTCAGGGCCAGGTTTCAGGGGTCAGGTGCCAGGTGTGAGGGCGGGTGGGGCGTTTGTTTTTTCTCTAACTTATGCGGCGGGTTTTCATGTCTGAAGTTGATCGTACGATTCATGTCGATTTGAGTGGCCAAACGGCGCTTGTCACCGGGGCCTCGCAAGGGATCGGGCGAGAGATCGCCCTCGCGCTGGGGAAAGCCGGCGCGAAGGTCGCTTGCTTGGCGCGGAACGCCGAGAAGCTGCAAGCGACCGTCGACGAAATCACCCAAGCTGGGGGGGTGGCGCAGGTGATCGCCTGCAACGCCACCGATTCGGCGGGGGCCTCGGCCGCCGTCGACAAGGTGGTGGCCGACTGGGGCCGGCTCGACATTCTGGTGAACAATGCGGGGATCACCCGCGACACCTTGCTCCCCCGGATGTCGGACGAAGATTGGGACGAGGTGATTGCCACCAATTTGCGGAGCGTGTTCCTGTTCACACGGGCGGCGGCGGGGGCGATGATGAAGACCAAGACAGGGCGGATCATCAACATTTCGAGCGTTTCGGGGTTGATGGGGAATCCGGGTCAGGCCAACTATTCGGCGTCGAAGGCGGCGATCATCGGCTTCACGCAGACGGTGGCCCGCGAGCTGGCGAGCCGGAGGCGGCAGATTACGGTCAATGCGATCTGCCCCGGATTCATTGGCTCGGAGATGACCGACCGCCTGGGTCCGGCGCTGGAGGAGGTGGTCAAGGAGCGGATTCCCCTGGGCCGGCTCGGGGAGGGGGCGGAAATCGCCCAGGGAGTCCTCTATTTGGCGAGTGGCTCGGGCTCCTACATCACGGGGCAGGTCCTGGTGATCGATGGGGGCCTAACCGCCTAGATTCCTAGGGTTTGGGGGTGGCGAAGAATGGGTGAAGTCGGGTAGACAGGCGAGTTGAAAGTCGGTATATCTTGACCACGCTTATGTAGTCCCTCTATCTTGAGGGGCTGCCAGTGGAAGTAACTAGTGGAAAGTGTCGGGTAATGGCAGGTGCCGGTCAGGGAGGGTCGCCAGCAGGACGACTCCCCCCTTTTCCCCCTGCGTTACGAAACGATGAACCGCTCCCGCGGGGCGTGCTTCGCATAGAATCAACTTGTTAGCGGAATTGCAGGAGAACCTGTCGTGCCTTCAGTATTAGATCGTGTTGCCGACATCGTGGCCGAGCAGCTAGGTGTCGATCGAGACAAGATATCGCCCGAGACGTCATTCGTGAACGACTTGGGTGCCGATTCGCTCGACACGGTCGAGCTGGTAATGGAGTTGGAAGAAGAATTCGACATCAACATCCCCGACGATGCCGCCGAGAAGATTCAAACCGTGGGGCAGGCGGTCGACTATATCGAAGCCAACAGCAATAAATAGATAACGGCGACCGCAAAGCCACCAGGCGCGGGCGCCGGTGGTTTTGCAGGGTGGTTCGATTTCATCGGGCGCACGCTCACCGGATCGTGCGCCCTTTTTCGTTGTGTCCGCTATTCCAGGCCGTGGCGGTGGTCGGCGACCACTTGCGTGCCCCTTCCTCCGACCCTCAAGAGAGTTCCTTCACCATGAAACGGCGTGTGGTTGTGACCGGCATGGGGGCAGTCACCTCCTTGAGTCTCAAGGTGGAAGACCTATGGCAGAAGGTGCTGGCGGGCAAGAGTGGCGTTCACGAGCTCAAGACCTTCGACACCGAACGCCACAAGGTGAAATTCGGGGGTGACATCCATGATTGGAGTACCGAAGGGTACATCGATCGCAAGGAGGAAAAGCGGCTCGACCGTTTCACTCAGTTTGCGCTGGTCAGTGCCATCGACGCGGTGAACGACTCGGGGATCGACTTTGGCCGCTACGATCCGTTTCGTTGCGGTGTGATCATCGGCTCCGGCATCGGCGGGCTCAACGAGATCGAAGCCCAAATGGGGCGGCTGATTCTCCAAGGGCCCGACCGGGTGTCGGCTTTCACCATCCCCAAGCTGATGGTCAACGCGGCCGCCGGTCACGTCTCAATCCGTTACGGACTGCGGGGGACCAATTTCGCCGTCGCCACGGCCTGCGCCAGCGCGGCCAATGCAATGGGCTGCGCCTATCGCGCCATTCAATATGGCGAGTGCGACGTCGTCGTCACCGGGGGCTCGGAGGCGGCCTGCACTCCGATGGGGCTGGCCGGGTTTGCCAACATGAAGGCCCTCAGCGAGCGGCACCACGATCCCCAGGGGGCGAGCCGGCCGTTCGACGTCGAACGGGATGGGTTTGTCCTGTCGGAAGGCGCGGGGGTCGTTGTCTTTGAGGAGTATGAGGCAGCCAAGGCCCGAGGTGCCAAGATTTATGCGGAGATCCTCGGCTACGGGGCGAGCGCCGATGGGGGCCACATCACCCAGCCCGATCCCGAGGGGAGCGGAGCCGCGCAGGCGATGCGGCTCGCCTTGCAGGATGGTCAGCTCAATGGCGATCAGCTCGACTACATCAACGCCCACGGCACCAGTACCCCGCTGGGGGACAAGGCGGAGACCTCGGCCATCAAGTCGGTCTTCGGCGACCACGCCTACAAGCTGAGCGTCTCAAGCACCAAGAGCCAACTTGGCCATTTGCTGGGAGCGAGCGGAGGTGTTGAGCTGATCCTCAGTATCCTGGCCCTACGCGATCAGGTCTGCCCGCCGACCATCAATCTGCAGAATCCCGATCCCGGCTGCGATCTCGACTACACACCCCATGAGCCGAAGGCCAGGCCGCTTTCGATCGTCATGAGCAACAGCTTTGGGTTCGGGGGGCACAATGCCTCGCTGATCGCGGGGAAGGTTTAGCGAGAGGGATCGCGAAGGAAGGGAGATGGGGGAGATGGCTGGGGATAGGGGGATGAAGGGCCAGTGCGTCGTTTTGCGTCGCGCTCAGATTCTCTCCTAGCGCTTGCGGCGTTTCTTGCCCCCTTTGGAGCCCCCCTCCCCTTTTGGCCCGTTTGAGCCTCTGGAACCTTTCGCCCCTTTGGAATCGCGCTTTCCCTTCAGCTTCGAACTGGGCCGGCCCGGCTTGGGAGTCTTACCCCGCGAGGCATGCCCCAGCACGCGGAAATCGAGTTCCCGGGCATCGACGTTCACCGAGACCACCGCCACCTTGAGCGTATCCCCCAGGCGGTAGCTGTTGCCCGCCTGGTAGCCGGTGATGGAGTGGGTCGCCCGTTCGAAGCGGTAGTAGTCGTCGGCCAGGGCCGAGATGTGGATGAACCCCTCGGCGGGGATCTCCTTGCCGGTGACGAACAGGCCGAATCGCTCGACCCCGGTGATGACCCCCTCCATTTCGAGGCCGATTTTATCGGAAAGATAATTTAGCAGCTTCACCTTAATGAGTTCCCGCTCGGCGTTGGCGGCCCGCTGTTCGCGCTCGCTGCAATGGTCCCCCCACTGGAAGTAGAGGTCGATCTCCTGTCGCGGCTTCTTTCCCTTTTCGAGCTGATCGAGGAGCCGGTGGATGGTGAGGTCGGGATAGCGGCGGATGGGACTGGTGAAGTGGCAGTAGCTGTCGGCCGCCAGGGCGTAGTGGCCTTGGTCCTCGGGGCTGTAGATGGCCCGTTGCATCGAGCGGAGTACGGCAAAGTTGACGGCATGGCGGCGCGGGTCCTCGGCAACCATGTCGAGCAGCTTCTGCAGTTCGAACCGGCTTTCAAGCCCCTCGACCTTGAAGCCGAGTTCGCGGACGAACTCGTTGAGGGCTCGCAGCTTGATCGGGTTGGGATCGCCATGAACGCGGCGCAGAAAGATCAGCCCGGCATCTTCCAGCTTGGTCGCCACGGCGATGTTGGCCGCCAGCATGAACTCCTCGATCATCTGGTGGCTCTCGGTGTTGATCTCGACGTGGGCTCCCGACATACGGCCCTGGTCGTCGAGGTCGATCTCCACCTCGGGCATCGAAAGTTCCAGGGCCCCCGCGGCGAAGCGGCGCCGGCGTAGGACCATCGCCAGCTCGAACATTTCGGCCAGCAATCGATCGACCTCGGGAGTGAGGTCGAGCCCATGCGGCTCGGGTGTTTTGTGGTCGACCTTCTTACTCTTCTTGGTCAGGGCCGCCATCGGGTGGGGCTCGGTGAACCCTTTGCCGATGAGGTACTCGTCGACTTCCTCGTAGGTGAAGCGGCGGCAACTCTTGATAGCACTCTTATAGACTTCAGTCGCCACCGGGACTCCCTCGGCGGTCATTTCCATGACGCAGGTCACCGCGTAGCGGACCCGGTCGGGCTGCAGGCTGGCGAGATTGTTGGAGATGATCTCCGGCAGCATCGGGATCACCTTGTCGGGCAAATAGACGCTGGTCGCCCGCTGGTAAGCCTCGGTATCGAGCGCGGTCCCCGCAGGGACGAAGTGACTCACATCGGCAATATGGACTCCCAGCAGCCAGTGGTGCCCTCCCACTTTGCTGGGGATTTTCTTGAGCGAGATCGCGTCGTCGAAGTCGCGGGCTGTCGCCGGGTCGATCGTGATGATTGTCTCGCGGGTCAGGTCGCGGCGATCGGGGCCGATCGATTCGTCGAACTTGTCGGCCTGTTTGCGTGAATCGTCCAGGACATCTTCACCGAATTCCCCTGGCAGGCCGAACTCGTGAATAATGCTCAGCGTGTCGACCCCTGGATCACCCTTCGCCCCGAGCACATCGACGATCACTCCTTCGCCATCGCGGACGTGCGACGGGAAGCGGACCATCTCGACCACCACCTTGTCGTCGACATTCACCCCCTTCGCACCAGGATCGCCGACGTAGATGGGGGCGGAAAAGATCTTGCCATCGACCTCCACCAGCCCCATCCCCCCTTGCTCGAGATAGGTCCCGACAAAACGGCTGGTGGCCCGCTCGACGACGTCGACCACCCGCCCCTCGGGTTTCCCCTTGTAGCCAGCCTTCTTGTCGAGGCGGATGCGGACCTTGTCGCCACTCGCCGCGTCCTTCGATGCGGCGGCGGCGACGTGAACGTCGTCGTCCCGTCCCGCGCTGGCCAACGTTCCCGCCGGGCGGACGAAGCCATCCCCCGAAGAGACACGGCGGAAGGTGCCGACGATGATCCCTTCGTCGCTTCGCTGGGATTTCTGCTTCGATGCACGCTCCGTCGGAGAACCCTCCTTCGGGGAGTCGCCCCTCGCGTCGGGCGCTGGTGCAGAGCCCGACTCGGCGGACTGCGCGCTTCCGGGGGGAAGGACGATATGATTGGCGCCGTATTCGAGTTCGCCCGCCTTCACCATTTTTTTGATGACGCGACGGACGGCTGTCACCTGGTCGTCGTCAGTGAGTCCAAGCCGCTGGGCGATGATAACGGGCTTGGCGGGTTGGTACCCTGCGTGGCGGACGTATTTGGCAATGGCGGCACGCAAGTCGGCGTCCATGGGGAAGTCGAACCTCAAAGTAAACTGATGAATTAATTAACCGTATGTTGGTAACAATACTCTAGCCGCACTGACGAATTCCAGCTCTTGAATCGCCATTTCGCATCCACGGTACCCCGGGAACAAACGTGCCGCACTGTAACCCATCGCGTGAAGGCGTCGCATCAACGTCGGGGCTTGTTGCATTGGCAAAGTGAGTCTTGTAAACGTCTCGTCTACTGGAAGGGGGACCGACTTTCCTATTGAATCCTTGCAAAAAGAGTCACTTTCGCAGTAATCGCACATAGCGCTAAAAATCTCATTTAGTGGTCTGCGGTCGACAAAGTAGTCGCTTTTCGAATGGTCGCGTCGATCAATTATGACTGTGAAGCGGCCTTTTTGGGCAGAGAGATTCGGATTGCCGTTCTTCGGAGCATCGATGATGAGAATTCGGTAGGGCATTCTCTCATCGACAGGTTGATAGTCGAGCACGCAGGTTGCGTCGAGTCTTGGTGCGGGAACTGCCCAGACGGCTAATCGCTGCTCTGATGAGTGTTCGTTCGTTTCTTCTTGCAGGCATCCCACTGCAGCGAAATAGGCGGCGACAAGCGGGTCGGAACTCCAATCGAGGAGTCGCGTCGGCACTCCATAGTGTTGAGCCAGGGCCATGACTGGCAGGAGTTCATCTGTCGGCCATAGGCGAGTTAAGGCGTGATTTACACGAAGGTGACTTTCTTTACTTCGCCTCACTAGCAATCGATGCGTGCGCATAGAAACTGCTGGCAACGGGAGCGATTGATCATCCGCAAGATGATAAAAGTAGCTCAAGGCTTCGCCTTCGAGCCATGCATGCTCGCAGTGCAGATCCAGCTTTTTCTTCCCTTGACCGACAATCTCGTACTCCGAGCTCAGTCGGTTTGGGAATTGAATCTGCGTAATTCGAACCAATCGCTTTTCGCCATCGTTTCTAAACGCACTTGGCACGAGCTCGAATGCAGCGTCACGCATTCCTCTGAACAGAAACGGACCAGACTCGACTTTTGGTAGTTCATGATATGCCAATAGCGATTGCACCAATTCATCGGCCGAAGTGCAATCAATTGCATGAAACGCCTTCGACATAAGACTAGTACTCCTGCAAGACTCTTGACTGTTCTTTCGCCGATCCTGATGCCTTCGAATTCAAGCCACGGGATGACTATTGCTCTGAGTTGACAATTCCCTTGTAGAGTTTGCGTCCCATGTTGGGATAGTATTGTGTCCAATTGCTATCGCTGTTCGGGCAATCGGCAATCAACTGACTGAAACTCGCAATCTTCGCATCAAGGTTGTCGAGGTGATGCAGGGCGACCGCCTCGAGGGTCATCGGCAGCTTGGCGCTGCCATATTCGTACTCGCCATGGTGGCTGATGATCATGTGCTTGATCTCATTCACCAGCGATTCGGAAATCGGCTCGCCGGAAAGGCGCTGCGCCTCGCGGACCTTCTCGTCGAGCAGGGTCATGGCCATCACCATGTGGCCGAGGAGTTGGCCCGCGTCGGTGTAGGCGATGTCGCGCTCGTAGCTGAGTTCGTCGACCTTCGAGGCGTCGTGCAGGAACGCCCCGATCAGCAGCTTGTCGCCATCGATTTGGGGATAGCGCGGCGCCACGAGCAGTACCAGTTCCATCACGCTCACCACATGCTCCACCAGCCCGCCACGGTAGGCGTGGTGGTTCTTCATCCCGGCGGGGGCCTGAGTGAACTTGGCCATGAACTCCTCGTCCATCAGGAAACACTCGGCCAGATTCCGCAGTTCGGGCGTGTGGATGCCACGCAGGATCTCGGTGAGCCGGGCGGCAAACCGGTCGATCTCCGAAGCCTGCCGGACCATGAAGTCGCTCTCGTCGACCTCGTCGGGCCGCGCCTTGCGGATCGAGTTGAGGATCATCTGCAAGTTGCCCTGGAACAACTGCGTGCTCCCATCGACCAGCACATAGTCGCCATTGTCGAAACTCTTATAGTCCTGCTCGCTGGCGTTCCAAAGCCGGGCATCAATCGCCCCACTCCGGTCACCAAGCGAAAGCTGCAAATAAAAATTCCCGCTCCGGTTGGGGCGGAGGATCTTGTCGCTGGCGAGAAAGACCTGCGAGATTTGTTCGTTGTGGGCGAGTTGAGCGGCGAAGCGTCGGGACATGCGTTAAGTTAATTCACTGGAGTTGGGTGGTTCCGGGGGAGGAAAGATGGGACATGATACCATAGTGGGGGCGGGAATTCGCTGGGGGGGAGGTCTTGGTAGGGGATGAGGGGATGTTGGGGGATGGGGGGGATGAGTCATACTGTTTTGACGGCTTGGGATTGCCACGCCGGGCTCTAGGAATGCGATGGCATTCGCCATCTTTGGGGAATTCGATGGAAAAAGGGGATAATCGGAAAATGAAGGGCGAAGCTACTGAACCTACGACCGCGCAGGTTTCGGGTGTCGACATTTGCGCCGAGATTGATCGACTTCGACAGAAACTGCTCGACCTGACCAACTCCAACCGACTGTTGAATTACAGGAAGAGTGACCGGCGAACTATCGAGTTTGTCGATAAGACGCCGAATGAGATATTCGATCGCTTGGTCACCAAGGAAAGGACATACTACTTTTCGCCTGCTGCTGATGCGTTGGAATCAGGCACCTCGTCGGAGCTGACTCCACTGTTTGATTCAGCGCCAGATGATGTGGATGAGTCGGAAGGTGTTTCCGGGTTGGAGGACGCAGCCCCAGGTACGACAGGCGGTACCTCAGTTGGAACACTGCGCACAAGTCTGTCGCGGAAGTCCCTGGACAGCGTGCTAACGACGATGCGGCGCGAGGCAAATACGGCGATTGAAGAGACAGGGGTAAACTATCTCTACGTGGCAATCGGCTTGCTCGAGTGGAAGGACAATGATTCTGCCGATCGAACACTGCTCGCCCCGCTGATCCTAATCCCAGCAAGGTTGGAACGAAAGTACGACGGGCGATCGGGAAGCTATCGTACGACCCTCGCCTACACTGGCGAGGAAGTCCAATCGAATCTTTCCTTGACGAAACGGCTCGAAAAGGACTTTGATCTGCAACTTCCCGACCTTGCTCTCGACGACGAGGGAAACCTGCCATCTCCTGATGAGTTTTTTCAATCGATTGAGCGCATCGTAAGCAAGAAAAGTCAATGGGTAGTGCGGAGGGAGTCGCTGCTGGGCTTTTTCTCCTTTCGAAAACTCCTGATGTATCTCGATCTCGATCCCTCGCAATGGACAGGGGAGAAGGCACTCGAAAATCACCCCTTGATACGCGCGGTCATCGAGGGAACACAAATCGAGAATTCGCCGCATTACTTTGGAGTCGATTACGCCATAGATTCTCATCCAGGTGCCGATCGCATCGCCCTCGTTCGCGACGCCGACAGTTCACAGCACTCGGCTTTATGCGATATAGCCGAAGGCAAGAGCCTTGTAGTTGAGGGCCCCCCAGGGACTGGAAAATCGCAGACGATTACGAATGTCATCGCGAACGCCTTGAATGGAGGGAAATCTGTCCTATTTGTGTCGGAGAAGCTTGCGGCCTTGGAAGTCGTGCGATCCAATTTGGAGAGCGTCGACCTGGGGATGTTTTGTTTAGAACTCCACAGCGATGCGGCGAAGCCCCGCCAAGTGTTTACCGATCTCGCCAAGCGGCTTGATTTCCGACCTGTCCCCCGTGAGGATCTGGAGTCGCTCCAAGATAGGGTAGGAGACCACAAACAAAAGCTTACCGAATACCTTGCTTCCACCTCGATTAAGACAGGCCCCTTGCAGTTGCCGTTGCATGATGTGTTCTGGCGTGTAACGGAGTTGCGTTCCCGTGGAATACAGCCTTTGGACGAGGCACAAGTCGACGAACGGATGGGGCGGAACGAGTTTGAAGCGTTAGTTGCTTGTCTACGTGACATCGAGTCGCACGCGACGGAAATTGGACCTGTTCGCGATTTCCCTTGGCAACCGTTCCACGCCTCGCGGTTAATCCCGGGGAGGCAGCAAGCGGTACAAGCAATATTAAACCACCTTGTGAGTATCTCGCAGCAAATAGCCGGCAAGGCGGCGGAGTTAGTTTCACAATGGGGCGGCACGGGGATTGATTGGATAACCTTGTCCAGCGTGATTAGCAGAGAGGATCATTCCAAGCTGGAGTTTTCGGAGTCGCTACAGCCCAAGCTCCTGCCCGATTTGGATTCAACCACCATATGTGGTAGGGTACTATCGAGCATCGATGGGATTGTCCGCCTAAAAGCCGCGTTTGACGCGGCCAGAGAAGTTGTGGTAGGCACTGTTGACGAGGCATTCCCAATAGCAGAAGAACTGCTTTCGCGAATCGGGACGGGGTTGCCTGACGAGCTCCACGGATATGATCTGAGCCAAGCCCGGGAGGTCCGTGCCCGGATTGCGGAGTCGCTTTGTGCCTTGGAGGACTTGGTAGAGCAATCGCGCCTTCTCTCCGACTTGGGATTCGGACGTATCAACAATTTGCACCACTTCAGGTTGGCACTCGATAAATATCGACTTGTATCGCATGACGCCGTTGTTCCCCCCAAGACCGTAGAGCAGCAGTGTTTCCAAGCAGATACCGTGCGCATTGTCCGTGAAGCGAAACAAGAAAGTAGCCAATTGATTGAGCTCCAGGGAAGGATACTTGAACGACAGTATCTTGATCGTGTTCCCGAAGGTGTGGAGCTAGACGAGCTAATCGATGTTCTAAAGGCGTTTGGCTCGTCTTGGACCCGCTTCTTCCGGCGTCGGTATCGACTCGCAAGAAGTCGCGCAATGCAAAGCGTCCGCCCCGGAAAGACGCTTCGAGGGCAATTCCTGGGCCAGCATCTGGAAACTGTTCGTGACTACCGCGAGCGGCTTTCTAAGTTCGAGAATAACAGGGCTTTGCAGAGGGTTCTCGGCCCCAGTTTCGAGTCAGTCGCGACTGACTGGGATGCAGTGGAACTTGCCCTGAATTGGGCAAATACCGCGAAGCAAATGGGCCTCAGTTACGAGCAGGCGAGACGACTCTGGGAATGTCGCTGGAACTCATCCGAAGCGCCTTGTCCCAGTACGTTTATCGATGCCCTCCGAGTGGTTCGTGCCGAGATAGGTTCTCCAGCAATTGGCTGCCTCCTAGGAGCCAACGAGGAACAGCTAGAGGTCACGCCGTTTGACGCCGTGCGGGCTCGCTTAACCGAAATATCGCGTGACATCGATAGAGTCCTCGAACTCCACGAGATGTTTGTTGCATCCGACCGGATGACAATACAGCAAATCCTTGAGTGTGCAGCAAAAGTTCGCGACGCGATCACGTCGGCCGAACGCTTCGAGAGTCGGTCTGATTTCAAGTCGCTCCCGCCGAACATCTATGCGCGTGAAAATACGGACTGGGAATCGCTGGAAGCGACCACGAAATGGGCACTCCGGTGGCACCACTTCAATGTGCCATGGGACGCCTTGTGTCGCGTGACAAGCCAAGGCAGGGATTCCTATCGCCAATTTGTACGAGACTTGGACGCACTTCGCAACTTGAAAAGCGAGTGGTATCAGACACGCGCTCAGTTATCCAGCCATGGCGACATCGACGAGGCCTGGCTAAGGTTGCCTGGCCTTGAAGGCGACGAAGTGTGGAGCCAGTATCTTGAGCGGTTGATCGCGAGTGTCGAGAAACTCCCTTTGTGGGCGAGGTTCTGCCGCTCGATCGACCGTTGCAGGGAACTGGGAGGAGCAGATTGTGCCGTCGCAATCTCGAAGGGGGTGCTGGAACCAACGATTGCCGCGGAGTGTTTCGATCTGACGCTACACGAAAAAATCGCATTCGACGCACTTGCACGCAACGAGGCACTCCGCACATTCTCCGGCCATTCCGCGGACAGATTGCGGCGGGAATATCAAAAACTTGATCGTGAACTCATTGCGGCCAATCGGCTGGAAATCGCATGGCGGGCCTCCCAACGTCAAATCCCGAGTGGCGTCTCCAGAGGGCGGGTACGAGAATTCACGGATTTAGGCCTGATCCGACATGAAGTTGCCAATCAGGTACATCGTTGCCGAATTCGCGATTTAATTCAGCGAGCTGGAAAGGCGGTTCAAGCCCTCAAACCCTGTTTTATGATGAGCCCGTTGTCGATTGCCCAGTTTCTGCCCGCAGGAGCGATAGAGTTCGACATCGTGGTTATGGATGAGGCATCTCAAATCAAACCGGAGGATGCGCTGGGGACAATTATTCGCGCCCAACAGCTCGTCGTGGTCGGTGACCCAAAGCAACTTCCGCCAACATCGTTCTTCGATCGACTCGGAGCCATCGATGATGGGGATGGTCAGGCGGTGATTGGCGATTCAGAGTCGATTCTCGAAGTGGCGTTAAAGGCATTTCCACACCGTCGTCGACTCCGATGGCATTACCGCAGTCAACACGAAAGCTTAATAGCGTTCTCGAATGTGAAGTTCTATGAGGGTGACTTGGTCGTTTTTCCGTCGTCCACGTCGGCCGGCGGCCGGCTCGGAGTAACAAGGCACACTGTCGAAAATGCGATCTTCTCGGGCGGGTGCAATGCCGTTGAAGCCGACCAAGTGGCAGCGGCAATTGTCGAGCATGCCAAGAATCATCCTGACGAATCGCTCGGGGTCGCCACTTTTAATTTGGATCAAGCTCAGGCGATTCGTGATCGACTAGAGTCTATTGCCTCTCACGACAGCGAAGCACGGCTGGCGCTTGAGCGCCTTGACAACCGACGTGATAAATTGTTTGTGAAGAATCTTGAAAATGTTCAAGGCGATGAAAGAGATGTCATCTTTCTTTCGTACACTTATGGACCTGATCCCGCGACGGGTAGGGTTTTCAACCGGTTTGGGCCAATAACCTGGGAAGATGGGTGGCGAAGACTGAACGTGCTCATAACACGAGCGAAACGGCGGGTCGAGGTGTTCTCTTCTTTCTTGCCTTCAGATATTCGAGGGGCAGAGGGGCAGAGCCGGGGTGTGCAGGCGATGAAGGACTACTTGCACTACGCTATTAGCGGGCAGATTGTTGACCGTGGCCGATTCTCAGGACGCGAGCCGGGGTCCTCATTTGAGATTGCCGTGGCGAGGGTTGTGGAAAGCATTGGACTGAAAGCCGTTCCGCAAGTCGGCGTCGCAGGATTCTCTATAGATATAGGCGTTTTACGACCAGAGTCCGAGACGGAGTTCCTGTTGGGGATTGAGTGCGATGGTGCGACTTACCATTCTTCTAAATCTGCTCGCGACCGAGATCGTTTGCGGGAAGAGATAATTACCTTACGTGGCTGGAAACTGCACCGAATCTGGTCGACGGACTGGTTCTTGAACCAGGATGCCGAAGAGGAAAGGCTCCGAGCGGTCCTTCGTCGTGAGTTGCACTCACAGTCTTGAGTACCGTAGCGTGGGTAGTCCTGTCGGCGCACTTCAACGCTGCGTATGTCACGACTCTCTCGCCGACAGCCTTCACCCACCGTTGCCGCTAGCCCCATTCGGTGGGTACACCTGCCGGAGTTCAGCAATCCAAATGGCCGAATCAACTCCCGGCAGAACCACCCACCCTTGAATTGCCGCTGGGTGCCTCCACCCCAAGCTGTGGCCAAGTTACCATCACTCCCACCAGTCACCGAGCGCCACCTCGGACCTCAGCCACGCTTTTCTGATCCCCCCATCTCCCCCTGATCTCCTTTTCGTGACCCGCCGCGCTTGAACCCCGGCAGATTCCACTCGGCAGTCGGGTGGGCGTGGCGTATAATAGGGAAGAACCTGACTTCTGGAGTCGACTATGAGCACCGCCGCCAATTATCCGCATATCGTGATCGATGCCTCGGGCATCGCGCGACTCGACCAGACTCGATACAAAGTGGAGCATCTGGCGGCGGAGCACTACCAGTACGGCTGGACGGCGGAGGAGTTGCTTCGGCAGCACCCCGACCTTCGTCCTGAGCAAGTCTATGCCGCACTTGGCTATTTTTATGATCACTATGACGAGCTGATCGGTCGGATTGAGGCCGGCGCCACCGCGGCAGAACAAAAAAGGCAGAGCCACGCCTTGTCGCGTGATGAACTTCTGAAGCGGCAGGGTTCCGGGTCTCACTGACATGCAACTCAGCGCCGGCATTGGAGCTTTGGTACACGATCTCGAGTTGGTCCTGTCATGCTGTAGTGCAGTTGAACTGAAGAACTGCGTTACTTGTTTGCCACTGAAATGAAAAATGCGTCCGCGTGGTCGTGCCGGGTGCTTCTCGCGAGTTGGGGGCAAGTTGCCGTCGAGCCGATTGGCGAGGCACAGCGGTTTCGGCAACTCGGGCCTCAGCCACACGTCTTCATTGTCTCCCGATCTCCCCAACCATCGTAACCCGACACGTCAGTGAGGAGTGGGCGGGTGAACTCTCTCTCGCCTCGCTGACCTGTCGGGTTCACATTTTTGGCAATCGGACATGCCGTAAAGCCTCCATTGTGGGGCGGCTTTCCCAGTCGCCTGCAGCGCGGACCTGCACCGCATTCCAATTTCGGCCCTCGAATTCGTTCTTCTTCGCCCGAAACCGCCGATTACCCCTTCTCTCGCGGTGTCACTCCCAGCGGACACCGGAGCCAGGAAAGGGCCCGACACCCGATCTCATTTTGAGCAGGTTTTGCGCGTTCGGGTCGACGTGGACTGCGTGAACCAAACAATGCTATAATGGGGACATGGGAAAACTGGTTACTCCACAGCACATCAAGATCGATGCCGACACCGGGCGGCCTTGCGTCGCGGGCACTGGTATTCGTGTGTGGGACGTTTACGTTCTCCACGAGCGGCAAGGCAAATCGGCCGAAGAGGTGGTTGCCGCATTCCCCCACCTAACGCTCGCGGACGTCCACGCTGCGCTCGCCTACTATTGGGACAACAAGCAGGAGATTGACCGGCAGATGCAGGAAGCGGACGAATTCGTCGCCGGGCTCAAGGCCGCTAGTGGACCAGGTCCCCTCGCGAAAAAGTTAGCCGGCAGAGGGGCGGGCGGCGCTCCGGTTTCATTTTGACGAGAACGTCGACCGGTTTCTCCACTTATTGAGCGATTGCCTTGAGCCTGATGAGATGCGCGGCCAGGTTGAGTTCGTGTGAATCATCCCCTCGGGTGCGCAGGCGCGACCCCGGGCTTTGGAGTCGAACCTCTTCGGGGTAGGGCCGATACCCTGGAGGGCAGATAGCTGGCACCCCTCCGGGGTGCTCGGTTAGGAGGGGGGCCTTGTTCCCGGTGGTATCGCTTCGCTCGACCACCGGCTAATAGCTTCGATCCCTCCGGGATCAATCACTTCGGTCCCTCCGCATCGATCACCTTCCTGCTGGGTTCAACGATTCCCCCCCATCCCCCAACATCCCCTCCTCTCCCTTCCCTCATCGCTGCCCCTGCCCTGACGCCCTGCCCTTTCTGGCGTAAAATGCGTCCCCTTAAGCTTCTTCCAACTCCCAACTCCCAACTCCCCCCCATGGCCAAAGACCAAAACGCAATTTCCCCCACCCGGGCAGAGGATTACCCGGAGTGGTACCAGCAGGTGATTAAGGGGGCCGATCTGGCGGAAACCTCCGATGTGCGGGGGTGCATGGTCATCAAGCCGTGGGGGTACGCGCTGTGGGAGAATATCCAGCGGCGGCTTGACGAGATGTTCAAGGCGACCGGGCACGAAAATGCCTATTTTCCCCTCTTTATCCCGATGAGCTTCCTGGAGAAGGAGGCGGAGCATGTCGAGGGGTTCGCCAAGGAGTGTGCCGTGGTGACCCACCATCGGCTGATCGACAATGGCCAGGGGGGGTTGATGCCCGACCCGGGGGCGAAGCTCGAGGAGCCGCTCGTCGTGCGGCCGACGAGCGAGACGATCATCGGGGCAACCTTTGCCCGGTGGGTGCAGTCGTACCGCGACCTGCCGATTTTGATCAACCAGTGGGCCAACGTGGTGCGGTGGGAGTTGCGGACGCGGATGTTCCTGCGGACCACCGAGTTCCTATGGCAGGAGGGGCATACCGTCCACGCCACGGCCGAGGAGGCCCAGGCCGAGACGCGGCAGATGCTGGAGGTCTACGCCGAGTTCGCCGAAAGCTCGATGGCGATGCCGGTGATCAAGGGACGGAAGACGGCTGGCGAGCGGTTCCCGGGCGCGGTCGATACCTTGTCGATCGAGGCGATGATGCAGGACAACAAGGCGCTGCAGGCCGGGACGAGCCACTTTTTGGGGCAGAACTTTGCCAAGGCACAGGAGATCAAGTTTCAGGATGAGACGGGGAGTCTGGCCTACGCCTGGACGACCAGTTGGGGCGTGTCGACCCGGCTGATCGGCGGACTGATCATGACCCACGCCGACGACGACGGGATGGTGATTCCGCCGAAGCTCGCCCCGGCCCACGTGGTGATTTTGCCGATTTACAAGAACGACCAGGAGCGCGGCGAGGTGCTCGCCTACTGCGAGTCACTCAAAGCCGAGCTTTCGCAGCAGTCGTACGACGGTGCGGCGGTGCGGGTGCGAATCGACGACCGCGACCTGCGCGGCGGCGAAAAGAAATGGCAATGGGTGAAGCGCGGCGTGCCGCTGCGGGTGGAGGTCGGCCCCCGCGACGTGGCGGGTGGCGGGGCGTTCGTCGCCCGGCGCGACCAGGGAACCAAGGGGACGGGGACTCCCCGAGTGGAACTGGTGGCGAACATCGGTAATATCTTGGAGGAGATGCAGACCAACCTGTTCGAGCGGGCCAGGGCCCGCCGGGAGGAGTCGACGGTGAAAATCGACTCGCTGGCGGAGTTCGAGAAGTACTTCGCCGAGGACTCGCCAGGGGGGTTCGCCCTCTGCCACTTTGTCGACGGGCCCGAGATGGAGGCGAAGTGCAAGGAATTGAAGGTGACGCCTAGGTGCGTTCCGCTGGGTGCGGAGCGGGAGGAGGGGACGTGCCTGTTTAGTGGGGCGAAGAGTGAGGTGCGGGGGGTATTTGCGCGGGCTTATTGAAATTGTTCAGCCCTGGCGTAAGATCGCATCATACTCGCCATGAGGACCAATCCAAAACCATACGTAGTTACCGTTTTCCTCTACGGCCAGGGCACGATAGTGAATGCCTACCCGAACAGACCAAAATCGTCCTGCCTTCTTAAACCGTAACGACGGGTGGCGGGGATCTTGGCGAAGCAAGTGGTAACAGTCTCGCGCCAGTTGTTGCACTTCAGCGGGCAACCGGCGAAAGCGCTGCCAGAATCGAGGTGTTGCAAAATGGTTCAAAGTTCGGTGCAGCGACCTTGGCGAAAGTCTTCAAGGGCTTCCTCTGCCAAGGCATCGAGCCGACCGTGGGCCACATCCTCCTCGAATTGCTTGTCCCACATCGCCGCGTCATATTCCGCCAACCAAGCGCGCAGAACTGCGAAATCCTCGGCGGGGAGGTTGCGGATGGCGGCTTCGATTTCTTCGACTGTGCTCATGCTTCCATTATAACGTGGCAAGAAACTAGCAGGAAGTCGAAATCCTGACACGCGACCCCCCTACCTCTGGTAATCGAAAAACGGGTCCGTCCAAAATGCCTGCACCGACAGCAGCAGTTCGTCTTGAACTTTCTTCCGCTTGCGGAACCACGGGAGCCAACTGAGCCAGGTGGTCTGTTCGTCCTCGGGGGAAAGTGAAGAGACGCGGACGCGCAGGAACCAGAGGCCGGGTTCAAGGAAGGTGCGACTCTGAGCGAGGAACAGCAGGAACTCTTCCGCGGGCGTTTTGATCCAGAAGTCGAGAGCTTCTTTTCCCGAGACTTCCTTGACGTCGGAGTCCTCGTCGTCGGGATCAATGGGAACGTGGCCCACCAGGTCCCATGCTTCGCAGAGAGCGGCCGCCTCGTTGTAGATCGACTCGCGCGAGCGAGGGTAGCTGATCGTGCGGAGGATTTGGAGCGTGTCGTTGTGCCGCATCGTGGCGAGCAGTATCGCCGCGTGGGTGGTGAACTGATATCTTGGGGAGATGATGGCCTGGAGTTCGACATCCTCGCGGAAATACTCCGCCTTCGCACCCGGAGGGACCACCAGCCGCTTGGCCGTTCGGGCGGGGAGATCGATGTCGTCGATGTTGGTCCAGTCGGCCAGGTTGATCGCCCGAGTGGGAGTAGCGAACTTGGTGAAATCGATGATCATGAGTCGCGAAATTGTCGGTTCGGCAGAGGATCGCTTGTAGACGTTAGGATATCTGAGTCGCCACATGGGCACCATTCAACCACCCCCCCGAACCCTACGCCTGATCGCGATCTCCAGCCGCTATCCCGAGGCGCTCGCCTGGGCGCGGGAGCGGGTCGAGCAGGAACTCGGCCCCCACTCGCTGGTGAGCGACCCGTTCGTGTACGACGACACCGACTACTATGAGCGCGAGATGGGCCCGGGGCTGTTCAAGCAGTTCGTCGCGTCGGACGAGGTGGTCGACCCGGAGGAACTCGCCGGGCTCAAGCACCTGACGAACGCCTGGGAGGAGGAATACATCGCGCTGGGGCGCCACCCGGAACCGCGTCCGCTGAACCTCGACCCGGGCCATATTTCCGAGTCGAAGCTGGTGTTGGCATCGACCAAGAACCACTGGCACCGGGTCTATCTGTCGCAGGGGATTTTTGCCGAGGTGACCCTGGTCTGGTCGCGTCGCGAGGGGTGGGTGGCTCAGGAATGGACCTATCCCGACTATCGGCGCAAGGATTATCGGGATTTTTTTGTGCGGTGCCGGGAGTGGCTGCGCTCGCCCGAGGCCGAGACTTAGGATCCGGGGAAAAATAACTTCGGTATACTATCATGAACCTGTATGAAAGGAGGTGCATGATGGCATATTCACGAGCCGT
>CAZYQQ010000056.1:0-34915 GCA_964650265.1 uncultured Planctomycetaceae bacterium
AGTCGGATGGTGATGGCGCAAGCTCGGACGCTTGGGCTTGCCCAGGCGATTTGCAGCGGCTGACGGGCGTCGTGGGGATGGCGTGCCGCCAATCCTAACCCGACACGTTAGTGAGGAGCGTGAGGGGACGCCTCGCTGACGATTTGGAAAATCGTCCCACACTGCTCCGTGGACTCACGTTCACGGCTCGGAAATGTGCCGAAAACGCCTTGTTTGGCGCGATTTTCGGCTTTCTCAAAACTTTCCGCTGGGAATTGTCCACCCTCTCCGGTAGACTTGGGGAAACGTGAACGTATGGCCACACCGCAGGTCCGCCCTGGGTCGATCGACTCGGGCCGAAACGGACCTTGCGCTGCGCGCGAGGTCCGTACTCACTTCAAGGTCCGGTTTGGCAAACCGGACCTACCCTGTTCCTTGGCAACTCGAACCCACCACGCTGCCCGGGCAAACGAGCCCGGGCCGAGTTTGAAGCCACTCAATATCGATTTCGACAACCAAAGTCTGGGGGAGCAAAAGTTAAAAGCGAAACATTTTTTCACCATGGCCTCGCGAGCATCCCCTGATTTGCAGAGCGAGTGCTCATCGAGTCGTCGAAAAAAGAGGCGACTTTTTCGACGAAAATCGTGTTTTGTCGAAAAAAGAAAAAACTCGAACAGCCCCAAGACGTTCCCCAAACCGCACCACAATCGAGACACTCACACACTCCGCCCTCAAACACTCCGATTCAATTCCTCCGCTATCCCGCCCCCCAAACGGGCACCGGCCTACTCTTCCTAAGCCGGTGCGAAGGTGGTCGACTCAATAGGAGGATGGCGGATGGCCGTAACGCGGGGGGAGTACCCCAGTCCTTCCCCCTTGCCAACACCCATCCCACCCCCGACCATAGGGAGTTTGAAGGAGACGAGTGCGAGGGACTTCCCCATTTCGGGTGGCGCCATCCCGCGATCAGCCCCTGGGGACTGGCTCCCCACCATCGGCACGCCTCCGCTAGCGCCGTGCCCCCAGGAACCACGCATGTTTGCCGCCGCCATTAGCAAGGCCGTTTTCAAACTCTGCCACGGCAAGAACCTCGTCTATAACACCTGCTGGGAGGATCCCCGCCTCGACCGGGTGGCGCTGGAGCTTGGCCCTGGCGACCGGCTGCTGATGATCACCTCGGCAGGCTGCAACGCCCTCGACTATGCCCTCGACGAGCCGGAGCGGATCGACACGGTCGACGTCAACCCTCGGCAGAATGCCCTCTTGGAACTCAAGCAGGTGGCGATTCGTCAGCTCGACTACGAGACGTTCTTCCAGCTTTTCGGTCGCGGGCGGCTGGCCAACTGGCGGGCCATCTACCAGTCGAAAATCCAGCCGGAGCTTTCCCCCGCCGCACGAAAGTTCTGGGACAAGAAGCACAGGTTCTTTAATGGCAAGGGGCGCCGCCCCAGCTTCTACTTCCGCGGCTCCTCGGGCTTCTTCGCCTGGTCGATCAATGGCTACGTGAACCGGGTGGCCAAGATTCGCCCCCAGGTCGAGCGGCTGCTGGCGGCGACTACCCTCGAAGAGCAGCGCGACATCTACGAAAACCAGGTGAAGCCGGTCTTCTGGGGTCCCGGGATCCAATGGTTCCTCAAGCGCGACAGCACCCTCTCGCTGCTGGGGGTCCCGCGTGCCCAGCGGACCCAACTCGAACGCTACTACCCGGGTGGTATCACCAAGTTCATCGAGGACCGGCTCGATTGGCTCTTCACCAAGGTGCCAATCCACGACAACTACTTCTGGCGGGTCTATATGACGGGTGAATACACCCGCGACTGCTGCCCCGACTATCTGAAGGAGGAGAATTTTAATCGCCTCAAGGGGGGGCTCGTCGACCGGATTCACCCCCACACGACGACCCTGCTCAATCACTTGCAGTCGACCGACCGGACCTACAGCCACTACGTGTTGCTTGACCACATGGACTGGCTTGCCGAGCATCATCACGACATCCTGGAGCAGCAGTGGCAGGCGATTGTCGACCACGCCGAGCCCTCGGCCCGCATTCTGTGGCGGAGCGCGGCCCTCAAGGTCGAATTTGTCGATCCCATCATGATCGCGCTGGATGGGGAGCGGCACCGATTGGGAGACCTGCTCAGCTATAATGACGAGCTTGCCGCCGAGCTCAACACCCGCGACCGAGTGAATACCTACGCGAGTTTCGCGATTACCACCCTCCACAAGCCGAATGAGGCCGCCCTCGCGGCGCATCACGATGAGCGCACTGGGACAACTCAAGATTCTCTACCATCTGGCCCTGTCGCCCATTCGGGGTGAGACCCACCAGCAGCGGCTCGAGAGCTTTTATCGGGGGCAAGCGGAACATTACGACGCGACCCGCCAGCGGATGCTGCATGGCCGCGACGAACTGTTTTCCCAGCTTCCCGCGCCCGAGGGAGGTACATGGGTCGATCTGGGCTGTGGCACCGCCCGCAACGCCGAGGCGTGGGGCGATAGGGTCAAGAGCTTCGACCGGGCGATCCTGGTCGACCTCAGCGAGTCGCTGCTTGGCATTGCACAAAAGCGGGTCGACCAAAAGGGTTGGACCAACGTCGAACTCCGTCACGCCGACGCGACGACCGTCGACATCCCCCCCGGCTCGGTCGACGTGGTGACGTTCGCCTATTCGCTGACGATGATCCCCAACTGGTTCGCGGCCATCGATCACGCGATCAGCCTGCTCAAGCCGGGCGGAACACTCGGGGTGGTCGACTTTTACATTGCCAAAAAGTACCCAGCCGACGGGCAGCGCGAGCATTCCTGGTTCACGCGGACCTTCTGGCCGGCATGGTTCGGCATGGATAATGTCCATCCGAACCCTGATTTGCTCCCCTACCTCCAGAGCCGCTTTGCCCAGCAGCACCTGACCGAACAAATGGGGAAGATCATCTGGATCCCGGTCTTGCGGATGCCTTACTTTTACTTCGTCGGGCAGAAAACCCATGAGCCGCTAGCGGAGTGTTGATTTATTAACACGGAGAGACCGAGCAACGCTGATAAGAAGGGATATAAACGCGGAGGCGCAGAGACGCGGAGATGTTGTTTGGCGGGGTGGAATAGATCCGATCGGATACTTTCTTATTCATATATTTTAGATAGCCATTTATTTCACTTTGCCCCTTCAGAAATATCTCCGCGTCTCTGCGCCTCCGCGTTTTTTTCTTCCCTATTTCTACCCTCTCGTGACAGTCACCCGGTGCTACAAACCATCCGCCACTTCCTGTCCCTCATCCGCTTCAGCCACACGCTGTTCGCGCTGCCATTTGCGCTGATGGCGGCGGTGATGGCGTGGTGGTTGCGGGCACTGGAGACTTTGAACACGTGGACGCTGGGAGCGGACCCCATCCTCTATCAAGAGTTCTTGATCTTCGGCAGCATTCGGATTCCGCTTCCATTGCGTGCAGTCGGAGTTGATCTCACCGATCGATTGGCGGCCTTCGCCGGCGCTGTGCGCTGGCAAGAAGTCGTTGGCATCCTCCTCTCGATGGTCTTTGCCCGCAGTGCGGCGATGGCCTTCAATCGTCTGGTCGACTGGCGGATCGATGCCCGTAATCCGCGCACGGCAAAGCGGCATATCCCGGCGGGCATCTTGAGTGTGGGGCAGGTGGCCTTGTTCACGTTGATCTCCACGGTTGGTTTCATCGCCAGCACACTCCTTTTTCTTCCGAACCCCCTGCCCCTCTACTTGAGCGTGCCGGTGCTGCTGTTCCTCTGCGGCTACAGCTACGCCAAGCGGTTCACGTCGCTGGCCCACTTCTGGCTTGGCGCCGCGCTGGCCATGAGCCCCATCGCGGCCTGGATCGCCATCCGCGGCGAGCAGGTGATAGCCAATCCCACCGACCTGTTGCCGGCGGTGGTCCTCGGTGGCGCCGTGCTGGCGTGGGTCGCCGGTTTCGACATTTTTTATGCCTGCCAGGATTATGCCTTCGATCGCGAGGCGAAACTGAGAAGCATTCCAGTGGCCCTCGGTATTTCTGGAGCACTCCGGCTAGCGGCGGGCTGCCACGCCGTGATGGTCGTGCTCCTCGCACTGCTCCCCATGGTCTATCCCCACCTGGGCCTTCTATACTGGGGAGGAATCGTTGCCGTGGCTGGGCTCTTGGTCTACGAACATTGGCTCGTCCGCCCCGACGACCTCGACCGGGTGAATGTTGCGTTTTTCAATGTCAACGCCATCATTAGTGCCGGTCTATTGCTGGTCACGTGTGCGGATTTGTTGCTCACTTGATCGATGCAAGAGGCGAGAAGACACAAAACCATGCGAAGTTGAGATAGAACCACCGTGAGTGAAATCGAATATGAGCAATGCCGTGAGGAGTTCGTATTCGATGGAAGTTGGCGCGACATCTATATATTCAATACAAGCATCGATGATTGGAATGCGGTCCTAGAAGTTCTTTCTGCGTACAAGCACGAATACTTCATCGATGGCGAGCCTCGAACATTGCCGAAACCCTTGGATTCAAATCATTTTGTGGATCGGCACGAATACTCATGCACGCTCAAGTCTTTTTACTATTGCCTCCAAGTGAATTGCCATTTTTTTACCGACGAGATGGTGGAACTAGACATCGATCCAAGAGAAGTCAAAGATCAAGCGAGTTTGGACCACCTGTTAGCCATTATGCGATTACTCGGCGACAAAACGAATAAAGATGTTGTCCTGACACCAGAGAACTGCGAGCACGTCGTGATTTTCCGGTACATACCAAGATTGAAAGTAGTTATGTACTACCCGACGACTGCAGGGCATTAGAAGGTTACTGGGCTTGAGATATTTGCCCGTCTTTGCTTCATCCCACCTTTGCATCAAGAACCAAATCGAACATGCATCAAAGTACCTCTCCTGTCCTGAAAACGATCCGCAAGAAAGTCGAATCCGGCGAGCGCCTCACCGCCGACGAGGGGCTGCTACTCGAATCTCCCGAGGTGCCGCTACCCGAACTGGGCGAGCTCGCCAACCTGGTGCGCGAACGGAAGAATGGCAACGCTGCCTACTACAATATCAACACCCACCTCAACCCGACCAACATCTGCGTCTACCGCTGTACCTTCTGCGCCTTCCGTTCCGACCTGCGGCAGGCGAAAGGGTACTGGATGAACGACGAGGAGGTGCTCGCTCGCGGGCAGGAAGCGGTCGACAATGGCTGCACCGAGATGCACATCGTTGGGGGGCTGCACCATCAGGCGAAGTACGAGTGGTATCGCAACGTGGTGCAGCTATTGCACGACGCCTACCCGACGCTCCACCTCAAGGCGTGGACCCCGGTCGAGATCGACTGGTTCTGCCGCCTCACCAAACAGCCGCTCCGCTGGGTGCTCGAGGACATGATCGATGCCGGGCTCGGCAGCCTGCCGGGTGGGGGAGCCGAAATCTTCCACCCCGAGGTCCGCAACCAGATATGCGAACACAAGGCCGACTCGCGGCGGTGGTTCGAAACGCACCGCACGGCGCACGAACTGGGGCTGAAGTCGAACTGCACGATGCTCTACGGCCACATTGAGCAGCCCTACCACCGCATCGACCACCTAGTGCGACTGCGGGAATTGCAGGACGAAACCAGCGGGTTTCAAACGTTCATTCCGCTGGCGTTCCACCCCGAGAACACCAAGCTCGGCGCCGAGCGCAACCTCAAAAAACCCTCGGCCCTGGTCGACCTGCGGACAATGGCCGTCAGCCGGCTGATGCTCGACAACATCCCCCACATGAAGGCTTATTGGATCATGCTCGGCATCGGCACGGCGCAGATTGCGCTCGCCTACGGGGCCGACGACCTCGATGGCACCGTGCGGCACGAGCTGATTTACCACGACGCCGGGGCGACCACTCCGGAGGTCCTGTCGGTCGACGAGATCCGCCGCCTGATTGTCGAAGCGGGGCGGGAACCGATCGAGCGCGACACGCTCTATCACCGCGTTGAGCGGCAAGGAGACAATTGGCGTGCAGGGCAGGCCATCGTGGCCGGCTGACTTCAAGCCAGCGATGACGCTTGCTTGCGCTCAGTCCGTTTCCGCGGCGAGCAGAGTGCCAGCACGGTATGCATCGGCGCTCACGCCACTTGCGACCAGCGGAAGGATGGCAGGTGGCGCATCGTGGGCATGTGCTTCAGGATTCGCCCGGTCGGCCCGCCCGCGAGCGACCTCCTCCCGCAAGCGGGTCAACTCCTCCGCCACGCGGTTGAACTCGGTCGCCAGGTCGTGCCAGTAGTCCTTTTCCCGGAAACTGATCGGCTGGAGGGTTTGGCCGTCGGCCAGCTCACGCATCACGCGTCGGAGTCGAACGATCGGCCCGGCAAAGCGATGGGTAAATCGCACCACGGAGAGTCCGGCCATCGGCAACATTGCACCAAAGGCCATGAGTGTCGGTATCCAGTAACGGCTGCTATCGGCCAGGTAGGCCTCGAGGCCGATGGCCGGATTTCTCGAAAACTGGAGCAGTGCCGACAAGAAGACCGCGATGGTCGTCGTCAACAGCCAGATGATGGCCAGTCGGAAGACGATGCCCCCTTGGACTTGCCAGTCGACGTAAATCTTCTGCCGTCGGAATACGGAAGGTCGAGCCATCGATTTTTTCCCTCGGACGCAAAAGAGACGCATGGATTCCCAAATGTAGCTTACGCAGGGAGTCGCGCCGCGTAACGCGATCGTACTGCCCGGTTTGTGCGGATCGTATCTCCAGATGCAGCGAGTTTTCGGCATAATCGCTACACCCTGCTCCCTCTCGACCACCCCTGATATACTCCGGCCTCCCCCCTCACCCTTGCGAGCCCCCTGATGCCCCCCTCTTGCCGATTGTCGGTTCATTTCCTGCCGCAATTCATCGCACAACCCGAACTCTCGGGGGCAACGGTGGTGGTGATCGATCAATTGCGGGCCTCATGTACCGTCGCCACGGCCTTGGCGGCTGGCGCCGCGGAGGTCGTTCCGCTGGCCGAGGTCGACCATGCCCTCCGCGCGGCGGATGGCGCATCGCGCAACGACGTGCTGCTGGGGGGCGAACGAGGGGGAGAGCGGATCGATGGGTTCGATCTCGGAAATTCCCCCGCGGAATACACCCCCGAGCGCGTCTTTGGCAAGCGGATCCTCTTCACCACGACCAACGGGACCAGGGCCATCGAATACGCCCATCTCGCCAGCGAAGTGCTGATGGGATGCGCGCTCAACGCCACGACGATCGCCGAGCGAGTCGCCAATTGCGATGAGGTCCACTTGCTCTGCGCCGGGACCGACGGTCATGTGACCCGCGACGATCTGCTCGCGGCGGGGCTGATCGTCGATCGTCTCCTCTCGCTTGCCGATCGGCCGTGGCAACTCAACGAAGGGGCCGAAGCGACCCGCCGCGAGTGGGAAGAACTGCTCAACGCGGCTGGGGCTTTCCGCCGCTCGCCAAGCGAGCAACTGGCGATCGAGCTCCGCAACACCCAGGGGGGGAAAAACCTGCTGGCCATCGGCCACGACGACGATCTGGTGCTCTGCGCCCAAATCGATTCCCTCCAGGTTCTCCCCGAACTCGACCGGAGTCGCGGGTGTCTGGTTGCGGGGGAGATGTCGGCCCGATAACGACCTCGTCGATGGTGGCGGCGGTTCCACCCCCATGCGACCGCCGTAGGCGCTCGGACATCAGGGCCGCTAGAATGCGGACTTTCCTGCTGAAGTGAGTCGAAGCTCGGAGATTGAAGGATGGCTGATCGGGATATGGAGAAGATCGTGTCGCTCGCGCGTCGCCGCGGGTTCATGTTCCAGTCGAGCGAGATTTACGGGGGGCTCAACGGCTTCTGGGACTACGGACCGCTCGGGGTGGAACTGAAGCGGAATATCAAGGAGGCGTGGTGGCAGGACATGAACTCCCGCCACGACGATCTGGCGACCCTCCCTGGGGCACCGGGGCCTTACGAGATGGCCGGGCTCGATGCGACGATCATCATGCACCCGCAAGTCTGGAAGTGTAGCGGGCATTTCGATCTCTTCTCCGACATGATGGTCGATTGCCGTACCGAGGGGTGCAAGAGTCGCTTCCGCGCCGATCACCTCTCGACCAGCCAGTGCCCCCTCAAGCCGAGCAAGACTCCCGGCGAGCACTCGGCCTGCGACCTGACCGAGCCGCGCGAATTCAACCTGATGTTCAAGACCATCGTCGGAGCGATGGGGACCGAAGAGGACACCGCCTTCCTGCGACCGGAAACGGCGCAAGGCATCTTCGTCAACTTCAAGAACATCCTCGACAGCACCCGCATCCGGGTTCCTTTTGGAGTGGCCCAGGTGGGGAAGAGTTTTCGCAACGAGATCACGCCGCGGAATTTCACGTTCCGTTCGCGCGAGTTCGAGCAGATGGAGATCGAGTTCTTCTGCCATCCCAAGGAGTCGCACCAGTGGTACAAGTTCTGGCGCGACCGCCGCTTCAAGTGGTATCTCGACCTGGGGCTCGCCGAGGGACGGCTGCAACTGCGCGACCACGACCCCGACGAGCTGAGCCACTACTCCACCGGCACGGCCGACATCGAGTACGCCTTCCCCTTCCTCGACGAGGGAGAGTATGGCGAACTCGAGGGAATTGCCCACCGCGGCGATTTCGACCTCCGCAGTCATATGGAGGGGAAACTCGACCCGGCCAGCAAACCACTCACGTTGCAGCTCGACGCCGATGGGAAACCGGTCCACCGCGGGTCGGGGCGCGACCTCACCTATCGCGATGATCTCTCGGGAGAACGCTACACCCCCCACGTGATCGAGCCCTCGGCCGGTGCCGACCGGGCGACTCTAGCCTTCCTGTGTGAGGCCTACACCGAGGACGAAGCCCCCGACGACAAGGGGCAGATGCAAACCCGCACCGTAATGAAGTTCCATCCCCGCATCGCCCCGCTCAAAGCGGCCATTCTCCCCTTGGTCAAGAAGGATGGGATGCCGGAGGTGGCCCGCGATCTCACGCGCGAGCTCAAGCAAAAATTCCCCGTCTTCTATGACGAAAAGGGAGCCATCGGCCGCCGCTATCGCCGCCAGGATGAAGTGGGGACCCCCTACTGCATCACCATCGACGGCCAGACGATGACCGACCAGACGGTAACGGTCCGCGATCGCGACTCGCTCGAGCAAATCCGGCTGAAACTCGACGAGGTGGTCCCCTATGTCGAGGCCCGTGTGCGCTAACGAGGGGGTGGCACGGTTGCTCCGAACGGAAAACCGGTTGCCCTCGTCGCAAAAACCGCAATAATGGAAGCAGGCAAGCCCGCTTGCGCGCCGGGGCAGTTCGAGCAGGCTCTACTGGACTCCAAGGGAGGGTGAGTGCCATGCGTCGAACGATTTTGCTTCTTCTCGTGGTTGGACTGGCGATCGGTTCCACCGAATTGCAAGCCCAAGGAACAGCGCGCGACATCAAGCCCCCTCCAGGCTACCAACCGGGGACGGGGGTCGATCGCAACGGCATCATGTCGCGCCCTTCGCCGCGCGTCCGCACCTACTCGATTCCCCAGGGGGGCTACTACTGGGGCTACTCATACGCGCCCGGGTATTCGTTCTACCCAGGGGGAACCTACTACTACGGCGATTACTATTGTCCCTTCTGTGGCAGCCCCTGGTGCGGCGGGAATTGCCGATGGGGATCTGGCCCGATCTATCTTCCGCCGGTCGTCGGCGATGCCGGGGCGCTCTATGGCCCGCGCGCGGTGCGGCAATTTCTTGGTATCGATGGCAACAACCAAGGGGGCGGGGCCGCCAACAACAATCGTGGGGCGCTCCTTCCCCCCGCCGAGCGCGAAGCGCCCAGGCTCAGCAACCCCACATCGCGGGCCCAAGCCTGGAAGTTTGTCGAGTATGGCGACCGCCAGTTCAAGAGAGGGCAATATCGTCAGGCCCTCGACCGCTACGAAAAGGGATCGCGGCAGGCAAGCGACGTGGCCGACATCCACTTCCGCAAGGCGTTTGCCCTCCTCGGCATGGCCAAATACGCCGAAGCGACCCAGGCGGTGAAGGAAGGCCTCCGGCTCAAGCCCGATTGGCCAGAGTCGGGGTTCGTCCTCGAGGAACTCTACCCGGACGCTGTCTCGAAGCGCGAGATTTTTCGTCAACTGACGATTCACCTCGATGCCCATCCCCGCGATGCCGAAGCCCTCTTCATGCTCGCCGTGATGCAGTACTTCGATGGACAAGAGGCCGCGGCGGAAGTCAAATTCCGCACGGTGCTCGATCTTCTGGGGCGGGCCGAGCATGCCGGAGCTTTCCTGCCCCCTGACCCGCAGGCAAAACCGGTCGTGCCACCACAAGGAGGCGTCGACGTGCCACCGGCCCCGCCGGCCAACGAGCCTCCCCCACCCCCACCGCCTCCGCGAGGGGGCATTCCGCGCGATGGGTTTGGGAATCTCCCCCCAGTCCCTCCTCAACCTGGCGCGCCGCGCTAGGCCTATCCAAGCGGGCCTCGGGCCTACTGATGCATCCGCGCTGCGAGTTGATGAACCTGGCCTTGCAGGCTCGACATCAGCGCCGCGGGACTCGCTCCGCGGGCGAGTTCGCCATAAAACGCGCTCGCCCCGCCGACCCGCTGGCCATAGACCGCCTCGGTCGCGCGATGGACGGCAGCCAATTGCCGTTCGCAGGCCGCCAACCGGGCGACTGCCGACCGGCTCGTCTTCCAGAGCGAGCCGAGCATCCAGATCAACCCGGCCGCCAGGATGGCCTGCCCGGTGAGGGTGATCCCGACTCCCCAGGGCCAATACTCCTGCAGATTTCCCCAGAGGGCCATACCAAGGAGGACAGCCCCACCCAGGGTGAGTCCCAACCCAAATGTCGTGGCGAGCCACGCCCCCCACTGCACCTGGGCGGGGGTCAACTCGTCGTCGCGCAGCATTCGAGGGTCGATCGACGATCCACTCCCGGTTGGGCGCGATTGCGGAGCAAGGTCGACCCACAATCGCTCTCCCGGCTGGAGCGCGGGGGAGCCTGACAGGGGGCGGCGGATCGAACGCCCCATCGCGCGGAGCCGCCGATCGGACTCGGCGTCGAGCATCCGTTCGACCGGCGAGCCAGGTTCCTCGCGCGGCGGGAGCTCTTCGACAATCACCCGCGTCGGTTCGTAGTCACGCTGGCAGCGGGGACAGGTGTCGGGAAGGCCTTGCGGACCCATTACCGGCACATCTTGATGGCAATGCTTGCACCACATCGTTGCTCGCCCCTTCGTTCGACAGCCCTACGGAGTCTCTGTGCTCTCCATAGCGATATCGGACAGGGGACTGGGTAAACTGTAGCGATTATGCGGGCAGAGTCTCTCCGTAGCATGGGCACATTTGCCCGTGCGAGCTAAACCGGGGAGAATGCTAACGCACGGGGCAAACGAGCCCGTGCTACTGCTCTACTCGCCAGCAACCGGCCAGTCGCGCCGCAGCCACCTGACGATCAGGTCGATTTCCTCCTTCGTCAGCTTGCTCACGTTGCTGTCTTGCGCGTGAGGGCCATAGGGGGGCATCAAGCCTTCGGCGTCGTAGTTATCCTCGTTGTAGTAGAATCGCTCGGCGTGGGGGTTGCTGATGAAATCGCGAAGCCAATCGTGCGAGCCGTAGCCGGTGAGGTCGGGGCCGGAACCTCCCTCTTCGTCTCCCAGCGTGTGGCAGCCGGTGCAAGCGAATTCGTCAATTGCCAGCATGCGACCTTGGGCAATCTGCTCTGCCTTGGCGGCATCCTCTTCGGCCTGATAGGGAAGCTGGGCCTCGGCCGAGATCGCCATGACGACCGCCTCGACCTTCATGTCGAACGTCCGCTGCTCGCTTTCGTCGAGTTCTTCCCGGGCATCGCGGATCGTCGATTGGACCTCGCTCACCATGTCCCCCTCGGCCATGATCGTGTTGCCGAAGTAATGGGGGCCGGCAATCTTCTCCGCGTCGAGCATGCCCCTCATCCAGTCCCGGCTACCGAACCCGTAGAGATTGGCGGCCGTCGGTTCCGCGGCCACGATCGTCATCAGGGGGTGGCTCTCAATGGAATTCTCGGGATTGGGATCGTGATGACTGTGGCACGAAGCGCAATGCTGCTGGAACAGTCGCCGCCCGGCGATCATCGGGTCGCGTCGCGTTTGCCACTTCGCGCCGTCGATGGGGATTCCCATCGAGGCGAGCTCATGGGCCCGCTCGGCCTCGGCATGGGCGAGGGCCGATTCGGCCAAAAAGACTTGTGATTTATCCGATTCGCCGTTGTAGTCTTCGTTGTAGGAAATAGCCGTCATCGCGCAGACCCCCGCGAGCACTCCCAGCACGAAGGCAATGTTGAATCCTCGCCCCAACCGCCAGCGACCAATGAAGGGCATCAGGGCGAGCACCAGCAGCACCAGGCCCGGAAGGACTTGCGCGGCGAAGAATAGTCCCGTCTCTCCATTGAAGTTCTTCAGCGTCTGAAACAGAAAGCGGAAGTACCACTCGGGTCGCGCCACGCGAAACTCGATCGCGCTGTCGGCGGGGGGGCCCAACTCCGGACGAAACTGCATGGCCAAGAACACCACCGTCCCCATGGTGGCCAACGACACCACCCCGTTGCGCCATGCCTGATCGGGCCAGAAAACGCCATCGGGGCGGTTGGAATCGTGAGGTGCCTTGTACCCTTGCCGACGTGCAAGCGCCGCATGCGCCACCAGGAGGACAAACAGCAGCGCGGGGAGCACCCCAGCGTGCAGCGCGTAGAACCGTGTGAGCGTGTGATGCCCAAAGTCGCTCCCCCCGAGCGCGACGACCCGCGCTTCGTCTCCCACCCCGGGTGTCACCCCGGCGATGTTGGTGGCCACCTGCGAAGCATGGAACCCGCGCTGATCCCACGGCAGCAGATAACCGGTCTGTCCCAGGCCGAGGATGACGAGCATCATCGCCAGCCCGATCCAGTGGTTCACCTCGCGCGGCGCCAGGTAGGCGCCGTAGATCACCACCTGCAAGAGGTGTAGGGCCATCAGCACCATCACCGCCGACGAGGTGTAATGGTGTATTCCCCGCAGCAGCCATCCCCCGGTCATTTCGTGTTGAATGTAGTAAACGCTCTCCCACGCCGTCTGGGTGCTTGCGCTGTAATGCATCGCCAGAAAGATGCCGGTGACCAGTTGCACCAGCACGCAGAAAGTGAGGGCCGAGCCCCAAACGTAGCGCCACCGCGCCCCACCGGGAATGTGGCGGAACATCACCTCCTTGAGGGCGCGACCGCAGCCCGTTCGCTCTTCCAACCACCGCTCCTTGCCTGGATTCATGCCTGCACGTCACTCTCAAGTGTGGAAAGAGACCCGCCCCCCTGGCGGATCAGTTAATCTCAACGCGGTTGCTAACGCCCTGCTTGAACCGCTTGTAATTGACGGCGACTTCGCCCGTTCCCTCGTCGACTCGGACTTCCAGGGGATCGAGATCGCGGGGACTTACAAGAATATCTTTCACGGGAACCTGTTTTCCGTCGGCCTTGAACTCGGCATTATGGCAAGGGCAACGAAAATCGTTCTTGGCAGGTCGGAAGTCGACCGTGCAGCCCATGTGAGGACAGACGGCGCTAAACGCGACCAGATCGTCATCCGACCGGCGGATGACATAGACCGACCCCACTGGCTGCGGCTCGTATCTGTTCCATTTGTCCCATGGCTCGGGATCGATCACGGCAAAGGGGTAAGGCTGCCCGTCGGCGGGAATTTGCTCGAGCGAGGCGACGCGAATCCAGTTTTCGCCCTTTGCTTTCGACTTGCGAATCACCGGGTCGAGCAGCACGGCAAGTCCCGCCCCCATGGGAACGGCTAGCGCCCCAATCCCCAGCACAACAGCAGCCGCGTGAGAGAAAAAGGAGCGCCGCGGCGGACCCTCCGGCAGTGATGATCTGTTATCCATGGAACGGGTTGGTTAAAGTCGGTGATATTGGGAGGAGAGGGGAGCGAATCGAGGGCACATCCGCCAGAGCCTCGCTGCGCGTGCTGGTTGGCTTTTCGGGGCGAACAACTCGTCTTCGTGGCCACAGCGGCGACTCAGTTGCGCTAAGGGGGGAGAGTCACTCCCCCGATTGTTTCATGGCCTTCACCACCGCGTCAAGCACAGTCTGGCGAGTCCCCGCCAAACCTTGCGCGATCCGCACGCCGGCGGCGGCACGATGCCCTCCTCCGCCAAACTCCTGGGCGATCTGGCGGACATCGAAGTCGGTACGGCTACGCAGGCTCACCTTCACAAGCTCGCTTTCAAGTTCCACAAAAATTGCCGCGACTTCGACTCCCGCCACCGAGAGGAGTCGGTTGACAACATCCTCCGTATCCGAGGGGATTGCACCCGTCGCTTCGAAATCGGCCCGGCTCACACTCCCATGGGCGATGCGTCCATCGCATGCGATTTCCATCCCCGCCATGACTCGCCCTTGCAGTCGCACGCGCGCCGCGGTGTTGCGCTCGTAGAGGGCGGCAAAGATCTCGGCGGGTACCGCTCCGGCGGAAACGAGTTTTTCGAGGGCCGTGAACGTGGGACTGCCAACCGAAGAGAAGCGAAACCATCCGGTGTCGGTGGCGATGGCCGCAAAGAGCGCGGTCGCCATCTCTTCATTGAGCGGTACGCCCAGCGCTTCGATCGCTTCGAGGATCAACCGTCCGTTCGCCTCGGCGGCGTCGTTCTTGAACATGGTTCCCCCCATGTCGTCGCCACTGGCATGGTGGTCGATCACCACCCGGCGGGCACTCGAGAGCTTGAGCACTTCCCCCATCGGTCCGATCTGCTGCCAGGCGCTCGTGTCGACGACGACGATCACTTGGATGTCGCTCCCCACGATATCGCTCGCCAGGACATGCTGCCCCAGGATCTCGATCTTCTCGTGACGATCGAGAAAGGCGATGTGCGGCGGCACCGGGTCGGCATTGACGATGCGCACCCGTTTGCCGAGCGATTCGAGCGCCGCCGCCAGTGCCAGCTCGCTGCCGATGGCATCGCAGTCGGCGCGCTCGTGTGTCGTCAGCAGAAACGACTCGTGCCGCGCCACGATCTCGATAAACTCTCGCCACGCTATGGCCATCGGTCACTCTTGCTGGTTGGCATGCTGGAGCCCCCCGCACAGGTCAACATTTACCCATGCCGGGATTGAAACTCCTCGGAGGCAAAATAGTCGTTCGCTGCTGCTTCGGCAGCGGCCACGTCCCGGCGAAGTTGCGCCGACAGCTCTTCGACCGAAGGAAATGATACCGTGTCGCGAAGTCGGGTGAGAAAATCGACTTCCAGAATCTGACCGTAAAGGACTTCGTCGCTACCGATCAGGTGGACCTCGACCTTGGTCATCAGGTCGCCGAACGTCGGATTGGGCCCTAGATTGAGGGCGGCGGGCCAGCGGCGATGCCCGAGCCATGCCACCCCGGCATACACTCCATGCGCGGGAATCAACGTATCGACCCCTTCGAGATTGGCGGTGGGGAAGCCGATTTGCGTCCCTCGTCCCGCCCCGTGTGTCACGAGGCCACGGATGCGATAGGGGGAGGTGAGGAGCTGTTTCGCCAGTGCCACATCTCCCCGACCGACGAGTCCCCGCACGCGGGAACTCGAAATAAGTTCTCCTTGCAGTTCCAGCGGTTGGATCACGTCGAGCGTGATGTCGTGCCGGTCGGCCAATTCACCCAGCCGGCCAATGTCTCCTTCGCGACCACGGCCGAAATAGAAATTGGGCCCCTCGACGAGGGCCCTGGCCCCCAGCAACTCGACCACCACACGGTCGAAGAATTCCTCCGCCCGAAGCGACAACAGACCCATGTCGGTCGGGTAGGCGAGCATCCAGTCGACGTCGAGCTCGGCCAATAGCTCCGCTTTCCGCTCGGTCCAGGTGAGTGGAGGGGGGCACGCCTCGGGACGCAACAGCCGCGCTGGATGGGGATCGAAGGTAAAAACCACCGACGGAGCCCCCAGTTCGGCGGCACGCTGCCCCAACCGACGCAAGATCTCGGCATGCCCGCGATGAACCCCGTCGAAGTTGCCAATCGCAACGGCCCCGCGACGCGCCAGCGGGGGAAGGTCGTGAGGGTGGCGGATGATCTGCACGGAGGGGGCTCGTCCTGGAGTACGGGAATCCCCAGTATCGAAAGCCTGTCAAGAATGGTCAACGGGCGTTTCTTCGGCCTCGCGGCCACCGCTGCCGTGGTCCCCGCGAGCCTCGGAGCGGATTACAATCGCTCTGGTGGTGTGGCCCCATCGCCCCATCGATATTCCGCTCGCGCCGGCATCTTTTGGCACGCCCATCTCAGGAAGCTCCTTCCATGAAGCGAACTGCCCCACTAAATCCTGCTTCCCTGTCGGCTGCCGCGTGCCTGCTATGGCTCGGAGCGGGACTGATCGCACTGGCGCCAGCTTCGATTGCCGCGCCTCCCAATGTGATTGTCGTCATCACCGACGACCAGGGGTATGGCGAGTTCTCCTGCCACGGCAATCCCGTGCCGACACCCCACATCGACCGGCTCGCGAGCCAGAGCGTGCGCCTCGACGACTTTCACGTCGCCCCGATGTGTACCCCCACGCGCGGGCAGTTGATGACCGGCCTCGACGCCTTTCGCAACGCGGCCTGCAATGTGAGCAGTGGGCGGACTTTGCTGCGACCCGACCTCAAGACGATGGCCGACCACTTCCGCGCCGCCGGCTACCGTACCGCGATGTTTGGCAAGTGGCATTTGGGAGACAATTATCCTTACCGGCCGCACGACCGCGGATTCGATCTGGCGGTGTGGTTTGGCTCGTCGCACATCGGGAGCGCCGCCGACTTCTGGGAGAATGACTACTTCGACGACAACTACTGGATTAACTCCAGCCGCGGGCAGTCCGAGGGCTACTGCACCGATGTCTTTTTCGGTGAGGCCCGGCGCTGGATTGGCCGCGATTCGGATAAACCCTTTTTCGTCTACCTGGCCCTCAATGCCTCCCACGGACCGCACTACGTCCCCGAGAAATACCGGGCCCCTGTCCGCAAGGTGCTCGACGAGCATCCCGAACTGACACGCGACATGCCGAAGGATGAACGGGAGCAGCTCGTGAGCTTTCTCGCCATGGGAGCCAACATCGACGAGAACATGGGCCAACTCGACGAGACTCTTGCCGAACAGGGCTTGTTCGACAATACGATCGTCGTCTTCTTGACCGACAATGGCAGCACCTTCGGCCCGCGCTACTTCAATGCCGGGATGCGCGGCGGCAAGACCACTCTCTGGGAAGGGGGGCATCGTGTCCCCTGCTTCATCCGCTGGTCCGCGGGAAACTTGGGAGAACCGCGCGAAGTCGGCGGCCTGACCCAGGTGCAGGACCTGCTGCCGACCCTGCTGGAACTCGCCACGGGCGCCGCCCCTCGAGAAGAGCTCGATGGCATGAGCCTCGCTCCCCTGCTTCGTGGCGAGGAGTTGCCACTCGACGATCGGATCGTCGTGATCAACTTCAGCCGGATGCCGGGGATGAAGGTGGCTTACACCGACCAGGATGTCGCCATCCCCCATAAGGATGGCGCCGTGGTGCTCTGGAAACGATGGCGGCTCGTCGAAAACCGTGAACTCTACGACCTCGCGACCGACCCGCTGCAGGAGCGCGATGTCGCCGCCGAGCATCCAGAAATCGTGGCCAGACTACGCAACCATCTTGACCAATGGTGGCAGGGCGTTGCCCCCCACGTGGCCGAGCCTCAGCGAATCCTCATCGGCACCCCCCATGAGAATCCCACCCGGCTCACGGCGTGCGAATGGCTCGGCGTCTTCGTCGACCAGCAGGCTCAAGTCCGCCGCGGTGTACGGCGCAATGGCGTGTGGCATCTCACGGTCGATCGACCGGGTAGGTACACGATCGATGTGAATCGCTTTCCACCAGAGTCGGACCTCAAGCTTACCGACAAGGTGACGCGCACCAAGGTCACCGATGGGGTGCTTGTCGCGGGGAGCGCGTTCCCGGTCGCCAAGGTCCGCATTGCGGTGGGAGACGAGACTTATGAAGTCGATGTGACTCCCGACGACAAGTCGGCCAAATTCCAGCTCGCACTCGAACCGGGTGACACCACGTTGCAGACCTGGCTCATCGATGGGGAGGGCAATGAAATCTGTGGCGCCTACTACGCGATCGTCACCCACGAGGATTAAAAAATGACGTCGCGCTGACTATGCTGCCAGGTGGCCTCGGGCAGGAACTTAATCAGGTCGGTTGCTACCAGCGAAATCTCGCCTCGTCTGGCGGCAGCCATGTCGCCGGCCAGGCCGTGGAGGTAGACACCCAGCCGCGCTGCCTCTCCGGCGGGCATCCCTTGGGCCAGCAGCCCTGCGATGATCCCCGTCAGCACATCCCCTGCCCCGGCGGTCGCCATGCCAGGGTTCCCTGTCTCGTTGAACGATATCTCGTCCGCCGTGGCAACGACCGTGCGGTGCCCCTTGAGGACGACGACTGTCTTCCCCGAGGGATCGACCCGGGCCAAACGGGTGGCGGCAGCGGCGCGGTCGTCGTCCGTTTCACCAACTGTTCCCCCCAACAGCCGTGCCATCTCGCCCGGGTGAGGGGTCAATACCCTCGGTCCCAGCGGCGACTGGAGCACCCCTTCGAGTTCGGCCAGTGCATTGAGCGCATCGGCATCAACCACCATCGGCTTGGGGACGTGATGGGTGAGCGCGGCCACGATATTCCGCACGCTGGACGATCGGCCAAGCCCGGGCCCAATCGCCACGACATCGGCCTCTTCGGCCAGATCTTGCAGCGGAGGCAAAGCGTCGTGGGCAAAGTGGTCGTCGTCGTCCGCCAGGCCGACCGTCATCAGGAGGGGCGAGAAACCTGCCACCACTGACTGGACGATTCGCGGCGTGGCCACTGTCGCCAGGCCTGCCCCCGCGCGGAGAGTGGCGATGCCTGCCATGGCGATCGAACCCGCCATGCCGCGCGAGCCCCCGACGAGGAGGACCCGGCCGTAGGTTCCCTTGTGCCCGGTCGCCTCGCGCGGCGGCAGGGGGGGGAGCGGCTCGGACGATACATCGCGCACACCAGGCATGGTAGAGTGTCCCCTCGAAGAGTGAAGCATTCCCACAATCGATTCGCCTAGCATAGGGCGCTTCCCGCGACGAAGGCAACCAGATGGAACATCGCACCCTCAGCGTCGCCCAGTCGCGCGAGGTCGACCGTATCGCGATCGAGCGACTGGGAGTCCCCGGCCTGGTCCTCATGGAGAACGCGGGCCGCGGCTGTGCCGATCTCCTCTGCCAGCGTGGAGCCCAAGGCCCGGTCGCCATCTTTTGCGGTGCGGGCAACAATGGTGGCGATGGCCTGGTGATCGCCCGCCACCTGGCCCTTAGGGGGCTGAAGGTGGGGATTTTGCTGGTCCCTGCCGTGGAGAAGCTCCAGGGGGACGCGCTGACGAACTACGAGATCGCCCGCCAGTGCGATATCCCGATCGTCGAGCTCGCCGACGAAGGGGGACCGACCGCCATCGCCGAGGCACTCGATTATTTTCTCGATGAGCCGGCGGAGTGGATCGTCGACGCCCTGCTGGGGACGGGGGTTCGTGGAGCACCCCGCCCCCCCTACGATACGGTCATCGAGTGGATCAATGCCGAATCGTCGCGGCGGCTGGCGGTCGATCTCCCCAGCGGTCTCGACGCCGAGACGGGAACACCCTCCCCCACAACGATCAAAGCCGATGTGACGGTCACGTTCGTCGCCCGCAAGCGAGGTTTCGACGCACCCCGAGCGCAAGCGCACTTAGGCGAACTGGTCGTCGCCGACATCGGCGTCCCGCTCGACGTGATCCTCCCCTTTCTGGGCGACTAACTCGCTCCCGCCTCAACGGCGGCCTTCTCGGCGAGCACCATCCACGAGACGCCGAATCTGTCGGCCACCATCCCGAACTTGTTGGCGAAAAAAGTTTCGCAGAGGGGCATTTGAACTTGCCCGCCATTGCCGAGCGCGTTGAACAACTTTTCGGCCTGGGAGGGGTCGTCGACACTGATGGTGAGCGAGATGCCCGAGAACGTCGTCGGGGCATTTTCATTGCACATCCCGTCGGAGACCATCACCAATGAGTCGCCAATCTGCATCCCGGCGTGCATGATCTTGTTCTCGGTCCCTGGGGGGATCTCCATTTCTGGGGGGCCCTCGTTGAACCTCATCATGCAAAGAATTTCAGCCCCAATGGCTTCCTTGTAGAAATTGAGGGCCTCTTCGGCACGGCCGTCGAAGTACAGGTAGGGCTCAACTTTCATGGTCGCATCTCCTCCGAGCGAAAAGACTAGTTAGGTGTGGCCCCGCAGGGGGCCTTCATGAGGTAGTCGAACGTCGATGCCGACGTTCGACAGGTCATCGGAAAATCGACTCTGTTTTCCCAAGATTAGTTCGGTGGCACGCCGCAAGGGCGCAAAATCCCCACGGAAAACCCGACCGGCAACAGCCTGCTGGCTTGCCAGTTTTCTGCTCGTGCGGGATCGGCTGCGAATCAGCCGGCGTTGAGTTTCACGCCGGGGTCGCTCGCCACGTTGACCCACACGTGGACGTGGGGCGCCCCACGGAAATGCCAGACGAAGCTGGGGCCTTCGAGCCGCCAGTTGTCCCACACGCCGTCGTCTCCGATGTCGCCCTGACCATAGAACGCCAGGTGGCAGGCTTCGAGCCCTCCCTGGGCCTTGAGGCACTGCATCACCTCGTCCCGGTCGGTCGTGCGGTAGGGCTCGATCAGTTTCTGCAAAACCTTTTGCATGTGCTCCTGTTGGTCGCTCGCAAGTTCGCGGATGGCAATCCCCTGGAACTTCCCTTCCTTGCCACGGAACCCGACTCGGTTTTCGCGCGGCAGGCCGGTCCGCTCGAGCGCCACCTGCTGCTGCTCGCCATCAAGCATCTGGTAGAGTTTGTTCGCCATTTGGGCCTGCGGCCAGAAGACGTTGCCGACATGCTCCGCGGTTTCGTCCATCCCCTCGGCGGCGTGGCCGTAGAAAATGGGGCCGCCGAAAGCGACATGATCGGCCGTGTTGCCATCGGCCCGCAGGGTCATGTGCCGCCCCGTGATGACGAACTCGAACTGCTCGCTTCCCGGCTCGCCAAAGATGGCGATGCTATTCAACGAGCCGAATCCATTCGAATCGTCCTCGAGCTGCCGGTCGATCCGCTCGTGCCATGCCGGGTCGATGATCCCCTCGAAAATCTTCCGGATCAGCTCCTGCTGCTCCGGCTTGTAGAACTCGCTGTCGACATACTTGTCGGTGATGTCCCAATTGGCCGACACGCGGGTCCGCAAGAGCCCACGTCCTTCGTCGTTGTGGTCCCAGCCGAAGCAGATATTCTCCTTCTGGCCCGGGGTGAGCGTTTCGTAGAGCGTCTTGACGAGGGTTTCGGCGGTTGGCCCCGCGGCCTTGGCGGCCTCGTCGGCGACTTTTTCCGCGGCAAGGACGGAGCCGAGAGGCAAGGCCCCGGCCAAACCGAGCCCGATGGCGCTGGTGGCCGAGGAATGAAGAAACTCGCGACGGTTGGGGCTACCCGGCCGGGTCATGGCGTGAACTCCTCTGAAATGGCACGTAAGTGAGAACTGGGCCTATTAGAATGCTTCGGCGCGGCGAAAGCCACATGTCAGAAAAAAAAATGGCAATCTTGACTCCTCCCCCCTCCCCCAATTAGGCTGCACTACCTAAGCGGTACGGGCTGCCGTCGGTCGGAAGCTGTTCCTGCCACGGCCCGGAGGCCTTTTCAGGGGCAACCTCCGAGGGACCGCCGCGTGCGACGCCGACTATTGGGCGCGATCGTACTCTTTCCCCTCTCTCCCCTGGAGCCACTCATGCACCTGTTGCGACGTGTCGCCGTCGGTTTCGCACTCTTGCTTTCCCACTTCCTGCTTGTCGCGCCTACCCAGGGCGAGGTCTTTCGCTTCCGCGGCACGGGTACGCTCGGGGGGACCGCGCCCCCCTTTGGCATGCTGGGGGAAGTGGTGAACTTGACCTTCGACGTCGACAGTGAACTGCTCTCGTACGATCCCTCGGAGGCCCCGGCGGTCCGAAATTTCGCGCCGGCGAGCCCAATAGCCCTCTCGATGATTGGCGCCACCAGTGGGGCCTTCCCCGACATCGACTCCGTCACGCTCCTGCGCGCGGTCGACGGAGCACCGGGGTCGGCGGACGATTACTTGGAAATCCGTAGCGGGACCGAGTCGGCGTTCGACACCCTGTTTCGCCTTCGCTGTCCTGGTGGCGACTGTTTCGACGACACAACTGCCCCCACCACCTCGGCCGATCTGCTATCGATGCTGGGCGCTGCCGTGCGGAACCCTAACCAGTGGTTGGTCGAGCCGGCACAAATTCATTCCGATGCCGCCCAGTCGACCTACACCGTGGACCAAATGGACTGGTCGGTCCGGTCGATCTCCCACGCACGCGGCGTTGCGGCGACGTTTGACGTGCAGTACGTCCCCGAGGAAGTCCCCTCAATCACCGAGGGGGGGACGTCTCTGTTGGCGGGAGGAACGAGCGGGCTCTTCCCACCAAGCTCAACGGCGATCCTCGAGTTCGTCATCGATGCGATTCCCGAAGGGGCGATCCTCACGTCGGCCACGCTCAAGCTCGATGTCTTATTCCAAGCGGGGAGCCCAACGCTTACAGTGGTGACTTATCCCGGCGATGGCATCGCCAGCGAAGAAGATGGGGCGGCCGAAGGCGAAGAGTCGGCCATCGGACCGGTGAATATCGTCACCGCTTCGTCGTTGGAACTCGATGCCGAGTACATCCAGTCCCTGCGCGGGACCGCGAGCCACGTCGGGATCCGCCTGTCGAGTGAAACCGATCACAAATACATTTCGTTTTCGAGCCTCGAAAATCACAATGGCGCCCCGGTTCCCACGCTCCTCCTCGAGTATCTCTTCGAGGCGCCAATCGGCGATTTCAATGTCGACGGCAAGGTCGACGCCGCCGACTACGTCCTGTGGCGCAACACCCTCGGCTCGACCACCGACCTGGCAGCCGACGCCGACGGCAACGGCGAAGTAGGAACCGAGGACTACCTGATCTGGAAAGAAGCCTATGGCGCCGCGGCAAGCGGAGCCCTCGTGAATGGCGCAACAAGCATTCCCGAACCAAGCACACTGGTGCTAATGCTGAGCGTACTTGCTTTCGCAACAAGGTTTCCACGGCGGTCGAGACCGATCCCAACCTGAAGATGATCCCAAAGTGAAGATGATCCCCGAGTGAAGTCGACCCTAAAGGTACCGAAGTTGTTTCCAAAGGGATCAAGATTGATCCCGGAGGGATCGCAGAAATTAGCCGGTGGTTGAGCGAAGCGATACCACCGGGAAGGAGCGTCAATTCGATGGGCGATCCCGAAGGGATCGCAGAGAAGGAGCGCGAACCAACTCCCCCCATTCCCGCTATCGCTCCATGTCGACCTACCTGAGCCTCCATTACCACATTGTCTTCGCCACCAAAGAGCGCCGCCCCTATATCTCCGAAACCTGGATCACCCGCCTCCATGAATACCTCGGTGGGACAATCAATGGGCTCAAAGGCCATCCCCAGGCCATCGGCGGTATCGCCGACCACGTCCACCTGCTCGTCGGCCTGCCGGCAACGATCGCGCTCTCCGATTTCATGCGGGAACTCAAAAAGGCATCCTCTGTTTGGGTACACGATGTGATTGGGCTTCGCGAATTCGCGTGGCAAGAAGGTTATTCGGCCTTCACGGTGAGTTCAACGGCACGCGCGAGCGTGAAGGCGTATATTGCGAGTCAGGGAGAGCATCATCGGAAGAAGTCGTTTCGCGAGGAATTGTTGGAGATGCTCGAGCGGGCGGGGGTGGAGTTTGATATGAAGTATCTTGAGTGAATCTCTGCGATCCCTCCGGGATCGTCGCGCATTTTGCGATCTGTCCCCGGTGGTATCGCTTTCGCTCAACCACCGGCTAATTTCTACGATCCCTCCGGGATCATTTTCCCTCCGGGATCATTTTCCACCTGGGATCATTTTCCACGCCGTGGTTGGCAGGTCGCGCAGAAGAACGTCGACCGCTGCGCCTGGACGATCCGCGCGATCAGCCCGCCACATTGTCCGCAAGGTTGTCCTCCTTTGGCATAGACGCGGTGGAGATTCTGATAGCCCCCCTCCTTGTTGAGGGCGTTGCGATAGGTCCCGTCGCCAAGGGTCGAGCCCTCGTGGGCAATCGCCTCCTCGAGCACCGCGATCGCCGCGTCGGCCAGCCGCTGCCACTCGGCCCGGGTGAGCCGGTCGCACCGTTTCGCGGGGTGGATGGCCGCCACGTGAAGCAGTTCCGAGGCGTAGAGGTTGCCGATGCCGGCAGTCACCTTCTGATCGAGCAGCGCCACCTTGATCGCCCGCTTGCTCCTCGCGAGCCGCTCGCGGTATCCCTCGGCTGTCATCGTGAGGGCGTCGGGACCGAGCTTTGGCGGGCCTAGCGCCTGGGCATACTCCTGTTCGGAATAGAGCCGCACCGTCCCCAGCCCGCGGCGGTCCCAAAAGTAGAAGGCACGCGGCCCACGACCTGCGACGCTGATCTTGAGTCTCAGATAGAGCGGGTCAGGGGGATCGGCCAGCAGCACCAACCCCGTCATTCGTGGCTCGATCACCAGCCGGTCGCCGGATGACGCGACGACTACGACGCGCTTTCCCAATCGCTCGATCGACGAGATTTGTGTCCCCACTAGCCGCCGAGCGATCCGGTCGAGCCGTGGCGTCACGGCGATCGGCTTGCGGGGGCAGCGGAGGTCTTCGACAGCGGTGATCTTGAGCCCTACGACCGGGAGCAGGCCGCGGCGCATGGTTTCGACTTCAGGGAGTTCGGGCATGGTGCGGTGCTAAACGGTGTTCACCCCTCCCCTGCACTAGAAATACCTGGTTCGTAGACGACTCGATAGTCAGCGAGGTCAACGCGTTGCGTCGCTTGCCCCAAACTCCCCTATCGGCGAAAATCGCGATCCTCATTCCAGTCCTCAACCTAGCGAGCCTCCTCATGCCCGCCTTCCCCGATATCCACCGCATCCCCTACGAAGGCCCCGATAGCCGTACCCCCCTCGCCTTCCGCCACTACAACCCTGACGAGTTGGTCGAAGGCAAGCCGATGCGCGACCATCTCCGCTTTAGCGTCGTCTACTGGCACACCTTCCGCAACTCCCTCTCCGATCCCTTCGGCCCCGGCACCGCGCTCCGCCCCTGGGAGGATGGCTCGGATTCCGTCGCCAACGCCCAAAATCGTGCCCGGGTCGCCTTCGAGTTCATCGAAAAGCTCGGCGCACCCTTCTACGCCTTCCACGACCGGGACGTGGCCCCCGAAGGGAAGAGCCTGGCGGAAACCAATCGCAACCTTGACCAGGTGGTGAAGGTTCTCAAGGAAGAGCAGCAGCGGACCGGCATCCGCCTGCTCTGGGGGACGGCCAACCTCTTCTCGAATCCGCGGTACATGCATGGGGCCGGAACCAGCCCCAGCGCGGAGGTCTTCGCCTTCGCCGCGGCCCAGGTGAAAAAGGCCCTCGAGGTGACCCACGAACTAGGGGGCGAGGGTTACGTCTTCTGGGGAGGGCGCGAAGGGTATCAGTGCCTTTGGAATACCGACATCGGCCGCGAGCTCGACCACCTCGCCCGGCTCCTCCATATGGCGGTCGACTACGCCAAGGAAATCGGCTTCACCGGACAGTTCTACATCGAGCCGAAACCGAAGGAACCGACCAAACACCAGTACGATAGCGACGCGGCCGCTTGCCTCAACTTTCTCCGGCAGTACGACCTGCTCCCCCACTTCCAGCTCAACCTCGAGACCAACCATGCGACCCTCGCCGGGCACACGATGCATCACGAGCTCGAGGTCGCCGGGTCCGCCGGGGCCCTTGGCTCGATCGACGCCAACACGGGGGATATGCTGCTGGGCTGGGACACCGACCAGTTCCCCACCGACATCTATCTGACGACCCAGTGCATGCACGCGATCCTCAAGTACGGGGGCCTCACCACCGGCGGAGTCAACTTCGACGCCAAAGTCCGCCGCGAGAGCTTCGAACCGATCGACCTCTTCTACGCCCATATCGGCGGCATGGATGCCTTCGCACGAGGGCTCAAGATCGCCGCCGCCATGCGGGCCGACGGACGTTTGCAGTCGCTGGTCGACGACCGCTACGCGAGTTGGCAGTCGGAGCTTGGTCGCGAGATCGACTCAGGCTCCCACACGCTGGCATCGCTCGAGCAGCTTGCGCTCGCCTGGGGAGAAACACCCTCGCCGCGCAGTGGCCGGCAGGAGTTCATCGAGAACCTGATCAACTACTATCTGTAGCCGGCGCTACTGTTCCAGCGGGATGTAGCGAATCTGCACCTGAACGTCGTTCCAATCGGTGGTGACCGGCTCGTTGCTGTCTTCGAATCCCACGATCACGTTCTCGTCGGTCCGTTCCAGTTCGCGGTATCGCGAAGGCACCCAGGGTGTCGACTGCGACATCGAATCATACTCCTGATGCATCCCGCGGAGGTAGTAGACCGCCGGTTCCTTGCTTCCATTGTGGATATGATACGCCTCGGTTTCCGCCGTGTAGCGCACCCCTGGGGGGGGTTGCAGGCTTTCGAGCCGCCACAGAGGTCGGCCGGTGCTCGCCTCGATCACATCGAGCGAGTTGCTAAGGTAGGCATCGGCGCAGGCCAGCAACACGGCTCGCTGGCCCGGTTCGACAACGAAGGGAAAGCACCATTCGTTGCAGACGATCGTTTCGTCGGTCGGCTCGGGCTGCGGTTCGTACTCCAAGGTAGGAGAGACGTATTGCGGTTGGCTGTCGACAATCCGCACAAGCGCAGCAATGTCGTCGAAATCGTAATCGGCCAGATTATCGCGACGCTCGCCGTCGGTGTCGGTGGCATAGCCGCTATCGTCCCAGCCGATGTAAATCAGATCGGGCAAATCGAGCAGCACGCGATAATCGCTGACATACTGCAACTCGCTGGGAGCCGACAGGGCCGCCGAGCCACGGGTCCGCAACGAATGGGTCCCGGTGAACAGATAGTACTTGGTTTGCGATGTGTCGTTGCGCTGCGACCAGTTTCCGAGTGGCCCCCCAATGTTCTTGTAGGAATTGCGGCTCGACCGACCTTCACTCCCCAGATTGCTAAAGTGGATCGCGCTGCCGCTGATACGGCCGTACTTGTCGATTTCGACCACCGAGAGCGCGTTCTGGCTACTCGAGGCGGCTTCGACGTAAAGTTCGATCGAGCTCCCGGATCGGACGGGCACCATATAACCGCGCGATTTCTGGCCAGTGCTCCGCTCCATCCAAACCGTGCCGCTGCAAAACGACAGGGAGGCCGGGAACTCCTTGGCACTGCAAATCGGCAGCACCATGCTCGCCAAGGGAGTGGTTTTCGTCACACGGCTGAATTCCTTGAGATTGCTCTCGTCGGTCAGGATCAACTCCCGCTTCCCCTCGCTCAGCGAGCCAATCACCCGCTGCACGTCGGTCTGACTCCAAGCCCGCGACTCCCTCCCCTCGGGGGAGAGTGCCAACTCGCGCGGCGCGTCCGCATCGGGCCAGGCAAACATGGCGAAAGCCACCGCCGCGGCAATGCTGGTTAGGGCAAGACCGACAGCCAGCAAGCTCGGCCCTCGACGGCGGGGCCCTCGACCGTTGGGGAGTCCCAAATCGCGGGCAATTTCCTCCGACAACGAGTGGCAGTTGGCGACGTCATTTTCCCTTGCACCGACCTCTACCAGCGGGGAGAAAGCCTGCAACGACAGGTTGAGCTCGTAGGCCAGCATGGTGTGCAGAGCCATCACCTTCGCGTAGTGAAGCTGCAGCGCGTCGTTGTCCTTGAGCAACGTACTGAGGCGCGCTATCCGCTCGGCGGAGGTCCCCTCTTCGGCGATCTCCCCAACCAGGCGTTCGATTTCTATCTGTTCCAAACGTGACATTGACGGTCGATATTTTAAAGGCGAATTGACGATTGTTGAGTTGATTGACTGCTGCTAATCCCGACTCTTATTGTCGTAGTCGATATTGTCCTAGCCGATCGCTATTTCGCCAGCCGCTGCTGGATGCACTCCAACAGCGCCTTGCGAATCCGCATCAGGCCCACCTTCACCGCCGAGGGGGTCTTCCCCAGGGTCTCCGCCAGGGTGGCGATGCTTTGGCCTCCTTCGTATCGCTTCCGCAGCATGTCGAGATTCCGTGGGCTCACCTGCGACAAACAATGCCGCAAGGCAACCCGGACCTCGGGCTCCACGGTGACCTCGGGCTCATGGTTGGCAAGCTGCCCGATGAGCGCTTCGTCGAAAACGTGCCGATCTCGTCGCCGATCGCGGACATAGGCTTGCACCTGCCAGTAGGCCACCTGATGGGCCCATGCCGAGAAGTTCGTCCCGAGCGTGAACTCGTTGGCCTTCCTCCACAGCACGAGATTGGTTTCTTGCAGCACGTTCGCCGCCTCGTTGGGGTCTCCTAGCAGCATTGCAATGTAGTGCAGCAGCTTGAGCTGCACCGACGTGAGCAACTGGACAAACCGCTCCTGGTCCTGGTCGGCGGGAACTTCGTTCGTTTCGTACTGCTCGGCCATTCGACGCCTGCTTGAGTCCGCCAGTTCCACGGCGCCAGTCCACCCGACGTAATTAGCTTGGTGTCGGAATGGCTTGGCGTTTGGATCACACCTTTTCCTCAGTACCCTATACCGCAATCCCCTTTCCCGTTACTTCTCCCCCGGGCTGGGGGGGAGCGCTCGAGATTTCCTCGTTTCCCTCACCTTGCCCCACGCCCCTCGATTTCGGCGGCCTTCCGCATGCGCTTGCGTGCAAGTGAAGCTAAGCTGCGTAACCCTTCTTCCCGGAGCGGTATCTAAGCACTAGGGAGGCTTGTCGACACGAGACCGTCCCGGGTAGATAATATGGAGACCAGATAGGATAGATAGTACGGAGAGTCGTTCAATAGGTTCGTTATCTTTTCTTCCGTCGGCGGTCCCCCCAAAGGATCTCCGGCATTGACGCGAGAGTGGCCTTTCGCACGGCGGCCATGGGTAAAGCAAAGCGAGCAACGACACCCACCAGCGCTCCGAGCGCGAGGAGTGGGGAATCCTCGCGCGCTGCGAGACCCTGGCAACAATTGGGCCCGCGCGGCAACTTTTCGAAAAAAGGAGGTCTCGAGTGAAATACCGGAGTCGTGGATTCACCCTTGTGGAACTGCTGGTGGTCATTGCCATCATCGGCGTCCTTGTGGCTCTGTTGCTGCCTGCCGTTCAAGCCGCTCGCGAAGCGGCTCGTCGTACGCAGTGTACCGACCATCTCAAGAATCTCACGCTTGGGATGATCAATCACGAGAGCACTTTCAAACAACTCCCTGGGGCCGGGTGGTCGGGCCACTGGACTGGCGACCCCGATCGGGGCTCGGGCAAGGAACAACCGGGGGCGTGGTTCTACGCCATCCTCCCCTTCATCGAGCAGCAACAACTCCACGACATGGGAAAGGGGCTTACCGGAGCCGCCCGCACGGCGGCCCTCATCCAGCGTGACTCGACTCCCGTGGCGATCGCCAATTGCCCGACGCGACGAAGTGGTGGCCCCTACGTGCGGTCGGGTGGGGCGGCACTTTCGGGCAATGGGACGGGCACGGCGACCAACTACGCAATGACGACTCCCGCACGGGGCGACTACGCGGCCAATGTGGGAGACGAGACCAGGTTCGACAGTAAATGCCTGAATATCAGCCCCAATCAATACAACAGCCCGAAGCTCGGCTTTCCGCCGTCGGTCCGCGAGTTCACCGGTGTCACCTTTTGTGGAACGGCGGTGAAGCTCCGCCAGGTCACCGATGGCCTAAGCAACACGATCGCACTAGGTGAGCGATTCATTCCGATCGACGCCTATGAAGGAGGCGACTCCCAATGGATAGCCGACGACTGGGGGTTGTACGTGGGATTTCAGGACGACACCGTGCGATCGACTTACTACGATGCACTCCGGAACTCGCACTCACCACTCAACGATCGAGAGTACACGTTGGCCCAAGCCAACGCACTGCCCACGAAGGAACGCGACGACCTGCGTGAGCGGTTTGGAAGTGCCCACGCGGGTGGCTGCCTGGTTTCGATGTGCGATGGCTCGGTGGATATGTTGGAGTACGACATCGATCCCGAGACTTTTCGGCAGATGGGACATCGTGCCGATGAAGGAAAGAACAAGCAAATTGTGCGGTAGCCAAGGCCACTTCCGATGAGCCATCGAGTCACATGTCCCCCTGGATTATGCTAATAGTTACGATTGAATTCTGCCCAGACGATCATTCGAGGAAGACCTGCCATGAAACATTACTGTCTGCTTGCGATCCTGGCCGCCCTGTTTGCGGCGGCCCCGACTGCTTGGGGCATCGATATCTTTCGACCCGGCGACCCTGTGGTGGCGTTCGATTTGACGAAGGTCATCACCACCGGCAGCAGTTCGCCCGGATCGGGGGCGGAAGAGGTAGCAAATATTCTGGATAGCAATCCCGGTACCAAGTACCTCAACTTCGGTATTACCCGTACCGGCTTTATCGTGACCCCCGCCGTGAATGCCGCCCTGCAGAGCTTTGTCCTCACCACGGCCAACGATACTCCCGCTCGCGACCCGATCAACTACGAGATCTACGGTACCAACGCCCCGATCGCGAGTTTGGCTCACGGGCGGGGTGACGGTGAAGCGTGGACCCCGATCGGCACCGGCAGTCTGGCGCTTCCCGAAACGCGGTTGGCTATCGGACCCGCCGTCAACATTTCCAACGGCACGGCCTACTCGTCGTATAAGGTAATCTTCCCGGAAGTCAAGGATCTACCTGCGGCTGCCAATAGTATGCAGATTGCCGACGTGGCATTCCATTCAGGGCCCGACTTGACGGGAACAAGCATGCTGTCGCCAACCGACTTCATCATTCCCATCCGCGACGTCGAGGCGACTGTTTCCCCCTCCCAAAGCAGTTCGCCCCCGAGCGGGGCCGAAAACGCCCCCAACGCCATCGATCGCAACACGGCCACCAAGTACCTCAACTTTGGCAAGGAAAACTCAGGGCTCATCGTTACCCCTTCCGTTGGTCCGACCATCGCTACCTCTTTCCGGTATACCACGGCGAACGACCAGCCCGGTCGCGACCCGACAAGCTACCGAATCTACGGCACCAACGAGGACATCACCACGCCCGAACATGGCTACGGCGACGAAAATAACTGGCAGCCGATCGCCGAGGGGACCATCGCTCCCCCTGACGCCCGGTTTACCGAAACCGAGACGATCACGTTCGCCAACACGACTGCCTACAAGTCGTATCGCATCGATTTTCCGACGCTTCGCGACCCCAACAATAACTCGATGCAGATCGCCGAAGTGCAACTCGCGACGGTCAATCCCGCGACCCTGGTGGTCAATCGCCAAACGGGCGAAGTCCGCATCCGCGCCGATCAGAATGTCACGTTCTCTGCCTACGAACTGGAGTCGTTGATTCTAGGTTTGAACCCCTCTGGTTGGAATTCCATCACCTCCACCAACGCCGATCCAAACGACACTTGGACGATCACTTCGGCCACTGCGCAACTCATGGCGGAGCAAGACCTTCCCACGGGTGCGAATGACGGGATCTCGCTGAGTGCCGGTAGTTCGCTCTCGCTGGGGAACGTTTGGCAGGCTCTCCCCGTCACCTATGAGAATGGCCTTAATTTTTCGCTGTTCGGTCTGACCGGCAACTTGATCGCCGATGGGGTGGAGTTTGAAGGGACCGAGATTCCGCTAGGCGACTACTCCGGCAATGGGACCGTGGGTCCCGAGGATTGGCCATTCTTCCGAGCCGGCATGGGAGGAAACTATCAAGGACTATCAATCTCCGAAGCCTACCTTGGCGGCGACCTCGATGGCGACTTCGATAGCGACATCTACGACTTCAACCTGTTTGTCGCAAGTGCTGGTGGGTTCGCGGCCCTCTTCGGTACCTCGCAAATTCCCGAGCCCTCTTCCGTAATGCTCGTAGCTGCCGCGATTGTGGGGGGAATCGGCTATCGCTTTCGGACCCGCCGTTTTTTTCGCCGCGGCGCCATGCTTGGCGTGGCGCTAACCACCTTGCTGGCGGCGTTGCCCGCCTCGGCACAAACCTTTTCGGTCGTCGGTGGCAAGCCCATTGGCATCACAACGCCTGACGCGCTGGAGAATGCCCAATCGGGACCCGAGCAATTATTCGACGACATTTTCTTTGAGCAGAATCCCAGCAACATCAATCAGTCGCTGTTCGCCGAGAACTACACAGAGCTCCAAGGAGTTTACGCTCAGTTCGCGGGCCAGGGGCCAGCCCCCAAGTCAGTGTTTTTCGATTATGGGTCCCCCGTGACCGCCAACTGGTTTGCCTATGCTCAGCGTGCCGGGGGAAATCCCTTGGCCGATCGTGTCGGCAAGTTCGAACTCTGGTTCAGCAACAGCAGCTTTAACGACACGATCCCCGCGACTCCCGCTGATGCCGTTGTTGAGCTCCTGCCCGACGACGATCGGCTGTTCGATAGCACGATCCGTCCCTACACGCTCGGCGGAGACAAAACGGGGCGATACGTCGCCATGCGGCTCACCCTGACGGAAGTGTCAGCGGCACAACCGACCAACAACGTCGGTGGCCATGAATTCCGTCTGATGCAGGGACCATCCACCCTGATTCTCGATGTCGATCGTGGCACCGGCGCGATGACCATTCGCAACAATGGCACCAATGCGACGAATTTCGAACTCCAAAGTTACTCGATCGAGAGCCCATCCGGTGGACTCAATGCCGCGGGCTTTAATGGAATCCGCGGCGACACGGCAGCCTTCCCCGCTGGCAACGGCAGCGGCAACGGCTGGGAAATCGGTGGTGGTTCGAATTCGGACCAGTTAATCGAAGCCTACTTCAGCGGCACATCGACGATTGCGGCTGGTACAACCGGCCTCTCCCTGGGCAATGGCTACAACCCGCTAACCTTGGCCGATGATCTCGTGTTCCGGTGGACCAAGACTCGCGTGCATAATGGTGAAATGCTGATCGATATGTTCGATGGCATCGTCAATTACGTTGGCATTGCTCCCGACATCACGCTGGGGGACTACAACGACGACGGTATCGTCGACGCCGCCGACTACGTTGTCTGGCGGAATAACTTCGGCACGACGAATGTCATTGCCAACGACAGCACCCCCGGCTCGGTCGACATCGACGACTACAATCGGTGGAAGGCCAACTATGGCAATGTCGGTTCTGGCGCGTTGACCGCAAGTGTCAATGTGGTTCCAGAGCCTCACTCGGTAGTGCTATCCCTCCTGTTCACGGTTGTCGGTGCTACCGCCATACGCCGTCGACTTGGATAGGAGACGATAGTGGGCAGCGACTGCCGTCGTGCCGCCTGGCGGTGCGGCGGCAGTCCATAATTTTGTGGCGTTTTCGCACCGTTCGGCCTATACTGAGCGAAGGAATAGTTGCGGGGGTTTGCCGTCAAGGATCACGCATGCGTGATCTGTCGGGGAAGATGGCAGATATTTGCGGTTCCATTTGTTTCCTTTTCAACTTGGAGTGACCTCATGAGATGTCGTTCATTGGCAGTTGCCGCATTGGTAACTGTCGCGTCATGCCTTGGCCAGAGCGTTTATGCGCTCAATCTGTTGGCCCCGGGAGATTTCATTATCTCCGTCAACGTAGATCAGGACTCCTCGGTGACCACTGGGAGCCAAAGTTACCCCGTTGGTGAGCCGCCCGCGAACGCCATCGACGGTACGAATGCGAAGTACCTGAATTTTCGCAAGGAAAACACCGGCATTATCGTCACCCCTCAGGCGTCATCCATCGTCAAGAGTATGGTGATCACAACCGCCAATGACGCCCAGGATCGCGATCCAACATCGTATTCGCTTTTCGGTACAACTGATCCGATTACGAGTGGCAACAACTCCGCGGGTTGGGGTGAGGATTGGACATTGATTTCATCTGGTCCCTTGGATCTTCCCAAGGGGGACGGAAGTCGAAATCAGCCAGGAACTCCAGTCGATTTTGCGAACGATACCTCGTACACGTCCTATCGGCTGGTCTTTCCGACGCTCTTCAATGCTCCCGCGACCAACAGCATGCAGATTGCGGAAGTTCAACTGTTTGATGACCTAGGGGGTGCAGGGAACAGCATTCTCAGCCCCGGGGACCCGGTGCAGTCCGTGCTTCCCTCGACGTATCCAGCGGCCGAGGGACCCGTGAACCTCATTGATGGAAACTCCGCGACGAAGTTTTTGAGCTTTGGCAAGGAGAACACTGGCGTCATTGTCACGCCCGGCGTTGGCCCATCGGTGCTCAGCCGCTTTACAATGACCCTGGCGAATGATTCGGCAACCCAATCGGGGCGGGATCCCGTGGCGTTTGAGATCTACGGTACGAACGACCCCATTGAATCGCTAAACGATTCCCCAGGTAATGGTGAGGACTGGACCCTGCTGAATTCCGGGACAATGGAGTACGAGGCAGCCAACTTCGCCACGGTTGGCCCGTTCCATGTCGGAGCAACCGAGTATTACGAATCCTACAAGATCATCTTTCCAACGTTGCGCGACACCGGCAACAATTCGATGCAGATCGCCGAACTGCAACTGATTGGCAGCGTGCCAGAGCCGACCACCGTGGCCCTCTTGGGCATGGGACTGGTGGGTCTCATGGCATCGCGACGCTGGATTGCTGGAAAGTCGGCTTAGTCGCCTGGATTTTGTGCGACTCTTTAAGTCAACCGCGACTGGCCCTCAGGGGAGGGCCAGTCGCGGGTTTGAGTGGTTCCACTTCGGGGGGGGAAGCCCGCGAGGTGGGAGGTTTTCCTTGTCACCTTGTTCGCCTCATTGGCAAATTCGACACCAGTCGAAAGGAAGTTCTCATGAAACGACACCTTGTGTGGTGCGCTGCTCTGGCAATCGCCAGCGGAGCCGCATCCTCCGCTCAGAGGCCGTGAAGTTTTCCAGTAAACGCACGGCAGTTAGCAAGTCGACTC
>CAZYQQ010000057.1:0-34260 GCA_964650265.1 uncultured Planctomycetaceae bacterium
AACTATCAATTCCAGCCAGCCTGAAACACCGAAGTTATTTTTCCCCGGATCCTTAGCCTGCCCACAGGGGCAAATTCCGCCTGCCAAGATTTGCTTTCCGGTGGCGAATCAGTCCTAATAGTCCCTGGCCTCTCGAATTCTTACCGCCAGGGCGAAACCGGCCGTGACGCGAGGGGGTAGACCAGATGCGCGCACGAACTACGAATCGGAAGCACGACTTGCCCGATGACGACCAGTTGCGATCGGACCGGGAACTCGCCCAGCAGGTGATGCAGGGGGAGGAGATGGCGGTGCGCGAGTTGGTGGAGCGGCATGAGGGGGTCGTGCTGCGGCTTTGCCTTCGCATGATGGGCTGCCGGCACGACGCCGAGGATGTGGCCCAGGAGACTTTTGTCCGCGCGGTACGGAGTATGGGGCGATGGGACGCCAACCGACCGCTCGTGCCTTGGCTCCTGGCGATTGCGGCTAACCGATGTCGGACTGCACTCGGCAAACGTCGCGACCTGGTGGTCGACCAATTGGTGATGGCCGAAAGCCAGGCGTCGCGGCCCGACGAGTACCAGCCGGCAGCCGACCTGTGCGAGGAAGTCGAGTTGGCGCTGGGTGAGATTCGGGACGAGTACCGCCAAGCGTTTTGTTTGTTTCATACCGAGGAACTTGCCTACGCCGAGATTGCCCAAGTGCTCGATGTCCCGCTGGGGACGGTCAAGACCTGGGTCCATCGGGCACGCAAGGAACTTGCGACGATTTTAAGGCGGCGAGGTGTTGTCGAGCCGATAGCACAAGTTGAGGAAGAAGATGATTTGCCAACTGGTCGAAGGACACGTGCAGCAATTGCTGGATAGTCGTGCAAGCGTTGCCGACTTTCTCGAATCGGGTGACTCGTGGGCTCGCCATGCGCGCGCCTGCCCCGACTGTCGCGCGTTTGTCGAGGCGCTCGAACTGGCGACCTCGCCCCCATGCGGCGGCGAACTCAGCTCCGAGCACTCGGCGAGGTTGGCCGACCGGGTGGTGATGTCGCTAGCCGCGGCGAATGCCAATCGGCACGTCGCCGCGCGAGCTCCAACCACATTTTCAAAGCGGTTGCATCGCGGGTGGGTGGCTACCGCCGTCGCGGCGAGCCTGCTGGTGGCCGTCGGCCTGGGGAGACTCCTCGCTCCTACGGGGGGGGAGGTCGATGGTCCTCCAGTGGCGAGTCAGCCAGTTTTGGTCGAACCCGAAAAAGAGCGGGAAGTCCAGCCGCGGTGGTACCCGCGTGGGGTGGGGCTGGCGTCGATTTCGATGGCGGTGCTCACGTCGAGCGAGTTCGACATGCGTCAGGCGGCATCGGCCTCTAGCGAGGAGCCGCTGCTCGACCGCGCCATCGAGGCGGTCCGGCGCGTCCTTCCCGAATGGGAGCCAGAATCGCCCACCAACAGCAAAACGGGCGTGTCCCTGCCCGAATTGCAGTTGGCATTCTGTTAGGCCTTAAACGAGTTCGTCTTCGAACGATTCTTCGAATTCCTCAGAGGCTGGGCTCCAAGAGGCTGGCTGTTCGAAGCTGTTCTCCTCGGTGGCAAGCTGCGCCCGCTCGGAGGCATTGAGCTGCACGTAGCCGAGGCTGCGAATCACCTCGAGCACTTCGCTGCAAGTGGGGAACATCCGTCCGCTTTTGCGCTTGTAGTCATCCAGGGCGTTCATGAAGGCGACCTCCTGGTCGGAGTAGTCGCGCTCGCAGGTGGTGGGGTCGATCTGCCGGCGGCGGGCGACCTTCTTGCGGCGCTCCAGTTTGGGGGCCAGCTTGGGGGCCGGTGCGGTTGCAGCCTCTTCGCGACGAGGGGTGCGGCGACGATCGATCGTCACCTCTTCGTCCGAGACCTTCTTTTTGGCGGGGGCCTTCTTGCGGGGAGCTGCAGCCGTCTTCTTCGTCGACTTGGCGGCGGCCGGCTTGCGTTTGGCGATGGTGGCGGTCGTAGCGGTCTTGCGTGATGTCGTTGATTTGCGGGTGGGCACGAGAAGTTTCTCCTCTTTCAGCGCCTTGAGGGGGGGAAGTGGCGTTCGGGGGGAGGTTCCGTCCTGCTCGATGGCATCTCCTTGTGCCAATGACCATCGGAAATAGGGGATGGCAAAATATAGCACTCAGTTAAGAAAGTGGGTGTGCGCAGAATTGACGGGTGGGGCAAATAGGGGGGTTGGCGGGTGGTGCGAGGGGGTAAGTTGCTGAGTTGTCTGCCGGAGGATGCGATCTTGTGGCCAGGCAACCCTCTCCCTATACTCCGCGCGCCACTACTCGACATGGCCCTTCCGGGGAGGATTCCAACGATTCTTGCGATGCCTGCTGTTGTGGGTGTCCCCCCCTACTATTCATGGACGGAGGAACACGGATGGACCACCCCCAGCCACTCCTGGTGCTTGCCCTGCTCTTTTCGATCCCCGTTGCGGCAGAGTCGCTCGGGCAGAATGCCAGTTGGCGGCCTGCCTCGACTTCTTATGATCCGGCCGTTCTACCTGCTGGCGGCGATAGCCGTTATGCCGATGGCAGCGGCACCCCCGCTCCGGCGGCGGTCGCCTCGCAGCCGTCGGATGGCGGCAATTCGACCCCCACTTCTCAGCGCGAGCCCGCCGTTATCAATGGGGCCGGTCCCACACGGGCTCGAGTCTCCAAAGGAGATGGCACCCTCCCCCGCGATCAAGGGCAGGTGTGGCGAGAGTATGACATTCGGCCCTACACGCTGCGGAATGCGAGTTCGGCCAAGCCGGAGCAGGCGATTGTCGACTGGATTCTTCGCGAAACGGGTTACGAAGCATGGCACACCGACCCGCTTGGCCTGTTGAGTGCCAATCGCGAAACGCTACGCGTCTATCACACACCCGAGATGCAAAACCTGGTGGCCGACATTGTCGACCGGTTTGTGAGCCAGGCGGGTGAGTCGGAAGCCTTTTCGCTGCGAGTCGCGACGGTGCGGAGTCCCAATTGGCGGGCCAAGGCACTACCGCTGATGACGGCCATCCCAGCGCAATCGCCAGGGTTGCAAGGCTGGATCATGCCGAAGGAGAATGCGGCGATTCTGCTCGCCGAACTGACCCGCCGGAATGATTATCGCGAATACAACTCGCCTCAACAGCTCGTGGGGAATGGGCAGTCGATCGTCATTTCGACCATGCGTCCCAAGACCTACATCAAAGGGGTTATTCCCACGGGGAACGTCTGGCCCGGCTTTCAGCCCGAGCAGGGGCAATTGGAAGAGGGCTTCTCGCTGGAGTTCAGCCCGCTGCTTTCCCTCGACAAGTCGCTGGCCGATGCGGTGGTGAAGCTGCGGCTCCATCAGGTGGAGAAGATGGTGGGCGTGAAGCTCGACATCCCCTCCCCTATCGCGCCGAATCAGCGGATGGAGGTGGAGGTTCCCCAGATGACGATGGCCAATCTTCATGAACGGTTCCGCTGGCCGGCCGATCAGGTGCTCCTGTTGTCGATGGGGGTGATCGGGACACCGGGGCCAGCAAATGATGGCGGGCTCGCTGGGGTCATTCCGGGGCTCCAAGGAGGCGCCCCGCGGGCCGATGCCCTGCTGTTTATCGAATCGCGTGGAAGCGTGCTGGCTCCGGCCGCGCCGAATGCGCCTGTTTCGACGGCAACACGGAATCCCGCCAGCTTCGAAGGGCGTTATTGAAAGCTGGCGGCAAGGCTTTTTCCTGACGATGGGACACGGATGAACACGGGTCTGTCGGATCACCACGGATCAGAAAACGCGCCGCCTTGGGGTGCCACACCCTGTGAAGGGTGTGTGCCTTCTGATCCGTGGTGACCCGTACGATCCGTCTTCAATCCGTGGCCTGTTTCGTTATGTATGTATCCGTTGGGATGGGCTCCGGGGGCTGACGCCGCCCGGCTCAGAATTGGGACTCGGCTGGTGCAACAAGAGCTGAATTGGTCTCTGCCCGCCTTCCCATCGCGATTTCCCCCTCTCGCTACCCTCAGCGATTTGCTATGTTGCCCAAGTTATGAGCAGTGATTCTTCAACGCGACGTGTCGTCGTCACGGGGCTAGGCCTCGTTTCGCCGCTAGGCAGTAGCCCCGAGGCGATGTGGGAGGCTTTGTCGGCCGGTCGAAGTGGGGTCGTCTCCTGCTCGGTCCTGCCAGCTCGGGAGCGGGAACTCCCGCTGCGCTACGCGGGGGAGGCACGGCAATTCACCGGCGACATCGCCGATTTTGGTGAACTGGAAGCCGACAAGAAAAAGAGCATCCGCAAGGGGCTCAAGGTCATGTGCCGCGAGACCCAGATGGCGGTGGCCGCCGCGGGACTCGCCTGCACGCATGCCAGGCTCGCGGTTGGAGGCTACGATCCCGAGCGGGCCGGTGTCGTGCTGGGAAGCGACTACATGCTGACGATTCCGGACGACTACATCGACGGGATTCGCAAGTGTACTGCCGAGGAGGATTTCCAGTTTACCCATTGGGGCAACGAGGGGCTCGAACAGATGGCCCCGCTCTGGATGCTGAAGTACCTGCCCAACATGCCCGCCAGCCATATCGCGATCCTCAACGATTTGCGGGGCCCCAACAATTCGCTGACACTGCGCGAGGCGGCTTCCTACATGGCGATTGGCGAGGCGATGCGGACGATCGCTCGGGGGCATGCCGACGTGATGCTCGCCGGCGCGACGGGGACGCGGATTCTGCCGTTGCAGGCCATCCACGCCATGCAAACCGAGGAACTCGTCACCCGCGACGTCGACCCGGCCACGGCGAGCCGTCCGTTTGACGCGGGCCGACTGGGGATGGTGGCGGGCGAAGGGGCGGGAGTGATCGTGCTCGAGGAGCGCGACCACGCGGTGGCCCGTGGTGCGACGATCTACGGCGAAGTCGTGGGCCTGGGGGCGAGCAGCGTCGCCGATAAGTCGCTTCAAGGAAACACGCAGCAGGCGTTGGCCAACGCGACTCGTCGGGCGCTAGAGGACGCGAAGATACCACCGAGTGAAGTGGGGCATATCAATGCTCATGGACTCGGCACAAAGCAGGGGGACCGGGCCGAGGCGGCCGCGCTGGTCGAAGTCTTTGGCGAGCATTTAGCCAAGACGCCGCTGGTAGCGCTCAAGAGCTATTTCGGCAATTTGGGAGCCGGCAGCGGGGTGGTCGAATTGATCGGCAGCCTGCTTGCCCTGCGGCATGGCACGCTTCCCAAGGTGCTCAATTACACTTCCCCCGATCCCGATTGCCCCGTACGGGCCGCGACTGGCAGTGAGTCGCCGGGTGGGTCGGTCGTGGCGCTTAGCGTCACTCCCCAGGGACAGGCGACGGTGCTAGTGGTTTCTGCCCCGAGCTAAGGCAAGCCCGGCCACAATTCGAAGGAGCCTTCGAGCCCAGAGGACCAAATTACGCGCCAGCGCGACAGCTTCTCGGGATTTTGAGTTGTATTTGGGGACAGGGCGAGCGACGATAGGAGGGCTTTGACATCACCTGGCCCTGGGGAGAACCTCTCGTGAAGAATCGTTTGGCACTCGGTCCGCTCTGTTTCCTCTCCCTTGTCCTTGTGTCCGGAGCGCTGAGCGCGCAAGAACCTCGGCACGAGTTGCGGTACGCCTACACGGCTGACTCGTTGGTTCAAGCGGGGGTGCCTCAGGGAGAAGTCGTTACGCTCGAATGGCGGGAGAGCACAGTCTTCCCGGGCACGATTCGCCGCTTCGACATCTATGTGCCGGCGCAATACAAGCCGGACCAGCCGGCGGCGCTGATGGTGTTTCAGGACGGGCATACCTACGTCGATCGCGAAGGGGAGTTCCGCGTGCCGACCGTGATGGACAACCTCATCCATCGGAAGCAAATGCCAGTCACGATCGGTGTGTTCGTCGATCCAGGGCATAAAAAAGAAAAACTCCCAGAGCGACGCGGGTGGCAACCGGCGCCGGAAAATCGCTCGTTCGAATACGACACACTCAGCGGCGACTACGCCGAATTTCTTCTGACCGAAATTCTTCCGGAAGTCGCCAGGCGTTATCCCTACACCGACGATCCCGAAGGGCACGCGATCTGTGGGCTTTCGAGCGGCGGCATTTGTGCCTTCACGGTCGCGTGGGAGCGCCCCGAGGCGTTTCGCAAGGTGCTCAGCCACGTCGGCAGCTTTACGAACATCCGCGGAGGGGACGCCTACCCGGGGATGATCCGCAAGCAAGAAAAGCGGCCGCTTCGCGTCTATTTGCAAGATGGCGAGTTCGATCTCGATAATGCGCACGGCAATTGGCCCCTCGCCAATAAACAGATGGCCGCGGCCCTCGACTTCCGCGATTACGACTACCACTTCGAATACGGCCAAGGGGCGCACAACGGCAATCATGGAGGGGCTATTCTCCCCTCGTCGCTGCGATGGTTGTGGCGCGACTACAAGCTGCCGACGGCGAATGAGCCGACGGATTCCGCCAGGGAGCGTTAGCATCGCTCGTGGTTTCCGCTCGCGGGCTTCCATTGTGGAGCGATTTTCCAAATCGCTTGAAGCGCCAACACGCCTGACAATGGCGAACCGCGTCCGCGCCGCTTGCGATTCAGAGAATCGCACCACACTGCTTGGCCCCCCGAGTACCGAGGCCGGAGTTTGAACGGGCCACGGATTGAAGCGGATCGTACTGATCACCACGGATCAGAAAGTACCGCTCGCGGGCTTCCATTGTGGAGCGATTTTCCAAATCGCTTGAAGCGCCAACAGACTTGGCAATGGCGACCCGCGTCCCCGCCGCTTGCGATTCAGAGAATCGCACCACACTGCTCGGCCCCCCGAGTACCGAGGCCGAATTTTGGATGGGCAAATGAGCCCGTTCTACTTTTTGGGCGGAGTGGGCTACGCTGCTGCTGGCAGCTATACTCGCGGGTATGCCATTCTCGCCCCCCCGCTATCTCGTGCCGTTCCATCCCAAGCGGATTCCCCACCACTTTGTCGACGTATTAATCGTCGGGGGAGGGATCGCCGGTCTGCGGGCGGCGATGGAGGTCGATCCGCGGCTGTCGCTGCTGGTGATTACCAAGGATGCGATGCGGGAGTCGAACAGCGCCTACGCCCAAGGAGGGATCGCGGGGGTGCTCGACCCGGCCGATCGGTTCGAAAACCATGTGGCCGATACCTTGCGCGCGGGGGCCGACTTGTGTGACCCAGGGGTCGTTGAGATGGTGGTCCGCGAAGCTCCGCGGCATATTCGCGAGCTGATCGCGTGGGGGACTCAGTTCGACGAGGGAGCAGGGGGAACGCTGCTGCTGGGACGCGAAGGGGGGCATAGCCACCATCGGATTGTCCATGCACTGGGGGATGCCACTGGGCAGGAGATCATGCGGGCCATGATTCGCCGGGTCCGCGAGGATTTGAAGGCCCAGGTCTGGCCCAACACGTTCACGATCGATCTGTTGACCCACGAAGGGGAATGCCGCGGGGCGCTCGTGTGGAATGCGCGGCATGGCCGGACCTTTGTGTGGGCAAAGCAGACGATCCTCTGCACCGGAGGGGCCGGCCAGGTCTACCGCGAGACGACCAACCCTCAAGTCGCCACGGGGGATGGGCATGCGATCGCCTTCCGCGCTGGCGCCGTGCTGGCCGACATGGAGTTCATGCAGTTTCATCCCACGGTGCTCTACATTGCCGGGTCGAGCCGCAGCTTGATCACCGAAGCGATGCGGGGCGAAGGGGCGGAGCTGGTCGACGTCGGCGGTCATCGCTTCATGTTCGACTACGACGAGCGGGGGGAGCTAGCCCCGCGCGATATCGTCAGTGGGGCGATTGTCGAGCAGATGGCGAAGACCTCGCATCCCTGTGTCTACTTGCAACTCAGCCATCTCGACCCGGTGTACGTCCGCCAGCGGTTTCCGGGGATCGCTCAAACCTGTGAGCAATTTGGGATCGACATCACATCCGATCGCATCCCGGTGCGACCTGGAGCCCATTACATGATCGGCGGGATGGCGGTCGACACCGACGGCCGGTCGAGCCTGCCGCGATTGTGGGGGGCCGGGGAGGTGACCAGCAGCGGACTGCATGGCGCCAACCGACTGGCCTCGAATAGTTTGCTCGAAGGGCTCGTCTATGGGGCTCATGCGGGGCGGGGGGCGAATGCGGCCGCACTGGGAGAGGCCGACACATTTCGCGCAATCCCATTGGAATACCCAGTCGACGCGTCGAAAGAGGAACTGCTCGACCTGGCGGATATTCGCAACTCGCTCAAAAGCCTCATGTGGCGCGACGCGGGCGTGTGGCGCGACGGGCCGCGGCTCGCGGCGGCCATCAGGACCATCGATGGCTGGTCGCGCTACGTGCTGCGTGCTCAGTTTCAGGACCCGGTCGGTTGGGAACTACAGAACATGCTCACGATCGCCCGGATCATGCTTGCCTCGGGGCTCAAGCGAACCGAATCGCGTGGGGTTCACTTGCGAAACGACTATCCCCAGGTGGACAACGCACACTGGCAGGGGCAGATTTTGCAGAGCCGAGGGGAGGAACCCCGGTTCCTCCCCCGTGGCGGGGGGGAGTGATCGGCACGCCCGATTGGCATCGCACGGTGATGGTGGGTTGCTTACGACGAACCAAAGGGGTGAACGGCTCGTAGCCAAGAAGAGCCCATCAGGTATGGACATTCTGCCCCGTAAGGCGTTACCCTTACGGGCTACCCACCGGTCGCCGCACCGTTTGCGGACCTGCCTCATTCGGAGGTGGGGGCGGCCTTCGGCGGCCACTCGGAAGTCCTGGGTGCCGCGTTCGATTTGGAGACAAAGAGCCTTATGAGTACCGATCCCGCGACATCGGAGCCGATGATCGAGGCCAAGGGGCTGTCGAAGTATTACGGCAACTTCGCCGCCGCCCGCGATGTGTCGTTTACCATCAGGCGGGGGGAGGTGGCGGCCTTTCTTGGTCCCAATGGGGCCGGCAAAAGCACCACGATGAAGCTACTGACCGGTTACCTCGCCCCGTCCGCCGGATCGGCGCGGATCGCGGGTTGCGACATGGTGACCGACCGGCTCAAGGGGGCCGAGCGTCTCGGCTACTTGCCGGAGAATGGTCCGCTCTATCCCGATATGACTCCGCGGGCACTGCTCAAGTTTTTTGGCGAGGCACGGGGGATGGCCTCGGGCGAGATCCGCCAGCGGATGGAGTCCGTGATCGAGCTCTGCCGGCTGCAGGAAGTGCTCGGCAAGCCAATTGGCAAGCTCTCGAAGGGCTACCGCCAGCGGGTGGGGATGGCCCAAGTGCTGCTGCACGAGCCCGACGTGCTGATCCTCGACGAACCAACCGCGGGACTCGACCCCAACCAGATTCGCGAAGTGCGAAGAATGTTGCGCGAACTGGGCGAAACCAAGACGATCCTGCTGTCGACCCACATTTTGCAAGAGGTCGAGGCGATGTGCAACCGCGTGATCTTTATCAACGAAGGCCGGGTGGTGTTCGATGGCACCCCCCAAGGGCTCGCCGAGAATCAGCAGGATCTCGACAAGCGGTTCCATGAACTTACGGCCACCACCTAGCGACCCGGTCCCCACGGGGCGAAGGGCCGATGTTGGCTGCTTCGGGTCCCTTGGCCATTCCATTCAAGCTGACGCACCGACACTTTCAGGAAACCAGGCGCAATGAACCTCTCCGTTATTTGGGCGATCTTCAAGCGCGATTTCATCAACTATTTTTCGAGCCCCACGGGCTACGTCTTCATCTGCGTCTTCGTAATACTCAGTTCGCTGGCCACTTTTTTTCCACCCGCGTTCTTCAACAACATGCTGGCGAACCTCGACCAGCTAAGCGCTTTGATGCCGCTTGTTCTGCTGGTCTTCATCCCGGCCATCACGATGAGCTCGTGGGCTGAGGAGCGGCGACAAGGGACCGACGAGCTGTTGCTCACGATTCCGGCCACGGACTTCGACGTGGTGATCGGAAAGTACCTGTCGGCGGTGGCGATCTTCACCGTCTCTCTTCTGTTCTCGATGTTCTCCATCTGGCTGGTCTTCAGTTGGGGGCTGGGATATCCCGACATGGGGCTCTTTTTCAGCACCTATCTGGGTTACTGGTTCCTGGGGCTGGCGATGATCGCCATGGGGATGGTCGCCTCGTTCCTCACCCGCAATCTCACGGTCGGGTTTATCCTGGGTGCGCTTTTCATCTCACCCTTGGTGCTGCTCGATTGGGCCGACCGGGCGATCTCGCGTTCCGACTACGCCCAGCCACTCACCCGCTGGGGGGCGTCGAGCCAGCTTGCCGACTTCGAGCGCGGCGTCATCAGTCTGTCGGGGGTGTTCTACTTTCTTAGCATCGCGGCCGTGATGCTCTACCTCTGCATGGTGCTGATGGGACGGCGGCATTGGGGGACCGGCGAGGATGGCGACTCCCGCTGGGGGCACTATTTGAGCCGGGCGGTCGCCATGCTGCTGATTGCCGGCGGGGTGAGCTATTTCCTGTCGAACCACGACCGCATACGCATTGATGCGACCAGTGAAAACATCAACAGCCTGGCCCCCGGCACGATCGACATGCTGGCCAAATTGAAGAACAACAAAGAGGTGGGCAACATCGTGATCGACGCCTACGTCAGCCCCCGGGTGCCACCGGAGTATGCGTCGCAAAAGCTCAATCTCCTGTCGACCCTCAAGGAGTTGCAGGCCCGTAGTGGCGGCAAGATTCAGACGAATGTCTACGAGATCGAGACGTTTAGCCCCGAAGCGGAGACGGCCGAGAGCGCGTTCGGCATCAGCCCGCAAGAGGTGGGGGTGATCGAGCAGGGACGGCAGCGGTTCTACGACATTTTCATGGGAATCGCCGTCCGGCACAAACTCGACAAGGTGGTGGTCCCTTTCATCAACAAGGGGATCCCGGTGGAGTACGAACTGATGCGCTCGATTGCCACCGTGGCCGACGAGGAGCGTAAGCGGGTCGGCATCGTGAAGACCGACGCCCCCTTGTTCGAGTCGTTCTCCATGCAGGGGATGACCCCCGAATCGCGGCTGGTGGCCGAGTTGCGTAAGCAATACGACGTGGTGGAGGTCAACCCCGACGAGCCGATTGTCGGCGACTTTGATGTCCTGCTGGCGGTTCAGCCCTCGGCCATGGGGACCGAGGCGATGAACAATCTCGTCCAAGCGGTGAAGTCGGGAATTCCGGTCGCCGTTTTCGAAGACCCGATGCCAGTGCTGTGGAATCCGCCAGTCCCCGGCACCGCCCAGCCGCGTCAAGCGGGTGGCCCGATGGCGATGTTCGGCGGCGGCCAGAATCTTCCCAAGGGGGACATCAATCAACTGTGGCGGCTGTTGGGTGTCCGGATGCTGCCGGACCAGGTGATTTTGCAGGATTACAATCCTTACCCGCAGTTTGTGCTCCCCCCCAACTACGTGGTGATCGACGCCGAGGGGCTTGGCACCGAAGTGGCGAATCCTTTCAATCCCGACAACGAGATCACGTCGGGGCTAAATCAAGTGATTTTCATCAACACTGGTTCGCTGCGCAAGGCGGATAATGCCCGACTCAAGGTGGAGTCGCTCATTGTGACGGGCAAAATGACGGCGACGATCGACGCCCAGGAATCGATTCGCACCAGGGATCTCCTGCGCTCGGCGAGCGCGGTGAACACCAAGGAGTCGTTTATCCTGGCACTCAGGGTGCAGGGAGAGATCGATGCCGAAGAGGACGATCTGAAGCAACTCGATCTGGCCCGGGCGGGTGAAGCGGCCGACCAGGAGCAGGAGGGGCAACCGAAGCCGGCCAAAAAGACTCCCATCAATGCTGTTGTTGTCGCGGACATCGATTGGATTAGCGATGATTTCTTCCGGATTCGCGAAGAGGGGGAGCGCAACTTTGCGGATGTCCCCGAGCTGCGATTCCAGAATGTGACCCTGGTGCTCAACGTGCTCGATTCGCTGGCGGGGGATGACCGCTTTATCGACATCCGCAAACGCGCCCCCCACCGCCCCGCGCTCACCAAAATCGAGGAAGCCACCAAGGGGGCCCGAGTCGACACGCGCAATCAACTCGACAAATACGCCAAGGAACTCGAAGAGCAGCAAACGAAGGCCCAACAGGAATTCGACAAGAAGCTGGCCGAAATCGAGGCCCGCACCGACCTGCCCGAGATGGAGCGGCGCGTGCTGCAAGTGCGGACGATGGTACGGGCCCAGCAAAAGCTCGACCGCGAGCGCGAGTCGGCCCAGCGCGACAATCGCCGCCAGGTGGTCGCGAAGGAGCGCGAATTGGAACAGGAGATTCGCGGCATCCAGAATCGATACAAGTTGTTTGCCGTACTCTTGCCGCCACTGCCGCCAATCCTGCTCGGCATCTTCATGTACATCCACCGGCGGGTTGGTGAACGTGAAGGGGTTTCGAAGTCGCGCCTGCGCTATGGCCCCGACGCGAAGGGCCCCGACACCAAGGGACCCGACAACAAGAGTGCCTCTTAAGGAATCAGCCATCCTCGCTCTCCAGTCGTCGCGATTGCCCAGCCTTTGCGATCTGGCACCACCACGGGATAAAGTGAGTTCGACCCATGACCGAGATGACAAAAACAAGCCTGTTTTTCGCCCTGGCGCTTGGCGCGATCGCCCTGGCCGTGCTGACCCGTCCCTCGGCTTCCGACTTCGACGTCGACGAGATGCGGGGTCAGATGCTGTTCAGCGATACGACCTTCGAAGGGGACAAGGCGAAGCGGCTTCGCATCACGACCGTCAACGAGGAATCGGGCGACCGGCGGGTGTTCGAGGTGAACCAGGCCGATGGCATCTGGACGATCCCCTCGAAGTCGAACTACCCGGCCGACGCGACTCAACAGATGGGGGAGGCGGTCGAGGGGCTCACGGGGAAAGAGATTCTCACGATCGAATCGTCCAATTCGGGGTCCCACGCCCAATTTGGGGTCGTCGACCCGACCGACACCTCGGCCGCGACGGGTCACGGAACGCGGGTCCAACTATTCGACGAAAAGGATAAGCCCCTGGCCGATTTGATCATCGGCAAGCAGGACAAGGACGGAAATCGTTACGTCCGCCGTGGCGGACAGGACCAGGTCTTCCTGGTGAACGTGGATGAAGAGAGTTTTTCGACCGACTTTCGCGATTGGATCGAGAAGGACTTGTTGCAATTCAGTCCGTTCGACGTGGCGGAGGTCGCGATCGACGACTACGCCATCGCCATCGTGAATACCCCCCAAGGTCCCCGGTTTTCGTTGGATCCCAGAGTGAAGATGGAGCTTCAGTTCGACGATATGTCGAGCGAATGGTCGCCGAAGCGGTTGGAGGAGTTCGATCGCAGAACCGGCGAGTACAAGCCTTTCGAACTGAAGGAAAATCAGCAGCTCAATGCCGAGACGCTCCGGGAGTTGAAGAACGCGCTCGACGATCTGGTGATCGTCGACGTCGAACGCAAGCCTCAAGGCCTGAGCGCCGATCTACAGGCTGGCGAAGAGTTTATGAACAACGACGAAGCCAAATTGAGTCTCTACGAGCGGGGTTTTTATCCGCTCACGACGGAAGAGGGAATTCGCCTGTTGTCGGGCGAGGGAGAGATCGTGGTGACCCTTAAGACGGGGGTGGAATATGTCCTGCGGTTCGGCGACCTCCAGCTCGATTTGATGGGGGACGGAGCGGAGCCCCAGAAGGATGGGGAACAGGGAGCCGACGATGCCGAAGGGGTGAACCGCTACCTGTTTGTGATGGCTCGGCTCAACGAGGGGATGATCGAGAAGCCGATGCTCGAGCCCCTGCCGGAACTCCCGGCAGAGGAAGCCACGGAAGCGGACGCTCCCGAGGACGCGGCGGCCGCCACCGAAGGGGAAGAGGGAGCAGCGTCCGACGAGGCTACACCCGACGAGGGGGCGACCGAAGCAGGGGAAGGTGAGGATTCCGCCGAGGGAGAGGCCGACAAACCGAAGGACGATGCAGCGGCCAAGGCGCGGGCAGAAATCGAACAGCAGCGCAAGATTGTCGAAGAGGCCAACAAGAAGCGCGAAGCGGGCTACCAGAAAAAGCTCGACGAGGGGCGGAAGCGAGTCGAGCAGCTCAATGCCCGCTTTGGCGACTGGTACTATGTGATCCCGAACGACGTGTTTAAGAAGATTCATCTCGGTCGCGAGCAGCTTGTGACCGACAAGCCGAAGGAGGACCGGGGCGCTGCTGGAGGGGGGCCAGCAATTCCTGGCATTAGCCTGCCCGATCTGGGGCTCGATGCCGATGTGCCCGCGGGAGAACCCGCCACCGAGGGCCCCGAGGGAGAAGCGGCAGACGGGGAGATGAGCGACGAAGCCGCCGGCGAAGAGGCGACCGAAGAGGTCCCCGCCGACGAGCCGGGGGACGAGGCCGCCGCGCCGGAAGGCGAAGGGGGTGAGCCTGCCGAAGGGGGATCCACCCCGCCCGAGGCATGAAACTAATTGGCCTGCGACTCTTCGGAAGCTTGGGCTCGGGGGGTGCCAAGCTGGTGGAGTAGTGCCATCGTGAAGATGCCCGAGCTATGGCCGTCGCTGAAAACGATGCCATAGGCGTAGTTGCCCGCGGGTTTCATCGCTTCGATGCGAAGCGGGGCCGCCTCGGCCGCTGTAATCACCGGCAGCAAGTTGCCGGGGGCGGGTGTGGCCGTTTGCTTTTCCTTGCAACTGGCACAGGGGCAGCGATCGCGCAGATCGCGGGCCGAGTACTCGCGGCACGAACCGTCCGACCAGCGAATGGCGATCCGGTCGTCGGCCAGGCGTTCGATGGCGGTGGGAATGGCGCTCATGTCAGCCAGAGGGTCAACAAGGAGACGGGCAACAGGTCGAACCGAAGCTGCCTGCCGATTGTAACACGAAGTGAGGCCACGGGTTACCTAAGGCGACCCGTGGCCCCATTGAATCGAGATGGATCAAACTGGCCGACGTGCTACGGCAGAATGGCCGACACACCCACCGCCGCCCCAGCCTGGGCTCCCACCGCGCGCCAGGTGAATGGCACGGCCGGCACCATATAGGGGGCGCAGTTGCCCGGGCGGTAGTGGCCTAGCGGGTACATGCACTCGTTTGGTGGTGTGAGCCCCATCTGGTAGGGAAGAGTCACGAGGCTGCCAAAGAAGTGGGCCCCAGAACAAAATGGCTGTAGGCAGGGGGAAACGGAGTGCCCGTACCGCTCGGCCTGCACTTGCTCGAAGTAGAGGGGCTTGTGGCAGTTGGCCGCCGCCTTCCACATGTAGGTGATTTCGGACCAATGCCGCCCCCCGTAGGGTGTGCCATCGTCGATCGAGCATTCGAAGGGAAAATCTCGCCCCGGTTCCCCGGTGGGAGTGATCTCGAGGTTGATCGTCGCGATGCGGCTGGCACGGATGGCGTCGAGTTCCTTGGCACAGGTCTCCTCGGCCAATTGGCGTTCTTCGGGAGTCGCGGCGATGCCTGTTCCCAACGACCGCCGCGCTGGCACGGCCCGTTCGGTCGAGGGCTGAGGGATAGGGTCGAAGGTCGGTTGCTGCGACGGGAGCCCCGGGTCGCGTGTCGTGTCGGGCTGTGGTTGCCGGTCGAAAGGAGTTGGGGGTGTATCGCCTGGCTGCCCCAGCGGATCGAACTCGCGCGGCTGGCGCTCTTCGCCAAAGGGGGGCTGAGTCGCGGGCTGTGGTTGAGTCGTCTCTTGCGGCCGCTGCAGGATTTCATCGGGAGTCGTGGGATCGCCAAAGGGGAGCTCGATCTGGCTCTCGAAGTCCTCCTCCAACGGCTGTGGCGCAGGCAAGCCGTCGGGCGCCTGGGCCAAGTCGAAAGAGTCGAAGGAGTCGTCGCGACGGATGACGACACTCTCGTGTTGCGTCTGCCGCAGTGTGTGAGCCCGATCGGAGCGGGCCCAACCCTCTTCCTGGGTGAACGTGGCCTGCTGGACGGCGTAGACCTTTTTCGTGGTGGTTGCTCTTGGGGTGTTCGCGTTCGGTTTGGTGGTGGCCGGAACTTCGCGAAGCGATGGGCGCGGATTGAGCGGCTCGCGCGACTGCGACTGGTGCGATTGGGGCAAGTTGGGCCGCTGCCACTGCAGGTTGCCCTCGCCGCCAAAGGCCCGCATGGCCGAGGCCAAGAGCACCAGCGCGGCGAGCAGGGCTGCCGGGAGCCAAACGGTATCGCCCGAGCGTCGCGAAGAGACCCAGGGCCAGCCCGCGGGCCCTTCGTAAGAATCTTGAATTTCGAGGGGCAGCGCCGCCGCTTCGGTGTCAGTTGCTATCGCCGGATTGATATTCCGTCGAATAGTTTGGGGCTTCTTGCGTGATGGCAATGTCATGCGGATGGCTCTCCCTGACGCTAGCCGGTGTGACCCGGATGAATTGCGTTTCCGTACGCAATTGGTCTATAGTGCGCGTCCCACAATAGCCCATCCCGGCCCGCAGTCCGCCAAGCAGTTGGTAGACAAACGGCCCGAGTGGTCCCTTGTAGGGGACACGTCCCTCCACTCCCTCGGGAACGAGCTTGCCATTGCCCCCGTCGTCGTCGACGTCGCTCTGGCGGTAGCGTTCCTTTGATCCGTGAACCATCGCCCCCAACGATCCCATGCCGCGGTAGGCCTTGTAGGTTCGTCCTTGGTAGAGGACCCGCTCGCCGGGACTCTCGTCGAGCCCTGCCAGCAGTCCTCCGATCATCACCACGTGGGCACCCGCCGCGACGGCTTTGGTGATATCCCCTGAATAGCGGATACCCCCATCGGCGACGATGGTTACTCCTGTTCCCTTGGCCGCCTGGGCGGCCTGGCCAATGGCGGTGATTTGGGGAACACCGATTCCCGAGATGATTCGCGTGGTGCAAATCGATCCAGGACCAATTCCGACCTTCACCGCATCGGCGCCAGCATCGATGAGGTCGCGGCATCCCTTGGCGGTTGCCACGTTGCCCGCGATCACATCGATGTCGTACCGTTTCTTGATTTCTCTGACAGTTTCGATGACGTTGGCCGAGTGCCCATGGGCGCTGTCGACCACCAACAGGTCGACCTCTTTTGCTAGCAAGCTCTCGATCCGCTCGTAATCGTGGACTCCGACCGCGGCCCCGACGCGCAGGCGGCCCTGCGGGTCCTTCACGGCCCGCGGGTATCGCCGCATCATGTCGATGTCCTTGATCGTAATCAGTCCTGTCAGTCTGTAATCTTCGTCAACCAGCAAAAGTTTCTCGACCTTTTTTGCCATCAATATCTTTTCAGCTTCCTCAAGTGTCACCGTCCCCGTAGCCGTCACCAGGTGATCTTGCGTCATGACCTCCGAAATCGGGAGGTCGTCCCCTTCGAGAAATCGCATGTCGCGACGGGTGAGAATCCCCACCAGCTTGCCATCGGGCTTCGTGATCGGGATGCCCGAGACATTCGACTGGGTCATCAACTGCCGTGCGGAGCCAACGCTGGCATTGGGGGGGAGAGTGACCGGGTCGACAATAATGCCGTTGGCCGACCGTTTCACCTTATCGACCTCCTCGGTTTGGGCCTCGATCGAGAGGTTCTTGTGGATCACCCCCAGCCCCCCGACCTGGGCGAGCCCGATCGCCATCCGGTGCTCGGTGACCGTGTCCATCGGAGCACTCAGCAAAGGGGCGTGCAGGCGAATTCGCGAGGTGAGCTGCGTGCTCACGTCGACTTCGGAAGGGACCACCTCGCTGAACTGCGGTTGGATCAGGACGTCGTCGAAAGTGAGGCCGAGGGGAAGTGAGAAGTGGCGGGACTGGTCTGACATCGGGCGGCTCCGAAACTTCAAGGGGAATTCGGTATTGTGGGGGTGCGGTCGCGGGCATGACAAGTGGCCGTGGTGCGCGCAGCCCGCCTTGTCGCTCTGGTGTCGAAGCGGTCATGCCAGCGTTTATCCAGCGAAAAACCGTGCGACATACCGTCGTTCTCGTGGTCTGGGGGTATAATTGAGCCGGCTATCGCCATGTCGCCCGCGCGCGGCACCCAGTTTGCAAATAGTATCTCCGGTTTGACCACGAATTGCCCGGTACGAGGGGCCCGGGTGGGACGCAATCCGGGAACGGAATAAGGAACCATACCAATGACACTTTCACAACAAGCCCGTTGGGTGGGTACGATGACTGGGGCCTCGATTGCCTCTTATATCGTGGCTGTTGCCGCCATGTCGCAGCCACTCCAACTCGATACGCCGCAAGGCCCACTAGCGGCCCCTGGGACAGAGTCCCCAGCGGATCTCACCGCCGACGCCTTGCCTCCGCCTCGGCCGGGTGAAGAATCGCGCACTGACCAGGCCCCTGCCCAAGACCAAGCAAGAGTGGCCCCGCAGTCGACCCCGCCGCAGGGGGATGGTGCGGACCTCGAGCCGCAACCCCTCGAACAGGGGCCGGTGCATGAGGCCTTTGTCGAGACGCTGGCCGTGAATCCCGAGGCGTTGGTGATCGATCGCGAGCCCCCACCCGCCGTGGAGGAACTTCCGCCAGAGTTTCGTCCTGAGGGAGATAATATCGAATGGATTCCAGGCTACTGGATGTGGACGGAGGAGCAAAATGATTTTGTCTGGGTGAGCGGCGTGTGGCGGGCGATCCCGCCGGATCGCACATGGGTTCCGGGGACGTGGGTTCAGGAGGGAGCGAGTTTCCGCTGGGTTTCCGGTTATTGGAGCCACATCGATACGCGCGAAGTTCAATACCTCCCCTACCCTCCCGACTCGCTGGAGAACGGACCTTCGAGTCCCTCCCCTAGTGAGAATCACTTCTGGATTCCGGGATGCTGGCAGTGGCGGACAACCGACTATGTTTGGACCCCCGGTTATTGGTATGAAGGCAACCCCAATTGGTTGTGGGTGCCAAATCACTACACCTACACTCCCCGCGGGGCGGTGTTCGTTCCTGGGTACTGGGATTATCTCCTCTATAATCGTGGGGTACTCTACTCCCCAGTCTACTGGGCCGGTGGCTACCATCCTGGGATCGCGTACCGGTACCGTCCTCGCAGCGTTCTCGACACCACGCTGCTGCTGGGTGCCCTCTATATTCATCGTGATCGCGGAGGTTACTACTACGGGTGGGGCTATGGTGGACTCGATTACTACTCACCATGGTATCGCGGCTACCGCTATGGCAATTTCTATAGCCCCCTATTCTCCTACTACAATTTTCGTTTCGCACGCAACGACCGGGATTGGCATCGCCGCGTCGATCGATTCGATCGCCGTGACTGGGGCGACTTCGGCCGCCACCGATACGACTGGGACCGCCATCGCGACCGTGACCGGGATCGTGGACGCGACCGCGACTGGGATCGAAACCGCGGCCGCCGCGATCGCAATGACGTCGGGCTCGTTCGCTCGGCGGAGGACTGGCGGCGGCTTGCCAACGAGGATGGCGGGCGCCGCTATCGGGACCTGTCCGACGACGATCGCCGACGGACTAGCGAGCGAGTGACCAAATACCGCGAGTTCCAGAAATCGCGCGCCGATTTCGAACGCGAGAACGGAAGATCTGTTCGTGATCAGGTCGCCGACTCGCGTCGGGATCGGGAACGCCGAGATCGGGGCGACCAAAGCGACCGCCGCGGTCCAACGGCGTCATTTAACCTCGACAATGCCCGTGGATCGCAGGCGCTGCGTGAGAGTGCGCAACAGCGGGCACGCCAATTACGTGCTGGCGAGCGGAATCTCACCGTAGAGGATCTTCAGCGTCGTGGTCAGGAAGGCCGCCAAGGTCGCGATCTGGCCGATCGGGCAGAACGCCAGCGGCAGGAACTCCAGCAGCGGCAGCAACAGCGTGGCTACCGTGGCGAACCTGGCGAGCGGGTTGAGCGACGCGATCAAACCCAGCGCGGCGATCAAAGGAACCTCGATCAGCGCCGCCAAGATCTCCAGCAGCGCCAGGATCAACCACGTGAGCGGATCCAACAACTCCAGCAGCAGGATGCGCAGCGGCGTCAGGACCTCCAACGCCAGGATCAGCAGCGCCGTCAGGAGTTGCAGCGACGTGGAGAGGCGCAGCGCCAGAGTCCAACACAGGGCGTCGAGCCGCGTCAGGCGCCTCGAGGAAGCGAGGCGGCTCGTCAGCCCGATCAACGCCAACAACAGCAGCGCCAGTTGCAACAACAGCCGCAACGCCAGCAGCCACAGCAGCAACGTCAGCCGCAGCGCCAGAGCGAGCAGCAACGTGGCTATCGTGGCCCCGAAGCGGGCTCCCAGCCGCGAAGCCGTAGCGTTGAACCGCCACAGCGAACCCAGCGGAGTCAAAGTCCGCAGATTCGCCAGGAGCGGCCAAGCAGTCGGCAATCGCTCCAGGGATCTCAAGGTCGATCGGTCGAGCGGAGTCAATCCGCCAGTCGCGACCGGGGCTCTTCCGCGCGCAGTTCCCAAGGGAGTAGCCGCCCCAGCGCTAGCCGCGGTGGTGGTGGTGGCGGGCGAGGTGAATCCGGCAATCGTAGCCGGGGGCGCGATCGCTAACCCCTCGTGATCCGTGGTCTTGTGCCACATTGTCTGGTGCGAAAGAATGGCATCGAGTGGAACACCGCTCGGTGCCTTTTTTAAAGGGGGAGATCCCGGGAATGACGCTGTTTCGAAAAATGCTTGTGGGCGTCGACTTGTCCTACGGCGATTGGATGGCCGATACCGTCAACCTGACTCCTTCGAACCTCGCCTGCCGACGTGCGGTTGATATCGCGAAGGCCACCGGTGCGTCGCTCCATTTTCTGGCTGCACTCGACCTCGACGCGCGCACTCAGCGGATTCTTAAGGAGGCACCCGAAACCGAGCGGAATGTTCTGGCCGAGGCCGACCAGGAATTGAGGCAAGTTGCCCAGCGGGCCATCGACCAAGGAATCGATGCCACCTATTCGGTCGAACTGGGACGGAGCTGGAAGCGGATTATCGAACGGACCCGCCAGGAGCAACATGATCTCGTGCTCCTGGGGAGCCAGCGGCCCACGGCATTTGGCGCCCTGCTGCTGGGAAGCACCGGCATGCATGTGTTGGGAGCGGCGGAAGCCCCGGTGTGGATCGCGCGGCCGCGAGACGGCATATTGAGCAAGATCATGGTCGCCACCGACTTTTCTCCCGTGTGCGACGAACTCTTGCTGCGTGCGGCCGAACTGGCCAGCATCTTTGCGACGGAGCTTCACATCCTTCACGTGCTCGAGCCGAAGGGACAGGGATTCTGGCGATTCGGTCGGCCCTCACCGGAGCGACTCCAGCAGGGGGTGGCCGATGCCAGACAAGAGGCCGAGCAGAAGCTGGCCCAACGTCAAGCACGTGTGGCGGTGGGATTACCCTCTCCCCCTCAAATCCACCTTCGCGAGGGACGGGTTGAAGAGATCGTGCTGGAGATGGTCGCCACGCATCGCATCGACCTCCTGGTGATGGGCCTCGTGGCGTGGGGGGGCATCCAAGGCCTGCTCATGGGCTCGACGGCCCAGTCGCTCTTTCCTCGCCTCGAGTGCTCGCTCTTGACAATGCGTGGCAAGAGCCTTTCCTAGCTGTCCCGAACTGCAGCGGGGTTTCGGGGAAACTTTTGGGCCACCACCCGCGTCTCAAACTGGGGCTCGGCGAATGAGAGCCCAGTTTTCACCCAAATCTTGCGGGGAGAGTCGCGATGCGCACGGTTGTGAAGTTCATCTGTTTCGTAGTGGTACTTCTGCCGGGACTCGCCCCTGTGGACGTATTCGGTGCCCAAGAGACGAGTGGGAAGGTCACCGCGGTGACCGTCTACCAGGGGCAAGCCCTAGTGACCCGCACCGTGCAACTCGAAGGGGGAGCGGGGCTCGCCGAGATTGTCGTCACCGGGTTGCCCGAGAATGTCCTCCCCGCCAGTCTCTACGCCGAACCGGGGACAGGGGTCGAAATCCGTTCGGTTCGTTACCGGATTCGCCCGGTCGATGCCGACGTCCGCGATGAGGTTCGTGAGCTCGATGCCCAGTTGCAGACGATCGGCGATCAACTAGCGGAGGTCGCGCGCCACCAGCAACTCAACGTGGAACAATTGCAGTATTTGCTGAAGCTCGAGCAGTTTACGACCGTGACCGCCGACCAGGAACTCAAAAACGGGGTACTCAACGCCGAGACGCTCAAGGAACTGACCTCATTCAACTTCGACCAGCGCAAAGCGATTGCCGCCAGCGAATTGGAACTGGCCAAACAACAACGAGAACTGCAAAAGCAAATCGAACTGCTCCAGCGCAAGCGCCAAACGATAGCGGCCGGGTCGGCCCGGACGGTGCGCGAAGCCATCGTCTTTGTCAACGTGACCGAAGAAGCGGGAAGCCCCAACTTGCGGCTCCGCTATCTGGTGGGCAATGCCACCTGGTCTCCCTCCTACAACCTGCGGGCCACGACCGAGCGAGACGAAGTGCTGGTCGAGTCCAACGCGTCGATCGAGCAGATGAGTGGCGAGGATTGGAACGACGTCGAGATGACCCTCTCGACCGCATCGCCATCGTTGGTCGCTCAAGCCCCCGCGCTCGACCCGTTGGTCGTCAAGTTGGACCAAATGGAAGTGCCGCAAGTGGCGTCCGCTCCAGCCTCGGGGCCTAGCGGTTACAAGCAGGCGAAGGAAAGCCTGGAGATGCAGCGCCGCCAGCTTGAAGAGGGGCGGGGCAACGTCGCCTCGAACCTCTACGCCGAAAGCCAGGGAGCGGGACAGCAGCAGGTGGCCCAGCCTCATACCGGTCCAGCCGACGCTGGGATGAGAGGGGGATTTGGCGGCGGCGGGGCAGAACTGTCCGATCGCCTGGCACGCGAGCGGAAGGCAGCCGACAAGGTGCTCAATGAGATTTCTCAGCAGATGCAATTGCTCGACTTCAACATGGCCCAGATCGAAACCAAAAAGTCGGACGAAGTGGGTCTTGGGGCGGGTGAAGGGGTGAGCGTGAGCTACCGCCTTTCGAGACGCATGACCCTGCCGAGCCGCTCCGACCGGCAACTCTTGCAGATTTCGGCCCACAAGCTCAAGGGAGAATTCTACCGGGTCGCCATCCCGGTCCTCACTAGCAGCGTCTACGAAGAGGTCCGGCTGGTGAACGACAGCGAGCAGGTCTTCCTGGCAGGTCCGACCTCGACGTTTCTGGGAGACGAATTCGTCGGACGGGGCGAAATGCCGACCGTCGCTATTGGGGAGAGCTTTACCGCCGGTTTGGGGATCGATAGTTCGCTGCGGGCGCGGCGTGAACTGGCCGATAAGGTCGAACGGACCCAGGGAGGAAATCGGGTGGTCGACTTCACCTACACCCTGCTGCTTGAAAATTTCGGCAATCAGGAGGTGAAGCTCCGGCTACTCGACCGGATGCCAACGGCTGGCGAGTCGGACATGAAGCTCACGCTGGTGACTTCCGACAAGCCGGTGAGCGAGGACCGCGAGTATCAACTCAAGGGGCGACCCGAGGGGCTCTTGCGATGGGATATCGAAGTCCCCGCGAAGGCGGCGGGGGTCGATCGCGTGAGTTTCAACTACACGATGCAGATCGAGTACGACAAGCAGCTTTCGATCGTCGGATTGCCTGGGCGGGAGTGATTTGGCGAGGAGAGGGAAGAAATCCTCCCCCTCGTCAATGGTTGCGGTTTTCGTAACACTTCGGCGCTCTGACGTTGGCTGAAGTGGATAAAAAACACGGAGACACAGAGACACGGAGATGTTATTGGCGGGGCGGCGCGTGCCTTGAAGTTGAGTTATTCAATAACCAAGAGATAGGATTCGATGCCAACCCCGTTCGTTGGCCTCCGTGTCTCTGTGCCTCCGTGTTGAAATCCTTGGGACGAGTCTATTTCGCTTCAGTTGGCTGAAGTGTTACCGGTTCGCCAGACAGGCGAGAACGACGCGGATGTCGTCGTAGCTTATTTCTCCCCCCAATTGCTCGTAGATCGGCTTGAGGTAGCCGATGCCGGTCGCTTCGATGGCCTCTTCGATGCGCCGCGCCACGCCGGGCTCGACCCAGGGAGTCGGGTCGATGACCTGATGATGAGCGATAAAATCGGCCAGGTATTTCATCACCGTCGAGCGACTGCGGGAGAGAGACGCCTCGACTTCGGCTACCGACAGACCTTGGCGAAAGAGGGGAAAGGCCGGCAGGGATGAAGGAGGGGGCGTGGCGGGTCCCGGCGGGGGCGAAGCCGAGGCGGGGAACGCAGGGCCCGCATCGACATCGGCCTCGATACCATGCTCGCCGACATATTGGCGGATTGCCTCGGTGTACTCGGGTCCAAAGTCGCGTAGCTTCTGCTGGCCGACTCCCTTGACCAGGGCGAAGTGCTCGAGCGTCGTGGGACGGCGACGGGCCATGTCCTGGAGCGCGGCGTCCCCGAAAATCACGTAGTGGGGGACCCCCCGCGCTTGGGCTGCCTGACCGCGAAGCAACCGCAAGTGTTCGAACAGCCCCTGGTCGACCCCTTCCCACGGATCGCGGCTCGTTGTGAGTGCGGCGGTTTCGGTTGTGTCGGCCGTGATGAGCAATCGCGGGGCGAGTTCGCCCCGCATCACGCTCCACCCGCTGGGGGTGATCGAGAGGGTCGCCATCTCCTCGGCTTTCGCCAGGTGCTTTTGGGCCACGAGTTGATCGATCCACTCGCGGACGAGGGCATTTCCCTCGCGCCGCATCAACCCGTAGGTGCTGAGTTGCTCGTGGCCGTAACGCAGAACCGCTTGATCCTTGGAGCCGGTGAGGACCTTGGCCGTGTGGGCCGCCCCGAACCTTTGTTGCAATCGGGCGACACAGGAGAGGATTTTCTGCGCGGCGATCAGGGATTCCTCTGCCTCCTGGAACTCACCAAGACAAATGTCGCAAGCGCCGCAATTCTCTCGATCGAACTCCTGATCGAAGCACTCGACAATCGAGCGATGGCGGCAGATGGTCCCATGGACGTAATGCTCCATCGCCGCCAGGGCGTGCAGGGCCCCTGGCTTGGCGTCGAGTTCCCCCTCGTCGATCATCTTTCGCCACATGATCGGATCGCGGCCGCTGTAGAGGAGCAGGCACTCCGAGGGGAGGCCATCCCGCCCGCTACGGCCACTCTCCTGGACATAGGCTTCGAGCGACTTGGGCATCCCAGCGTGGACAACAAACCGAACGTCCGGCTTGTCGATCCCCATGCCGAAGGCGACCGTGGCGACCATCACCTGAATACGGTCGTTGATGAACGCCTCCTGATTCCGGTGGCGGGCGACATCTCCCATGCCGGCATGATAGGGGGCCGCCTTGATTCCCAGATGCTTGAGGGCCTCGGTCGTCCGCTCCACCTCGGCGCGGCTGAGGCAATAGACGATGCCCGACTCCCCCGCGTTGCGCTCGACGACCTGCATCACCTGGTTGAATCGCGCTTGGGCACGTCGCACGCGAAACAACAGGTTGGGTCGGTCGAACGAGCCGATCAGGGTTCGCTCTTCGCGGAGGCCAAGGCCGCGAATGATGTCCTGGCGGACGCGGTGGGTCGCCGTCGCCGTGTAGGCATGGACCGCCACCCCAGGGAGGGCCTGTTTGAGCCGCGACAGGCTGGTGTACTCAGGGCGGAAATCGTGCCCCCAAGTACTGACGCAGTGGGCCTCGTCGATGGCGATGAAGGAGACATTGATTTGCTTGAGGAACTCGAGAGTTCCCGACATCAAGAGGCGTTCCGGAGCCGCGTAGAGGAGCTTGAGCTCGCCGCGGCGGAGGCGATCCGCCACGTCGCGCCGCTCGGAGACGGTGAGTGTGCTATTGATGCAAGCGGCGGGTACACCGGCCGCGAGTAATGAATCGACCTGATCCTTCATCAAGGAAATCAGTGGCGACACGACCAGGGCCACACCCGGCATGGCAAGTGCTGGGGCCTGGTAGCAGAGCGACTTGCCCCCCCCGGTCGGGAGGACGACCAGCGAATCCTGCTCGGCGAGGACCGAGTCGATGGCCTCCCGCTGCAACTCGAGAAACGAATCGTACCCCCAGTACTCCTTGAGAACCTCCTCCACCGGATGGCCGGCGGTCGATTGGGTAGCGGGAAGCGGCTGCATGGCGTCGATTGGGGCCGAGGGACTCGTGAGGATTTGCCCCCCAGTTTCGCCCATCAGGGTAGCCGAGGTAAATGGGCCCCACGGCTGCCGCAGCGACGCACATGGTGAACGGTCATGGCGACAAGCAGCGTGGCCACCAGACCGGTCGCCGGCTCGGGAATCGGGGCTTGCAGCAACGGAGTGACGCTACCGACTCCCGCACCATAGATCGATTGGATGGCCGCGATGTCGTCCGCGTGGAGCATACCGCTGCCGGGGCCGGTGTGCCGGGTGAAAATCCAGTACATGTTGGCCTCGGGAAGAGACGAGTGGGTCAGCCCGAGCGAGTGGCCGAGTTCATGGATGGCAGCCCCCAAAATGTCGGGTTCGCGTGTCGTGCCGATCAGGGACCACGGGTCGCTATGGTCGAACTCGACATCTCCCGCGTTGAGCGAAGTCCCAGGGTAGAAGGCCTGGGCCTTGGTGGTCGGGTTACCGGTGGGAGGATCGGGACCGTTGATGTAGGTATGCCGAAAGCGAATCTGACCATACTGGCGGGGTCCACTCACCCCGCCGTAGGGGAGATGATCGTCCTCGACTTCCGTGAAGTGAAGCGGTGCGACCGAGGCCCACACGCTGAAGGCTTCTTCGATGGCAGTGCGGATCTGACCGGCAGGGACCGGATTCCCATGGGGATCGAGGAGGCCGCCGTCGAGCAGATTCTGATAGCTGTAGGTCAAGTGGACGGGGCTCCCCTTCCCCCCGGGCTGGGGCCAGCCGGGGCGTGTCGGGCCGAAGAAGACGACCGGCTCGGAGTCCTCATCCGGCTCGTCGGCTGAAGCGGCAGCGCAGGTGGTGCAACCAAAATTGGCGCAATACTCACACCCGGAAGCTGCGGGGGTGAGCGCGGACCAGGAAAGGGTGACGCAAAGAGCGGAAAGGAAGCGCAGCGGTAGACGAGACCGGATCATGGGAGCAGACTCATGGAGGAAAATGAGAGACGCTAGCGGCGAACACGACTGAAGCAGGCTGACGACTTCAGTATGAAGGGCTCATTAGCACCGGGTTCCATGAGAGTTACGCGAAAATTGGGAGCCCCCATTATGGACCAGGGACGGGCTAGCCGCAATCGTTAATCCGCTCCCTGGACTTCCGGGGCCAATTTGGCTTTTGCGGGAAAGTTTCCGCGTAATGATGGGACACGGATCGACACGGATTAATACGGATCACCACGGATCAGAAAACTCGCAGAAAACGGTTCACGATCGGTACCCTTCTGATCCGTGGTGATCCGTGGTGATCCGCCGGACCTGTGTTCATCCGTGTCCCATCGTCACGTCAAAGCCCTGCCGGCAGGTCCCCCACGTGATAATTGTGGCAGGTGGTGCAGCGATCGTTGGCCCCCTGGGGCTGGTGGCAGGTGGCACACTGCTGGTGCGACATCGGCTGGAAATCGGAGACGAAGGCGTGGGGATTGGTCCCGGTCGAACTGGCGGTGGCCGCTCCGAGCTCGATGGCGTGGCAACTGGTGCAGTCGCGGAGGGCGACCTGTGTCAGGTGAGGCCGGTGGGAGAATTTGGTAAACGGGCGAGGATCCAGCGACCTGTCGGCGGCCCGCCAGCGGATGGTAAGGGGGCTTTCCCGCGGCGACGAGGCGTGAGTGGCGAGCAGCGGCAGACTGCTGGGCTCGATGGTGTGACAAGTGGCGCAAAGGCCGGGACTCGTGGGGCCTGCGAGTTCGTTCAGGGCGATCTGGTGTGACGCCGTGTCGGCTTCGGCGACTGCCAACTCGAGCATCGCCCGCAGGACGGGATCGGAATGGCCGGCCGCGTGGTAAACGAGCGACATCGTCGTGTCGTCGCGGGTTACGTGGACAGAGCCGAAGGCCGCTGGGCCGGTAGGTGGGGCTGGACTCGGCGGCAACTCCCCGCTGCTGGCCATCTCGGTGGCCAACTCTGGGAGCCAGGCTTCCTGAGCTTCCCGCAGCAAGTCGGGGTGGAGCCCAATGGAACGCAAGTTGGCATCGCCCCTCTGCAATCGCCACCATTGTCGCTTGATCGCCCGGACCACTTGAGCTGCCGCGCGAAGTTGCGCCGGGTCGTCGGGGTCGACGTCCCCCAGCTCGAAGTCGGCGCCGAGCACCGCGACAATCGCCTGCCAATCGGGATCGCGGGCTAAGAGGAGCTTCATCGGAGCGGGTAGCGGGCCATCGAAGTCGCCGGTGAGCGATTCGGGCCAGGCACCGACCTGTTCGCCCGCCGCTTCGAGCGCTTCGATGTCGACCATGGGGAGCGTGAGGAGCGGAACACCCACCACCAGGCTTGTCCGCAGCGGCCCATCGTGGCACTTGGCGCAAGACTGCTCGTAGGGGAGCGTTCGCTGCACGTTGCCGGTTGTATCGCTCTGGTGGCACATGGCGCAGGTAAAGGATTCTCCCTTGTCGGCAAAGTGGCGGCCCGCATGGCTCGCGTGATTGAACGAGATGGGTGTGCGGCGCTCGTAGGGCCAGATTCCCAGGGGGGGATGATCCTGGGCAAAACTTGCGAACTGTTGCTGGTGGCATGCCTGGCAGCGGTTGTCGTCCATGGCCGCCAGGGGATGGTCCGCGCCATGATGTTCCTGGTGGCAGACACTGCACGCGATCTCGTCGCGTCCCTTGGACGCGGTCTTGTGAAGCGCGGCGAGCTGGGCTTGCGTCAGGTTGTGGGGCAGAGTCGATCGGGTTGGGGCGATCGAGGCCTGGTGACACGCCATGCAGCGTTCCGACTGCGTCGGACCAATCTGTGGTCCCCCCAGCGCGTAGGCCACCCACGAGATCGGCTCCGACTCGGCTGCTGCGTGGCAGGTGGCGCAGCGCTGCTCGGCGGAAAGCCCGCGCAAGATTTGCGCGTGCGATTTACATAGCGGCCCGGGCGCAAGGTATTGCCACCGCGAGCTACTCCCCATGAGCATCAGCACGAGGCCGATCCCCAAGAGCAGCATCGACTTGCTGAGCCTTCCCCGCACGGAGCGCAAGCTCCGCGCCGGAGTACACTTGTGATGACGACAGCACTTCCCCTCGGGTGTGGGGCCATCGGGACAAGGGCCTCCGCGTACTGGCGCGCGATTGCACTGCCACACCCCCTTCACATCGACGGGGGTACACTCCGCTCGGTGGGGGCAGGTTCCGCCGGGGCTTGGGCCGAAAGCGCAAGGGTCCCCCTCGGCGGTGCGACCGCAAATCCAGGGCTGATGAGGGCGATCGTACGGCTGATGGTTGGCCAGGGGGAGTGGCTCTCTCATAGTCCGTCCCCACGATGAGCCATCGCCACGAGGCCATGCACCGTCCCCAGGACTACCAGCAGGCAGGTCAGTGCGATGTGCAGAAAAATCCAGATTTTGAGTAGTCGCTGCCGGGCGTCGTGAAAGTCGAGGTCGTCTTTCTGACGGACCATGCCGAACAGCCGTTCGCAGCTCGTTCGCTCCTCGGCGTTGAGGTAGCGCTGCAAGTCTCGCATCGCACGGAGCAGATGGCGGCGGACGTGGGAGGTCGGGCGAAACATGTAGCCGACGGAGCGGCGCGGTGTGACGAAGAAGTCGTAAAGCCGGGCCGTGTAGAATTCAGCCAAAGTCGTACTGCCGGTGGCCGACACGGCGCCGAGCACGGCCTCGCGCGACTGCTGGGCAAGCCGGGCCCGAATGATGGGAATCCGCTCGTAAACCACTTCCTGCCCGGCGCGGGCCAGGGCGGCGGGAGCGGTTCGCGTGAGATAGAGTCCCGTGACGCCGCTGACGAAGGTCATCATGAAGTTGGCGAAGAGCGACAACTCAAAGATCCCATTCGGCAGCCGCCAACCGACATGAACGCCGAGCAGGATGATGCTGAACAGTCCAAGGTAGATGTGGACTTGCAGCCAGGTTGCCATCGACCCGAGCGGGAGCATCGGCAATCGCTTGCGCAGGTTGAGGCTGGCCAGCACCACGACGATCCCCCACATGAGATAGCCGGAGACGTAGGATCGTCGCCCCAAGGCCAGGTCGTAGCGATCGAGCAGCCATACAATCCCCACGGCGACGGCCAGGGTCACCAGGGCATTGCGAAAGCGTCGGCGTTTGAGGGAGATTGGCATGCGGTCGTTGACTGGTGGCCGATGGGGACCTGCTATCGGTCCATCCACTCGGCTAAGGCACTCAAGTTGGAGACATCCATCCGCACGAGGGCATCGTGGGCACAGGCGTGTTGACAGGCGGGCCCAATGAGTTGCTCGGCGCAAAAGTCGCACTTGGTCGCGCGGAGGATGGGAAGTTGATCGGCCTGGTCGACCACCGGGCTCCCCTGGGAGTCGCGGATTTGGACGAGTTGGATATTCGTGTAAGGACAGCTTTCGGCACAGGTGCCGCAGCCGATGCAGGTCGAGTCGTTGATCCGCACGACTCCAGTCTCGCGGTCGCGATGAATGGCGCCAGTCGGGCAACCGATCATACAGACAGGATCGACGCAGTGCATGCAGGCGCCGGCAAACTGGAATCGCCCAAAGCGCGGTCCCTCGCGGACGAATCGCGGGTTGCCATCGTGGGTCGCGGCACAGGCCCGGACGCAATCGTCGCAGCGGGTACAGCGATCGAGGTCGATCACCATGGCATGAGTGCCATTGATGAGCCGCTCGTCGACCAGGAAATCGAGCAGCGCCGACGGAAGTGGTTCCCTTTGCTCGGCGGGAAGTCCCGGTGGGAGCACATACGGCACCGCGGCCTTGGCCGCCTGCGGCTTGAGCAACGGGCGGAGGACCCGCGGGTCGATCTTCAGGACGTCGACATACCCCACCGCGCGGAGCGAGTATTCGTAATTGGGATTGGGGGAATCGTCGCGAACAAGTTCCTCGAGTCCAAAGGCTTGCCCCTTGCCGAGATAGGCCAGGGTGCGATGCCCTTCGCCATAGCGGTGGCTGAGCCGTGCAAAACCGGAGCGGATGAGCAGCACGGCATCGATGGGGGTCCCTTCCTCGGCGATCATCGGCTCACGGGCGATCCGTTCGAGCGGCGAGAGCTTCTCGATCTGAGGCATCTCCAGGTGCCAATCGAAGCTGCCATAGGCCGCAAACTGGGTGGCGGCCGCGACCTGATCGAGGTCCCGCTCGGAGAGGTGGCTCAACAGGGGAGTTTCGTGGAGGTGGGCGTTGAGACTGTTGGCTCGATAGAGGCGATCGATGTGATTGCGAATCGCCGTGCTGCGTCGCATCAGCTCGCGCAGACCTTGCCAGCGGATCTCCAGCAACACCGCGCTCCCTTCGGCAAACACGGTGGCGGTGCGCTGCGTGCGGGAAAGAGCCGCGAGTTCACCAAAGAACTCACCCGCCTTGATCGTCAAGGTCTGGGTGCTTTCGAGGACGCCCGGGACATCCTGGAGGAAGACCCGGGCATCGCGGCCAACGCCGCGCGTCGAAGGGAGATCGGCGGTGGTTCGCCCCAGGTCGCGGCGCTCGGGGATCTCCTGCTCTCCGCGCAATTGGAGGAGGGCTTTCCACCAACCTGGCCGTGGCGCGTCGGCCTGGCCAATCAGGTGGGGCGCCAGTCGCTCGACGGCAACGCGGACCGTTCCGTGGAGGACCATGAAGGCGCTGTTGCCGTAGTCCCCCTCGCGAACAACGAGATCTCCCCCCTCGAACTCGACGATCCGCATGTCGTGGCGGACGATCCCTTCGAGCGGCAAATTGGGGGGGAAACGCGAGGCGTCGATGCCGCGGAAGGGCTCGACCTGCAACAGCCGCGCGACTTGTTGATCGGTCATCAGACCGAACGGCTCGTCCCAACGCTTCGGTCGGGCGATCGAGGTCTCAGCAACGCTGGTAGCGGGGGAGGCCATGGGAGGACGCTAATTCTTGTAGGTCTTGGGCGAGGGAAGCAGTGGATCGATCGCGCCAAGCTGTCGTCCGTCGTTGGCGGCGAATGCGTAGGCGGCCCGGCCGACAGCGTCGGCCGCCGCCAGAATTTCCGTGCGATTGCCGAGCTTCAGCTCAAGCGTCGCGACCGCCTCGAGCGCTTCGGCGACTTGCGGATCGTCGATGAGCCGTTGCGCCTGCCAGAGCTTCTGCTTGCGATCGGCAGCCCGGGCGGCGCAGGTCTTGGCAAAGGTCGCCATCTCAGTCGCTTCGGCCGTCGCGCGGAGGCTGGCTTCCAGGTCGGCCATCAGGCCAACGACATACATCACGCGCAGCCGCTCTGGGGAACTGGTCGCGTTTACCCTGCCGCCACTCGAAACGAAATTATGCCGCACCTTGCCTTGCGACCAGGCGACGAGCTCGAATTCGGCCGTACCCGCTTTGTGGTGGCCGACATTGACCAGTTGCTCGTTGGGGACGGTATGGCAACTGAGACATTGCCGCGCGACGAGATAAAGGTTCGAGGGATTGTTCATTCCGACTTCGACGCTTGCCTGGCGGCGAGCTTCGCGATGTTCGGGAGGTTCGCTGTCGCGCGTCACGTTCGGTCCGCCATAATCGGCATGAAGCTGAAGCCAGTCGCGGGCACCGCCGTGGCACGATTCGCAGCTCACTCCCGCGACGAGCCGCTCGCGGCTGCCCTGAAGCTGTGGCGTGTAGTGACACGAGACGCAGCCCCCGTCGCGCTTCACGGAGCGGAGCCCGAGCCGATCGGCAATCTCCTTTGCTTCCGGCGTGCGGTGGAGCGTGTCGAACGTGCGATAGTGGGGGGTTTGCATCCACTGTTTCACTTCGGCGTCGTGGCATTTGGCACACGAGTCGGGGCCGGTGATCCGCGCCGGGTTGCACTGGCGCGGCGAGTAGCCCGCCTCTCCCCCCTCGGGGGCATGATTGGCCCAGGCGACAAAGAGGGGCATGGCGAGCACCAGCGCGGCGAGTGCCGCCCGCCGTGCTTGGCGCGCTTTGGTGACTTTTGATGGGGGAGAGTCGAAAAACATGTCGCTTACAAATCGAGTACGAGTTTCGAAGTGGGGACGCTGATGCAGGCCAGGCAATGGCCGTCGGGGACATTCGCCCCCGGAGGCTTAATGGTGTCGAACGAGCCATCGAGCACCCGCGTGGCGCAGAGGCCGCAGTTGCCCGAGCGGCACCCGGAGTCGACGGCGGCTCCGACCTCTTCGAGCAGTTCGAGCAGCGAGGCGTAGGCTTCGCTCCACTGGGCCTCGTGGTGGCTGGTCGCGAGTTCGACCTCGCATGGCGTTGTGGCCGTCGGACTTCCAGGAGCTTGCCGCCGGGGAATACTCGCGGGCCCAAACGCTTCGTAGTGGATGGCCTCCTCGGGGACTCCCTGTTCGAGGAGGCCGAGGACGATCGATTGCATCATCCCGCCAGGACCGCAGAGGTAGTAGTCGAAGCGACCGGGGGGAAGGACCTGGCGGAGATAGTCGGCTGACAGACGCCCTGCCCGCTGGTAGTCGGTGTGCAATGCGTCGGTGGCAAGGGGCTGCGAATAGGAGGTGAAGAGGTGGACATGCTCGCGCTTCGATGCGAGTTCCGCCAAATGATCGCGGAGCGGGTGATTGGCGCTGTTTCGTACGCCATAGAAGAAGTAAACTTCGCGCTCCTCTCCGCGATCGACCAGTTCGGCCAGCATGGCGAGCAGCGGGGTGACACCGATGCCCCCCGCCACGAAGACGAGCGGACGATTGCCGCGGGGATCGAGAAAGAACCCACCGCGTGGCGCGGAGACACGGAGCGTCTCGCCGACGTGGGTATAACGATGGAGCCGATGGCTCCCCCGACCGTGCGGTAGTTCTGGGCGATCGACCGGGGAATCGCACCGCTTGACGGTCAGGCGGTAGTACTCCTCGTGAGGGCGATCGGAAAGGGAATAGCATCGCACAAGCGGCTTTTCGTCGGGGGCCGTGGCGAAGTGGATGGTGAGATACTGACCAGGCTCGAAGCGCGGCAGCGGATGCCCGTCGACATCGGTGAGGTAGAACGATTTGACATCGGGAGTTTCGTCGACAATGGCGTCGACGCGCAGGAGACGTTCTCCTTCCCAACCGAGGTAGCCTTGCCGATCGGCCCGGGCCGCACGAGCGGCGAGTTCGACATCTTGTTGAAACTTTCGCTTGTCGGCGGTCCACTTCCGCCGGAGCGCGCAACGGCGGCGCCATCCTGCGTAAGCAAGGAGAGCGACTTGGACGATGGCCCACATTGTGCATGCGAGCCCAGCATAGAACAGAATCGAGGAAGGAGTGGTCACGACCCTTTCGGCAATGGCACGAGTGACAAGGTGACACGCGGGAGTGGAATCCGCCCGCACGGGGGGCGGATTATGGGAGAACTAGGGGGAGTTGTCCATAACAGTCTTTCGGCGGCCGGCGATGCTAGCAGTGCCGGTCGTGAGGTCGGAGGCCAGAGGGCCCTGTAAATTATTTTGTGTCACCCGCAGCAGGGCACGAGAGTTGCTTGGTTAGGGGATTCGTCCGTCGAACATGATGGCGAA
>CAZYQQ010000058.1:0-33998 GCA_964650265.1 uncultured Planctomycetaceae bacterium
ATAACCCAAAACCGACAAATCCGCCAAGATCAACTTCAGACGGCTGAAGTGTTACGAAATCATAAATCAACCGGCGTCCCCCCCACCGGCGGCACCCCTCCCCCCTCCCGCACATACTTCGTCCGCCCCGCTGCATGCTCCTCCGCCGTCGGCAGTTCGGCCTGCCCGGCATCCTCTCCCTGCCGCGACGCCTCCCACAGCTTCCGCAGCATCGGCCGGCACCACCCGCACCCGGTCCCCGCACCATAACATTCGCTCAGTTGCGAGGGAGTTTGCGGCCGCTCGATCCGCAAGTAGTTGAGCACCTTGCGCCGGGTCACATGAAAACAAAGACAAAGCTCATCGTCAAGTTGCACAGCTCACTCGTGTTAAAAAACCACAGAGTTCACAGAGGACACGGAGGAAGGATGAGGGAGGAAGGCGGAAGGATGAAAAATTTCTAAAGAGATGATACGGAGGGTAAAGAAATTAATTACAAGAGGACGCCGCCACTACGCATGCATTCTTTATCTATTATTCTCAAAGCTCATCACTCCAACAAAGTTCACCCCGCCAACAACATCTCCGCGTCTCTGCGCCTCCGCGTTCATCCTTCTTGTTTTTCTCCGTGTCTTCTGTGAACTCTGTGGTTTTTTCCTATTGAACCAGCCGCCAGGCGATCTCGCACGACGTCTCGTATTCGGCGATGTCGAGATACTCGGCCACCGTGTGGATATTGTGCTGTCCGCAGCCCAGGGTCACCGTCGGCACGCCCCGGGCCGAGAGCCAGTTGGCGTCGAGGCCGCCGTTGGAAACCTCCTCATGGGGCTCGTGCCCGAGAGCGGTGATCGCCACCCGGGCGGCGGCGACCGAGGAGTCGTCCTTCGCCAGCCGGAACGAGTCGTAGTCGAGTTGCCCCTCGAAGACCACCTTGCCGGTTTTGCCCAGACTGCTCTTCACTTTCTTGGCGGCGCGGTTGAAGGCCTTTTCGATCTCGGCCACAATCTTCTCGCGGAACCTGGCATCATGGCTGCGGGCCTCGGCGCGGAGGATCACCTTGTCGGTGACGACGTTCGTCGCCTCGCCGCCGCGGATCACGCCGACATTGCTGGTCCCCGTCTTCTTCCCCTTGCGGATCAGCCCATGCCAGCCATTCTCGGTGAGGTCGGCAATCGCCAGCGCGGCAATGGAAATCGCGCTGACCCCCTGTTCCGGAAAGGCCCCCGCATGGCTCGCGACTCCCTGGACTTCGATCGACATCCGATAGCCCCCCGTCGCCCCGACGGTGAGCTTCGTGGGGTCCCCGCCGTCGAAGTTGAACGCCAGCTTCGGCTTCCCCAGCGAGGGGATCTTCACGAACCGCGCCCCGTAGAGCCCCACCTCCTCCTGCACCGTCCACAAGAACGTCACCGGGTAATGGGCTGGCCCCTCGCGCAAGAGCCGCTCGGCGGTCACGAGCAACACCCCAGTCCCCGCCCGGTCGTCGGCCCCGAGGCCGGTGTCGGGATCAGCCGACTCGACCCGCTTGCCACGAACCACCGGCTTGGCCCCGAGGCAGACCGGCACGGTGTCGACGTGGGCCGAGAGCATCCGCCGCGGCCCCTTCTTGATGCCGGGCAACTGGAAGATCAGGTTGCCGCATTGCCCCCCTTTGGGGATCGACTTGTGGGCATTGTCGAACTTCAAATCCTCGCGGCGTGCCCCCGCCGCCACCAGCCGCCGGCAAATATGGTCCATGATTGCCTGCTCCTGGCCACTGACGCCGGGAATCGCCATCAATTCGAGCACCACATCGAGTGGAAAGCTGTTCTTGCTTGCCGCTTGCTTCTTTGCCATGGGGGGAATCATCGTGGGTGAGGGGACATAACAAACGACAAACGCCGTCGCTTACCGCTCATTGAACCACCCGTCCCCACCAGCCGCAAGCCGCGCCACTCGCCTCCAGCCCACCCATTTGGTGGCGAGCCCCCGGCGGGGTACACTTCTTTAAGACATCGTCTCAACCGTAGGTCCTGGCCGCTGGCCTGGAAGTAGGTCCTGGGCCGCCGGCCCGGACCTTGAGCGAGTTGGCGTGTGACATCTGCTCCGAGGTCCGGGCCGGCGGCCCAGGACCTACTAACCCCGCGCGGCCACCGGCATGATCCTGGTCATCGACAACTACGACTCGTTCACCTACAACCTCGTCCAGCGGCTGGGAGAGATCGACCCGGCGATCGACATCCGCGTCGTTCGCAACGACGAGTTGACGGTCGATCAGCTTGAGACCCTTGCCCCCGAACGGGTCATCATCTCCCCCGGGCCTTGCACGCCGAGCGATGCGGGTGTGTCGGTCGAGTGCGTCACGCGGTTCGCGGGGAAGGTCCCGCTGCTGGGGGTCTGCCTGGGGCATCAATCGATTGGCCAGGCCTACGGGGCCAACATCGTCCGCGCCCAGAACCTGATGCATGGCAAGACCGACAGCATCCACCACACCGGCAAGGGACTGTTCCAAGGAATCGAGAGTCCCCTGCAAGCCACCCGCTACCACAGTCTGGTGATTGAGCCCGAGTCGCTTCCCAAAGAGCTCGAGATCACCGCCTGGAGCCACGAGCCGCACGGGGGGCGCGAGATCATGGCGATCGAGCACAAGGAATACCCGCTCTACGGCGTCCAGTTCCATCCCGAGAGCTTCCTGACCCACCGCGGTATCGATCTCTTGAAGGCCTTCCTCGCCGTGCCGACGAAGAAGGTCGCCGCGTAGGAGATCCTCATGCTCTCAGTCGACGAGGCACTCGCCGCCATTGCCCCCCACGCCCACCCGCTCGGTCCGGTTGAGCTTCCCCTCTCCGCCGCGCTTGGTCTCGTCCTCGCCGAGGACATTGCGAGCGACATCGATTCCCCTCCCTACGACAAGGCGATGATGGATGGCTTCGCCGTCGTCGCCGACGACACGACCGACGTGCGGAAAATCGTCGGTGAGATCATGGCGGGCGATCCCGCCACGGGTGAGGTCACGCCCGGTACCGCGATCCGCATCATGACCGGTGCCCCGATCCCCGCCGGCGCGACCGCCGTCATCCCCGTCGAGCAAACCGAGATCACACCAGAGGGCAAGGTGCGACTACTTTCCGCCGTCACCCCAGGCAAACACATCATGCCCCGGGCCTCGGCGATGCGTGTCGACCAGATAGTGCTCCGCGCCGGGACGCGCGTCGGGACGATGCAAACCGCGCTGCTCGCGGAGGTAGGCGCGGCAACGGTAAAAGTCATCCCCCCACCTCGCGTCGCCATCCTGGCGACCGGCAACGAGCTCGTCCCCTGTGGCGAGATGCCCAGCGAAGCCCAAATCCGCAATACCAATGGCCCCACTCTCGTCGCGGCCGTCACCGCCGCCGGCGCCCACCCAGTGGAATTCCCCATCGCCCGCGACGAACTCGAAACCACGCGCAACCGCATCCGCCAGGGACTTGCGTGCGACGTGCTGATCGTCACCGGTGGAGTCTCTGCCGGAGTGAAAGACCTCGTCCCCCAGGCGCTCGCCGACTGCGGTGTCCGCCAGGTCTTCCACAAGGTCAACCTCAAGCCGGGCAAACCAATCTGGTTCGGCGTCACAGACGACAAGCGGCCAAAGCTCGTCTTCGGCCTGCCGGGCAACCCCGTGAGCGGGCTCGTCTGCTTTCGGCTCTTCGTCCGCCCGGTGCTCGAGCGGCTGATGGCCCGCCGCCAATCCCTCACGCTCGACACGATCGCCGCCGAGCTCGCCGAGTCCTACACGCATCGCGGGGGTCGGGAGACGTTTCGCCCGGCGCACGTAACTTTCGATCCCACCGCAGCCACATTCCCCCAAGTCACCCTCCCCACCTGGCAAGGCTCCGCCGACCTGGCCGGAATGGCAGCCGCGAACGGTCTGTTGAGACTCCCGCCGATCGATGCGGAACTAGCAGCGGGCGACAAGGTGGAAGTCGTGCTGCTCGACTAGTTGGGAGTTGGAAGTTGGAAGTTGGAAGAACTTAGTGGCTACGTCTTCCAACTCCCAACTTCCAACTCCCCCCAACTACTTCCCGCAATAATCGATCACCCGGGCGATCTCGCTCTTGAGATCGGCCCGCTTGACGATCCGGTCGATGTAGCCATGCTCCAGCAGGAACTCGCTTGTTTGGAATCCCTCGGGCAATTCCAAGCGAATCGTCGCCTTGATCGTCCGCGGACCGGCGAATCCGATCAGCGCCTTCGGCTCGGCAAAGATGAAATCTCCCAGCGAGGCAAAACTCGCGGCCACCCCACCCATCGTCGGGTTGGTGAGGACCGAGATAAACAGCCCACCCGCCCGGTCGTATCGCCCCAGCGCCGCCGAGACCTTCGCCATCTGCATCAGCGACAGAATCCCCTCGTGCATCCGCGCGCCCCCGCCGGAACCGCTAATAATCACCAGCGGCAGATTCCGCTCGGTCGCCTGCTCGATGAGCCGCGTGAGCTTCTCCCCCACCACGCTCCCCATGCTCCCCATGATGAACGCCGAGTCGGTCACCCCGACGGCAACGCGCCGGGCACGAATCATCCCGGTCCCGGTAATCGCCGCATCGCGCAGCCCGGTCCGCTTCTGCTCGGCTGCCACCCGGTCGACGTAGGCCTTCGAATCGACAAAGCCCAAGGGGTCGGCCGCCATCAACTCGGCATCCCACTCCTCGAACGTCCCCTCGTCGAGCATGTGCCGAATGCGGTCCTTGGCACTCAGGTACATATGGTACCCACAGACCGGGCAGACATTCATCAGCTCGGTCACCGTCTTGCGAAATACCGTCTCGCCACACTCATCACACCGCAACCACAACCCACTAGGCACCCCCCGTTTGCCAGGATTCGGTCGCTGCTGGTGATCGGAGCTCAACTTCGTTTCGCCGGTAGCCATGGGGTTCCGGGTGCCATAGGGTGATCGATAGGTGCCGGGGATAAGAGGCCCCATAATTCCCAAGGGGGAACCGTGTTCCAAGGGAAACGCCCCATCATACCAAAGTCCCCCCGTTGCCACTATGGCAACAATCAGGCCACTTTTGCACTTCGAAGGTGCAGTTTCGCCGATTTTCCCGCAAAAAATGCGGCTCCCCACGCCCCCAACCCAGCCACCCCCAACCCAGTCACCCCAACCCAGTCGTCCCAATTCAGAGCCGGGGCCGTTCGGCCCCGGAGTGCGTCAGCAGAGAGACAAGACACGAATCGCCAGGACCACCCAGGATTTCGACAGGATCAGGAACCCACATGGCAACAGCGAGACAACAGCCAAAACACCCGAATGAATCCGCCGCTCCCCTCTTTGGCCGCCGATCAAACTTACCGTAGCCGAGGGTCGTTCCCTAGGCCCATCCCGGTTACATTCTATAAGTGCTCGGAACGCATTCATCTGTCAGTCAGGTGTTCCCTCCGAGCTACCGGCACTTCTTTGATGGCCTTTATCAACGAACCTTTGGAGACTCTGATGTACTACCTCACGATCGACAACGTCCAGTATTCGTGCGACACCCTCGAGGAACTCTTGGCCATGGCCCAACAGGCTCACGTTTTGGGAAATGGCTCCCCCGCCGAGACAACGACTGTCAAGCGCTGGTCCGAACGGAACAAGCCAGTCAAGAAAAAGCGAGGCCGTAAGAAGTCAGCCCGGAGATCCTCCACTCGGAAGTCCTCCACCCGGCAGACCGTGGCCGCCAAGAAAAAGCCAGGGACCGCCAATGCGACGAAGCGATCGTGGGACGAAGCCAAGAAGCGAGCCAAGGCCGACGGCATCTCGCCCCGGGAAGCGCGCAGCAAGATCGCGGCGGAAAAGGCGAACGCGTAAAGCGAGTCGCATTCGACCACTTATCGTATCTCGACCCTCCGGGTCGTAGGCGTCAAGAAAGACGTTCCATCAATCACCCATAGCTTGGGCCCATTTGCCCGAGCGTGGGTAGGGTGGAGCGACTGGGGGGCGCTACGCCCTGAAAGTCGTCGCGTCAACCACGAAGATGGCTGTGGTTGGTCGGGAAGCGCCGCTCAGATACATTGGCCGGCGGATTCGTCGGCGGTCGCAGGTTCGAATCCTGTCGGCCCGACTTTTTTTAGAAACAAGCCCTTCGGCGAGTACGTCGAAGGGCTTTCTCCATACAGGGACAAGAGTTACGTCGACGAGCGTGAAGTTCAAACAGACGATTTCCAGGATTCGTCGCTTGGCACGGTAATCGGCCGTAAGCCATTTGTCCTTCAGGGTTTGCGAAAGTTCAAACGCCTTGAGGGCAATTTCGCCCGCTTCGGCCCTGCCGCGGTCTTGCCCTTCGACGAGGAGCGTGAGTTTTGCAACTTGGTCGCGCAGTTCCGTCGACTTTGAAGCAAAGGTTTCCTGGTCGATCTCTTCCAGCAGGCGCAGATTGAGAAGCTGGTCCTGTTGGCGGCGCACCTGGGCCAGTTGTCGGTTGAGGTCGTCGATCCGCTGACGGTCGGCCTCCTGCTGGCCTCGTGTCCGCTCCCGCAGCACCCGGGCGAACCAGTGCCGGGTCTTCTCGTCCTCGATCCGCAGCCGGTCGAAGAGTGCAAGCATTTGCTGGTCGAGCTTTGACTCTGCAAGTCTCACCCGCGGATGACCCTTGGCGGTGTATCCTGCGCAGCGGTAATACCGGTAGACCTTCGTTCCGCTATTGCTCCGCTTGTTGACCGACTCCCCGGTGATCGTGCGGTCGCAATGACCGCAGGTGATGAGGTTCCCGGCATAGGTCAGCTCGTGCGATCGGTAGACCTGCCCGCCGAGGAGTTGCTGCACTCGGTCAAACGTGCCTCGATCGACGAGTGGCTCTTGCACCCCTGGATACCACTCTCCCTGATAAAAGACTTCGCCAATGTAGGAGCGGTCCCGCAGCACCGTATGGAGCTTGCTGCGCGTGAACCGTCGTTGAGTTGACGAATAGCCCATTCCCTCGGCGTCGAGTTGCTCAATCAGCGAATCGAGTGTATGGCCATGGAAGGCGTACAACTCGAACACGCGTCGGACGGTACGTGCCCGGTCAGGATCGATTTCCACCAGGCTCCGCCCGTCACGGCGGATATTACGATAGCCGTAGGGAGCTTTCCCCATGAACAAGCCTGATTGCACGCGGCGGAACAGGCCATCCTTCACATCGAGCGACTGCTGCTCAGTGTAGAAACTGGCCATGTTCGCGAGCGTCCGACGCATCATCCGGCCGGCCGGTGTGTTCTCGGTTGGCTGGGTGACGTAGACCACTTCGATGCCGTGCTCGAATTCGAGGCGTTCCAGTTCGACATAATCAAACAGGTTGCGGGCCGCCCGGTCGACTTTGAAGAACAGCACGGCCGTCAAGTCGGCCGCATGCTCACGCGCATATTCCAAGAGTTCGCGAAACGTCTTTCGCTCGTCCGGCTTCGTTGCCGTTTCAGCGATCCGGAACAGCTTGACGATTTCACCGCCCCGCTCCCTCGCGTATCGCTCTAACGATTCCTCTTGAACTTCGAGCGAGAATCCCTCCCGCTCTTGCTCTCGGCTAGAAACTCTCGCCAGCGCCACGTACTGTTTCATCGTCCACGTCTCCGAGTGCATCGAGTAAGGTCGCTACTCCCAGTAGTATCTCGACGGCATCGTCTTCCGTCAATTGTTTGTCGTAGTGGGGTTGCCAGACTTCGCGCGTCTCGACGATCAGTTCAGGAGTGATCCAGTCGGGTAGTCCTTGCGCTTCTGTTGAAGTTTGTTCCTTCATGACCAGGGCACCCCCAACTTGAGTGCCCGCAGTTGAACTTCCTCAGCCATAATGCGATTCTCGATGCCGCGCGAGATCTCCCTCAGCGTCCGATCGAGGAACTCCTGATTCGAGGTGATCGGATGTTTTCGCCGCGCATGATACGAACAGAGCGCACCGATGATCTGATTGAGCAGATCGTCGGCCGGCATCTCCATCCGAGGCAGCGGCGTAAGTTCCGCGATGGCAGCACCTGCCCACGCTTCGAAGGCCCTTTGCACTTCAATCCAGTCGGGGTGCAACGGTGCGCGGTCGGCGTGACGCGAGTCGACGGCCGATGCCGTCATCCGGCACCACTCGCTTGCGAGGTACTTTACGACGCTTCCTCGTTTGTCATACCAGTCGCCGAGCGAGTCGACTCCCAGTTCCTTAAGTCGCGCACGCCGGATTTGGAATTCCGCCCGAGTCGCGTTTCCGCCGATGCCTCCCCACCGGCGGGATTGCATGAGGTAGAGTTTTTCCGGGTCGTTCTTGCATTCACGCCATTTGTCGTACACTCTCAGGCTGATGTTTCCCTTGCCGATCCGAAACCCGCTCGGCTTTCGTCCCACGCGATAGCTTTCGAAGTATTCTTCGACGACGTGGTCGGCCGAGTATCGCGCCCGCGAAACGTAATGGCCCTTAGAGAACGCCTCATAGAGGGGATCGACGTTCATGCCAACCAGATCGGCACAGGCATCGACTCGTGAGACCTTGTCTTCCAGCAACTGGATACCCAGGTCGTCTAGCGTTTCGTGCACCTGGCGCACGTACCCCTTGGTTCCGAGCCTCAAGAGTGGATTCGACGATGCCCGGGCGATTCCATTGGGCATCGTTGCATGAGGTGTCGACCGCCTCATCAGAAGCAGCACCCATCCGTCGGGGGCTTGGAGACGCCAGCGATACCGGAGTTGCTTCTCGTCGCTGCCAACGGTAGCCGAGCCGGGCAGCATGAGGAACGGTCGTCCTCCGATTTCCAACTCGATGGGGCCCGCATCAGGAGCCTCGGCCCGCTCTTTTGCCTCGTCGAGCCGCTCTTCAAGTCCGGGGAACTGCCGGTGGTAGAGGTAGAGTGCTAGCTCCAGCCAATCTTCTCCACCTTCACATGTGGTGATAGAGGGGGGTGTGTTACTGGAAACACCCCCCTCGCCATCCGCCGCTCCTCGCGGGCTCGGGGTCGCCCGCTGCGGGGCGTCGGACGGAGAGGCAGGCACGAGACTGCCATCGTCAAAAGAACAAGACACGCCAAATCTCCTTTGCGCCAAACGCGGAAAGGAAGCAGGGCGTGTCTAGCAGCTATAACCGGTTGGTAATTTGGCGTTTAAAAAGCCGGCGACTCGACCGTATCCCGGGGTGGGGCCTCGTGCAGCCCTCTCATAACCAATCGCGGGGGTCGTAGTGCTTTGGTGCCGACCGTTGGAGATTTTTTTGGAACAACTTCGGTTTAGCCCGTTAGTGACAGACTACACTGGTCTGCTTCCGGGATGGATCCGGCGTTATGCCGGAATCGTCAACAGGAGAATCCTAGCAATCCGTGTTATTGAGGCAAGGTCAATTGCAAGAAATCTCAACTCGGGCTCGACAGAAGGGGTGCCGCCCCTTGCCACCTTCACCGTCACGTCGACCCCAGGGGCGGGGCGAAGGTCGACGCGACGGTGAAGGCGGAAGGGGCTACGGGGGGAGCTGGTTTTTATGAGATTGTTACCGCGCGTAATGTTGACCGGCGGACAAGCCTTTGAGTCAAATGTTGACCCCCTCCATCCACCAAATCATCATGCAATCGCTGCTCGTCCCACGTCCTTGCTTCACGTGGAGTTCCTTTATGGCCGCTGCTTCGAATTTTCCTTCGGGAACCTTGCCCAAGGGTTGGAAATCGCATGTCCGGGCGGCGCTGGTGAGGGTCGTTGCACTAGCGCAGCGGGCCATTGTGCAAGCGCGGGGCCGCGCGGCTGCCGGTGGCAAGGCCGAGCGGCGGTTGAGGGTTGAGAATGAACGGTTGCGACAGGAGTTGGCGCTGGCGCGCGAGGAACTGCGGATCAAGGATGCGCGGATGGAACGTGTTCCTCCGGCGAAACGACCGCGCTATACGTCCGTCGAACGGTTGGCCATTCTGGAAATCCGCGCCGCGCGCGGCTGGGCGCTGGCGGATGTCGCCAAACGGTTCCTGGTGACTCAGGTCACCGTTGCCTCGTGGCAGCGCCGGCTCGATAGCCCCGATGGTCTGCTGGCCCTCCAAGAGCCCGTGAACAAGTTTCCCGATTTCGTGCGCTACACGGTGCAGCGGCTGAAGGTCCTCTGTCCAACGTTGGGGAAGGTCAAGATTGCCGAGATCCTCTGCCGGGCTGGGTTGCACCTGGGAACCACGACCGTCGGACGCATCCTCAAGGAGCAACCCCAGCCGGAACCCACGCCGGTTCGCGCCACGACACCCGGTCGAACCGTGACGGCTAAGCATCCCAATCATGTTTGGCATGTCGATCTGACCGTGGTGCCGATAACTCACGGCGGCTTCTGGACGCCGTGGCTGCCGTTCGCGCTGCCGCAATGCTGGCCCTTCTGTTGGTGGGTGGGGGTTGTCCTCGATCACCATTCGCGTCGCGCCATGGGAGTCGCTCTCTTTCGGCAACAACCGACTTCCCAAATGGTCCGTGCGTTTCTGGCACGGACGATAACGAGCGCTGGCAACACGCCCCAACACCTGATCTGCGATCGCGGGACGCAATTCGACTGCGCTGGGTTCCGGGACTGGTGCGAGCGGCGTGGGATCCAGCTTCGTTACGGCGCAGTGGGAAAGCAGGGAAGTATCGCGGTCGTGGAGCGGTTCATCAAGACATTGAAGTCCGAAGGGGTGCGGGGGCTGCTCCTGCCGCTCGTGCATCGTCCGGCGCGTCGCGAGCTGTTGTTGTTCTTGGAGTGGTACAATACGCATCGTCCCCACACGACACTCGATGGCCGAACCCCCAATGAAGTCTACCTCAACCAACCTGCCCGCGCTCGTCGGCCGCGGATCGAGCCTCGTCCCCAATGGCCGCGTCCCGCGCCGTGTGCGCGGCCCCGCGTACTGGTAGCCGGACAACCGGGTGCGCGGTTCGACTTGCAGATCGATTATCTTGCTGGGCGCAAGCATCTGCCGGTTGTTACGCTTCGGCGCGCGGCGTGAGTTCAGCGAAACCGTTTTCCACCCGGTGGCGCTCAACGTCTGCGCGGAGCGCGCGATTTCGGCTCTTTCGATTGATTCGCAAGGACGTTGAATAGGAATCGGCGATTGAGGTGACCTCGATCCGTGCTCGATTGTATGGTCATCCGTTCACTGGAATCCTCTGTAAAAGATCGGTGGACCAGCACACGAGCTGACAATCAATTTGATCAAACTCCTTCCTAATGTGTGGGAAGCTGAGGATGAATCTCAACCAAAGTAACCTTGCATCAGACTTAAGAAATCTGGCTCGACATCTTTCGTAACTTCACCGCTTGGGCTGACTTCGACGACGCGGAAGCCATCATTCGTGTCGAATCCAAAACAATAACCTTGCTTATCGTCACCGAAGACAAGCACACTCTCGAGGCTCTCGGAACTGGCAGGGTAGAAGTTCTTAGCAGCCGATGGTCTGCTGTGAAGTTGTACCTCACCTAAATCCCCATATCCAACTTCAGTCAAGAATTGTATGTAGTCTGCGGGCAGTTCCGGATGTCGTTCCTTCAATGCTCCAATATCCGCTGTATCCAACCGTGGCAACCGGCTGCCCGCCGTAAGCTGTTCGCGTATTTTATCGAATAGGTCCATGCTTCACTATACCTCTAAGGAAACAATGCATCCATTATTGGGTCAAGATGAATCCCGCCTTGGTGCTGTCCTGGAAAACGGGCTGGAGTTAGGTTCCACCACTGATGGGGACCGCCGTAGATATTCTCGATGATGTGATGCGCATCAAACGCGTCTCCGGCTCGTCGCAGCACTGTTTTCTCGGCATTCAACACATCGTTAGCATACCTGGGCCACGCTTGACCCGTCTGCCTCTCCCATTCAGCAATTTGCGCTTCACGCACTGACTCGGTAAAGCCGCGCCGATGCATTCGACCCGCCTGCGAGTTCAATCGCGAGTACGAATTGCTACGAAGGTCGTCGATCAGCTTGCTACGCTGTGCCGGATGGAGTCGGTACCCCGTATTGCTCTCAATCGTGCGTACGTACTGACGCACATTCCGCGAGAAGTCCGACGAAAGAAGGCCTGGACTGGAATCCGCAGAACGCACTACTGAAGGCCGCAAGAAAAACCGACTCTGTGCGGCCGCATGCGCCAAGGTGCTTGAATGGAAGCCATGGCGAGAAGCGTTGACATACAGGGTGGACGAGAGCACCAGGCTCTGAGTCGTCTTGGGAGCGACTCGGCTCGCGCCGACGAGCAACTGCTCACCCGCTCGGCCGATGTAAGGTGACGCCACTCTGCCCGCGAACCCGAAGGCAGGTCCCAAGGCCGCGCCGAACGCGGCGTGAGTAGCTCCCGCAGTGGCGATCCCCCATCCATCGGCCCCCTGAGCGTACGCATTGGTCGACCCGTAAAGTCCACTAGCTAATGCTCCGTCGGCAGCCAGGAACAAGGAGCCATGTCCCACAGCGGCACCTAAGACAGGGGCTGCTATCAGCGATGCCCCTAATCCCGTTACCGCGAGTCCCACGCCGACGCCAGCCATGGCGCTCTGATATCGTTGCTGGTCAATTTGACGAATCGCACCCCTATCTTCTGTAAGCCCGGGTAGGTAACCCGTCCCGCCCGTTGCGATATCGGCCTCGTTCGCGTAGTAGTTCGTGACGCCGACTCCAACTCCCGCGACAGCCAATCCGGCCCATACGATAATTGGAATGACATTTCCGCTCGGATCAGTCGCATTATCCGGACTATTCCCCGCATACCGATAGAGATTCGTATCCCCACCGGCGAACGAAATCGGGTCCTGACTGATGAACCGATTTGCTTGCGGATCGTACCAACGGGCCCGGTTATAGTAGAGGCCGGTAAACACGTCATACTCGCGACCCGCGTAGAAGTTGCGCAGGGTGCCGACCTGGGCTTCGTTGTAGGTCGGATTGCCGAAAGCGTCGTAGCTCACACTGGCCACGTCGAGGGTGCCGGTGTCGATGACACGGTGTCGGAGCGTGCCTTGATGGTCGGTGAGCGCCCAGATCGTGGTGGTCGTCGAGCCGACGTTGTCTTGCGCCAGCAATTGGTCGACCCCGTTGTTCCACAGCCGGACGTAGGCATTATCGAAATTGCCCTGGTCGTAAACCAACTCGGCCACGATCTGATTGCGTTCGTGAATAAACAGCGATTCCTCGTCCGATATCGGATCGTAGATCGAGATCAGCCGACCGAAGACGTCGTACGTGTACTCCTGCCTTAGCCCCTCATTGAAGTGGGCGGTTCCGCCCACAAGGGGGATGGTGCGTGACAAATCGCCACTCGACGAAACCAGGGCATAGTTCGTCGCCTTCGTCATTTGGTTGCGGTGATCCCACTCGAATCGCTCGAGGCTCGAGATCTCTTCCACCGTGAACGACGAGCCGGCGCGGATGTCCGGATCAAATACCGAATCGGGGTCATCGAACGTGATGCCGAACTCTTCCGAGGTTACCGCTTGGGATAACGTGACCCAAACCGGCGCCGGAATTTCGCCCAATCGCCAGTACTCGGCCTCCTCGTTCCAGACGATCGGCATCTCGATCGGATTCTGCGTCAACTGGGTACTCCCGATCCAGATTGTGGCGTGCAGAATCTCGGTGACCTGTTGATTGAGCGCCGAGGTGTCCTCGAACGTGAGGTCGTTGAACACGATCCGATACGACTTGGCGGCCCAATTCCGTGCCGCCGTGTAGAGACTTTCGGAGCCGAAGCCGATGTCGTTGCCGATCGTGCCGTTGAAACTCCAGCGGTACGTCAGGTTTCCTTCGTTGTCGTATTCATACAGATGCCGCGCGTCGGCTTCCAACCGATTGTAGGGACCGACCTCGCTGCTCGACAGCGGGTTGCCGTTCTCGTCGTAGTAGAGCTTCTGATCCACGTCGTCGCCGACCGACGGGAACATCTTGGTCCGAACGAGCTGCCCACTGGTGTCGTACTCGTTGACCGTCGTCTTGCTCATCGCGCCACCGCTATGAATAAGGTCGACCTTGGTCGCGACGAGGCCCCTCGCATCGTGGAACATAAGGAGGTGCGAAATGTATTCCGTCGAGGTCAAGTCTCCCTCGAGGTGGTTGTACTGCACTGTACTGCCAACTCCGTTGACGCTCCATTCCGACGAAGTCGATACGCTTCCCGCCCCGTCGTTGTTGTAACGCTGCGTCTTCGTGGTCAGCACGGTCGCATCGCCATATTCCTCGAAGGCGTAATCGAACGCGACCGTCTTGTGATTGATGTCGGACCCACCCACCGACTCCTGCTCGATCCGCTTCGTGCGGCCCCGGTTGTCGTACTGGTAGCTCGTTTCGTAATCCAGGCTTGACTCGAAGAAGCCCGCGGTGACCTTCGACACGTTGCCCAATAGGTCGTGCTCGTAGACGAAGTCCGCCGCGGTCCAATTGCCTGATCCCCACAGAAACTGCTGTTGCCCGCTCAACCGCCGGGCGGAGTCATAGTCGTAGCCATAGCTGGACCATGCATCCCACGCTTCCGTCAACTCACCCAGCGGACTGTACACAAACGTCCGCGAATACGCACTCCCGGCCCAGTTCTCCTCCGTCTGCCGCCCCAGGTTATCGTACGCAAAGTCGATCGCCTTCCCATTCCGGTTGGTCGTCGTCAGCAGATGGCCGAACGAGTCGTAGCCGAACGTCCGGGTGTTGCTCCCCGTCCCCGGCAGCGCCCCTTGGACTTCCTTGGTCGCCCGGCCCAGGTTGTCTGTCTCGTAATTCGTGACATTCCCCTCCGGGTCGGTCACGCTGGTCCGGGCACCGAACACGTCGAAGGTGAACGTCGTCGGCACGCTGCTCCCCGGTGCCGTCTCGCTCTTGATCCGCCCCAGGTTGTCGTAGGCGAAATTCTTGCTGCCGTAGGACGTATGCACTTCAGTCGTCGCGTCGAACGACTGCGCGAGGACAAACCCCGCCGTGTTGTGCGTGTAATGGGTCCGCAGATAGACGGTTTCCGACTCCCCCTCGACGGGAGGCTGTTCGGCCCAGGTGATGATCGGCAGCCCGGCCGCGTCGTAAGTCGTGAACGTCTCCAGGCCGAACGGGTCCTCCGTCCTGGTCACGCGCCCCGCCGCATCATGCCAGACTTGGGTCGTGACGAGCTGGTCGCCGTCCTCGGCGATGATCTCATGCACCCGTCCCAGCCCGTCGTAAGTGAATAGGACGACGGTCCAGCCCGCGCCTTCGCTATTGACATTCGTGGTGTCGTTCGGGTTCTTCGTCAGTTGCCGCTTGACCGTGCCGTCGGTGTCGAAGGCGACGATCGTCGTCGGGCGACCCGTCCCCGTCTCGGGCCCCTCGGTTTTCCACGGGCGGCCTAGCGCGTCGTAGTGGGTGTTCGAGACCAGGGTCACCAGCGACCCGGACTGGTCGGTCTCGTAAAAACTGACCTTCGTCTCGGTCTGGTTCCCCACAATGTCGTACTCGAACTCGGTCGTCACGCTGTCGCTGAAATTAACCGGATTCCCGCGGGTCGGATCGGCGCCGACAACCGACTTGACTCGCCCCAGCTTGTCGTACGCGAAGGTCGACTTCTGGGCGATGGTGTTGCCATTGGTGCGGGCCCACACCGTCGACTGCATGTCGTTGAGTTCGGTCTCGCTGATCGTCCCATCGGCAAGGTCCCCGGAGTCGACGTCGCCGGCGAAGACAAGTTGCATCGCCACGTCGTGGGCCTCGTTGTACACGATGTACGTCGAGACGCCGGGTTGGAAGCTACCCGCGTCGGGGCCATCGATCGCAATCAGCCGATCGAGCTTGTCGTAATAATGTGTCGTTGTCCGCGATCGGCCACTGCCCGACTCGGTGACGGTTGTCAGGTTATCTCGCAGGTCGTAACCATAGGTGATCGTCAGTTGATTGCCGAAGCCGTCGCTCGGAAGAACCTCGGAAACGAGCCGGCCAAGATTGTCGTAGCCGTAGGTGGTAATAACCCGCGCGGTCGAACCGGGGCCTGGCGCTTCGACCTGGTAGAGCTGGCCGTCGTCGAAGTAACGATATTCGACAATCGGGCGGTCACTCTCCGGGCTCTCTGGTGCGGGTGAGGACTGCTCGACGAGCCGATGCAACCGGTCGTAAGTGAACACGGTAGACGTCGTGAATTCGATGTTCTCGTCGCTCCCGAACCTGGGGTCGGTTTGGGACTTGAGATTCCCGATCGCGTCGTAGGCGAAGGATATCGTCGGACGAAGATCCTGCAACGGATCCACGCGTGCTTGGTTGTGAGAATAACCGGGACTGGCGTAAATCGTGCGAACGAGCAGGTTCCGCTGGTCGTACTCGTGGTCCGTGACGCGATAGGCGCTCGAGCTCAGCTTGACTTTTTCTTGCTTGAGATTGCCCGCCGCGTCGTATTCGAAGACGGTTTCCGGGCGAATGCTCGAAGTCGCCGCATGGCCCCCGGGCATGGGAAGGATTTGTTTCGTCAGACGGTTCATTCCATCGTACGCGTACTCGGTCTCTTTTCCTGCCGCGTTGGTCACCGACTTGAGCATTCCCGTGCCGAAATACTCGTATTCCGTCTCCGGCGCGCGGTGGTCGCTAGTCGCCAGCCCTTCCTCGCTAATCAATCGATTGAGGTCGTCGTAGGTGGTAAAGAGGCTCCGCTCGTATATACCCAGACCGGTCCCTTGGATGCCGGCGACGGTCAGGTCGTTCGTGACGATCGTTAGATTTCGATTCTCGTCGTAAACGAAATAGGTTATGTCGGCCAGCGACGAATTGGAGGCGATCGTCTCGGATTTGATGAGCCCAATGCTCGGTCCGCTCGAGAAGAAGTCGTAAGTCGTTTCCACCCCCCCGACCGTAACCTTGCCCGCCAATCCCGCGGGAATGTCCGTAAGTTCCGTTGGCTTGGGAGTGTGATCGGCGTAGGTCGTGGTGCGGATCGACGATTCGTTGATCGACACCAGAAAGTGAGTCGTTCCATCGTAGCTATAGGTGGTCTGCCGACCTGCCATATCGAAGTGGGTCGTTAGCTGCGAGTTGGTATTGTACGCCCACGTTTCGGTGATCTTGCCAGTTTGGTCTTTCTTTTCTTCAAAGTAAGTTACGCTCGTCAAGTTCTTGTTACTGTCGTATACGTACGCAGTTTCCAGTTCGAAATTGAAATTCGTTTCTCCACCACCTCCCTTCGGCTCATAGAGCTTCTCGACTAACCCAAACTCGTCACGCACCCACCGCCATGTGCTCTGTTTGGGGTCGCTATTGGTGATCGGCGCCGCCATGGCGATCGTCAGTCCAAAGAGGTCGACCTGGTATTCCCAAGCGTTGCCGAGCGGGTCGGTGTAGGTCGCCTTCGGCTCGACGTAGTTCGTCGATGGTTCGCCGGGAAAATGTTCTCCGATCGCTCCAGTTGCGGGTTTAGTGACCTTGGTCCCCAAACCATCCACCAAAAACGGAACCAAGGTCCAAGCATGGCCGTCGCCATTGGTGACCTGCTTGACGGTGAAGGGGCTACTGATGTCTTCGATGGCGGATCCATACACAATCGTCGTCGTGTGCTTCCCACCCGACGTGTCGGCGGAGCCGTCGGTCAAGGATTTCAATAACCCGCCATGCGAGTCGCCGTAATACTCGAAGTTGTAAGTGACATCAGGCCCCTGGCTATTGTGTTGAACAACCTGGCCGACACTCCCTTGGGAATGCACGAACGTGGTTTCCCGGCCGGCAAAGTCGGTGATTTTGCTCAGCTTGCCCCCGGAGTACTCGTACTCATATTCGAGCCCCCCTTGCAGCGTGATCTTTGTCAATTCGCCCAATAGATTGTTCGAATTGCCATCGATCGGAGCGCCCGGGTTGGCGACACTCGAGCCACTCGCCACGACGTCGTAGGAGAATTGGACCTGGTTGCCGAACAGATCGACCGTCGTCCGAAGCCGACCAAACTGGTCGAAGTACTGCCTGGTGCCATACTTGTCTTCGATCTTATAGCCGTAAACCCCCAGCGCCTCGGCGTGGGGATCTTCATCGTCGCCACCGTCAGGTTCGGTCGTCTCGATCTCCTTGAGCGTCCCGGCGGCTGGCCCGCTGTAGGTCCAGTCCTCCACGAGCATCACCGCATCGGCCACGATCTCCCCATTGGCAAACGCGGCGCTCCCGCGACCAGGACCCCTGCTGCTAAGCTGGACCACGAGATCCTCGACGTTCGAACTTCCATCGACGGAAGGAACATAGAAGCCCAGGCTACGCCAATAAACAGTCTCATGGAGCAACTCGCCGGGAATATAGCGTTGGTCGACGAGAATTGTCTTTGAAGTTTCGTTGCTACCAATGTCGTACGCGCCAGACACTGTATAGGCCGCATTGCTGGCCCGCGACACGTCGGGCACCCAGGTGGTGAACACCTGGTAGCGCTTAGTGGGATCGAGATCTTCGCCGTCGAACCGCCATTCGAAAGTGTGCAACAATTTCGCGAGACCAGCGTTGGTTACGTAGTAACCATTGATATAGCCTGCCAGTTGTCCCGACTTGCCATGTGTGCCATCAACCCATGAATTGCCCACGACAATCTCGGACTGTGAGTCCATATAGTTGTCGATAATGAAACGCGGGTCGTTCGGATTAGACGAAAGTTCAGGTAATTGTGGCGTGGCCACATACCATGTGGACGTGTTGTCTCCGCGAATAAGGGCAACACCACTATCGAGAGCTCCCCCTTGCACTCCAATTCGAGTTGCTGCCTGATGATATGCCGCTCCCCCAGGGGCGTCTGCATTTTGCCCAGAGTTGACCATGTCACTGGGCACGATTCGGTCGAGTCCGGAAATCCACCAGCGGTCACCAAATTCGTCGGTGCCGACTCCGTTTCCAACCAGATTCACGATTTCCGTGGCACCCCGAATCGTCCGCGCGCGTTGGTACCCTCCGTAATCCAAGGTGAAGACTACGTCGTAGTCGTAGTGGCCGGTGCGGAGAAAATCAGCGAGGTCATCCGGGCCAAGCAAGGTGAACTGCCAATACTCGTCATCCGCATCAGAGGGGATCGCCGTAGTCGAGAACGTGTAGGGACTCTTGCTGCCGGCAAAGGTCAACACCGCAGTGATGCCCTGGACTTCATCGGCCAGTGGGACCTTCATCTGCACCGACACGAGCGGATGCAGGTTGTCGTTGCCGCGATACGATGGACCGATGACCCCATTGAAGTAGGGAAGCGCGACAACAACAGAACCATCCTGAATCCCGACGTCGATCACATTGTTGGAAATGGAATCGGTAACCAGCGAGGTGCTGATGGCATCGACATTTCTGCTGAGCGTTTCGCCGATGTCGTCGTTGTCGAGAATGTAAGCGGTCGCGGTGCCGAGATCCTCCCCGGTCTTGGTACGTCGGATTTGATAAGCGAAAGAGGGATCGTACTCTTCGTACTGGCTATCGTAGACTTGCCACAACTTGGGAGGACTTGAAAATCCATCCTGAGAGAAATCATTGATGCCCGTAACCTCCATCAAGTCACGCAGTTCTTCCCACTCGATCAATCGGATTTTGATGCGTTCATCCCATTCTTTCTTCGAATCGTCCTGAATTTCGAACAGAATCTCTTCGCTGGACAGACTCCAATGAACCTCGACTCGTCCTAGAAAACGCCGATTTCCCCCCGCATCTTCGAAAACGAAGTCAGCGAGAGAACCTAACCAACCACCTTCACTCAGGGCTCCGGGACGATGAAATACCGAGTAATCGGCCTGCTCCCCACTGAATACTGGCCCTGAAGAACCTGTCAAATACTGTTTGACGAACGGGTCGAGCGCGACGTCAGTGAACTCAGCAGATCCAGGGTCCGGCACTTCCAACTCATAAACCACGTATTGGAGATCAGAAGCTATTCCTTCCCCCTTTGAGAACGTAAAGCCACCTATATCAACTCGCGGACCATCAGTTCGCTCGGCTGCGTATTTGTTTGTAGGAAAAACGCTGATGCCGGGGCCGAATACCGTGACGGGAAAATTATCCGTCCACACCCAATGATGGGCAGCGATTTCGTAAGGCGTGGAGGCGTAGACCACATAGGCATCATCACCATACTCACCCGTACCGTCGTAGTGAAGACTAACAAGCGAACTGTCGCGCGCGTTGCCTATTGGAGACACTGTCCAGCTAATTCCGAATTCGGGTGTTGCCAGAGGAGAGGAAATGGGACTGGAGGCATAAATGCCTTCGACAAATACTTTGGCAGGAGCGTCTTCGAAGGTCCATGTGAAGGTCGAAGGAATAAGCGACTCTTTCGTCGCTGAACTCCAAATACGAACTTTTGACCGATCGTATTTTAGTGTGAATTGGAACTGCGAAGCGAGGAAACCCTCAGGGATTGCTTTTCGGAGGGTAATCTCAACCAGATCATCTTCCTTCTCGGAACGATTCGATTCTAAGTAATCGGCAATGCCGTTCCCATTATCATCGTCATCATTCAATGGAACGGTGAGGCCTATAGGTGGATCCGCGTCTTTGTCACCTCCCCACCACTCATATCCACCCGGGAATTGGTCAATGGACGTGGGGGACTCTTGCTCGCCATTTCCCGGTATCTCGAGCCACGCCAATCCACCTGGCGTAACACGTATCGTTCCATATGCGATGTTCGATTCTACAGGATCGCCTGCACCTGTCAGCGTGTACTTGTAAGCAAAGCGATCGATCCCCCAGAACCCAGCATTTGGAATATAAGTAAACGTCCCGTCCGGTAGCAGTGAAAACGCGCCGTGTTTCGGGGTCTTACCCACTAGAAACGAGTACTCGATTTCATGAGTGCCGTAGTACCAATAGTCATTTTGCCGCACTCCAAGCGTCACGCCAGGGTGGCTGTATTGGGGAATGTATTGCGTTACTCCTGCCCCCAGTTGATACGAAATAGCTCCTTGATTGGATGCACCGAACTGCGCGGTACTTGTTGCGAAAAACTGATCTACTGCGAGGGCCGCTCCATCAACCTGATTCCGCACAAGGAAGTACAGTGGGATTATGGACTTCAACGGTACTCCATCTCCCTCACCTTGGTCCGTCGCTCTTAACTCAATCCGATGGCCTCCAATTGGTACGCTCCCGGATATCCTCCATACATCGTCGTAGGGCCCGGCGAATAATTGTTCTAGTTCGTCATACTCGCTAGAGTCAACCCTGACCAAGCTCAAGAACCCCGTATTATCCACTAGGTCGAGCTGAACATTCGACGACGGCGTCAGATCGTCGACAGATCTAAGATAGAACGAAATTGCAGCCGCTGACTGATTGGTGGGCAGAGTGTATTCGAAGTAACTCGTCGAGACAAAGCTTGTGGAGGCGCCTGTATGCCCTTGATCTGGATGCCTTACAGGGTCGGGATCGCTCATTGCCAAGAAGGAGGGTGGATGCCAGTTTGCAAAAGCCACTTCTATCTCAAATGACTCTTCCGCACCTTCGATGAGGGTGACTCCGTCCACCACCCCAATAGACACCTCGTGTATGTAAGATATGCCGTCGAAGTTAATCGTAGGAGTAAACTCAATCTCTATGCTAGTGCCCCAGTTGTAAGACTTCAAGTTTGGGATCTGATGGGCCCAAGCTTCTTCGCCGTAAAAGAAGACGACGGACAGGTTGGCTATATCCGTAACTGGCTTCCCACTTGCGAACTCGATAACAACAGGAATTCTAAGCGTTTGAGAGTGACCAACGCGTATCTTCTGGTTCTGTATTGAGACGATGCGAATCGGGTCGGTCGTGTCTATGTCGTCATAGTCGTGTATGAATTCGTCGAGATAATGGTTGTTAGCGGGCGAATCACCCTCGTATTCATCTTGTCCATGACCACCATCCAAGACATCCTCGCCCGCTCCCCCTTCCAGATAGTCATCCCCATCCCCACCATGCAAGCTATCATTCCCCGGCCCACCATAGATGGAGTCATTCCCATCACTACCAAAGATCAGGTCATCGCCATCAAGGCCATAAATCGATATCGATGTTACGGTTGGCGAGTATTCGTAGACGAAGTCGGATAGCTGATCCAGAGTTATTAGACCATCCGACACATCAATCTCGTCATTGAGAGTGGTTCCCCATACCTCCAAGGAACCATCCCCACGATCGATCACATTCGCCTCCACCGCCCCGATATCGACCTGCCCCGCCAGGTCTCGTGGATAGGCCACTCCCCTGGCATCTCCCAGCAGCCCGTGCACCGTGGCGACTGAATTGTCTCCTTTGTCGATCGCCGGGCTGGTTGGCAGGGGGATGTGAGTTCGCGTCGAACCGCCGTAGTACCCAAGTGGGGCTAGGCCAAGCTGGGCCGCGGCTACACCCACATAGTTGATAGGAAGTTGAGGATCGTAAGTGGGCGATCCAGGACGATTGTCGACGAAGCCCCACGGAATCGTCCCTAAACCGAGTAGATTGTGCGACGAAGTACTGGCAGCTACCCAGTTGCCGCCGACATTGTCTTCATCGAATTGGTGATCCCAGTTGTCACCGATGATACTATTGAATATTTCTGGCGTAGGATTGCCACTGGCATATAATCCACCACCATTATATGCAAAGTTGCCGACGATCGTGCTGTTGACGATAGTAGCATTAGTCAAGCCAAATATCCCACCTCCTTGACCACCGACACTGAGTATCTCCCAATCCGCTTCGTTGCCCGAGATGGTGGTATTGAGCACCGTGAGGCTGCCACCCGAGTGGGCAATTCCCCCGCCCCAGACGGCGCGGTTGCCTGAAATCTCGCTGTTCTTTATCGTGAGATCACCATTCATGTTGACGACCCCACCCCCCGAGTAGGCCTCGTTATCGACGACTCGCACGGCATCGAGCTCGAGCGTGCCATACCCCAGATAGACGCCGCCCCCGTCGGAATAACCTCCACCTCCAGTAATTGTAACGCCTGAAATCGCGACGACGACCGCAGCGCCGTACACGTAGAATGCACGGTGAGCGCCTTGGGCGTCGATGGTGAGCAAGTCGGCGCCGGGACCGATGATGGTGACGTCGTGTTCGATTCGAAATTGAATGTAGATCGCGTGATCCAAATCATTTTGCGGCTCGATAACGAGCGTTTGCGGACCGAAAGCAAACAAGTGCTCCTCAAATCGAACTTCCTTTATCGCAGAGTTCTTAGCCTGCCGGATGGCCTCTCGCAGGGTGATTTCTCCTTGCTGGGGCCGATCGATCAGCGTGGAAACTTTTTCTGGGGGATCCTCGTAGGCACCGATGTCGATGACATTTCCGCCGTCGTTGACCCCGACAAAGTCGTAGAAGCGTGTGCGCCCCCGTTGATCGTGCTGGAGTGAATAGGCCATGGCGATGGCATCGCTCCCTGCATCGACGGCGGGGCTCGTGTCGCGTGGCATGTGGGTTGGCGTGAGGCCACCATAGTAATCGAGTGGGCCAAGCCCGACATCGGTACTCGTCGAAAGAACGAGATTCCCATCCACGCCATCGGTCAGTCCCCCCGCGCCATACGTCGCCTGCACCAGGTTATAACTGCTCGCGCCATTCAGCGTCCCGTAGATGTTCCTCGTACTTGACGACCCAACAGAGGTGTTCTTCGCCACGATCGTGTTGTGCAAGGTGACGTCGGGCGAACTGCTCAGTTCGAGGCCTCCTGACCGCACCACCCCGCTGTGAGCGACACCGTTGACGAGGGCGGCGTTCTCCACGATCGTCGAGTTGACGAACTCGTACTCGGCCCCGCCGCCGTAGAGCATCGCTCCGCCCGCCTTAACAGCGCGATTGTTCGAAATCGTCGAGTTGACGATGAGAATGTCGTTGTCCGCTCCGCTGATGGCCATGCCGCCACCGAGTCCGCGATGGACCGAGGTCCAGGCGAACGCCTCGTTGTCGTAAAAGGTGCTGGAATCGATGGTGGTGGTGACAGCGGTCGACGGCTCACGGGTCATGCCGGCACCAATTTCGGCGATGTTGCCTGTAAATGTCGTCGCGTAGATCGTGAGATTGCCTGCGTGACTGCGGAGTCCACCTCCCTTGTATCCGGAGTGATTATCGCGCACGACCATGCTGTCGAGGGTAAGATTCGCTCCCGAGACGATGCCGCCGCCGTAGGAGACGGCGTATCCGTTGGCAACGGTAAAGTCCTTGAGCGTGACATCGATGCTCGAGGTGATGCTGAACACCTGGACGACATCGTTGCCGCTGACCGTCAATAAATGGGAGCCCGGGCCTGCGAGCATCAGGCTCCGGCCGACAGAGAGCGCATTGGCCACATGGTCCCCGTCGGCGTCCCCCAGGGTGATCGTCTTGGCGCCAGCGGCGAACAGCAGCGGGTCGAAGGTGATCGTGTCGACCCACGTCAGCACCCGGTGGGCTTCCAGCGCCTCGCGGAGCGTGAGCTTGTCATTCCGCAGGTTGTCGCTGCCTGCGTCGTCGAGCGAGTTGACGACCAACGTGGTCGACGTGCCGAACTCGAATGCGCGACTATCGTTATTGGTATTGGTCTGCGAACCAATTGCCGGTGTGCCGACCACCTTGGCGTAAATCGTGTCGCCCGGGCTGACCGACGACAACACGCTGGCATTCAGATTGACCGAGTAGGTCCCCAACGATCCCGTCAGCGTGCCACTCTGATAAAAGGGACTGCCCGCTCCTTCCTTCCAAAGCTCGATCTTGACATTCGAGAAGGGGGTCCCGAGCACGCTGTAGTTGACGCGCACGTATTGAGCGTTGACCGTGAAGTCCTGCAACACCAGGTCGGGAGTGTTGGCGATCTCGAGTGTTGGCCCTTCCTCGGTGGTATGTTCGCTGGAGGCGAACTCAACGTCAGTGGTAGCATCCGTGGGGCGGAGCCAGAAGACGAGTTCCGGCGATTCGGCCGTGACGTTGTCCTCGGCCTGGCGGTCGTACCAGATTGCGTAATCCGCGGAGTTGACCACGCCGTCGAAGTTGCCGTCTCCCAGTTGGAACCGGGCGTTGGTCCGGCCATAATTCTCCTCGTAAATCGACCAATCGAGAACGTCGACTTCGCCGTCGAGGTTATAGTCTCCTTGGGAATAGCCGTGACGACGGAAGAAGTCGCTCACGTCATTGGTGTTGATGACCCCGTCGCCCAGTCCTCCGTCGAGCCGGGCAATCAGGTCGGCAGGTGAGGACGCGCGCGGGCCGTATTCGGCCACGTAGGCCTGCCAATTGGTCACGGCCAGGTGAAACGCTTCGATATCGCCAGCCACGCCAGTGGCCAGGAACACGCCGTCGCCGTTGGCATCGCCGTAGAGCACAGCCCGCCGCACCTGGGCCGTCGCATCAACATTGAACGATGTGTCCGCCTCCCACGTGTCGAGCGATGTGAACTGCGCCAGCTTGCTATCGAGGTCGAGCGTTCCGGTGACATGGTTCCAGGTGAGCGTCGATTCGGTCCAGTCGGCGGCTGTGCCGGTGCCTCCCAACAGGCCATTCCAAACAAGCACCTCGACTTCGCCCGTGCCCGTCCCTAGTTCGGTAAGCTGGAACAGGGCCGAGGAGATCGGGGTCGGCTTGGCCAGCCCGGTCACCTCGTCGATATTGAAGCGAATCAGGGTTTCACGTTGGGCCGATACCGTGCCGTCGACATGGAGGGATGTCGAGGACACCCCGTCGGCCGTCGTGGGGCTTGCCTGGCTCGTCGACCCGTCGTCAACTGCTGGCGACTCGGACACCGAAATCAACGACGAGACCGAATAAGAACTCCGCTTGGTGACCTGGATCATACTCTGGTGGGGCCCCAGATCGATGGCGAACTGGTCGCTGAAGCGATACTTGCCGGTCTCGGAAACGGCAACCGCCTTGATAGCTCCGTCGGTGAGCGTCTTGCGCTCCAGCTCGCGATCGTTGCCCAAGCCGGTGAAGAGGGTCACTTGGGGATCGACCACGGCGACAAGTTCATCACGGAGCGCCTCGGCCGCCACGGCCACGGCAGGATCGCTACTCTTGAGGTCCGCACTCAGGTCACGCGCCAGCAAGAGCGCCATGCGGCTTAGGGAACTCAGGTCTTCTGCCAGGGTCGCTCGTGCTTCCGATTCGATTGCCGAATCGTAGGCCGCCTTGGTGTGGGAAACCAGTGGCTGCAAGGCCAAGTAGAACCGCGCGCGCTCCGCTTGATCGACGAACACCTCGCCCGTGTCGGCCTGCCGTTTGGCCAGCCCCGCGAGCAGATCGACCGTGGCTTCCGGAGTTTGTGACTGCGTGGCTCCGTTTTGTGCCCCCGATGAGTAGGTATGTTCGGGGGCCAGTGGATTGACGAACACTCGCGGCGCGGCCTTTTCGCCCAACCAGGCCTCGAGGGTCGCGAAATCGGCTCCGGCCGTTTCGGCTTCCGCGATGCGAATGCGATCGTCGAGAAACTTTTCGCGGAACTCCTCGTCGGCGACGTCGATCAACACATCGAACGTTTCCAGCGGCAGGCCACCGAGTTGCAGCTCGATCGTTAGCCGCTGCAGTCCGGTCGGGATCGGAAAGGCCGAATGCGGATTGAGACGCAAGATGGCGGTCGGGCCATTCTCCGTGTATTCGGTCTCGAGCAGGTAGAGCGGCTCGATAACTTCCCCCTCGAACTCGGGGACGTGATCCGCCGTCGGCTCCCCTTGCACAAGCACGAACTTGGGCTTCACTATCAGGGTGACGGCCTCTTCGCCAACTCCGCTGCTTACCTGCACCGTATCGAGATCATTCGGGTCGACCAGCGGGTCACTCGAAAGCATCGCCCTAATTTCGAGCGGTTCGAGGCGGGGGCGGCGATGCCGCTGATCCGCTTTGCGGCGAGTCTTGCGGCGGCGAAAGCCGAGTCTGGTCAGCGTGAGGTCCCAAGAAGAAGGGAAGCGGCGCATAACAGTGCCTCCAATTCAGGAGAGGCTCATGGAGCGCACAGCGAGACCCGTCCACAACCCGCCTGCTGGGGCGATTGAGTCCGCCTGACGCCTTACCCCTCCGAGAAAAGTCCGTTTACGAGGATTTGTCCAGAATACCACGCATAACCATACTGATGGTGGAAATCAATGTAACCTCAAAATTGCGTAATGCAACCATTATTTTCTGATGATCCGATAGATACTAAGTTCATGAACAATCGCGTGTTTATTGCTCATCAGGCTGGGAATCCAAGTCACGCGGAGCTGCGGAATTTATATGTGTAGGAAAGGCACCACGGTTAGCACACGGGCCATCCGCTAGCACTTCCAAGTTCAGAACTACTTCGGAAAGACACAAATTACTCCGCAACGAAGTTACCCAGTTTGACAAGCCTGCTAGAAAAAGTTCAACTGGCGTCCTGTCACCCCGACTTAACTTGTGTCGGTCGATCACTTGGCCGGCGGATTCGTCGGCAGTTTCGCGAAGTCGGGAAGCGGGTTCGCGGGATCGGGTGTCGGTCGATCACTTGGCCGGCGGATTCGTCGGCGCGCGCAAGGGATGTCGAGAGAATCGCCACGATGATTCGTGTCGGTCGATCACTTGGCCGGCGGATTCGTCGGCGCAAGAAGCGAGCGAAACAAATGCGAGACCACGGACGTGTCGGTCGATCACTTGGCCGGCGGATTCGTCGGCAAGGAAGAGCACAAGCTAAATTCCTAGAAGCCCCGGGTGTCGGTCGATCACTTGGCCGGCGGATTCGTCGGCATTTAGGTCATGAATCGTTAGGCGATTTTGGAATCGGTGTCGGTCGATCACTTGGCCGGCGGATTCGTCGGCGATGGTGTACTACGATCGCTGCAAGTGGGAGTGGGCGAAGTGTCGGTCGATCACTTGGCCGGCGGATTCGTCGGCTCACCATCCTCTAGATTTCCGGGAGTATAACTGATCGGTGTCGGTCGATCACTTGGCCGGCGGATTCGTCGGCGAGCGTAGTCCGCAGGCGACAGGCCCGACTCGCGGTGTCGGTCGATCACTTGGCCGGCGGATTCGTCGGCTTCGTGTTTGTGATCCACTAGTGCTTTCTACGCCATGTGTCGGTCGATCACTTGGCCGGCGGATTCGTCGGCCGACGCGGACCTCGCGGCGTGTTGGCTCATTGATTGTGTCGGTCGATCACTTGGCCGGCGGATTCGTCGGCGTCCAGTTCGCCACAAGCCTCTTCCGCGCTCGGCGCGTGTCGGTCGATCACTTGGCCGGCGGATTCGTCGGCGTCGTTCCATCGCTCGGTCAGATGCGCGGTCACGACGAGTGTCGGTCGATCACTTGGCCGGCGGATTCGTCGGCGACGATGACATTGATCACAGGCAACACATACCACGTGTGTCGGTCGATCACTTGGCCGGCGGATTCGTCGGCGTCGAGCTGGGTCTGCTGGTGCCGGCGCAGGCCGTGGTGTCGGTCGATCACTTGGCCGGCGGATTCGTCGGCGTGCCTGACGGCCTTCGAGTGACTGCTATCCGCGTCGTGTCGGTCGATCACTTGGCCGGCGGATTCGTCGGCGACCCGTGGAGGAAGCGATGCGCGAACGCAGCACAGTGTGTCGGTCGATCACTTGGCCGGCGGATTCGTCGGCGAATCTCTTCTGGCTTCGCGCTGTGTTGAGTGCGATCGTGTCGGTCGATCACTTGGCCGGCGGATTCGTCGGCGGCCCGACCTCGAACCGGCTCAACAACCGGATCTTCTAGTGTCGGTCGATCACTTGGCCGGCGGATTCGTCGGCGGCGAGTTCGAGAAGGGGGACGGGAACGACTTTTACCGTGTCGGTCGATCACTTGGCCGGCGGATTCGTCGGCAGCGACGAGACCGGCTTTGGATTCACCGATTACGCGTGTCGGTCGATCACTTGGCCGGCGGATTCGTCGGCGCCGCACCCCACAAGAGACGGGTCGCGAACAGGTGGTGTCGGTCGATCACTTGGCCGGCGGATTCGTCGGCTTCTGCTTGAGCACACCGAGATTGCGACCGGTTCCGTGTCGGTCGATCACTTGGCCGGCGGATTCGTCGGCCCGTAGGACTCCGTTGCTATTGGTGTGCTTCGGCCAGGTGTCGGTCGATCACTTGGCCGGCGGATTCGTCGGCCTCCTCGAGCAAGGTCGCGTCATACCGGACGATACCCGTGTCGGTCGATCACTTGGCCGGCGGATTCGTCGGCGTTGAGGGTGTTGAGCGCGTGGACGAACTTGCCGAGTGTCGGTCGATCACTTGGCCGGCGGATTCGTCGGCATTTAGGTAAATGGGCTACGTTACCTACGGTGTCGAGTGTCGGTCGATCACTTGGCCGGCGGATTCGTCGGCGTCCTGGTCGGTCATTGTGGGGGCTCCTGTAGTAGTTGTGTCGGTCGATCACTTGGCCGGCGGATTCGTCGGCCGGCTTCGGTAACGACACGCTGGCCGGTTCCTTCCATGTGTCGGTCGATCACTTGGCCGGCGGATTCGTCGGCATTACGGCTTACGGGCGGCAATCACTTTGAGAATTTCGTGTCGGTCGATCACTTGGCCGGCGGATTCGTCGGCCGCCCGCATTTAAGTGCAAGGTGCGAAAGCATTTACGACGCGGTTTGCGAGCGTCAGGCTTGGCAGCCATGAAGGATCGGCAATACCGAACTTGGTCGTTCATGCAAATACCCACCACCACACAACTTACGTTCACGCGAGCGTACCCGGCACCCTCCGCGCCACTGTCACGCTCGCGGGAGGGAAAACGGCAAAAAAATCGCCCCGGCGGCGAATTGTGCCGGCCAAATTGCCAAACAGCAACCGGCCGTGGGTGACGGCCAAGTGATAGACCCCGAGTGCTAAACCCATTGAAGGGGAAGACACGTTCTCGGATTTGCCCCGCCCCATGGGCGATTGAAACCATTCTACCAAGGTACTTCCTAGTCAGCAACCTGTCCGTCATTCTCTGTACCCGTCCCCCCAACCAAACCGTTAGCAGTCCAAAGCCGGGCAATAACTCTCGTACGAACGATTCTCCAGTACGCGGTAGTCTCGTGCCAACGACCAGAGGCTGGCTGCGACCGGGCAGCCTTAGCGTCCTGCCAGAGATTGATGATCTCCTTCTGGGACGCGGATTTCTTAGCCTCTTTCAGTGCGGTCTTGGCTTCTTCGTGACGCTTCTTAGCCCTATCGAGGGATGCCTGATCTACACTTCCTTTCTTCTTAGCTTTCTTGATTGCATCAAGCTCCTTCTTTGCTGCTGTCGCCACTTCTTCGGCCTGCTTGACAGATTCATCGTTCACGACCGCCAGCGGAGCACCATCTGCACTGAACCCGCTATCCTTGGGTGCAACCTTCCAGCCGTCGAGACAGACGGCCCCGGCGCAACTCTTGGGCGCAGGGACGCGATAACCGCCGTTGTCCATCCCCGCAGGGACGTACCACCACTTACCGGAGAAGTCGGGGTCGAGTAGCGCGCGAAGACCGATATTAGCGGCAGCATTGAGATCGGCTTGAATCGCTCGCGTGGGATCGCAGAGCGGGCATTGTTGATGGCCCTCGACACGGCAGAGCCATGGCGGCGCGGCGACGAATAAGTCGCCTCCGTTTCGTGGGATGCGGACTACCTCTGGCAGTGGTTTACGTTCGGTCTTAAGCATAGTGAGATGGTCGGCTATCGCGACGAGCATTCGCGATTCGGCATCCCCCTTCTTCTCATTCTGGCCACTGTTACCAGTCTTCTTCCGTGCGGATGCAATCGCCTTGTTCCACCAATAGGCGCTCGGCAGTCCGGTTTTTGCATCGACGGGTACATCCTCGCAACGCACGCCTGGCAAACCGCTACGGCTGCATTGGCGACTGGTATAGTTGGGCATCACTTCGCGCAGGTGCAGGCCGTGAAGCTGGCAGGCTTCTTCGAGGTACTTGCGGACCTTGCCGGCGGACCAGTTCATTAGGGCGCGGTTCTCGCGCCGGACCTGAAGCTCGTCGGGTCGATAGTTTCGAAGATTCTCAATCACGACGGCGTGACAGGGTTTAAAGCGTGGGTCGCCTTGCTCGACGCCATGTTCGTCTACGTGGTAGAGCATCCCGCGCGGGCGTTTCGGGTAACGCCACTTATTCTTGACTTCATCCCACACGCGCGGGCGTTCGATGCCGATACCAAGGGCCGCCTCGACGATACGACTAGCGATCTGCTTAACGCGCTGTTCGCGCATGCGTTCCATCGCGTCGAGGATGGATTGCGCTACGCCAGCATTAGACTCGCCACGCTGAGGTGCCCCCTGGACCTTATCAGGTCGCGGGCGCATTGCAAACGCCTTATGGAGCTGGTAGAGCGACCGCATGGTGGCGATACGTGTCAGCGACAGCCCGCCGACGTTGCGGTTCCAGTGATTAGATGGCGCGCCTGGCAGATGCCGGCCCATGATCCAGTCGGTGAGTAGTCGGAGGGTGGCGTGCCAGCCGCGGGGGCTGTCCTTGCCGATTTTTGGCGCGGTGCGGCTGCCAATGACTTTACCGCTTTCGTCGCGAATCAACGTGTGTTCGAATTCGTCCCGGTTGCGTTCGATTCCGTCATTTTCTGCCCACAGTTTTGCCCAGGCGCTGTAAATGTCCCGGGTCGACTCGGGATCGCGCGTTGCGAAGTGTTTCGCAATGGATTTGAGTTGCTCGTGTAATTCCTGCTCCCCTTTGACAGGTTGCAAAGGGGTGCAAGGCTCGGCATCGGGATCGGGTTGAGAGGGCTCGCCAATTTTCAAATCGTGTAGCAGAGGTGTGATATGCTTGTTCCAGAGTTTTCGCGCAGCGGAGCCGTCCCATTCGGTGTCGGTAGCAACGGCGTGCCAATCCGTAAGCGCGTTGGTCAGAAATTTGACGTGCTCGGGGTCCCCACGGGTTATCAACGTGATGGCGCCACCCATACCGGGGATGCCGGGACAATCGGGCTTGAAGGCGTAAGCAATCTTGGCCATACGTCCATGGCGTTTGAGACCGACGGTGGCGATGCGCATGGCGTGGCGCATCAACTCGTCGACGCCACGGCCTCTCGCTTCATTCACATTCTCCCGACATAGTCCAAGATCACGGGCCAGATTGGCAACCATCTCGACTTCGTTGGTCTCGGAAGTTGCCCCCTCCATTAGCTTACCGTTGGTCGCGGCTCGGGCGGGGTGCTCTTCGCCTTGAAGCTTGATGAAGAACTGGCGATCGAGGCGCGCCCACGGGGCGGGATGTGGAGTGGCTGTTGCCTTTCCAGTTTTTGGATCGCGGAGAAAGTCCTCGCCGATGCGGCGGTAGACCGTTATTTCGGTCACGTGCTGGCCTTTTTTCCGCCCGTTCTTGACCAGCTTGTCCGTTGGCCTCTCTACGTGACAAAAGAGGTCATCCTTGCCCATCCCACCAAAGCGAATAGTCTGCTTGCCGATCTCCCGCTTCATTTCGTCGGAAGAGATTGCCTCCCACACGGCGCACGAAGCGGCGAAGCGGTGGCCCAAATCAACTGAGAGCACTCGCAGGCCGGGGAGGCGGGACAACATGACACATGCCTTATGACCGCGAGTCGCGCTAACGTCATCGACAAGGGCGGTCGCGTCCCTGTTGTCTTTCAGTGGCTTATTGTACTCCTGCCAAGGCCAGCCAATGGCGTCGATCCGTTTATCCCCCTTTTGCTCTACAAGTCCCTTTGTCCAATCGTTCTTGTCGACACTCTTGTCCTTGCGGACTGTGCGCGTAAAGGCCGCCTGATCCTTGGCCGCTTCCACGTATCGAAACCACGGCCCGCGCCCCTGCATCTCCATCGAAATTGTCAGTGTCCAACGCAATTGATCGCGACGGTGGGTGGCGCTTGATACATCGCCTTTGTCAAGCAACTTTCGTATTGCTGCCAACTCGCTTCGACGTGCTGATAGTGTCCCGTTCCACTTCGGTTCTTTGAGTTTACTCTCCTTGCGATGATCCTCGTTATCTGTGTCATCCGATTTGCGGTTGGCAATTACCTTGACGTCGAATACTCCGGCGACGCGCGCAGGCGAATCAATCGTAACAAGACCGCCTGCCGCGGCACCGAGTCGCCCACGTCGTGGGATTTCCACAAGTGATTGCGAATCGTTGAGAACGGCGTCACAGGCTGAGCCGATTTCATCGTCAAGGCGTAGACTTACACCGTACATGAGGGTCATCTTGCCTGATTGCGTATTGGGATGCCAAAGCAGCATCCCAACGGCTCGTGGATCGTTTGCCGCAGGAGCATTGTCGAACGCTCGGAGGCGACGGAACTGAATTCCAGGGCGAGAAACACCGAACTGACAGAAGATCGGATTGAGATACGGATCTGGATGGCGATATGCCGCGACTTTGAGCCCTTCAGCGTCACTGCGAGCTTTCATGCCCTTAACGAAACATTCGAGAATCTTGGAGTCGGGCCTGCCGTCAGGCCGGTGCCACGAATCGAAAAAACGCTCCTCGGCCAAACGGAAGAATAGGTTGACATCGCCGAATTTCTTCTCCTCATCAGCGTTTTGAGCTTCTTTAACGGCTTGAATTCGGGCCTCGACTATTTTCTCGGGGTCACTATCCTTGATTCCCGCCCAACGCTTCACAATCCCGTTCCATCCGCTGATCTGAGACGGGCGGATGCGAAACTCTCCGGCCGCCTCACTCGCGACTCGGTACTCATCGCAGTACAGCTTGAGCGCCGCGACTGCGGGGTGGAATGCAGCATCCTTTTCCATTGAGATAAGTTCTGCGTCCGCCAGCTTGCGGACGAGGCGATCCGCCTCCTGCTGGCGTTGCTTCGTGACGATCTGCGCTATACGAGACGCTGCTTTGGAGAACATCTCTCGCTGGATTTCCGTGTGTGCTGGAGCGGCGTTCTTGTCCTTCTTGTCCCCTTTTTTGCGTATCGGCATAATCGGCATGCGCGTCGCTTCTTCAAGCTGACGTTTGATGAATTCATGCCACTGCGGGCGGAGAGCGAGGGAGCGTGCTGGCGTGCCGAACGGTTTTCCTTCGCCGAGCAAGTGAGAGAATGCATGACGCGTTCGCTGTCCCGCCCCTTTTGAAGATGCTTTAACCGCCTGCTGCCGTTCATCCCTCTCTGTCTCCTCGTCTAACTCATCTTCTTTCTTGCCAAGCTTCTTTACTGTCGAAAGTTCGAGAAAATCGTTCTTGTTCGCTGAGAGACTATCCCATAAGGGGTCCTTACGCAGCCATTTGATAATGGAAATCAGGTTGATGGGCTTTAGGGTGAAGTCGGTTGAGCATCAGGTGGATCATGCCGAGTCGAATAAAAGCCTCCGAGG
>CAZYQQ010000059.1:0-33612 GCA_964650265.1 uncultured Planctomycetaceae bacterium
CGGCCGCCGAGGCGATTGGGGCTCGCGGGCTGTTGGTGCGGGTGGGCGCCTACTTCCACGACATCGGCAAGATGCTCAAGCCGGGCTACTTCGTCGAGAACCAAAGCCACGGCAGCAATCGCCACGACGCACTCGTCCCGGCGATGAGCACTCTGGTGATTATCGCCCACGTGAAGGATGGGGCCGACCTCGCGCGGCAGCATCATCTGCCCGAGCCGATCATCGACTTCATCCAGCAGCATCATGGAACGACCCTGGTGGAGTACTTCTATCGCCAGGCGACCGACCGCAAGGAGCAGGATCCCAACGCCCCCCGCGTCGACGAAAGTGCCTTCCGCTATCCTGGGCCGAAACCGCAAACCAAGGAGGCGGGCGTGCTGATGTTGGCCGACGCGGTCGAGAGCGCCAGCCGCGTGCTGGTCGAGCCGACTCCGGCCCGCATCGAGAACCTGGTGGAAGAAATCAGCCGCAAACGGCTCTTGGATGGGCAATTCGACGAGTGCGGCTTGACCTTGAAGGAAGTGAGCAAAATTGGCGAAAGCCTGGTGAAATCGTTAACGGCCGTCTATCACGGTCGCGTAAAATATCCCGAGCAAGAGCGCGCCACTTCCTCCGCTTGATTGGCCGCGCCCCGTGCGGCGCGGCAGGTGCAACGAAAACCATGATCCCAATCGAAGTCGCGAATCGTCAGACCCGCCTGGTTGTCGATCGGTCGCGACTGGCTCATGCCTGCGAGCAGGTCGTTTCCGCTTCTTCGTCTAAGTTTGCGGAAATCAGTCTCGTGGTCGTCGACGACCAGGAGATGCAGCGGCTCAATCGCGACTATCTGGGCCACGATTACACGACCGACGTCTTGAGTTTCGCGCTCGACGACTCCCCCGCGGGGATTGTCGGCGAGGTGATTGTCTCGACCGGGGTGGCCGAGCGCGAGGCCCAGCGGCTGGGAGTCGACCCGCACGACGAGCTCTTGCTCTACGTGATCCATGGGACGCTCCATCTGGTCGGTTATCGCGATAAGGCTCCCGACGACGTGGCCGCCATGCGCGCCGCGGAACAACACTGGTTGGCGACGCTCGGCATTGCCGACGAGTGCCTGCGGCGGCTCGAAGTGGCCGCCGATGACCACATGACTTTAGGAGAATCCCTTCGGTGAATACCGACCCCCTGCTAGGGGTGGCCTTGGTGAGTGCCGTCCTGGTTTGTTTTCTTTCCATTGGCATCCGTGTGCTTCGGACCTTCTCGCGCCACGAGCTGCGGGAACTCTGCGAGCTGCGTCAGGCAGAGGAACTCTTCTCCGCGGTGCTCCGGTCGCACGACCGGGTTGCATTGGGGCTCGATGTGCTGGCCGTCGTTGGCACCGCGGTGTTGGTGGCGAGCCTCGCCGGTTGGAGTTGGCACACCGCCGGGTATCAATTGCCGCTGGCCTGGCACACCGCGCTGGCCCATGGGGCGGCTTGGGGCGCGCTGCTGATCCTGGTCCGCGTCGCCGTGCCGTGGACCGTATCACGGATGTTCGCCTCGTACGTGCTCTATTACTGTTGGCCAGTGTTTCGCCTCTGCGCGTATGTCTCGGCACCGCTGGTGTTCCTTGCCCAAGGGGTCGATGACTTGCTTCATCGGATGATCGGCCGCGAGACCCCTCATCTCGACGAGGAATCCCTGGAGGAAGAGATCCGCACGATCGTTTCCGAGGGGCATCGCGAAGGGCTGCTCGAAGAGGAAGCCCGCGAGATGATCGAAGGGGTGATCGAGCTGGCCGATGCCGACGTGGCCGAGATCATGACCCCGCGGACCGACATGCACATCATTTCGGTCGACCTCACGTGGGAGGAACTGCTGGAAGACGTGATCGCCGCCGGGCACACGCGAATCCCGGTGTTCGAGTCGACGCGCGACGAGATTGTCGGCATCCTCTACAGCAAGGACCTGCTCCCCGAGTTGGCAAAGGGGCCCGACGAGCCGCGGCGGCCCCTCCGCGAGCTGCTCCGCAAGCCACTCTTCATCCCCGAGACCAAGCCGGTCGACGACCTGCTCAAGATGTTCCAGCAGGTGCGATCCCATATTGCGATCGTGCTCGACGAGTATGGTGGCGTGGCGGGTCTGGTGACGATCGAGGATGTGCTCGAGGAGATCGTCGGCGAGATTGTCGACGAATACGACGACGACGTCGAGCAGCTCATCAAGCAACTCGACGACGACACCTACGACGTCGTCGGCCGCGCCCACGTCGACGAAGTCAACGACATGTTACGGATCGATCTGCCGGAAGATAACGAATACGACACGATTGGCGGATTCGTCTTCTCCAAGCTGGGCCGCATCCCCTCGATCGGCGAGTCGCTCGATTGGAATGGCTCGGTCAAGCTCACCGTGGTCGAAGCGACGCGGCGGCGGATCGATCGGGTGCGGATCGAGCTCACCAACGGCGACTCGCGAGAACCGGTGTAGCCACGATGGAATTCGCCTTCTGGCTCCACCTGTTCTACTATACGCTCCTGTTGCTCACGGGCCTGATCGGAGTGGTGGTCGCAGTGCTGGGGATGCCGGGTCTGTGGCTCCTGGTGATTGCGGCTGGCATCTACGCGGTTGCGACGGGGGGATCCGCCCTCCACTGGCCCGGCCTCGTGGCGCTCGTCGTGCTGGGACTTATCGCCGAGGTGTTGGAGTTTCTCGCCGGCGCGGCGGGGAGCAAGCAGGCGGGTGGGGGCTGGCGTGGTGTCGTGGGGGCGGTTGTGGGAGGGATTGTCGGTGCGATCGTGGGTGTGCCAATTCCGGTGATCGGCCCCCTGATTGGTGCCGTGCTGGGGGCAGGGGTGGGGGCCGCGCTGTTGGAGTTCAGCAGCCACAACGACGCACCCCTGGCAACCCGGATTGGGTGGGGAGCAGCGAAGGGTCGGATGTGGGGAATTGCGATCAAGGGAAGCATCGGACTGGTGATGCTGGCGATCCTCGCCATCGGGGCCTTTCCCGATCCTCCCGACCGTCCTGCCGCGCCAGCAGCCCCACTGCCGGCGGAAGCTCCCACGGAGTGAGCGCGTCCCCCTCAGCCCGCCCGGGGGTGGGCTCTCTCGTAAGCGGCCTTGAGACTGCTCGTCGAGACATGGGTGTAGATCTGCGTGGTGACCAGGCTCTTGTGGCCAAGCAGTTCCTGCACGCTGCGGATGTCGGCCCCGCGATCGAGCAGATGGGTGGCGAAACTATGCCGCAAAGTGTGGGGCGACGTGCGGCCGTCGAGTCCGGCGGCGCGGATGTACTTTTCGAGCATCCGTCCGACGCTGCGCGTTGTGAGTCGTGTCCCGAACCGGTTGGTGAAGAGGGGCGAGTCTCTCCCACTCGGCTCCTTGGGGGCGACCTTGCGGACCTCCAGCCAGGCCTCGATGGCCCGCCGCGCGTAGGAGCCAATGGAGCCGAGCCGTTCGCGTTTTCCCTTGCCGCGGACGTGGCAGATGCCCTGGGCCAGATCGAGGTCTCCTTGGTTCATCCCCACCAGTTCGCTCACGCGGAGGCCGGCGGAATAAAGGGTCTCGAGAATCGCCCGATCGCGGAGGCCCTGCATCCCCTTGGCGGCGGGGGTTGCAAGCAGCCGGGCAATCTCTTCGGTGGTGAGGACGTGCGGCAGCTTGTGGCTCTTGCGCGGGTTGCGCAAGGCGGCGGCCGGGTTGGAGGTCGCCCAGCCGTCGCGCTGGCCGAAACGGTAGAAGCTGCGGACCGAGGCGAGCCGGCGGGCGATCGAGGTCTTGGCGAAGCCTGCCTCGGAGAGCGCCGCAACATAGCCGCGCAGCTCCACCGTGGTGATGCTGGCGGGATCGGGGGTGCGGCCCGAATCGTCGGCCAGATAGTCCGCTAGCGAAACGAGGTCCTCGCGGTACGCCTTGAGCGTGTGGGGACTGGCATCCCGTTCGACGTCGAGGTGTCGCAGAAACTGGCCGATCTCGCGCTGCATGCATCGTCTCGGTTGAGGGAAGAAGCGGGACACCTCGGAGTGGCCTGCCCCCAGTGCCCAGGAAGGTCCCACTTCTTCCCCCACGAATTCACTTGGAGCTCAAAACTCGTCAACGTTTTGGGGCTGGCTGAATCGGGACGCCGTGGGGACCTGGGCTTCGTGCCGCACCTTCTTGCCCAGGACGGCGGCGTCGTACCAGGAGAAGCTGAGATCGGGATTGGCCGCGTGGCGGCCGAGGGTTCGCAAGATTTCGGCTTGTTGGGAATCTCCGTAGAGATAGATGTACCGTTCCTTGCCTTTCACTAGCGCTAAGACATTGATGTCGTCGTTCACAGCCTGGGCCTCCGTGCAGCGCGAGGGGGGAGTTGAGGGAGAGAGGATCACCGGTGAGCCCTTCGGGTGCGGTCAGCTCCGTCGACCGCAAAAGCTCACTAGCCGTCTTAGTTGACCCTATCGGCAATCTGACCAATGTCTCACCACTCGCGTTTCGGTGGCGCCGCCGCGCGCGCCGAGCATCTCGACAATGTGCAAATGGCAGCAAAAACGTATGAAGTCGTTGCTGCGCGTGAGGTAGGCGCGCCACCCACCGAACCGCGCGTCGTCGCGAAAATCGACATACGCGGCAAGAGCCGTCGTGAATTCGGGATCGTGCCCGTGAAAAACCCTTGTATGCGTCATCACCGGACCATAGTTCTTGACCAGGGGCGGACGCACCGGACTCGGCCCGGCAGGCATGAACCCGCGCGGATCGGGCCATTCGGCAGGCAACGACGCGACAAAATTTTCTTGGCCCTCGGGTGCGATTGTGCCGTGCGCGCCGCCGGCGACAGGCGCTGGCATGGCTAGCGATGCATCGACCGGCGGCTTCTCGACACGGTAGGGATTCAATGGCCTGCGCACGAAGTCGTCGTCGCGCGGCGCTGGCCCTTCAGAGGCTGGCCCTGCGGACGCTGGCCCCGCCGGCTCGGCCACTGGCGATGCCGGATGTCGCGACTGAGGTCGCCACTGCTGGAGACTCGTCGCCGCGTCGTCGGGCATTGGCGCCGGTTCGTTGGTTGGTTCCTCCATTGGTGGTGCCACTGGTGGCATTGCTGGCGGCACAAGCGGAGGTCCGGCGGGCCGACGCTCCATCTGCGGCGGCGGGTCGGGTGTGTAATGGGGCGACTGGGTCGCCATTTGGGCGGTCGCTAGCTCGAGTTCCGCTTGATAGACCACCTCCGAGGGGATGTACTCCTCGTCGGGTGTCCCCCATGGCAGACCATAGCCGGCAGGAATCTTATGGAAGCCAGGATTGGCCGTGTACCATTCGACGCGCAGGCCACAGCGGGGGGGATAATAGGGGTCGTAGTCGGTCACGGCACCAACCACCACGACATCGACCCCCAGCACCTGGGCCAGCCGGCGGGCCTCGCTCGGGTCGGAGAGGTCGATCCGCTCGGCGATCATCGCCTCTTCGACCACGCCAAGGGGAACGACTTCGAAGCCATGGGTCGCCTGAAGTTCGGCAAAGTAGGCCTGGGCGAAGAGACGGCCATCGACGGTCGGCTCGTCGCTCAGGTTGAAGAACGGAGCGACCGCCACTCGCTGCAATTGCGGAAAGGGATTCCGCACGACTGGCATGGTCGACGTCTCGGGGAGCAACAGGTTGCAACCCGGCAGCATGGCCAGCAGGGCAATCGCCCAGAGGAGTCGCGGAGATGAGGGCATCGAGCGGCCGTGTGGTCTGCCGGCAGCCCCCCTGCTAGCAAAACGCGCGCACGCCTTGAGCGGCGCTATGGGAGAGACATCGGCAAACTCGGCCCAAACCCTTTAATCGGAATCGTCTGCCAGCAGTTCAGACGAGGGACCCAAAGCCGGTGAGTCCGATCGGCTCCCGGGAGGTGTAGGGCTCGCCATAGGCGACCCCGATCGCCTTACCCCAGTAGGCGGCCTCGTCGCGCAGACGGTCGACGAAGCGAAAGGGCTCGGTCGGGCGGCCCGTGATGAACTGGCTCTCGTAGCAGCGAATTGCCGCCAGCTTGGTTTCCCACTCGGCGGAGATATCGAGGATAAAGGCCGGCTGCGGTGTGAGCTTGAGATGAATGCAGTAATAGTTGTAGATCCGCTCCGGGTGGTGGGGCTCGCCCGCCAAGGTCGACTTGGTGAGCTTCGACCAGAACCGCGCATCCTCCACCAGCCGGGTGGCAGCATGATGATCGGGATGGGCATCTTCCCAGTAGGGGGCAAATAGCCAGCGTGGACGGGTGCGGCGGAAGACTTCAGCCAGTTTGGCCCGGTTTTCGAGAGTCGCTTCGAGGCTGCGATTGGGGAGACCAAGATTCTCGCGCCAGGCGAGCCCCATCACCTGGCTGGCGGCCGCCGTCTCCCGGGCACGGATTTCGAGCGACCCATGGGGGGTCGGCTCGCCGCTGGTGAGGTCGAGCACCCCGACACTCATGCCAGCAGCGATCATTTTGACAATGGCCCCCCCCATGCCAAGTTCGGCGTCGTCGGGATGGGGAGCGATAATCAAGGTGTCGAGCATTGGTGCTATCTATGGTTAAGACCAAGGGGCAAGGCTTTTCCATGCTTTTTCCATCTTGACCTTTGGTGGCAGCAACGGCAACTGGCCTGGACTCGCCAGGATGGGTCTGAAAGACTTTGCCCCAGAAAAACAGTCCCTCCGCGCGTTGAGTTGATCGGTTCTGTTCGCATCCCACCTGTCTGAGGCATGAGTATGTGGAGTTCGGCATCCAGCTATGCAGTTTTGACCTCGCTGTTGCTTATTGCGAGCATGCAGGCAACGCTTGCACAAGGCGATAATCCGGCTGGACTCGATTTAACTGAGTCAGAGAGAGACTTGGCCGCACGCTGGTCAACCAGGCATTTGCGAATCTATGAGACGGGGGCCAGGCGTTATGTCGAATCGCTGAATTGCCCGTCTGAATGCCACGATAAGGCAGCGGACGAGTTCCTGCGAACCCTCCGTGAGGCTCGTGATGTAAAGGCCGTCGGTAGTGTCGAATTCATCAACCCTACCAATGAATACCCCAAGGGATCTCAAGGCGAATTTCGATGCCAAGGAACCGTCGAATGGAAGCGCAAAGACGCATCAGACCGCGCAAAGAGCATCATCCACACGATGGTGATTCACGTCGACTCGGGTATTTGCGTCGCAAAAGGTGCGGCAGGGGGCGGTTTGGGCAATCATTACCCCACGACAACGACTCAGGTTCATTCCGGCGCGATGGTGCCACGTCGCGCGCCGAGTGGCAGGTATGTCATTTTCGCCATGCTGACAGTCACGACTCAAGACAACTACACGCAATTGCTCGATGTCAAGTGTCACGAATTCCAGGTGAAACCAAACCCGGATGAGCAGTTCGTTATCGCCAGTCTCAAGCAGAAATTGTTTAGCGGGGTGAATGACGCCGCGTTAGGCGAGATCAACGAGTTGCTCAACAAGGTCACCATCGATGATGACATCGTGATGCGAATCCCGATCGTCGAGAACATTCAAGAACTCGATCTGGCTTATGCCCAATTGAGCGACCCTCGTGTCAATCTCATTTTTCACCTGCCGTGTCTCACGAACCTTTCCCTTCGCGGCACAACGCTCGACGACGAACTGTTATCGCATGTACGAGAGTGCGGATCGTTGGTATCGCTGGATTTGGGATACACTTCCGCGGGCGTCAAGACTGTCCAATCCCTGGCGACGCTAGAGAATCTTGAGTATGTGAATATCGAGTTCACAGCCGTCGTGGACGAAACGTTGGCAGACCTATCGCGGATAAAGAGTTTAAAGACGATGAGAATGACGGGCTGTGACGTATCGCCCGAGGGGGTAGCTCGATTTTCGCAGCTTCGCCCCGAAGTCAAGGTGATCTGGTAACCGATTCGGCCCTGTGGGGCAAATTGCCGAGCTTGAATTGGAGCGTGTTTCGGGCCACTGAAGCCCAGGGGCCATCATGCTCTGGCGGGTGATTTCCTGGCCTGCCCACTCAAGCTGTGCATCTTTTCCGTTGTTTTTGGCTGTTTTGCATCAATCTCAACTGATCTGGACACCAGCAAGCCGGTTTGGAATACTCCCCCCGCCGTCTGAAACTGCCACCCCCTGTCCCGCTCTCATGTCGCACCGACTCTCCCTCGCGCTGCTGATGGTCCTCACTCTCGCCAGCGGAGGCTGCGCGCAATGGAAGCGGCCTGACTTCGACCTGAGCCGCTACCGCGACCCGCGGGCTGTCGATATCGACGACCGCCTCTCCGCCCCACCCCTCGACGCGCGCGCCCGAATGGGCGAATAATCTCCCTTTTGGGTTGCGTCGCCCCCCCCCCGCACTGCCATGCCGTGCGCTGAAGGGGATCCCCCCGGATTTTCTGGATCGCGTGTCGCCGCTGCCCCTTTGTTCCCTCCCTCGATTTCGTGAGTCGCAGCCATGAATGAGTCCCAGAAAACCTACGAGCAACTTGCCGGTCACGTTCGGCAGACCCATTTGCTGGCGACCGCGAGCAGCCTCCTGGAGTGGGACGAGCAAACCTATCTTCCCCCGGCGGGGGCCGAGTATCGCGCCGAACAGCTCACGCTGCTCGCCGGGATGGTCCATGCGCGGCGGACCGCGCCCGAAGTGGGAGATTGGCTGGCGGAACTGGTCGAGAGCCCGCTGGCCGCCGATCCCGGTTCGGTGGAGGGGTGCAACATTCGCGAACTCGCGCGGCAGTATGAACGGAAGCGGCGACTGCCGCAGCGCTTGGTCGAAGAGCTCGCCCGCACGGCGAGCTTGGGGCATCAAACGTGGGTCGAAGCGCGGCGCGACAACAACTACGCTCATTTCCAGCCGCTCCTTGGTCGGATGTTCGCCCTCAAGCGCGAAGAGGCCGACGCCCTGGGCTACGAAGAGACCCGTTACGACGCGCTGCTCGACGATTACGAACCTCACACGACGACCCGCCAGGTGAGTGAGGTGCTCGAAAATCTGGGCAAGGAACTCGTTCCGCTGGTTGACAAGATCACGGGGAGCACACGCCAGGCGCCGCGCGAGATTCTCGAGCGCCACTACCCCACCGACCGCCAGGCGCGGTTTGGTCAGGAAGTCGCCAAGGCGATCGGCTTCGATTTCGACTCGGGGCGGCTCGACGTGACGGCCCACCCCTTCTGTACCACGCTGGGCCCAGCCGACGTCCGGCTCACAACGCGCTACCACGAGCACCTGCTCGGGAGCGGTCTGTTTAGCATTCTCCACGAAGCGGGGCATGGGCTTTACGAGCAAGGGCTCCCCTCCGACCAGTTCGCCCTCCCCGCGGGAGACGCCATCTCGCTGGGAATCCACGAGTCGCAGTCGCGGATGTGGGAGAACCTGGTCGGTTTGAGCCGCCCCTTCTGGGAGCACTTCTATCCCCAGTTGCAACAGACCTTCCCCGAGTCGCTCGGCGGGACGGCACTCGACGATTTCCACTTCGCCGCGAACGACTCGCGCCCTTCGCTGATCCGTGTGGAAGCCGACGAAGCGACTTACAATCTCCACATCCTGGTGCGGTTCGAACTCGAACAACAACTGCTCGACGACGACCTCCCGCTCGACGAACTGCCGGGGGCGTGGAACGCGGCCTATGAAAAATACCTGGGAATCACTCCTCCCAACGACGCTCAAGGAGTGCTGCAGGATGTCCACTGGAGTGCGGGACTGATTGGTTACTTTCCGACGTACGCCCTGGGGAATCTCTACGCCTGCCAATTCTTCGCTACGGCAGCAAGCGAGCTGGGGGACCTTGACGGCTTGTTTCGCCGTGGCGACTTTGCCCCCCTACTGGAGTGGCTGCGGCAGAAAATCCACCGGGTGGGGCAGCGTGCCAGCGCCACGGCCCTGGTCGAACAGGTGACGGGCAGTCGCCTCGGTTCCGAGCCACTTCTACGGCATCTGACGGAAAAGTTCGGCCCCTTGTACGGATTTTGAGGGCTTTGCGGGCTCGTCGTTTCCCTCGGCGGTGCGGGGTGCTAAACTCAGGGGAGCGAGGTATTCCCGCCGCAGGCATATTGCGGCGGCGAGGCTTTTCTACCCCCAACGCCCACGCAATTCTCATCATGGCCCAGTTGGCAACTTGTCCCCACTGCGAAACGGAGCTGCTGTTACCGTCGCTGGCCAACGGCACGACTCACCGTGTCTGTCCCAATTGCGGTGACAACTTCGATGCTCAGGACCTCGCGACGCGCTTCGTGGCCGAGGCCATCCCCGCTGGGAATGACAGCTCGCCCGGAGAGGAAACCGACCTTGGCGATCTCAAGCAGACGTTGCCGGCCTACAGCGGGACGACCTTGGCTGCCTTCCTGCGCGATGCGGAACAAAAAACGCGCGGGCCAGGTCATGCCGGGGAAGATCATCCGCACGACGACCCAGAACTCAGTAGCCGTCAGACGATAAGCGAATTCGATGCGGCGCACTCCGATCTGACCCCACCCGAGCATGGCGCCTTCAACGACGAAGAGATCGAACCCGCGACCATGGAGGACGAGGACGCGGCGGATTTCGATCGCCAGTGGCGTGGGGAGGCCTCGCTTCGCGACGACTTGGAGGATTCCGACAAGTTCGACATCCCCGAAGAGGACGAGGCCGAATCGGCCGACGATTTTGGATCGCAATTTGGCAAGTTCACCCTACCGGACGATATTCCCGAGCTCGCCGACGTGGACGGGCAGGATTCCGGGTTCGGCGCGGAGTTCAAAGCCCTCGACGACGACGGGACGCTCAAGGACTTTGAGGTTCCCGAATTCGCTAGCGAAGCGGCCGATCGCGACACGGGAGCAGAAGACTCCACACCGTCGGAGGGATCGCCACTCCCCGGAGCGCAAGACGGAAATGCCGCAACCGCGGTGCCGATTCCCGCGCGGACAGTCGCCAGGCGGCGCTCAAGCGGAGGGGGAGGGATGGGGATACTGATTAAGATCGTGCTGGGGGGGATCGTAGGCATCTGGCTCGCCTATCCGGTCGCTTTGTGGATTTCCGCCCATGTCTTGGGGCGCACAGAGGAGCCATTGGCGCTGGCTCAGTACTATCCCAACGTGATGCTTCCCAAGGTATATCAACATGGCGAAGCGAAGGATCGCCCCGGCAATGGGCAACAATTCTTCGCCCCTCCCTCCGCGCCGAAGGAAAAACGCGAGGAAGCGATGGTGAAAGTTCCTCCCGTGGAGCCCGAAGGTCCTGTCGACCGGTTCGCGCTACCCGACGAGCCGCAGGTCGTCGCGACTCCTGTCATCGTGCTGAAGGATACTCCCAAATACAATCTCACGGATTTGGAACAGACGACAGCCGAAAGCCAGAAGTATGTGAAAGAACTGATCGACGGAACGTACTCTGATCCGCAACTCCAGCCCGTCAAACGTAAAGCATACGCCAAACTCGCTCGTCTGGCCCATGTCCTTGCTTGCCTTGATCCAGCCGTTTCAAGTCACGACGTTGCCGAGGGGGCGCGGAAGGTGTTTCCGCCATTGTTCACCGATGCGAGAAACCGGGCAGAACTATCCCTCATCTGTGGTTTATGGATTCCTTACGTAAAGCGGGACCATGGCGGGGTGCTTATCAGCGGCACACCTGACGAAGGGGTCGCGCGGGGAAGTGTCATCGAGTATCAATTGCAAACGCCCGACGGCAATAGCCTAACCGTTCTGACACCAGGAAAGCTCGATCCCACGACTTATGCCAGTGCCGTGACGGTCGGCGTGGTGGGCGAAATCCTCTACGATGCCCCTGTCCAAGTCGAAGGCTACACGGGCACGACCAAGCAGGCCATCTGGGGGGCCTATCTGTTTCCGATCGGCGGGCCATAGGCGATAGAGACTTCACACCAAGGATGGATCGCCGTGACCAGGCCGCAGGAGCCCCTCGAGGGCCAGGAATTTTCGACACAGTGGAAACAATCGCTGCGCCGCCAACTTAAGCGCTGGTTCGCCCACCATCAGCGCGACCTCCCCTGGCGCGCGTCGCGCGACCCCTATCGCGTGTTCGTCAGCGAGGTGATGCTCCAGCAGACGACCGTCGCGGCGGTCGAGGCCTACTTTCGGCGATTCACGGCGGCGTTTCCCACGGTGGGCGACCTGGCCGCCGCCGACGAACAGCAGGTGCTCCGCCTGTGGGAAGGGCTTGGCTACTATCGCCGCGCGCGGGGACTCCACGCCGCGGCCAAACAGGTGGTCGCCGAGTACGAGGGAGTCTTTCCCGATACGGTCGAAGGACTGATGAAGCTCCCCGGCATCGGGCGCTATACGGCCGGGGCGATCGTCTCGATCGCCTACGACAAACGGGCCCCCATCCTCGAGACGAACACCTACCGATTGCTGACCCGGCTCACCGCCTACGATGGCGACCCGTTGCGCGCCGCGGGGCAGCGCTATCTCTGGCAGGTCGCTGAGGAGATTCTCCCCCAGCGCGACGTCTCTCCCTTCAACCAGGCGCTCATGGAACTCGGGTCACTGGTCTGCACGCCGCGCGACCCCAAGTGCCCAACGTGCCCCGTGGCGAATCTCTGCCACGGCCATCGACTCGGCATGGTCCACGACCTGATGCCAACGCTGCGCAAGAAGACCTACACCGACCTCCACGAAGCGGCGGTGATGATCACCCGGCGCGATCGCGTTCTCCTGCGACAGTGTGGGCCGGCGGAACGTTGGAGTGGCCTGTGGGACTTTCCTCGGTTCGTGGTCGAGTCAACCGAGAATGCCGCCGACCCAGCTTATCTGCGCAATCGACTACGCGAGCTGACCGGAGTCGAGGTCGGCGCGCTCCGCCAACTCACGACCATCAAACATGGCGTCACCCGATATCGCATCACGCTCGACTGCTACCTGGGGGAGTTCGAGCGGGGAAGAATCACAACCGGGGGGGAGGGGCCCGTCGAGTGGGTGCCCTGCGAACAGCTTGGCGAACTGCCGCTGAGCACCACGGGGCGCAAGATGGCCAAACTATTGGCAGGTCAACTTCAGAAGGGCAAAAACCAAGCCGCCCCTTCAACGAGCTCGCGCGAGGGAGGGGGGGGAACTCGCTGCAAAGCCAAGCGTTGAAAGGGGCGGCTCGAATTGTTACCCTGCGGGCGACTCAAGGCAAGGCCGAACTTTCGACATCCCACCGAGTTACACCGCGGACAGCCTTCAAGGCGACTTAGGGGTCGCGACTGTAGTCAACTAACTATACGCATGCCACCCGGTTGCGGGTTAGCCCAAAAATCGAATTTCGCGGCAATCTTCTGCTTGCCTCCTCTCACTACTATCCACTTCATCGACATCAGCACAAGCCCATGACGACCCCTCGTATCGAACGTGCGCTAATTAGCGTGAGTGACAAGACTGGTTTGGTGGAATTCGCGCACGGATTGGCCGAGGCGGGGGTCGAACTCTACAGCACAGGCGGCACGCGCGCCGCGCTCCAGCAGGCGGGAATCCCGTCGCGCGACGTGGCCGAATACACCGGCTTTCCCGAAATGATGGACGGCCGGGTCAAGACGCTCCACCCGCGGGTTCATGGCGGCGTGCTCGGACGGTTCGACCAGCCGGCCGACCAGCAGGCGATGGAGGAACATGGCATTGTCCCCTTCGGGCTGGTCGTGGTGAACCTCTATCCCTTCGAGTCAACAATCAACAATCCGGGGACCACCTTCCCCGAAGCGATCGAGCAGATCGACGTCGGTGGTCCCACCTTGGTGCGGGCGGCTGCAAAGAACCATCTCTACGTCACCATCGCCTCGAGCCCGAGCCAATACGACGAGATTCTCGCAAGCCTCCGCCGCGATGCCGGCACCTCGCTCGAACTGCGGCGGCGACTTGCTGGCGCAGCTTTCGCCCACACCGCCGCCTACGATGCGGCGATTGCCGACTACTTTGCGCGACAGTTGGAAGCGGGGGAGCAATTCCCGCGGACGCTGCGAGTTCAACTCACCCGCCGAGCGACCCTTCGCTACGGCGAGAACCCCCACCAACAGGGGGCTTACTATGCCCTCTCGTCGGCGGCACCCAATTCGCTGGTCCATGCCAGGCAGCTTCATGGCAAGGAGCTGAGCTACAACAACCTGCTCGACCTCGACGCGGCATTGCGGCTCGCGCGATTGTTGCCATCGCCGGGGGTTGCGGTCCTCAAGCACAATAATCCTTGCGGTGCGGCCACCGCCACCACCGTGGGAGAAGCGATCCGCAAGGCGTGGGAGGGTGATCCCGTCAGCGCATTCGGGTCGATTCTGGGCTTCAACGTGGCCGTCGATGGCGAGGCAGCCGACTACCTGGCCGAGCCGGGCAAGTTTGTCGAGGCGATTGTCGCCCCCAGCTTCACTCCCGAGGCGATCGAAATTCTTACCACCAAGCCGAGGTGGAAGGCCAACGTCCGGCTCCTCGAGACCGGCAGTCTCGATTTCCAAGCAGGGCGCCTGGAACTGCGGAGCATCGACGGCGGATATCTCGCCCAAACGGCCGACGACCAGGGGGACGAGACGGCCGAGTGGCAAGTCGTCACCGAGCAGGCGCCGAGCGATAGCCAGATGGCCGATCTCCGGTTCGCCTGGGAAGTCTGCCGCCACGTGAAATCGAACGCGATTGTCCTGGTGTCGCAGGGGATGCTGCTGGGGGCCGGTGCCGGCCAAATGAGCCGGGTCGACTCGGTGAACCTGGCGATTGCCAAGGCAGGAGAGCGGGCCGCCGGGAGCGTCCTGGCCTCCGACGCCTTTTTTCCGTTCGATGATTCGATCCATCTGGCGGCCCAGGCCGGGGTGGCGGCGATCATCCAACCTGGGGGGTCGGTACGCGATTCCGAGGTGATTTCGGCCTGTCATCAGCACCAAATCCCGATGATCTTCACTGGCCGGCGGCATTTTCGCCACTAACGGAAATAACTGGCATCTAAAAACCCGCGTCAACCGAGCATCAGGGTTGCATGGCGGAGTGGAGGCAATTTGACGCTGGAATTTACCGCAGCCGCTAGTGAGAATAGAGAAGCGGGGAGCCACCAATCCCCACGCTGGAGAGTCGGACTGTAGCACCCGACGCCCCGCCCCCCTGATGGGTGGGGTGACTCTATCCCCCCCTGCATTCCCCCAACGCGACTGTGTGGCCCAAAAGTGACGGCGTTAATCACCTTGCGAGTGTTGGATGGTGCGGATCGCGGTCGGGTTTTCGACAGCTTGCAAACCCCGATCACCATCGGTCGTGAGGAGGGGAATGCCGTCCAGCTCAACGACGAGCGGATCAGCCGCTTTCATGTGAAAATTCAGGAAGATCAAGGACACCTTGTCCTCACCGATCTCGAAAGCACCAACGGCACCCGGGTGAATGGCGAGCAGGCCCACTTGCGCATTCTGCGCTATGGCGACTTGATTTCGCTCGGTCGGTCGGTGCTGCTGTATGGCACCCGCGAACAGATCGCGGGCCGGCTCGACGAACTCAAGTCGAGCGGGGCGGTGCCGAGCGACTTGCTCGACAAGAGCGCCTTGGCGCGACAAGCAAAGTCGTCGTCGATCGACTACGAAATCGACTGGAACGCCAACGACAATCTCCGCAGCACGCTCCACTTGCCAAACCCACCCGAGCTACCCAAGGGGCTAAGCCCAGGGCAGGCAGCGCAACTGTCGGAAATCATCGAATACCTGCATCTCCGCAGCCGCACGCTTGTCGATTCGGTGAAGATCCCCGAGGGGGAAACCGTGTTCACGGTCTCGGTCGAACAGTGGCAATGCATTCTCGACCTGCAATCGCAGTTGGGGGAATACTTGCGGAAGGTTGGGGAGCCGGGGCGGAGCTGACAGTGCGAGTTTGCCTCGTTTTTCGGGTAGCTGACCGAAGTCGGGGAGAGATGGTACACTCAGCCATGTCGCCGCGCACTCTGCCGGCGTCGTCTGCCCCCTGACCTCCAACCTCGAAGGGTATTCATGGACGCTCCCCCCTTCGTCCATCTCCACTGCCACAGCCACTATAGCCTGCTCGATGGCGCCAGCCCCATCAAGAAGTTGGTCGCCCGGGCCAAGGAATTGGGGATGAACGGCCTGGCGCTCACCGACCATGGCAATCTCTACGGGGCGCTCGAGTTCTACCGCGCCTGCCGCGATGCCGAGATCAATCCGATTATTGGCTACGAGGCCTACATCGCGCCGGGGAGCCGCTTCGAAAAGGAAGGGGCCCTGTCGAGCAAGGAGGCGAGCTACCATCTCACCTTGCTCGCGCAGAACCGAACGGGTTTCAAGAACCTGGTGAAGCTCGCCAGCCGGGCGTTTCTCGAAGGCTTTTATCACAAGCCGCGGATCGATAAGGAGTTGCTCGCCGATCATAGCGAGGGGATCATCTGCCTGAGCGGCTGTGTCTCGGGGGAGCTGAGCCGCAAGCTGATGGCCGGCAAAGGGGCCGAAGAGGCGATGGCCGCGGGGCAGGGGATTGCCGAGTGGTTTCAGCGTGTGTTTGGGCCGCGCTACTTTCTCGAAATCCAGGACAATGGGGTCGAGATCCAGCGGATCGCCAAAGAATTGACGGTCGAACTGGCGAACAAGATTGGTGTCCCGCTGGTGGCCACCAGCGATGCCCACTATGTGAACCGCGAGGATGCCGAAGCGCAAGACGTGCTGCTCTGCATCAACACCGGCCGCTACCGCACCGACACCAACCGGATGAAGATGGAGGGAGATGGCTTCTTCCTCCGCAGTCCGCGGGAAATGTTCGACGCGCTCCCCGACCATGAGGAAGCGCTGCGACGGAGCCAAATGATCGCCGACTCGGTCGACATCGATTTGGAGCTTGGCAAACGGCATTTTCCGACCTTCATCCCACCCGAGTCGAAGACGCCGGACGATTATTTGCGCGAACTCTGCGAGGCGGGTTTGCGCGAGCGGTATGCTCGTGTCCCGGAAAACTGGGAGCACAATGACCCGGCCAGCGGCCAGCTTTCGCAGGTGGTCCGCGACCGGCTCGACCGCGAACTGGGGGTGATCACCAAGCTGGGGTTCTGCGATTATTTTCTCATCGTGTGGGACTTTGTCCGCTACGCGGTCGAGCACAACATCCCCTCGACCGCCCGCGGTTCCGGGGTGGGATCGCTCGTTTGCTATGCCCTCAAGCTGAGCCACGTCTGCCCGCTGAAGTACGACCTGCTGTTCGAGCGGTTTCTCGACGAGAACCGCCTGGAAGCTCCCGATATCGACATCGACTTCTGCAAGGAGCGTCGCGGCGAGGTCATCCAGTACGTCAAGGACAAATATGGCGAGGCGAACGTCGCTCAGATCGGCACGTTCGGCACGCTGGCAGCCCGGGCGGCGATTCGCGACGTCGGTCGGACCCTCAATCTGCCGATTCCGCGCGTCGATCAGATCGTGGCGATGGTTCCCGACCAGCTTGGCATCTCGCTCGACAAGGCGCTCGAAACGAGCGAGGAACTCAAAAAGACCTACGACCAGGATGGCGAGGTCCGCGAGGTGATCGACCTGGCGCGGAAGATCGAGGGCTTGGCGCGTAATGTCGGCACCCATGCCGCGGCGGTGGTGATCGCCAAGCGGCCGGTCGACGAGTATGTCCCCCTGCAGCGAGTCAAGGGAAAGACGGAAGTCATCACCCAATGGGCGATGGGAGATGTCGAGGCGGCCGGCCTCCTCAAGATGGACTTCCTCGGCCTGCGCAACCTGACGATCCTTGCCAAGAGCATCGATCTTGTCGAGGAGTCGCGCGGCGAGCGGGTCGACCCTTATCTCTTCCCGATGGACGACACCGAAACATTCGCCCTACTCGCACGTGGCGAGACGAAGGGGATCTTCCAACTCGAAAGTGGCGGCATTCGCGATCTGTTGCAGCGGATGCGTCCCGATAGCTTCCTCGACATCATCGCCACCAACGCCCTCTATCGCCCCGGACCGCTCGAAGGAGGGATGGTCGACCAGTACATCGAGGTGAAGAACGGCCGCCGCCCGGCCGAGTATCCCCATCCCGTGATGGAGGAGGTGCTCGCCGAGACGCATGGCGTGATGGTTTATCAAGAGCAGGTGATGCGGATTCTCAATCGCCTGGGGGGAATCGAGCTTTCAAGTTCCTACACCTGCATCAAGGCGATCAGCAAGAAGAAACTGCCGATCATCGCCAAATTCCGCGAGGAGTTCCTCCAGGGGTCTCAGGAGAAGGGGCTCGACAAAAAGCGGGCAGAGGAACTCTTTGGCATGATCGAAAAGTTCGCCGGCTACGGCTTCAATAAGTCGCACAGTACGGCCTACGCCCTGATCGCCTACATGACCGCCTACCTCAAGGCCCACTACTCGGTGGAGTTCATGGCGGCGCTCCTGTCGGGGGACATCCCGGGCCGAAACTTCAAGAGCAAGGACTCGCTGGTCGAGCACTTGGAAGACTGCAACCGGATGGGAATCGAGGTCTTGCCCCCCGACGTGAATCGCTCGTATTCCGACTTCGCCGTCCGCGAAGGGAAGATTCTGTTCGGCCTGTGCGCCATCAAGGGATGTGGCGACGGGGCGGCCGAGGCGATCGTTGCCACCCGTAACGCGGAAGGGCCGTTTCGTAGCCTGTTCGACTTCTGCCAGCGGGTCGATCCCCAGGCGTGCAATCGCGCAGCGATTGAAACCCTAATCAAGGCGGGGGCGTTCGACAGCCTCGGAGCAAAACGAGCCCAACTGATGGCCGCGCTCGACCGGGCGATGCAAGCAGGGGCCTCGGTCCTTGCCGACCGCCGCAGTGGACAGAAGGGGCTGTTCGACGAAGTCGAGGAAGAGCCGGATGCCGTGGCGAGCGATCTGCCCGACATCCCCGAATGGGAAGATAAGCAGCGGCTCACCAGTGAGAAGGAGGTCCTGGGCTTCTATCTGACGAGCCATCCGCTGGCCGAATTCGAGTCGGTGCTGAAAACGTTCTGCACTCATTCGAGCAAGAGTTTGTTGAACCTCGAACATCGGACCGAGGTGGTGCTTGGTGGAATGCTCGCCGCAATCAAATTCTCGCACGTCAAGAATCCCAAGCCGGGCAATCCCTCGAAGTATGCCATGTGGGACCTCGAGGACCTCGACGGAATCGTCCGCTGCATCATGTGGCCCGAGCAGTTCGCTCAGTTTGGCCATCTGGTAACCCCTGACGCGATTGTCGGCATCCGTGGGGCGATCGACCGCCGCCCTGGGGCGGAGGAAGTCAACCTGATTGTCAACGAGCTGATGCCGATCGGTGAACTCCAGCAGCGATTCACCTCGGGGCTGGTGATCCGCCTCGACGAGGGGCGGCATGGGCTCGACATCCTCGACCCGGTGCATGAGATCATCCGTGGCTACCCTGGCAACAAGGGGCTACGGCTCCACTTGATCCTGACCGATGGCACCTCGGTCCACATGGAGACAACCAAATCGGTCGACATCGTGCCGGAACTGCGCGAACGATTGGAGCAACTGCTGGGACCAGGGCACTTTATCCCCCTGGGAGCACCCCCTAAACCGAGCGGCAATGGTAACGGCGGGGCACGCAACGGACAGTTCCGCCGCCGCGAGACCGCGAAGAACTGAGTCCCGAAGAACTGAGCCCACCAAGGTTGCACGAGCGCCCCGCGGCGATCATGCTGAGAGAGTTCGAGTCCAACCCCCCGACCTTCTTTTTTAGCGATGTCACATATCAAACGCATTCTAGTCACCGGCGGGGCCGGCTTCCTGGGCTCTCATTTGTGCGAGCGGCTCGTGTCCGAGGGGCACGACGTGATTTGCCTCGACAACTTCTTCACCAGCCAGAAGTCAAATGTCGCCCACCTGCTCGACAAGGCGAATTTCGAGCTCCTGCGTCACGACGTGACCCACCCCATCACGCTCGAAGTCGACGAAATCTACAATCTCGCCTGCCCGGCGGCCCCAGGGCATTATCAATACAACCCGATCAAGACCCTCAAGACGTCGGTCATGGGGGCGATCAACATGCTCGGCATGGCGAAGCGCTGCCGGGCCAAAGTGCTGCAGGCCTCGACCAGCGAAGTCTATGGCGATCCGGAAGTCCATCCTCAGCCCGAGAGCTATCGCGGCAGCGTCAATCCGGTCGGCCCCCGCAGTTGCTACGACGAAGGGAAGCGGGCCGCCGAGACCTTGTTCATGGACTACCACCGCCAGAACAAGGTCAATATCCGCATCGTCCGCATCTTCAACACCTACGGCCCGCGGATGCACCCCTACGATGGCCGGGTGGTGTCGAACTTCATCCGCCAGGCCTTGAGTGGCGACGAAATCACCCTGTTTGGCGATGGCTCGCAGACGCGCAGCTTTTGCTACCGCGACGACCTGATCGAGGGGATGATTCGCATGATGAACGGACCGGACGACTTTGTCGGCCCGGTGAATATCGGCAACCCGGGAGAGTTCACCATCCGCGAGCTGGCCGAGCTCGTGGTGAAACTAACCGGGTCGAAGTCGAAGTTCGTCACCCGGCCACTCCCCACCGACGACCCGCTGCAGCGGCAGCCGGTGATCGATCTGGCGAAGGAGAAGCTTGGCTGGGAACCCACGGTGCCGCTCGAGGAGGGACTCAAGAAGACGATCGAGTGGTTTCGCACCATCCGGCTCGACGACTACCGGGCCCCCACGCCGAACTACTAAGTCGCAACGAGCGGGCGTTGCCAGCGCCAGATGAGGGCGAGGCACGCGACAAATGCGATCCCGGCGGCGATGCCGCCGACGTCGGACAGCCAGTCGTAGATGTCGCAGCTACGACCGACGATGGGCTGAGTGAGTTCGTCGAAGGCCGCGTAGAGAGCTAACCCGACCCCTGTCGCCACGGCCTCCTTCGGCCCAAAACGACGCTTCACAAGCAACACGACCCAGGCCAGGAGTGTCGCGAGCAAGGCGAATGCCAGGCCATGCCCCGCCTTGTCCTTCATCGTCACCCGGTAGGAGACTGGGTCTCCTGGGAGATGGGTCATGGTGAAGAGCGCGATCCAGTAGACCGCGAGGAGCAGGATCCATGGGACCGACCAGCAGAGCCACCCCTTTGCCCACGTCGTTACGGAACTCAAAACACTACCCCCGCTGATCCCGGCTGTGGTATGGTCGAAGGGAAACCGCTGGCGGCCAGATCCCGCCCGACCACTCCCTAGTCTACGTGATACCGAGCCCCTGGGATCGCCCGAGTAACGAAAAAAAGATGAATTTTCATGACGAAAACATGATGCGCGCGGCCCTCCGCCAGGCCCAGCTTGCCGCCGCGGCCGACGAAGTGCCGGTGGGGGCGCTGGTGGTCCACGATGGGGAGGTGGTGGGAGCGGCCCACAACCAGCGCGAGACCCTCGCCGACCCGACCGCCCATGCCGAGATGATCGCCATCACCCAGGCCGCCTCCACCCTTGGCTCGTGGCGGCTCTCGGGCTGCACCCTCTACGTGACTCTCGAGCCGTGTGCCATGTGTGCGGGGGCGATTGTCCTGGCGCGGCTCGACCGGGTGGTCTACGGGGCGACCGACCCCAAGGCAGGTGCGGTCGAGTCGCTCTACCAGTTGCTCGAGGACCCGCGGCTCAACCATCAATCGGAGGTGGTCCGCGGCGTGCTGGGTGCGGAGTGCGGTGCGATCCTCAAGGAGTTTTTCCAGGCGAAGCGCCGCCCTTCCTAGAGGACTTGCCCCGCCGCTTCGAGCCGCTCCTTGAGTTTCTCGTAGGGAACACGCTGCACGGGCACGTCCCCCTCGATCGCCAGCACGGCCGCCGCGGCCGCGCTCTGGCCGAGGATCATGAAGACCGGCTCCATGCGGATCGATCCGTAGGAGATGTGGCTCGACGACACGGCGACCGGCACGAGCAAATTCGTACACTCCTCGGGCTTGGGGACGAGTGACCCGTAGGAAATGGCATACGGCTTGGGAGGCCGCACGCCGATATCCCCCTCGTTCTGCACGAACCCTGTAGCCGTGACGTAGCGTTGGACGTTGTGGGAGTCCATCGAGTAGGATCCACGCCCCACGGGATTTGGTGTCTCGCGCTCGGAGAGGCAATCGGCCTGCGTCATCACATAGACCCCCACCATCCGCCGCGCCTCGCGGACATAGATCTGGTGGGGCCAATGCGCGTTGTCGACGAACTCGTCCTTGGCGAGTCCCCACCGCGCGACCTCACGTCGCACCTTATCGGGAACGCGCGGATCGCTCGTCAGGAAGTAGAGCAGGCCTTGTTGGTAGGCCTTGTGCTCCTCGAGAATCGTCCGCCGCTCGGCGTAGCTGGCCTCGGGATAGGCGTAGTTGGCCCCGATGTTGTCGGTGCTGAAGGGACCGTTGTTGTTGATATCGGTCTTGCGATTCGGCACGTGGTCGACTTTCCAGAAGACGTCGCCAGGATTCGCGGCGAACACCCGGGCCAGCAACTCGTATTGATCGGGGTCGTACCCGTCGGGTTTCGCGAAGGGGACACGGTTCTCGGGATGATCGGTGGTGCAGAGCCGATAGCAGTACGCCTGCACGCGATGGTCGCCACTCCCCTGCTCTCCCACCGGGTCGGCGCTGATGCGCGGCAACAGGCCGCTCGTGGAATCCCCCGGGGTGCGGTAGGGATCGATCTTGTTGCGAAAGTAGTGGAGATGATGATGAACCCCTGCCTGGACGCCATTGAGCGATTCGCCATAGGTGTCGCGCGACTCGCGGCCCACGTGGTAGCTGACGCCAGCCGCCGCCATCAGGTCTCCCTCGTAGGTGGCGTCGAGGAAGATTCTGGCGGTGTACATGTGACCCGCGAGGGTTTTGAAACTGGTGAGGCGACCCGAGTCTTTGGTGACGCCATGCTCGCGGTCGAGCCACTCGTTGCGATAGACGGGAATCGAATGCTCGGCGACAAGCTGTTCGAACACTCGCTCGGCCGCGTGGGGTTCGAAGGTCCAGGCCGCCGCCATTTGGCCATCGACGGCTGGCGCTCCCTGCCCCTGGTTGCCAAACGACTCCCGCGGCTGCCACTTCCATGCCTCCGGCTGTTGATAGTGGAGATAAAGCCGATGATAGAACTCGCGCGCGAGTCCCCCGATCACCTGCTTGTTGCCGATGTCGGTGAACCCCAGCCCACTGGCGCTCAATCCCCCGAGATGCGTGTCGGGGCAAACGATCGCCACCGTCTTACCGCTACGGCTTACCTCGACAGCCGCCGCGACGGCGGCCGAAGTCCCGCCATAGACGACCACGTCGTACTGTCGTTCCGCGGCCTGCAATATCGTGCCTGTCAGGAGCGCGACCGCGGCGATCACAACCGCCAGGCCCCAAGTGAGTGTCCGCACCAGTCGTTATCCTCAGAGGTGTGCAAAGTAGTTCTCGACCGCTTCGTCGATCCGGTCGCGGGTGACGACAAGGGGCTCGTCGTCGACTTCGCAAGCATTGCGAATCTGCCGCACCAGGTCGCGAGGATGGCAAAACCGGAGGGGACGCTCCCCGCGCTCGTAAACCTCGGTCAGCAGATACTCTAGCACACCCGGGTCGGTGGCAAACCCCTGATCGGCGAGGAGCCGATTCCAAACGCTGGTGAACTGCTCGGGGGTGGGATTGGAGACCTCGATTTTGTAAGGAATCCGCCGTCGAAAGGCCTCGTCGACCAGATCGCGCGGTGCGAGATTCGTCGCCAGGACACACATCATGTCGAGCGGCACTTGAATCTGCCTACCGCTCGCCAGATTGAGGTAATCGACCTGTTTCTCGAGCGGCAGAATCATGCGGTTGAGAATCTCGGTGGCCGATGCCCGCTGGCGTCCGAAGTCGTCGATCACCAGGGCACCCCCTCCCGCCTTCATCGAAATGGGAGCCTCGCTGATCCCCGTCGTGGGATTGTGACGGGCCTCGAAGTGATCGAGCGCGAGCTCGCCCCCCACGATCACGCAGGGGCGGCGGATCAGGACCCAGCGGCGATCGTAGCGCTGGGCGTCGAGCCCCGGGAGGACAACTTCCTTGTGGCAACTCGGGTCGAACAGGCGGATCATGTCGCCGCCGATCCCTACCATGCGAGGAATCCAAAGTGGGGCGTCGAAGGCGGCACAGATTCGTTCGGCAATCGAGGTCTTGCCATTCCCCGGACTTCCATGGAGCAGCATCGCCCGACCATCGTTGATCGCCTGAGCGAGCCGGCTCAAAAGCCGCGGCTCGATTTCCAGTTCGGCGAGCGCCTTCGCAAGCTGACCGACCGACAGCCGCAGGCTCCCGAGCGACTGGTGCCCCATGGCGAGTCGATAGGAAGCGAGCGGCATCGGTGCCGCTCCCACGTAGTTCGATCGCGCGGCGTGCTGGCGCGCCCTGGCAAGCCCTGCCTCGGTGAGCTGATAGTAGTAGTCGCTAATTCCCGCCGACGACTTGATGACGACCAGCAACTCGCCACGCAACCGCTCGAGCGCATGACCCACCAGCAGGCGTGGCAGACAGATCTCCCGCGCCACCTGGTGGCCGGTCGTCGAGCCGAGTTGGAGCAGGTGCTTGAGGACCAATGCGTCGAGAATCCCTTCGGTCAGTCCCGCTTCGCCGAGCGACGACGGTTCGCGCGGCGGAGGAAGCGGCCCTGCCGTCAATGTCTCGGACAGTGGCGTTTCGGGCAGTGGTGTCTCGGACAGCGGCGAATCGCGGAACGAGTGATCGAGAGGATGCTCCGCTGCCTCGAGTGTCGACGCGATGGGAAGGGTCTCACTCATTTTGGGCTCGCCAGTTGGTGGAGAGGGCGTGGCACGCGGACTGCCCTTACAAACCATGCCTCCAGCCACTCCAACTGTCCAGTCATTCGGTGGGAACTCTCCGCCACTTGCCACCCGGACGATGAACGTTCGCGGCACAGACGACGCGCCCGGACGCCTCGCGCATCGGATTGCGCGGGATATGGCGATTAGGGGGACCGTCGGGCTGGCTGCCAGCAGACCCACTGGCGGCTCCCGTTGACACCAGTCGAGACAAGGGGCATCGTGAAGGTGGGAGGGGTTCCGGCGTGCGACAGCCCTGCTGCAACGCGCGGCGACAGAGACCAGGGTTTCCTTTGTGTTCGTGGGAGTAGTGGCGATGGCAGTTCAACGATTCCACCCGGGGCAAATCACCGGCGGGATCCTGCTCTCGTTGATGGCGCTGGTCGCCCCGGGTTGCTACGAGGAAATTGCCTACGATCCCTCCGCCGACGTCCCCGCCGCCAGCTCTCGTCCATCGACCGCGGCGGCCCCCGATGCTTCCGCACCCAATGTGGAATTGCCCTTGCCCGAGAGCGAGTCGGCAGCGACCACACCTGTCGAAGCCCCGCCGACCGACCGCTACGCGCGCGCCGATGCCGCTAGCGAAGTGGCTCCAGCCCCTTCGGACCCCTCCATCGAACCCGATCTGTTCGGCGAGGAAGTCAGCCCACCCCAACCTGCGCATGCGGTTCCCACGGCAGCACCGGCCACTCAGGCAAGTCCTTCGGGAGGGGCGATCCTGCCGTGGGATGATGAAGCTCCGCGTGAGCCAACCGACGTGACTGAGCCTCCTGCCCAACTCCCAAGCGACGCGGCACCCGCTCCCGCCGCACGCGCGGGAGGGGTCTTCCCTTGGGACGAACCAGCCGAGCCGGTGGCTCCCGAAGAGCCCCCTCCCGCCGCGGCAGAGATCGAACCCTCGCCAACGCCGGAGCGCGTGCCATCTCCTCCATTTGTCGCGCCCTCCCTCCCCGATGCGGAAGCAGAATTGCAACCCGCTCGGCAGTCCCCCGTCACGTCGCGACATGCCGCCTGGCTGCTAGGATCGAAGCTTAGCTTCGCGATTCTGGCCCCCGAGGAAGAAGCGAGCCGGGTGGTTCCCGAACTCCAGCCGTTGGCACATCTCTTGGGGGTCGAGCTTGTGGTGCTCGACTACGATCAACTCCGCGGCACGCCAGCAGGAATGACCCGCCTCTTATCGGTGGGCCGCGATCTGGGGGAGCAGCTAGCGGCCCGCCACGATTCGTCGCATGCGGCCTTGGTGGAAGTCGCACTGAAGAGTAATCTGCTGCTGGCGGTGCATGCCGAGCGGCCTCACCTGGCCCATTCCATCGGTGGGGCGGTGGCGGCCGCCTGCGTGCGTGCCGGGATTCCGGAGGATATCTGGCAGCCCTGGCAAGACACCCTCGCCGCCGGGGGATCGACCGACGAGGTCATGAGTGCGGTGATCGCACTCCACCACCAGATAGACACCTTCCTGCAAAACCCACCCAACGAAGCGGCTGAAGCAGTTCTGCGCTGACGCTTCCCAGCCGCCACCTGGCGCGGATTCGAGACGGATGCTCGACGACTCTTCCACCTCTACCAGTCGCTTCTCCGCTTCCGCCGCGACACTCGCTGTCGCCCTCGCGGGGAGTCTGCTGATGTTCGTCAGCCAACCGCCGCTTGCTTGGAGCATCGTAGGCTGGATCGCCCCGGTCCCCTGGTTGTGGCTGGCGACGGCTTCGCACCTGGGGCGTCGCCCCTATCTCAAGCTCTGGCTGGCAGGCTCACTCTATTGGATGGCGGTACTCCACTGGATTCGCCTGGCCCACCCGGCGACCATCATCGGCGGAGCGGCCCTATCGATGTACCTTGGCGTCTATCTCCCCCTCTGGATGGTCGTGGTCCGCGGGAGCGTGGCGAGGCTCGCGATTCCGCTTTGGATTGCGGCCCCCGTGGCGTGGGTTGCCACCGAGTGGCTCCAGGCCCACGTGCTGGGGGGCCTGCTGATCGGGGCGCTTAGCCACTCGCAGATCGAGTGGACCCAGTTCGTGCAGATTGCCGATCTGGGGGGGGCCTATCTCGTGTCGTTTGTCGTGATGATGGTGGCGAGCGGCTTGGTGTCGGCCGTGCGGGCGTTTCGCACTCCCGAGATGCCACGGCGAGGGCTACGGATGGCGCTGGCGCTGGGAGCGCCAGCCGCCGCGCTGGCGGGGAGCCTCGCCTATGGGAGTGCGCTCCTCTCGGCCCCAGTGGCCGAACTCCGCGAACCTGTGCGTATTGCCCTCATTCAGGGGAACCATCGCGCGGTGTGGGTTCACGATCCCGAGCGCAACTACCGTGTGATGGAGACCTACGAGCGCCTCACCCACAATGCGGCCGCGGCCACGGTTGCCTCGGGAGCGCGGCTCGACCTGGTGGTGTGGCCCGAGTCGATGTACCGCAACGGGCTCTACGACTACCCCGACGATTACGTGTTTCCTCCCGACACCGGGATGACGGTCGCCGAGGCGGAATCGATGGGGCGGGGGATGTTGGGGGCCCTGGCGCGGCACATCAACACCCCGCTCCTCGTGGGGATCGACCGAATCGTGTTCCACTCGGACGAGGCGTGGGAGTATTACAACTCTTCCGCCGCCGTCGATCGCCAGGGCGAGTTCATCGGCACTTACGACAAGGTTCATCTCGTGATGTTCGGCGAGTATGTCCCCCTCGGCACGATCTGGCCCGATATTTACAAGCTCTTTCCGATCGGAGGACTCACACCGGGCACCGGGCCCAAGGCGTTCGCCATCGAGGGGACGCGCTACATGCCAACCATTTGCTTCGAAACGGTCCTCCCCCACATCGTCCGCAATCAAGTCGCCGAACTTCGTGCCCAGGGCGAGATTCCCGACGTGCTGGTCAACATCACCAACGATTCGTGGTTCGACGACTCGAGCGCGCTGGAGATGCACCTCACGTGCAGCCGCTACCGGGCGATCGAGTGCCGCACGCCGCTAGTGGTCGCCGCCAACGGAGGACTCTCCGCCGCGGTCGACCGATATGGCCGCGTCCTCGCGAAGACCAAACCAATGACCGAAGAGGCCCTGATTGCCGAAGTGATTCCCGGAGCAACGAAGAGCATTTACGTGAGTCATGGCGACTGGTTTGCCCTCTCGACCGTTGTGGCGAGCGGATTGATGCTCGTCGTGGCTTGGAGAAGGGGGAGGCCGTCAAGTCGTGGAGCGGGCTCGTAGCCCGTTCAATATCGGCCTTTTGTCCTCGATTCCGGCAATTGGACTGGGACCTCCGACGGCAGTATGATATGGATAGGGAGGTTTTCCCGCTCCCCACCTTGTTCCTTCCACTCATGCGAAAGTCGATCATGGTGAGCGAAGGTCTCGCCCTTGAAACCGCCAATCTCTTCCTTGGGCATTTTAGCGCCACCGCAACGCGGAGCCAGGAAGAACTGAATCGCGATGACTGCGACCTCTTTCTCCGGATCGGCGTCGAGGCCTTCGAATGGCTTTGCGAGGCCGACACGGAGTACCACCGCCGCATTTACGCGGCTCCCGACAGCATAGATGCAGAGCATACGATCGCAACTCTGGCGGGACTCTTTCGCCGGTGGCTCGAGAAACAGGACATTGCCGAGGCTTGGATTGCGAAGGTCCAACACAATGGGCTTCCGCTGGAGAATCTTGAGAAGTACCGCGAGTGCTGCAGAAACGCGGCTGCCATTGTCAGGCATTGGGATGCTGATTTCAGCGAGGGCGAGGAACTGAGTGCTCCCATGGCGACGCTGATGGACGAGGCCATTCAGGAGCATTTGGATGGCAAGACTGCCGAGTTCCTTTAGAGCGAGGAACAGGACAACGGAACGGTTTCGCGGGCAGTTCGCCAAACTCCCGGCATCTATTCAGAGTCGAGTGCGCGAACTCTGTCTTCTCTTCGATAGCGATCCGTTCCACCATTCCCTGCGTCGTCACACTCTCCACGACAATCGCAAGGGGCATCACCAGCCAGGTAGCGAGTCGATAAGCATCACCATGCAGTACCGTGCCATCTTCAGGGAAGTCGACGGGGTGAATGTGTGGTACTGGATCGGATCCCACGCCGACTACGATGATTTTGTCGGCAAGCGATGATTTCTCATTAGTTTTTGCTAGTCGCTCATCACCTCGGCTTCCTTCGCCCGCGCCGCCGCGTCGATTTCCCCTTCCCGCTTCTTGAGCAGGTCCTGGATTTCCTCCTTCAGTCCCTCGCGTTCATCCTCGCCGATTTCCTTCTCCTTCTCCGCCTGCTCGATCGCCTTGTTGGCGTCGCGGCGAATGTTGCGCAAGGCGACTTTGGCTTCCTCGGCCAGTTCCTTGGTGCGGGCGACCATCTTCTTGCGGACATCTCCCGAGAGAGCGGGGATATTGAGGCGAATCACCTTGCCGTCGTTCTGCGGTGCAAGGCCCAGGTCGCTGGCGATGATCCCCTTCTCGATGTCCTTGATGGTCGAGGGGTCGAAGGGGCGGATCACCAGTTGCTGCGGTTCGGGGGCGCTGACGCTGGCAATCTGCTTGAGCGGGGTAGGGGAGCCGTAGGCATCGATCTTGAGCGAATCGACCAGCCCCGGAGTTGCTCGCCCCGTGCGGATGCCGGTCAGGTCCCCCTTGAGCTTGGCGACCGCCTTTTCCATCCGCTCTTCCGCATCCATGGTGACTTCTTCAATCGACATCGCAAATCCTCCGCTCTCGGATGTTAGCGCTGGAGTGTGTGGTAAAACCGTGGGGACTCGCCCAAGTGAGACCTGCCTGCCAGCATGCCATTCTACGGGATTGGCGAGCGGGGGTAAAAACCCCTCGATCCAAGCCCTACTGGGTGGAAACGTTGATGACGCGGGTGCCGATCATCTCCCCCCGCACGGCCGCCTCGATGTTTCCCTCGGTGCGGTAGTTGAACACCAGGATCGGCAGCTCGTGCTCCATGCAGTGGGCGATGGCGGTGGGATCCATCACGCGGAGTCCCTGTTCCTGCACCTGGTAGTAAGTGATTTCGCGGTAGAGTTTCGCCTCGGGCACCTTCTCGGGATCGGCACTGTAAATCCCGTCGACCCTGGTTGCCTTGAGTAGGATATCGGCTTCGAGTTCCAGAGCCTTTTGGGCGGCGGCCGTGTCGGTGGTGACGAAGGGGGCGCCGGTGCCGGCGGCCAGGATCACGATCCGCCCCTTCGACAGATGGCGCTGGGCACGGCGGCGGATGAAGGGTTCGGCCACTCCGTCCATCTTGATCGACGACATCAGCCGCGTATGCCCACCGAGCGACTCGAGCGCGTCCTGCAGCGCGAGTCCATTGATGACCGTGGCGAGCATCCCCATGTAGTGGGCGGTCGCCTCCTGAATGCTGTTGTTGCCGGCGGTGAACTGGGCCCCCCGCAAAATGTTGCCGCCGCCAATGACAATGGCAATCTCCACCCCTTGAGCCGCGGCCAACATCACCTGTCGGGCAATGTGGACCACTTCCTGCATGTTGATGCCGCGCTCTCCCTTGGGGGCAAAGCATTCGCCCGACAGCTTGAGCACCACGCGTTTGTAAGGGAGGTCGGCCATCGGATTGCATCTCGTCACGGACTGGAATCGAACAGGAAAACCCAACGTGGGGCAGGCTTCCAGCCTGCTACCCTACGGGCAATGCCTGTTGGGCGGGGGTAAGTATCGACATAAAAAAAGCCCTGGGGAAGTCCCCAGGGCTTTTGGCTTCTTCGGCTAGGAGGCCGAACCTCCGTCCCCCACCTTCCAGGCGGTGAACGATTTGATTTTGAGGCCTCCCTCCTTGGCGACGGCACCAACTGTCTGCTTGTCGTCGAGGATGAAAGGTTGTTCCTCGAGGACCGTCTCGGCGTAGAAATTACGCATGCGGCCTTCGATCATCTTTTCGATGATGTTCTCGGGCTTGCCTTCTTGCCGTGCTCGCTCCATCTGTGTCTCTTTCTCCTTGGAGACGACGGCCGGGTCGAGGTCCTCCTTGGTGGCGGCCAGCGGTCGCATCGAGACGATCTGCATGCCGATCTTCTTGGCCAAATCGTCGTTCGATCCTTCGAGCTGGATCAGCACTCCCGATCGACCGTCGTGATGCACGTAGCCTCCGGTCGCTCCATCAACCCGGGCAACGCGGGCCAGGCGGAAGACTTCGCGAATCTTGTTCTCGAGATCGTCCTTGACGTCCTGCAGGGTCTTGCCCGATTGGCTGGGGGCCGGCTGACTCCACAAAGCGTCGGGAGTGGCGGCACCGGGTCCCGTCGCGAGTTGCTGGGCCAGATCCTTCACCAGTTGGATGACGTCGTCGTTGTTGGCCACGGGGGCCGACTCGACTTGCAGTTCGACGATGGCGCCAGCGGTGGGGCTGGAGAAGATGGCGATACGCCCCTCCTCAGTAGCCCGATCCTGCCGGGCCCCCATGAACTGCTTGCCAGCCTCGCGGAGCTTTTGCTTGGCGGCCTCGAGGTCGCCACCGCACTCCACGAGGGCCTGTTTGCACTCCATCATCGGAAGCTGCGTCTCGTCGCGCAGCTGCTTGACCAGTGCAGCGGTAATTTCTGCCATAGCTCGTTAACTCCTATCGCACCTCGCTCAGGGCGAAGTGACTTCGATCATGCTGAACAATAGTAAGATGGCGGAACCACGGGCGATGTTCGCCGGATTCACGACAGCCCACAAAAAAGGCCTACTCGTCCTTGGCCGCTTCCGCCGTGGCGGCCGCCGGCGCGGGATCGGCCCCTTCGCGTGCGTACTGAGAATTCACGGCCCCTTGGGCTTTGCCGGCTACGATCGCGTCGGTGAGCATCTTCACGATGAGCTCAATCGACCGCATGCTGTCGTCGTTTCCGGGGATCGGCAGGTCGACCACGTCGGGATCGCAGTCCGTATCGATCAGCGCCACTGTGGCAATGCCCAGCGCTTGGGCTTCCTTGACGGCGTTCTTTTCTTTCTTCGGATCGACAATCACCATGCACTCGGGCAGGCGGGCCATCGTTCGCATCCCATCGAGGTTGCGGAACATCTTGCGATATTCGCGATTGAGGGCCGACTGCATCTTCTTCGAGTATTGGTCGAACGCATCGCTCGCCTTCAGGGCTTCGAGCTCCTCCAGGCGACTCAGGCGGTTGCGGATCGTGCGGAAGTTGGTGAGGGTCCCCCCCAGCCAACGGTCGTTGACAAACGGCATCCCGCAACGGCGGGCTTCCAGCTCGACGGTCTCCGCCGCCTGGCGCTTGGTCCCCACAAACAGGATCAGGCCATTACGCGAGGCGACCTGCGACAGGTACTTCTTGGCCCGCAGCAGCCCGCGGATGGTCTCGCGGACATCGATAATGTGGATCAGGTTCTTACGGGCGTAGATGTACGGCCGCATTTTGGGGTTCCAGCGGCTGGCACGGTGGCCAAAATGGACCCCAGCTTCAACGAGTTCGGTCACAAGAGTCGACACAGACAATCTCCAATAGGGCACACCGGCCACGTCCTGCGGATTGCAGCATGTCCTCCTGGGAGGAGCCGCACTGCCGAGGCATCCGGCGTTGGTTCACAATCCGGCCTGGTTGAATGACAAATCCCCGTGCGGCGGGCCGATCGCCCCCAGGGGAGCCCTGCAGAATACCGCTCGCGAGGCTGGGGGTCAATTGGACCGCATGGGCAAATGTGCCCTTACAACTTCGCGGTGCCCCTTCAGAAGGGGGCTTAGACGCTCGTTTAGAGCGAAAGAGGATTACCTTCTAGCGGGGATAAGTCCGGAGGCCAACCAAGGCATGGGGGGGACGCCTCGCGGCCAAGAAGCGGACTTATCCCCTGGCTAGAAAGTAAGCAAATATGCCGGGCGTAAGGTTTGAACCCGATTGCACGGCAATTGTATCGAGTACTGTAATAACTTTGGTGATTTTTCGCCAAGTATCGGGCGCCAACGTCACCTACCTCAATTCTACACCACTCTCCTGGGGGGAGTCGGTAAAGATTCTAACTTGCGGTCAATACATGGCCATTGTCTCGTCAACTCTAACACTTGGGGACTTTAGTTGCCGCCCGGCACAAACTCTGGAGCGACCCGCATCGGCAAGACCCCCGCGGCGTGCCCCCGCGCGAGGAACTCGGCCACCGCTTGCTCCCCCTGGGGGCCGAAGTCGAGTGTCCAGTCGTTGACGTACATCCCGACAAACTTGTCGGCCTGGGTCGTGTCGAGGTCGCGGCCGTATTGAAGGGCGTAGTCGAGGGCGGGTTGGCGGTGCTGCAACCCGTATTCGATGCTCGCGTAGAGCAGCCGCTCGATCTCGGCGATGGTTTCGGGTCCCAGATCCTTGCGGATCACGTTGGCTCCCAGCGGGAGAGGCAGGCCGGTCTCGTTTTTCCACCACGCTCCCAAATCGACCACGAGCGAGAGATTCTGGTCGCCATAGGTGAGTTGGCCTTCGTGGATAATCAGGCCGGCATCGATCGGTTCGCCGCCATATTCGCCTGCGACGACCGCTGATATGATCTCGTCGAACGGCACGACCACGTAGTCGAACTCCTGCCCCAGCCAGAGACGTAGCGCGAGAAACGCGCTGGTGAGCTTGCCGGGGACGGCGATTCGCCTGGTACGCAGTTCTTCGGGTGTCGTCGGCTTGCCGGCCACCACCATCGGCCCGTAGCCATCCCCCATGCTCGCACCGCAGTGGCACAGGATGTACTTGTCCTGCAGGTAGGCGTAGGCGTGCAGGCTCACGGCGGTCAGTTCGAGTTCCCCGGAAAAGGCACGTTGATTGAGGGTTTCGATGTCGACCAGTTCGTGGACGAACTCGAGGTCCCCCGTGTCGATCTTCCCTTTCGCCAGGGCATAGAACATGAAGGCGTCGTCGGGGTCGGGACTATGCCCAACCCGGATGAGTTGCTTGGTGCTCGCCATGAATTAGGAAACTCCCGCGCGGCAAGGAACAAGGGGGCTAAGGTGAGCCTGTAACTTACCGGGGAAGGGAATCCGGCGCAAGTGGGCGCCAGCCTGTGTGGCCGGCGCCTAGGCGCATGGGCTCAGAGCCTGTGAATTTTTTGTTCCGCCACAGTGTCCTGAGAAGCGGCCGCAAT
>CAZYQQ010000060.1:0-33349 GCA_964650265.1 uncultured Planctomycetaceae bacterium
CCACAAATCCCCATAGCCCCCACCGCCCCTCTCTGCTACTTTCCCCTCGCCGGTGTTCGTTCGGGTCGAGGAGACCAGCGCCGGCGTGGTGTGACTTGTGCGCGCTCCCTCGTCTTATGAATTACCGAATCCTGCAACTTTTGGTGCTTTTCGCGCTCGTGGCGACCAGCGGCTGCGCGGCGACGCGGCCCTGGTGGCTCTTTCCCGACAAGCCCGACCGGACCAGCTACCGCACCGCCTCGATGCGGATGGACACGGTTCGCGAGTTCGCCCAGCAAGGGACCGGAGTCGACGATCCCGAGCAGCGCGAACTGACCGATCAGCTCGCCCGGCAGATTCAAATCGAGCCCGACCCGCTGGTCCGCGAGGCGATTGTCGATGCGATGGCCGAGTTCGGCACCCCGATGGCCAGCCAGGTGCTCAAGGCGGGTCTCAACGACGCCGACGCCCAGGTGCGGCGCAAGTGCTGCGTCGCCATCGGCAAGCGTGGCGACCCCGATTCCGTCGATCTCCTGGCCCAGGTCGTGGCGACAGACCCCGACCACGAGGTCCGCATCGCGGCCGTCGATGCCCTGGGCAAAGTCAAGTCCCCCGAGTCGATCAAGGCCCTCTCCCGAGCCCTCGAAGATAGCGACCCGGCAATGCAGTACGCCGGCGTCCGGGCCCTCCAGTCGGTCACCGGCCGCGATTACGGCGGCGACGTCTCGGCATGGCTCGAGTACGCGCGAGGTGGCGAGGCGATCGCCCCCGAGCGCGAGCCGACCTCGGTGGCAGAACGAATCAAGCGGCTGTCGCCGTTTTAACAGCCTCAGCGCCCGGCAGGCTTCTCAATATCCCCCAACTCCAGGTGTTCCCCCGGTTTCAGGGTGAACTTGGTAACGAAGGGGATCATCCCTTCGGGAGTTGGCGGATAATTCACGCAATATTCCCGTCCGGGTGGAATCGCTAGCAGGGTGAAATGGCCTTGCTCGTCTGTCACCGCGCGGCCGCCGAAGCGGGGACTTCGTGTCCCGTTGTCTTCGTCCGGCACGTCGAAGGCATAGTGCAGTTGTTGTCCCACGACGGGGGTATTGTCGGCGTTCACCAGTCGGCCCGTTACCGACCCGACCGGCTGCAGTTGGAGAAACGCCACGCGGCTGGCCTCTTCGATTTCGGCGATCGCGGCGAGACTGCGGTCGGCGCTGACGGCATGCACGAAAGTCGCCTGCTGACGTCGCCGGACGGTAAACTTTCCGTCGGCCCCCGTTGTTGCCAGCCAGTCGTTGCCGCTAAAATCGCATGGCACCCCTTCGACCTTCACGTTCGCCAGTGGTTTGCTCTCCTCGGGCCCCACGACAAGGCCGACCAGGACCACTTCCTCTTCGATCTTGGTGGTGACGATAAACTCCCGTTCCCGTTCACCAGTTATCGTAAACTCTTCTGCTTTCTCCTGCTGGGGAGGACGAATGCTATAGTCGCCATCCCCCAAAAAGAATTCGAACTCTCCCTCGTCATTGGTGTTCGCGTAGTATTGGATGATCGGTTGCACCGAGTAGCGCTCGTTATCGGGATTCGGCAGGTCGACATCGGGCAGTTTGTAAAGCGCGGTACCCTGCAGATAAACAATCACCCGCGCGTCGGGTATCGGCTGTTGCGTCCGTTCGTTCACCAGCACGCCGTGAACCCGCGTCGCCTCGCGTAATTGAAAATCCCGCCCCTCGACAGGCTGATTCGGCCAAACGGCAAAGCCGGTTTGAGCAGCGGCAGCCCAGCGATCGTTCTGGACGCAGAGCAGGTAAATCTGGTCGGGAGACACCAATACCTCGTAACGTCCCTCCCCGTCCGACGTGACTGACGACATGAAACTGTTGAAGGATCGCCCCGCCCCGCGAACAGCAATCGTAATTCCGGTGGCCGGCTTGCCGTCGTGCCCCGTCACTTGCCCTCGAATCGGCACGAGCCGGTTGAGTTGCATGAGCAATTCCCCTCCGCTCGTGGCCGGGTCGAAATTCCCACGGATACGTTCGTATCCTTCTTTTTGCGGCCAAACCGTCGTGCCGTTGTGGCACCAATGGGGAAACCACGCGAAGTCGACCTCCCCCGATTCGTCCGTTGTCTCGGCCAAGAACTCGGTGAAGAAGCTGAGGTTGAGCGAATCGGGCTCTCCCGCTTTTCGTAGTGTCCAGGGATAGAGCCGTACCCCCGCGATCGGCTCGCCTGTCGCCTCGACGACCTTTACCTTGAATGGCTGGCATCCATCGAGCACCAACTGTTGAGGCCCGTCGACCGGAAACTCGGGAGCCACGGCCTTTTTATCGGCCACGGCGGTTCGAGAGAGCGCATAAACGCGATAGTCGAGTCCCTGGCCCTTCTTCCAGGCGAAGACCACTTCGATGCGTTCGGAGGGGGGCAACGGAATTTCCGCCAGACCTTCGTGGTTGGTGGAAACACCACCCAGGATGTGGGGGAAGCGGATCTGAAGAGCCACGTTGGCCGCGGTCACCGGCTGGCCATCGCCATCGACAACCCGCACTTGCGCCACTCGCCGCCGCTCCAGCTTCAGTTCGAGTCCTTCGCTGACCACCGGATTGGCATTCCAATCGAACCGATGGAAGGCGAGGCTGTTGCCGTCACGGCCTTGGGCCCATAGGCGGATGCCGCCGAATTGTTTTCGTGGAGTGCGGATGGTGGTCGCAAAGGCCCCCTGCTCGTTGGTGGTGAGCACGACGTCGATCTCACTCACCATGCTTCTCCCTTCGATAAACACGGATGCCCCCACGGCGGGGGAACCGTCGGGGGCCAGGACCCTCCCGCTGATGGGGTTCGGTTCCCATTCCTCTTTGCCATATTTGTTTTCGCGAGGTGGCGAGACTGGCTCGGCCCCGACCGACTCGGATGGGGTAGATTGTGCGCTGTTATCGGCTTCGGCAGGTTGTTGTGGCACCTGGGCGAACACCAGCCCCATGCCGACGAGCCCACTCGCCACCAGGCCGAGCGCCACAAACCGCCGGCTCAGACGCAGTTCCCGAGCGATGGCTCCCGCGAACAACAGGCGACGCACCCGGCGTTCGAGTTCCGTGGCCGACGACAGGCCGATGCCGAGCGAGGAGACAGCGGGCCGGGTTGCGATCGCCCGCTGGGCCATGAGGAGAATCGATTGGGCGTAATCGCGTGGGGCCGCCGTGAAATGGGTGGCAATGTCGTCGCACACCAGCTCGCGGAGTTCGGCGATCCGTCGGCTGGCCAGATAAACCAAGGGATTCCACCAATAGCCAATCCGCGTACACACCTGCAGGGCGACCACCCAGTGATCCTTGCGGGCGATGTGCGACAACTCGTGGACCAGCACGGCGTGAAGTTGGCTGGGAGAGAAGAGCCGCTCTGCCCGCGGCGGCACGAGCACAACCGGACGAATCAACCCGACGACCGCGGGTGCGGGAACCTCACTCGACGTGAGCAGCGGGATATCGCGCGGCAGGCCAAGTCCTTCGGCAGCCTCCGCAAGCGCGTTTCGCAACGCCTCCGCGGTGCAAAGCTGGCAGTTACGTACCAGGCGGCGGCAACGTGCCAGATCGCGCAGCCAGATCCATGCCAGCCCCCCCGCGCCGATGATCCAGACCACGACCAGCAGGGTGCCGAGAAACATCAGGATGTCGGCCGAACTCGAGGGCGTTTCGACCCCGGGTGGCCCAGCGACCGCCGGCCCGACGGTGACGGCAGGCAAGGCATCAGGCGTTGCCGCGCGGGACGGAGTGGCGGCAAGTGGATTGCCTTCGCGCGGGACATGTGAAAACTCCCGCGCGGAGTGGGAAGATGGGCCGAACGGTGCAACCGCGGTGGCGACGTGCGGCTCGGACACCTCGATCTCCACCCTTGCGGCAGGACTCCACCAATCGGGCAAACGCCCCAGCGAGTACCTAGCCCCCACCGCGACAACAATCGGCGAAATCAGGCACCCGGCAAGACCGGCCACCAGCACGGCATGTCGCTTCGGCAAGGAGCGGAAAGCGGGCGAAACCGCGAGCGCGACTCCGGCGGATAACACCGAGGCGATCGCCAGGTTGAGCGCGAACAACACGAGAGCGGCCGGCAGTACCATGGCTATTTCCCTTTGCGTTTGCGGGGACTCGGTTGGGGAGGTTGATCGCTCAGCATTTGCTGGAGCCGGTCGATCTCCTCTTGGGAGATGCGGTTCGAACCGAGCAGGCTCAGCAGGAGACTCGACGGCGAACCCTCGAAGAATTCGCCCACGAACTGCGAAGCCACGCGACCCTCGGTGGTGGCGCGATCGACCGCGGCATGGTAGCGATAGAGTCCCTCCCGCTTCTTGCGCCGGAGCCAGCCCCGCTTTTCCAGGCGGTCGACCAGATTGAGGACCGTGGTGCGGCTGACGTCGCGCTCGGCGCGAATCGCCTCCCAGATTTCCGCCACGGTCAAACCCGCTTCGGCGGCCCACAGCAATTGCAGGATTTCGAACTGAGTGGGGGTGAGACTCCCCTCCGGCTCGGGCATGGTTCGGCCCCTCGGAAGCACATTGCAAGAAAAACGACACCTGTCGTCGGCTTAGGATAACATGCCGACAGTTGTCGTCAATAGGGGCGAGATAATCCCAACCCGGCGCGTCAGCAAGGAGCATGAGGGAGGGCGTCTGGTTGGTGGCGATTGCATTCCGAAATCGCGCTCCTTCCTCAAGCCTCGTGACGAGATGTGTCTTGTGCTGTCTTGAGCACCCTTTTTCGAACAACGTCACTTCGCGGGCCGGCGGCCATGGAAATCCCCTCCAGAACCAGTGAACACAACGGCCGGCACGTAAATTCGCCAGGCGCCATCAAGCCGATTCTGAAAAAACAACGGAAATCTTCGGGCGGAAGGGGTCGTTAATTCTCAAGGTGAGAAAGATTGGCCGTGGGGTTATCGATTTAAGTCATTAGCGGGTGGGCAAGGTTGAGTGTCAGGGGTTCGTCAAGGTTCCTCACGTGCCACAATCCGCTAATTTGCTGCAACTCCTTGCAATCGCCGTCGGCCAGGGGGATAATCTCCGGCGGGCGCGAAGCAAGGCCCGTTCTCCGAGATAGGTTTCCGACTGTGTTAGTCTGTTTTGAATAGCTGGCACAAGTGCCAGCCGCTGCACTCTGGTGTGGCGGATTCAGAGTGTGGCGGATTCAGAGTGTAGCGGATTCAGAGTGTAGCGGATTCAGAGTGTTGGGGCCGGCGCGGCAGTATCATACGGCGCTTGAATCTGGATTGCGGTGGCAATTTCTTCCGTCGCGAGTTGGGGTATGTCCCTGACTGAAGCACGATGGAAAGTCTTGGTGCGATAGGAGTCACTTTCATGGTCAAATTACGGGTTGTTGGAGTCTTAGCGCTCGCGCTGCTGTTGATGGCGCCCGACGCGATGGCGCAGCGCAGAGGGGGAGGAGCCGCTCGTAGCGGCATGCGCGGAGCAATGGTCGGCGGCATGGTCGGCGGTAGCGAGGGGGCTCAAAAGGGAGCGAAAGCGGGAGTCGCCGTCGGGGTGACTCGCAACGTGGCGGGACGGTCGGCCGAACGTCGTGCCATGGATTCGGAAGCCCAATCGCGCAGCGAGTATGAGTCGAGCGACGAATACGCGAGCGCCGAGCATTCCAATTTCGCCGAAACCCCGCCCGAAGTGTTGGGGACGGTTGAGGAAGAAGAGGAGGCAGCCGAAGAGGAAGCGGAGACCACCAAAAAGGGGGGCGAGGCCATTATTGCAAAGGACGGCAAGCCCGTCGTTGGCATCACGTTCCCCTCCGAATGGAAGCAGAAGTCGCGGGCGACCTCTGTCTCCGCCACTAGCCCCAAGGGGAATGCGTGGGCGGCGATAGCGACGATCGATCGCGCCAAGGACGCGCAGGAAGGACTCAAGAAGGTCAAGGTCGCGGTCGACAAGCACCTCGAGGAGGTCAAATTCGACGAGCTGACGAAGACCGAGCGCGGTGCGCTGCTGCTCACGGGAGAAGGCAAATCACGCAAGACCGGCCTTCCGGTCGTGTTCGCCATCGGCGTCTTCAATTCCAGCCCCGATCAACTCGTCGGTGCGGCCTTTGTCGCCGACAAGAACGTCGAGGAGCACTACAAGGAGGCCGTGAAATACATGTGTACGACGATCCGTGGCGAGCAGGACTTCGCGGACCAAGAGCACGAAGTCGCGAAACCAACGGTCAACGAGTAGTCTTGTCGAGCACCCAATGGCAATGGAGTAACATTGGATGCTGGAAACAACACCGTTTTGATACAGCCTGTGGAACCCGCTCAAGCGGGTTCCACAGGCTCATCTATTGCTTCGCGGTCATGCGAAGGCGCGCTGCCCGCCACAGAACAACGCTTGGCGCCCCTGCCCCGTTAGAATGTCATTACCCCATCGATGCCGAAGATGGCCCGGTTATAGTCGCCGGCGAAGTCGGTGGGTGACCAGTCGTAGCGGATCTCGGGCCGGATCACCACATTGGGATTAATCTGGTAGTTTAGGCCGCCGGTGAGTTCGTAGTAGGAGGTGCTCTCACCGGTGATGGTATCGGTTTTCAACCACTCCGCCCGTCCGCCGGCCTTCCAGGAGTCGTTGAGCGTGTAGAACAGGTAGTTCACGATGGCAATGTTTTCGGCATCGAAATCAGGGTCATCCAGGAAGCCGTTCGACGTCGAGTATTCCACTTCGAAGACATACTGCATGCGGCAGGTCAAATCGGCGATCGCATAAATCGACTGGCTGTAGGCCCCACCCCCGGCGCTACGAAGTCCGAAATTCCCGGCCGACGAAACGTAGGCCAACGTCAGGTCATCCGAAACTTCGGTCTTCACGCCACCGATCCAGTGGCTGCCGCCGTTGAATTGATCGAAGCCCGTGTCCCAGCCCAGCGCCCAACCCGCCCAGACCGTGGTCGTGTCGCTCACCTTGAATGTGTTAAGCACGCCCGTGTAGGTGAAGGGCCCGCTGTTGTTGAATGTCAGAGAGTGACTGTAAAAGAAATTCGCGGTCGCGGGGATGGCTTCGTAATCTTCGAAGTTGAAGAAGTGGCCAACCTTCATGCTCCAGTCGCCGTAAGCGACTTCGCCATAGGCCTGGGGAATCGCCCAGCCGTACGAGCCATGGTCGAAGGTGGTGTCCCACGAGCCGTCGTTATTGCCGAAAGCTTGCGTCTTTTGCGCCTGCACGCCATAGACGACGTCAACGCGATATCCCCAGTCAGCCGAGCAGTAGTTTCCGTGGGCGACCTTCTCAAAGTACATCCACGCCTGCTCGAGATTCAATTGGTTGGGAGTGTCGTTAAAATCGTTGAGCGGTGCAAAAAACGACAGGCCTGTCTCATCGCTGTGATAGCCGACGGCGAGCCAACCACCAAAGTCATGTTCACAACATGGCGCGACGGCATCGTGAAGTCTCCAGGCGTCATTGAATTCTCCGTCGTTACAGTAGCCATGGCTCTGTGCATAATTTCTCGATTCGCCGCTGAAAAAAGCTCCCGCCATTTCGACCCCCGTGTCGCTTGACGCGGGCGCCCACGGAACTGGCAATAGTTCCTCTTGAGCCCACACGGGCCATGCCGTCAGCATCCACGCGGCCACCGCCGAGCTGATCACCAAATGACGTTTCATAAACTCCGCTACTCCATTCGGGGGATGTTAGGAAGTGAAGCGACTAGCGTCTGCTGGTCTTTCGCCACCGCCACTAGTTCGACTGTTTGGGTTCGTGGTCGTCCCGACGAAATCTGCCCACATGTCGTGCTTGCACGTGGCCGGAAACCACTATATGTGCTAAACCCAAACAGTCGAACTAGAGAGGGGAGCCCGGCGGCCCTCCTGCGCTGCCGCACGCCCATAGAGGATTCGTTGGATGCTATCGGATGCCAATTCGTAGGCAGGTGAGCCAAACGCATGCAGAGAGCGGCTCCGAATCCGGGTGAAGGGCGGAAGCATTGCTAATAGCGTTTGCGCGGTTTGTAGGGCGTCGCCCCGTTCCATGAGAATCGCGCTGACTGGCAAGGCTTTACAGCAGAGCCGGCCCGGGCCTTACTCCACTCCTTTCCCTCAACCTGGCAATAACGGGCGAGTCAGTGATTGGCGGCTTGATCGCAGGCGGCGCCCTCCGCGTCATCCGACCAGGTTTAGCCTGAGGCCTTCCAGCGACGTGCCCACCGCCACAAGCAGAACTGGCCGGCCCCCATCCAGAGCAAAAACAGCGTGGCACCTACCGCCGCTGCGATCAGCCTGACGTGCCATTTGGCGCTCCGCTCCCGAATCGACTGCTCGACGTCGGTCAATCTCTCTTGAAGTGTCGCCAGCCGGGCATCGACTTTGCCAAACGTCGCCACCAACCTGGCGGCGATCGTGGCCACCTGCTCCCACCGTTCGGCCCGCGACTGCTCCCCGAGATCTTCGTCGAGGCGTTGCCTCAAGCTGTCTGCCGTCTCCATCGCCCGAACGAGGTCGCCATTCAGTTCCGCCAGACGCTCCAGCAGCGGGTCGACCGAGCTGGCATTCCAGCCAAAGCCAAGCGCGTCTCCCAATTCCAGGGCGTGGCGGACATGTTCGACCGTTTCCCGCGAGATCGCGAGCACCTGCTCGGCCTTGCTCAAGCCTGCGGCAAGCTGTTCGACTCTTCCCTCCACGTCGATATTCGCCGCCAGCCGCTCGGTTCCCACCTCCCTGGCGCGCTCGCGCAACCGCGCTTCGACTTCCGCCATCGTGATTTTCGACCGCTCGGCAAGGTCCTCCACCTCGACCAGCCGCTCGCGGATGGCGGTGAATCCCTCGCCGACCCGCTCGGTCACCAACTCCCGGGCATGGTTGACCCGCGATTCGACATACCAAACCCCCACGCCCCCCGCCACGCACAGTCCCATTCCCAGGGCGGCGAGGAACAACAGTCCGTAGCGAGTCGCTGTCATTGGTCTTTTCCACCGAGAAGCTCCGGGTTGCGGTGCGGCAAAGATAATTGTCGCGCTGACTGGCAATCGGTCCGGAGGGATTGTTATATTACCAGAGAAAGCCAGGCCGTGGGCCATTCTCGAGTTGCGACAAGCTGGAGGCCTCACCGGCCCTGTCCGCCGTCCTGATTTCGATCCTGGATGTTGGTTAATGGAATGCGCCCGGCGCGCTCGCTGTTTTCGTCCGTTTCAAGGGAGGTGACCGATGGCGTCGACAAGTTCTCTGGCAGCGACGGGGACTCAACTGGCTGGCACCGAAGTTTTGCGAAAAAAGTGGGGCTGGTTCGTTGCCCTGGGCATCCTGCTCGTTGTGGGCGGGACCATCGCGGTCGGATCGGCGTATTATCTGACCGTGTTTTCGGTGATGTTCCTCGGTTGGCTGTTGATCATTGGCGGGGTTTTTGAGGTCCTGCACGCCTTCGGTTGCAAACAGTGGGGCGGGTTTTTCATCGACCTCCTGACCGGTTTGCTCTACATCGTCGTCGGCTTCATGTGCGTCGCCAATCCCGGCGCCACCGCCGTGGCCTTGACCCTGTTGATTGCCATGTTCCTGATTTTCGGCGGTATCTTTCGCATCGCCATTGCCCTCGCCACCCGTTATGAGCATTGGGGCTGGTTGCTACTCCACGGCGCGGTCAGCTTGCTGCTGGGGATTTCCATCTGGCGCCAATGGCCAGTCTCGGGGCTTTGGGTCATCGGCCTGTTCGTCGGTATCGATCTGATCCTTAACGGCTGGTCCCTCATCATGCTCGGCCTGATAGCCCGGCACCGCCCGGCGGTGGCAGCCCCGACGGCTGCGCCGGCAGTGTAGATTAGACTGTTTCCCAACCTCAGTACGGTTGGCAACTTTTGGAGGATTCCTTTCATGTGTGGTAGGTCGTTTCTCGCAAGTTTGGTGCTCGGTGGGGTGATGTTCGGGTTATCGACTTCTCAGTTTTTCGCCCAGGAACCCGCCGTGGCCGATCCCCCGGGTGCGACCAAGGAGCGTCCCAAGGATGTGGCCGCCGCCACGACCCCCGCGCCGCGCGACATGCCCTGGTGGCAGGACCGTCACGCCTCGATGAACAAGCAGGCGCGTGCGACGAAGTGGGACGTGGTGTTCATGGGGGACTCGATCACCCAGGGGTGGGAGGGGGCCGGCAAGGAGGTCTGGAAGAAGCAGTACGGCGAGCGGAAGGCCGGCAATCTGGGGATTAGCGGCGACGAGACAGAGCACCTCGCCTGGCGCCTGGAGAATGGCAACCTCGAAGGGCAGGCACCCAAGGTGGCGGTCATCATGATCGGCACCAACAATCTGGGGAACGTGAAGCACTCCCCCGAGGCGGTGATTGCCGGCATCACCTTGGTGGTGGAGACCGTGCGGAAGCACTCGCCGGAGACCGATATCCTGCTGCTCGGGGTCTTCCCCCGCGGCGAACAGCCGGACAACCCGTTCCGCAAGCAGATCAAGCAGGTGAACGAGGGGATCGCCAAACTTGCGGCCGACGACCAAGCCGACGACCAGAACGACAAGGGGGGCAAAGTCCACTTCCTCGACATCCAGGAGGCCTTTCTCGAAGAGGATGGCTCGCTGTCGAAGGAGGTGATGCCCGACTTCCTGCACCTCTCTCCCGCAGGGTACGAGCGGTGGGCGAAGGCGATCGAGCCGGCCTTGGAGAAGCTCCTCCAAGGGGAATCGGCGGGGCCGGCCACCGAGGGCTCGGCAACAGAGGCGGGGCCTGACGCCAGGTAGCGCCCCCCGGGTGAAAAACCCAGGGTGAAACAGCCCAGATCGACCGGTGCCAGCAGCCCCCAGGCGTCCCGCTTTCAGACCGCCCCCGGGTGGAATAAACTATTGTTTCTGCCGGCCGCTGGTGGGGGGCGGGTTTTCTGCCGAAACCGGGCCGGCGATTGAGGGGAATGGTTGCGCACTCTATGGCCAATGCCTATTTGGAAATCGTGAAGGGGGTCGACGTCGGTCGCAGGTTCAAACTCACCGGCAATCGCACCGTCGTGGGGCGGAGTGCGGAGTGCGATATTCCCCTCGACGTGGCCGCCATCAGCCGCAAGCATGCCGTCTTCCTCAGCGACGGGATGCAGTACTTCGTCGACGATCTCGAGAGCCGCAACCACACCTATGTCAACGACGAGATCATCACCGAGCCGACCCTGCTGACGTCTGGCGACCGGATTCAAATCTGCGATCAGACCCTCGAGTTCCGCCTCGAATCGAACCGGGCGCCCGAAGTCGAGAACGACCTGAGTGGCTTCATCCCGGTCAGGGAGTCGTCGCTGGTGGGCGTGGCGGCCGCCGATGCCGAGGAGACCAACACGGCGAGCGTGATGGCGACCCTCGACTTGTCGGGGGGCTCGGTGAGTTGGAGCCTGTCGGCCAAGCCCGAGGTGAAGCTCGCCGCGCTGGTGGAAATCACCCAGAACCTCGGCCGCACGCTCGAGATTAACGAGATCCTCCCCAAAATCCTCGACAGCCTGTTCAAGGTGTTCGTCCAGGCCGATCGGGCGTTCGTCATCATGCGGCCCAAGGAGGATGGCCCGCTGGTGGCGGTGGCCGAGAAGTTCCGCCGCGCCGATCAAGAGGCGACACGTATCAGCCGGACAATCGTCGAAGAGGCGATGCAGGCCAAGAAGGCCATCCTCTCGGCCGACGCGGCCAGCGACTCGCGATTCGACATGGCCCAGTCGATCAGCGAGTTTCAGATCCGCTCGATGATCTGCGCCCCGATGATCGACAACACGGGGACAGCAATCGGCGTGATCCAGGTCGACACGCTCAATCAGCGAAGCCGCTTTCTCAACGACGATCTCGAGGTCCTCGCCGCGGTTGCCAGCCAGGCCGCGGTCGCCATCGAGAACGCCAAACTTCACGACGTCGTGCTTGCCCAGCAGGCCGTCGAACGCGACCTCCAACTCGCCGCCCAAATGCAACGGGCCCTCCTCCCCAAGTGTGGGCCCGATGTCGCCGGGTATCACTTCTTCGACTACTACGAGTCGGCCCGCCAGGTCGGGGGCGACTACTACGATTATGTCCTCCTCCCCGAGGGTCGCTTCGCCGTCGTCATCGGCGACGTCGCGGGCAAGGGGATGTCGGCCGCCCTCTTGATGGCGCGCCTGTCGAGCGACGTTCGCTTCAGCCTCGCCAGCTTCCGCGACCCCGCCCAGGCGGTCACCCGGGCGAACAAGTCGTTTGCCCAGCACGACTGGGCCGATCGCTTTGTGACGATGCTGGTCGCGGTGATCGACCCGGCGAATCACGAGTGCCTGCTGGTGAACGCCGGCCACATGCCCCCCCTGTTGCGCCGTCGCGGGGGAGAGATCGAGGAAGTGGGAGAAGACGAGTCGGGCCTGCCTCTGGGGGTCTCCGACGACTACGAATTCGAGTCGTGCCACTTCCAACTGGGGCCGGGCGACTCGCTGACGATGTTCACCGACGGGTTCAGCGAGGCGATGAACCACGAGAGCGAGCTCTACGGGCTCGAACGGCTCCGCGCTCAGGTCGCCTCGCAGGCCGTCGGGGTCGAAGAACTCGGACACCACGTGCTCGCCGACGTCCGCAAGTTCGTCGGCGACCACCCCCAAAGCGACGACATGTGCCTCGTCTGTTTCGGGCGGAGTAAGTAGACGGGGGGCACCCTCAATAGCCGAGCACCTCCAGTACCCCTTCACCACTCACCAGCGGGTGAAGGGTGAGATCGCTTGCCACCCGGGCGAAGTCGACTGGCTGCCCATCGAGCACCATCCGCCGCTTCACCAGCCGCACCCCATGGCTGTAGTCGACATAGGTGTCGACGTGAACGATCGTCAGCGGCTGAATCGGCTCCCCCGAGAGTTGATGCCAGCCATACAGGGCCAACCGGCGCGGACGTTCGGCGATGCGATTCGAGAGGACGACATCCTTCTTGATCCCCGAGACAAGCTCTCCCAGCTTAGGCCGCTGACGTTGGCTGTCGACGAGCCGCGAATGCTCGGCAAACGTCGCCACCGCCTCGCGCGCTTCGGTAAGGGGCCGCGGGGCAGGCTTCATCGTGGCCGCCGCGTGAATCTGGTCGACCATCCGCACCGTGGGGAGCGTGCAACCAAAGGGATCGGCAATCCGCTGTGCCGATTGGGGCCTCATCGGCATCCGCACGAAGTCGTCGTCCGAGCCAATCGCCAGATAGTCGGGCAGCACCTCGTAAACCAAGGTATGCTCCACACCATCGGTACCACGGGCGGTGACCTGCACCGCGCACAGTCGCCGCAAGTGTTCGGGAAAGTTCCCGGCCAGCACCGCGCGGACAATCTCTTCCTCGCGCTCCGCGCTATCGAGCTGCGCCACCCTGGCGGCGAATGCACTCCCGGTCTCTCCCTCCGCCGGCCGGTCGGGCAAGGCAAAGCTTGCGACAGGCGCCGGACCGATCCAGTCGCTGTATTCCCGCGGCACGCCGAGCTTGCCCCACGTCTCGGCGGCAGGTGTCCCCCGCGTTAAGGCGTAGAGATAACCATTCATCTCCCCCACCAGCGCCGTGTGGAGAATCTTGTTCTCCCGGTTCGGGTGGACCAGCATTTGCAGCCGCCCCTCGAAGGCCTGGTACTCGGTGAACTCCCCCAATTCCCCCTCCACGAGATCCACCTCCTCGGCAAATCGCGCCCGCATCCGCTCGGTCGCGCGAAAGGTCCCCCCCGTCGGGCCGACGACCTTCTTCCCCTCGAACAGAATCTCGCGGTCGTCGTAGGCCAGCACCACCAACCCCCGCGCCTCGTCACCCGCCAGCCAGGCGAGCAACTTCCCTCCATGCCGTGCGGCATCGAAGCTGTAATTGGCGTCGAGAAAGACGATCCGCGCGACACGATCGGGGATCTCCTCGGCGGCGTCGATCATCCCCAGCACAAACGCCCCGCCGCCGCTGTGGGCCGACAGCACGATGTCGACCTCGTCGCCCGGAATCCGTGCGACGAGCGATTCGACAATCGCAGCCATCCGCGCCGGGTGGTCCTCCCGCGCCTCGCGCCATGCCGGCCAACTCAATGTCTCGGCCTCCAGATAGGCGACCACAATGTTCCGGTCGGCCAGTTCCCGCCGCAACACCCGCGTCTGGGCCGCGATATGCTGAATGTCGTGCCGCCAGTCGAGCCCGCCGCGCATCTGGCAGCCCATCGTCTGCTCGATCGTGTTGCCATTCGGCAGGGCGTAGATCACCAAGGTCGTCGGCCGCGCGGCGCCCGACTGTTTCGCGTCGGGGGCGTTCATCACCACCCGCACGCCGTCGTCGGTTTTGATTTCGAGCGACTGTTCGTCGAAGTGACCGGTCGGTGCAAAGCCATCCCAGTCGGCCTTGCCGTAACTGGGGCAGATCAGGAGCGCCAACCAGGTGAGAAGGTTTCGCAGGCAAGGTGAAAGTCGACTGAACATACCCAACCATTATGCCCCCCCGATCCCACCACCGCCAATCCACGCCCCACCCCGGCAAGGCGATGCTACGGGCGGGGTGGGCTGCTGCGTGCCGTGGCGTTGAACAGGTCTCGTGCCTCGCGAGCGATAATCTCGTCGGTGAACCAGATTTCGCAGGCACCCTCCAGGTCGTCGCGACCGACGACATGTGCGTGTTCGGCATAAAATCGCTCGGCATGCTGAAACGCCTCCGCGGCTTCCGCGTGCTGGCCGCTCTTCTTGAGAGCCATCGCTCGGAGGTAGTAGCATATGGAGGGAGACCAATCGTTGGGGAAGGCGGCGATCGAACGATCGATCCATTCGACCGCCTCGGCGGCATGCTCGTCTCCCAATCGGTAGAGATGGAGGGCCTTGACCAACTGATACCAAGGCGTGTTTCCACTCGGTCTTTGGTTGACAGCCCGGTCGACTCGCGCCGTAAGGACATGGGGGTCGATCTTGGAAACCTCAGCGGGAAATAACAGGCAGCACTTGGCGGTTCGTTCGCCCACCTCGGCGGAATGGCTTTCCTCCGGGTAGCGATCGATCATCTCGGCGCAAAGCTTGCGATACCGCTCGTGCTCTCTCATGTAGGCCAAGAAAGTCGCGTATTGATACATGGCGTAGTGATCGCTTGAGAGCCGATCTTCCACCTCCGCCATCCTATGCAACGCTTCGTCGAATCGGCCAGCCCGCCAGAGCCCTCGCGCGAAGTCGACGATTAAAGCCGCGTTGTTGGGATCCTTGTCGAGCTCCGCCTTGGCGCGTTCGACCTCGCAGTTGGCCCATTGGATGGTGGGAATGACGCGTCGTTTCAGTCGCGCCTCGGCGGGACAACGCGGCTCGATCCATGGATAGCAAAAATCCGTCCCCTTCCAGATGAACTTGATCTCCCGGGGTCGATCGCCAAACTCGATGTGGTTCTGGGGGTCGTATTTCTCTCCGTCGACCCACAGGTGCCCCTCCCCATCGTGGTTGATCCCCAACTGGTACGAACCACTCGGCAGGGACAAACGAGTGCGGCCCGCGGCCAGCACGTTGGTGGCGGGGCTGTAACCGGCAAAGTGGTCGAGTTCGCTTGTGCGATACCAATGCGCGACTGCCCCGCGCCGCTGTTCGAGGGGGACCGCCCGCTCGAGGGTATCCCACGGGCTATTGCGATCGAGTTGCAGGGTGTCGGCATCGTAAAAGGCGAACTCCCAATCGCATTGCAGCACCCAAACCATTTCCTTGGCGGAGAAAGTACCGGGTCGAGGCAAGTCGAACGCGAGCAGGTAGAGCCCCGTGGTGGGCTCGTGATGGGAGAGTTCCGCCAACGATCCGTGAAAGGCCGATGCCGTCACCTCCACCTCCGGACCTTCCCAGCGATAGAGGTCGATCGCGAGTCCGTTCCAGTCGAGCGCGGGACTATCGAGGCCCGTCACATGCCGATTGACGGTATAGGACAGCATCGTTTCCGCGGCAACTCCAATCGCCGGGCTCGGCCAGCCTTGCGAATCGTAGGTTCCTCGTCGACGCAACTCGATCGCTTGCCGCTGTTGCGGATACCACTGGGCGTTGTCGGGGTCGTTCGCGGCGCGATCGCGCAGTGCCATATCGGCTTGCTGCAGGAGCTGGCGTCCTTCGCGATCCTTTCCCGACCGAATCAAGGCGTCCGCGAGCAAAATGTCGACCAGCGATCTCGTTAGCTCTACTTCCAGGACTCCGTCTAGTTCGACAAGTTCAGGATGCTCGAATGTCTTACGCAAAATACCAATGCATTCCGCTGCCAGGTCGAATTTACCGAGTTGCGCACTAGTCGCAATCAACTCACTGAGAAGTAACCCGCGCTCGTCCGTCAGCCCCAGCGCGGCACTCCGATCGAAGGCCGACTTCCAAGCGGTGAGCGCTTGCTCGAAGCGGCGATGCTTGGCGTGGACCTTCCCCAATTCCAAGTAATACTTCAAACACCTGCTTGGATCGGTATGCGGCTCGCCGTCGCAGATCGCTGCGGCTTCGATGACCAGTTGGTCCGCTTCCGCCTCTTTTCCCTGTTGCGAAAGGGCGCTTGCCATGTTGCTGACGTACCGCGCCTTCCCCTTGGGATGAAAGACGTCGGGTTGGCGCCGTATCGAATCGACAATCGTCGAATAGACCTCGATCGCCTCGTCAAGTTTACCTTGCTGTTGTAGCGTGACCGCCAGGCTGTTGTTGGCATCGCATGTTAGCGGGTGGTCGGCGCTATGCCGCCGGGTCAACAGCGCCGCGATCCGTCGCCCCAGCTCGATGTCGTCGCTCGACGGCGCGTGCTGCGATGCGAACAGGTAGTCGATCTCGATTTGAAGTGTCTCGTCGGAATCGTCGCCATTGAGGATTTTCGACAGCTCGGCCGCCCGTTTGTACTGAATCTTGGCTTGACCTAGCGATCGAATCGCCGCGTAGGTCGATGCCAAGGTGAGTCGCCCGTCGAGTTCAAGTTGAGGCTGATCGTCGAGGCCATCCAGCGCGGCCGCCGCCGCGGTGATCACGTCGGAAACACGTCGATCCAAAATTGACGTACCGTCTCCTGGCCCGCTGGATCCAGGGGGGCCGAGCAAATTCCGCATGAAGTTGTTGGCCGCGATCGCACGTGCCGCTTCTCCGTCCGCCCGGAGCTTTTCCGCAACCGCGACCTCGAGCTGCTCGGTGGCCCGTTGTTCGGCCCGCTCGGCTTGTTGGCGAGCTTTCGCTTCCTCGTGAACCGCCACCTCGGCCCGGCCTGCCTGCCGCCGCGCCTCGAACATCGCCAGTGTGGTGGCGACGATCCCCAGCACCAGCGCGGCCGCCACCGCCGAAGCTCCCGCCAACGGACCGCGATAACGCTTCATCAGCTTGCGCAAGCGATACCGCGCGGTCGGCGGGCAGGCCTCGACCTGTTCGTCCGCCAGGAAACGTTCGATGTCGCGGGCCATGCCATTGGCCGTTTCGTAGCGGCGGCTCCGGTCCTTCTCGAGCGACTTCATCACAATCCAGTCGAGGTCCCCCTTGAGGAGCCGCCCCAATTGCTTGGGATCGATTCCCCGCTGGGCGGCGATGTTCGGCAGCTTTGCGCTGGTGCTGAGCCGCGTGCTCGGCCGGACCGGCTCGACCTCCTTGATGAGCCGCAAGAGTTCGTCGAGCGCCGCCTTTTGGATCTGCTGCTTCTCGAGCGGGGTTGTCCCCGTAAGGAGTTCGTAGAGCACCACTCCCAGCGAATAGATGTCGGTCCGCGTGTCGACGTCGAGATTGTTGAACTCGGCCTGCTCGGGACTCATGTAGAGGGGAGTCCCGATCATGATGCCATGGGCCGTGTGGAGCGTCTGCGAGGTGAGGGGTTGGTTGATCGCCTTGGCCAGACCAAAGTCGATCACCTTGACCACCGGCATTCCGTCGTACTGGCAGACCAGGATGTTCGACGGCTTGAGATCGCGGTGGATGATCCCCTTTTGGTGGGCATGCTGCACTGCCTGGCAGACCGACACGAACAGCTTCAGTCGTTCGCGAAGCGGCAGGTGGGCATCGTCGCAGTAGCGGGTGATCGGCACTCCCTTGACGTATTCCATGGCGAAAAAGGGGCGGCCATTGCTGGTCACTCCCCCGTCGAGCACCTTGGCGATGTTCGGGTGGTCCATTAGCGCTAGCGCCTGACGCTCCGCCTGGAAGCGGACGAGCACCTGCTTCGAATCCATCCCCGCCTTGACGAGCTTGATTGCCACCTTCCGCCGCACCGGCTCGGTCTGCTCGGCGACCCACACCGTCCCCATCCCCCCTTCGCCAATCGCCTCCAACAGCTTGTAGCGTCTCCCGATGGCTTTGCCGACGGCGATCGAGGGGTCGACGGGCAAGGCCGTTTCCGACTCGAGAAAGCCGGCCGCCTTGTGGTGGGCCGCGAGCAAATGCTCCACCTGTCGACGCAACTTGGCATCCGAGCCGCAAGCCGAGGTGAGCAAAACGTCGACCTCTCGGGGAGACTTGCAGGCCAGGGCGTCGGCAAAAATCGACGAAATGGCGGGGGGCGACTTGCTCATGTCTTGGCCTCGGTGTCGAAGTGACTGCTGGATTTTCCCTTCAACAGGTCCCCGTTGGAATTCCCGCCCTGGCAGGCTGGAAGCCTGCCCTACGGGGGGGGGAAGTGGGGGACTGCTATCTACAGTGCGCCATTTGGGCACCTCGCTACGCCACAGTTTTCTAAAAATCTCCGTTTTTCTTCGGAGCGGCCTGGCAGGCCTCGTCGAGGAGGGCTAGAGATTGCGCGTTTTCGGATGGTTCTTGCGCATTTTCAGACAGTCGAGCCGTTTCCATAGTTTCCAGACAGTCAACAATCGGGCAGAGATCGTTTCCAGACAGTCAACAATCAGGCAGATGAGGTCTTAGCTGAGCATGGCGAATCTGATGATTTCACGCGCGTAGAGGAACCTGGTCACGGCTTCGTACCATCTGTTTCCGGTGTCTCAGGGCCCGATTTCCGTCGATCTCACTCCTCACCCTGCTCAAACCCCGCCTCCAACAGCTCCTCATACCCGGGCTGCAGCACTCGCACCTCGTAGCCATATTGCGTCAGCACCTTGGCCGCCGCCTTCGCTCGCATCCCCACCTGGCAGAAGGTATAGAGCACCTTCCCCTCGGGCAGGACTTCAGGCAGCTTGTCGGGATCAAAGGCTCGGCCGCGGAGCGAGTCGTTCGGCAGGAAGATTGACCCGGCCAGGTACCCCTCGTTCCACTCCTGCTTGCTCCGCACGTCGACCATCACGGCCTTCCCCGCGTCGACGTTCCGCTTGACCTCCGCAAGCGACTCCTCGGTGAACTCAATCCGCGCCCGCGCCGCCGCCCGGCGCCGCGCCATCGCCTCCCGCGGGTCGTCAGCCTTGTCCTGGTAGTCGATCTCCCACGGCCCCTCGCCATGCAGTTGAACAATCGTCTCCCCGCCGGCCAACAGCGAATGAGCGACCCCCGCGTTCCAACTGGCGTACGAGCCGGCGCCAAGCGAGGTCCCCTTTTTCGCGTCGACCCGCTCCCCCTTGCCGACCTGCAAGCTCCCCGAGATCACGGTCAGCCCGACAGCCCGCGGGTGGGTGTGCGCGGCCAGGTGGTAGCCGTCGGGGAGCTTGAGCCGCAGGACAAAGGGCCCTTCCTTCGACACATCCCCGGCCAACACGGCCATTTTCGCCTCGGAGGGGAGCGACCGGGGCGCGGCGCCCCACTCGATCTCGTCAGCCGGATGAAGCACCGCTCCACCGGCCACCTGCTCGGGCGATTCCGCCAGGCAAGGAACCGCCAGCAGGGCCAGGACCAATGCGATCGTCGAGGAGAGGTTCGTCATCTTCGTCTCCGGGGGAGCGTGCAAGGGAATTCATCGCGATCGGCGCGTGAAATCCAGCCTACCTGAAGGTTGAGTGTCTGGGAATATGTGGTGGGAATATGTGGTGGGAATATGACATGGGAATATGACATGGGCACGCACCGCCAGGCGGGGAAAATGGCTAAAAGACTCACCTGAACGCGTCTACGCCGCCGCAGCCGTCTCATTCACCCGCTGAAGCGCCGACAGCAACTCCGACAACTCGGCCTCCGAAAATAGCCCTTCCGGGCCACGCGGCGTGACGTCGGTGAAGGGGCTTTCGTAAAGCTGCTCGGCTTCCATTGTGCCGTGCTGGGTGAGGTGGTTGATCACGAGGTCGACGAACTCGATTTGATTCGAGTTGAGGGCCTTCCCGCTCATGAATTCGCCGAGGGCTTCCTTCGCGGCGGTGCGGTCGAGGCCGACGAGGTGGCGGACGAACTTGCCGAGGCCTTGGCTTTCTTCGATGGCGTGGCGGAGATCCTCCTGGTTGCCGACGCCGCTTTCGAGCAGCATTCGCTCGAGTTCTTCCAAGTCGGTGGCGGTGAGGGGCCGATTTGTGCGTAGCTTGTGGATCGCGATATGGTCTTCGTGCTGGCGCAGGAAGACGCGGACCTTGGCACGGAACTTCGCTTCGTCGGTGCCGGGTGAGGTGCCGGGAAGTTCGATCTCGGTCCCGGTGCCCATCTCGTCGATGAAGTCGGTATAGATTGGTTTGCGGCGGCGCTTTTCGATGAACTTCACCAGGTCGCGGAGTCGCCGCCGGACGCGCTCGAGCATCGGGATCGTGACATCCCGCCACCACTCTTCGTGCTGGACGTCCTGGATGAGTTCCATTTGGGCGGCGACCATGGGGATCGCCCCCTTTTCCTCCAGGAGGCCGGCGATCTTGATCAACAGGTCGCGCATCCGCTCGAAGCCGGGTTCGCTGTTGAGGATGGCGAGTTGCAGGTTGAGGACCAGCAGGTCGAATCGCTTCGCCTCTTCCCCCTCGGCGTCGAGTTCGGTGGGGAGGCCCGCGATCTCGTGGGCCAGCTCGAGATGTTCTTCGACCGACAAATGATCCCACGCTTCGCGCTCGGTGTACTTTTCCAGCAGGCGGCGGTGGGGGCGGACGATGAAGTTGTCGACGTTCATCGCCGTTGTTTCGTGGTGGAGCAGGTCGGCCGTGGCGCGACGGACTTCAGACTCGTTGAGCGGGTCTCCCTCATCACTCGCCGCAGGAGGTTCCGCACCGTGAACTTCCTGCCGTTTGTCGAGGGCACGGATCACTTCGAGCCGTTGCTTGAAGAGTCGTGCCGAAAGGGACTCGCCCGCTGAACCGCCGGTGGCCTCGGGGTTCTCCTTGAAGAATTCGAGGTTCTGGCAGAAGTCGAAGATGCTGAAGAACTCCTTGTCCTTCCCCGGGCCGAACAGGTCGGGGCAGAGCCGAGTCCCGCGGCCGACCATTTGCCAGAACTTGGTTTTTGAGCGGACCATCTTGAAGAAAACAAGATTGACCACTTCGGGGACGTCGATTCCGGTATCCATCATGTCGACCGAGACGGCAATGTGAGGCGGGGCCTCCTTCTGCTTGAAGGCGTCGATCAAGCTCTGGGCGTATTCGATTTTGAACGTAATCACCCGGGCGAACTCGCCCCGGTAGTGGGGATAGTTGGCGTTGAACCGCTCGGCGATGTAGTCGGCGTGGTCCTGACCGGCGGCAAAAATGATCGTCTTACCGAGGCGGTCGCCACCCGCCACTTTCTGGCCGCGGGTCATCAGGTGCTCGAGGACACTGTCGACGGTGTTCTTGTTGAACAACCATTTGTTGAGGGCGGAGGCGTCGACGTGGTCGGGGGGTGGCGAGCCCTCCTCGTCCCATTCCGTCTCGTCCCATTGCTCCTTTTCTTCTTCCGACAGTTCGTCGTACGTGATGCCGTCGCGCTGGAATTTGAGGGGGACCGAAACGGCCTTCGGGGGAACCAGAAAGCCGTCCTCGATCGCCGCGTCGAGACCGTAGGAATCGGTCGGCACCCCATCTTCCAGGTCGAACAGGCTGTAGGTGTTGCGGTCGACTTCGTCCTTGGGGGTCGCCGTGAGGCCGACGAGGAGCGAATCGAAGTATTCGAAGATGGCGCGGTACTTCTGGAAGACCGAGCGATGGGCTTCGTCGATGATCACCAGATCGAAGTGACCGACGCCGAATTTCCGCTGGCCATCCTTCGACTCGTCGATCAGCCCCATCATCGTCGGATAGGTCGAGGCGTAGACGCGCCCCTCCTGGTCCTTCTCGGTGACGAGATTCACTGGCGAAGCGTCGGGCAAAAAGGCCTTGAAGGCGTCGACCGCCTGTTTGACCAGCGACACGCGGTCGGCCAGAAAGAGGATTCGCTTGGCCCAGTTGGCCCGCATCAGTTGCTCGCAGAGCGCGATCACGGTCCGCGTCTTTCCCGCACCGGTGGCCATCACGATCAGCGCTTTCCGCTGGTGGTCCTTCTCGAACGATTCGCCAATGCGGCGGATGGCCCGCGACTGGTAGTAGCGCTCGACGATCGTGCCGTTGATTTCCAGCTCGGCGAGCGACTTGCGCGACGTGCGGCGCTGGATGGCGAGTTCCAACTCGTCCTGCTTGTAGAAGCCCTGGACGCTGCGGGGAGGATAGAATGTGTCGTCCCAGATCCAGTGTTCGTAGCCGTTGGAGTAGAAGATGATGGGGCGCTGGCCGAACTGCTGTTCGAGACAGTCGGCGTAGAGCTTCGCCTGCTGCTGCCCAACTCGGGAGTCGCGGCGGGTCCGTTTTGCTTCGACCAGGGCCAGGGGTTTGCCGTCGTCCCCCCACAGGACGTAGTCGACGTACCCGCAGCCCTGGTTGTTCGGCATGCCGGCGACTTCGAACTCCCGATCGCGAGAGTCTTCCAGGGCCCAGCCCGCTTCTTTCAGTAACAGGTCGATAAAGTAGTCGCGGGTTTCGCTCTCGCTGTAGTCGTGGTTGTCGGGGGTCGCACTGGCCGCAGCCCGAACGGCGGCGACTTCGGCCCGGAGCCGCTGGAGTTCCTCGTCGAGGGCGACTTTCTCGCTTAAGACGCGGGACAGTTTTTCATCGCTCTCCTTAAGCTGGGCCGCGAGGTCCTGAAGCTGCTGGAGCGACTGGCGCGGGGTGGGGGGAGGCGCCGGTAGCCGATTGGGATCGAAAGCGATATTCGCTGGTGGCCGGTCGCGGCGGGCGTAGGTGTGGGCGAGCCAGTAGGCGACGTGGAAGAGTTCGCGGAGGGCGACCAGGGCGTCGGCCTCGGGGATGGCGCGATGGGTGTGGACGGCGCGATTGCCAAGGGTGACGATGACTTTTGCCTTGTTGAAGACCGCTTCGCCCGCCGTTTTCTTAAAGGTGGGCTCGTGGAGCAGCGCCGAGACGTTGTCTTGATAGGGGACCTTGAGGGCCGGGTCGTGCTTGAAGGCCCAGTGGAGGGCGAGTTCCAGTGCTCGTCGGGCGTAGAAGCAAGCGGCCCGGGGGTCGCTGCGCGCGGATTGCTCGGCCCGTGATGTGGCGTCGAAGACGTTGGGCCACTCGTCAGCGAGAAAGTGGAAGTTACTCATGCTAAGTCCCCCGATAGATAGTATTGCCATCCAGCGTATGACTTAGATATGGCACGAATCCCGCAAGCAAAATGGAACAAGCAATCATATCGCGCATCTCGATGTCGCGGAGCGCGCTTGCAGCGGTACCGCCGTGCCGAATGCCCGGATAATCGCATGTAAAGCCATACAGATTTTTAATGGCCTCTTTCAGCTTTTCATGTGGCCATGAGGTGATTTGATTGCAAATTGCTCCCAGGGTATTTCCCGTCACGCCAGGGAACGTCCGCCCTAGAGCTTCCAAGAGATTTACTTGTTTTTGAATGCAAGTCTTAATTCGGCCATCGCGGCTATCGTCACGTAGGTCCCGTACCGCGTCTTCGTATTCGTGCATCAGTGTGGCTAAGTGAGGATCGCCACTCGTGACAATTCGAAGCTCTCTAATCAGATTTGCAAAAAGACCTGTCAACGTCGGGCAAAGGTTGAACGGTCGCCGAAGGTCGTATCGAAGACTAAACTTGTCGATAAACCCGCCCATCAAATTGAAATAGTGGTTCGAAAGCGGATCTCCACCTAAGTCGTCCAGCACCTCTCCGGCGGACTCAAGGAACTGGACTAGGGCGCACTCACCGATAAGGTCGTAACGCACCACCTTCTGAAATGTGTCCAGACTTGTCGCAGGATCGTCAATAATGTCAGCAAGTTGCTCGATCGTAGGAGGAAAATGCAATGCCTTTACTAGCGGACGATACAGTTCACAAAAGATATCGTTTGGCGCGTCGTCCCACTGTGCAAGTGGGAGCCAGATCCAGTCCCACGTCTGTGCCCATACGGCAATGAATTCTCCTCGCATCGCTACAGTTCCCCGCGAAAGGCCCGATGTTGGAGCGACAGAAAGAGGGCATCAATTCCCATGATGGAACGTTCGCTCGTCCTTCTCGTTCGATTTGTACGCATAACGGCGTCGGCGAACTGTGCCTGCAGCTCAATGGGCGGAGCAATGACAGGAATCGCCTTTACGTCCGATTGGTTGATGCTTGACTGATTGACGGCATCCTTTGCAGCTCGTTGGACATGAGTCCTGACAAAGGCAGTTTGAAGGTAGGCGATTAAATAACGCGGATGAAGATACTCACGGTCTACATCGAACCGCATTATGTTCGATTCGAAAACCATCGGTTCACTGAGCGGAGGGATTATCGCGCTTTTGCCGAGGTACTCCCGGCTATTCACTCGATTAATGACGACTTCACCCTCGCGCAGTCCGTACAGTGTAGACTCGGCGGACGAGAGTTTCACCCGTTTGAATTTCGACACGTCGGTGACTTCGCCGGAATAGAACCCGTCGATACGTAGAATCCGCGTCCCAGTACCGTATTCACTTGCGGGTTTGTAAAGTCCATTTTGCGGCCCGGTGCTGATAAAGGTTCCTAATGGTTCTTTCGTCCACCCCTTCGGATTCGTCGCCGGATCCCCAAACATCTCCAAAAAGATCGACTGCGTGAGCGTGTCGAGTTGGGCGAGGGCACGGCGGCGCGCGGCACGCAACTCGTCCGCCTTGTCGAGGATTGCGCCGATGCGCCGCTGCTCGGGAAGTGGCGGTAGGGGAATAGTTAAGTCAGCGAGCGCCTGTGGACTAAGCCGCGGGAGATTGGCGCCAGTGGACAATGAGCTAGCTCGCGCAACCATCGTCGGTGTGAGAAGAAAATGAGCGAGATAGTCGCGGTTAAGCTGCTCGCCGGGAAGTATTGGGAGTATGTCAGTGCTACAGATTCCCGAGAATTGCGGGCGAGCAATTTTGGCGAGATATGGGCGGAGCTTGCCGAAGAGGACGTGATTCGGCGTAAACACGAACTTGTTGCTGGCGAGATCACCGACGTTTACAGGTTGAACATCCAGAAGCATTCCACCGCTTTGAATATGTTCCAAACCGACGTATAGCGTGCCACTTTTGATCGCAGAGGGCGCGACTGCGTTTCGTTCGATCTCCGCGACATCACCTAATGGGACGTTTGGCCAATTCAATTTAGCATCCCCTCCAACTCCTTCATCCCGCGCTGAATCTCCTCCTCAATCTTCCACAACTCGACGAGAATCTCCTGCGGGGCTCGGTGGTCGATCTCCTCGTGGACAACTTCCTTGTAGCGGTTGAGAGAGAGGTCGTAGCCCTGCGCCGCGATATCCTCCTTGGGGACGCAAAAGCTCTGCTCGGTCCGCGCCCGCTTCCGCTCCTGCTTCGTCCGCTGATTCCAGCGGGCTAAAATGTCGGGAAGGTTGTTCTTAGCGTGCTCCTCCTGGGTGAGCTTTTGCTGCGGCACCGGCCCCAGTTTCTCTGCGGGTAATAGTTCCGTCCGCTTGTCGTCGAGCGACATCCCGTCCGCCTCGACATCGTAGAACCAGACGTAGTCGGTCCCACCGGAGTTTGTCTTGGTGAACAGCAGAATGGCGGTCGACACGCCGGCGTATGGCTTGAACACACCCCCGGGAAGCTTGACCACGGCGTCGAGCTTCTGCTCCTCCACCAGCTTGCGGCGGAGTTCCTTGTGGGCCTTACTCGATCCGAACAGCACCCCGTCGGGGACAATCACCGCGGCCCGGCCCCCCGGCTTCAACAGCCGCAGGAAGAGCGCCACGAACAACAGCTCCGTCTTCTTCGTCTTGACGATGTCTAAAAGGTCGCGGGCCGTGTTCTCGTAGTCGAGGCTCCCGGCGAACGGCGGATTGGCGAGCACCAGCGTGTACTTTTCTTCCTCGCCCGCGTGGTCCTCGGCCAGCGAATCGCGGTAGTAGATTTTCGGGTTCTCCACCCCGTGGAGCAGCATGTTCATGCTGCCGATGCGGAGCATGGTGTTGTCGAAATCGAACCCATGGAACATCTGGTGGTGGAAGTGCCGGCTCGACGTTCTGTCGTGCAGCATGTCGGGGTGGTTGTCGCGCAGGTACTCGCCGGCCGCGACGAGGAACCCGGCGGTGCCACAGGCGGGGTCGCAGATAATGTCGGTCGCGGTCGGGGCCGTGAGCTCGACCATGAGCCGGATGATGTGCCGCGGGGTGCGGAACTGGCCATTCTGCCCGGCGGTGGCGATCTTGCCGAGCATGTACTCGTAGACGTCCCCCTTGGTGTCGCGGTCGTCCATCGGCACCTCGCCAATCAGGTCGACCACCTTCGCGAGCAGGGCGGGGCTCGGAATGGTGAACCGGGCGTCTTTCATGTGGTGGGCATAGGTCGAATCCTCGCCCCCCACGGTGCGGAGCCAGGGGAAGATATGCTCGGCGACGACCGTGTACATGTCGGCCGGGGCGAAGTGCTTGAACCGGCTCCAGCGATAGTCGTCGTAGGGTCGCTTCTTACGGTCCTTCCCCTCGGGAAAGATCCGCCGGGCCATCGGCTTTTTGGTGCGGGCCGACTTGTTCTCTTCGAGCGTGTGCAGGTCGTCGAGGCGGCGGATAAAGAGGAGATAGGTGATTTGCTCGATCACCTCCAGCGGGTTGGAGATGCCCCCCGACCAGAATGAGTCCCAGATTTTGTCGATTTGGCTCTTGATTGTCCCAGTAATCACTATTTCCCTGCCCCGCGTGAAACGAACTGAAGCTCACCCTTCAAGTCTTCTCGACCTGATAGATTTCCCAGTTTATCGGAAGGAGAAATATGCGGGTAGGTGAATCTGGGAGGATGGCGCGAGGCCTGCTCGGGCAAATGTGCCCGAGCTACGGCTCTAGATTCCCGTCTTCACGGGAATGACGGCGAGGAGCGCTCACTGGTCGCGGCGGAGGTCGACTTGCTCGTTCTTCGCCTGCGCCGCCAGCCACGCGTGCCATGGCTCTTTGGCGTAGCCGAAGTTTTCGCCCCCTGTGATTCGGACCAGCGCGGTGAGGACGTCGGGGTTTTTGAGGTTTTGCTTGGTGACTTTGGGGCCACCGCCGCCGAAGCCGAAGGTCCCCTCGGAAGACATGCTGTAGGAGTGGGTCTGGCCGCCGCTGGTGTTGCCGCCGATCACCTGCTTGTGCTCGGTCACCAGGGCGTCGATCAGGGGGCTGATGGCGCTGGGGTCGCCGAGGGCGGCGAGGGCCGTGGCGGCGCGGTTGACCACCTCATTACTCTCGTGCTTGAGCGCTTTGGCGTAGAGCGGAGTGAGCCCGGGCCGCTTCGATTTGACGAGCGCGTCGAGGGCTTCGATCCGCAGTTCGATCTCGGGGTCCTTGATCGAGATGTCGACCAGCGCGTTCACGGTAAGCTGGTGGTCGATGCGGGCCGCGGCGCGGAGGAGCAGCAGGCGGATCTGCGGGTCCTTTTCCTTATCGAGCAGGTCGACCAAGGGCTTGGCTGCCTTCGGTTCGGTGAGGCGATTGAACTCGGCAACCGCTTGTTCGACGCGCTCCGGTTTGCGGTCGGTAAGCCACTTGCGCCAGCGGCGGACTTCGGCCGCCCAGTGGGCCTCGAGTTCGCGCTGTTTCTTTTCGTACTCGCGGAGTTCGATATCCTGGCGCGTGCGATACTTTCCCTCGTACCACACCATGCCGCGCGACTCCATCACCTGGTCGCGGGTTTGCCACTGGCCGTCGACCTGACGGAAGTTGAGCATGCCGCGGGCCTCGGCGTTGTGAGGATCGAGTTCGATCACCCGTTGGGCGTGACGCTGGTATTCCTTGGCGAGGTGATTCTGCTGGCACCAACGGGCCAGTGCGAGTTGCCCCTCGGGGGTGTCGGGGGCGGCGAGTGCCCGGGCCTGGTAGGCGAGCGACTCGGCGGAATCGGTCGTGACCTGGGCGACCTGATCCTGGGCGATCTCGACGACGGTCCCTGCCCGGGTGGTGACACGGTAGGCGATCCGCGAGTCGGCTTCGATTTGCTCGACCTTGCCGGTGAGTCGTCCACCCGATTTAAGCCGCACCTCGCCAGCGTGCGCGGTCGCGGCGAGCGACGCGGCGGCGGCGAGGGTGACGATCAGATTGCGGCGATGGGAGGGCATCGATGTCCTTGGCCTTGGAGTGGGGCCGGTCGAGCAGGGAGGGGGTCCCCAAAGGAGTAAGATCGGCGGGGCACTCCTCGGTTGTCCTGTTTCCATTATAAAAGGGGAGGCCCGCGGATTGCCACCATGGCAGCGGGGCGCCAAGCCGCGAGAGGGCCTCCCGTGGGGGTGGTTCGCACCCCGTCGCACCGATTATTCCGACCGTATGAACCCGCAGGGCGCAAGCCATGCCAGAGAGCCCCCCCCCGACCTCCCCCCAGCAGCACCGGCAGGCGGCGCCGAAGTCGGTGACGTGCGCCGTGCTCACCGTGAGCGACACAAGGAGACTTGAGACCGACCGGAGCGGCGACCTGGTGGTGGAACTGCTGACGGCGGCGGGGCATCGAGTCGCGGCACGGGAGATCGTGCCAGACGAACCGGAGAAGATGGAGCCGCTGCTGCGCGGGTGGATCGCGAGCGCGGAAATCGAGGCGATTTTGATCACCGGGGGGACCGGGATTGCGCGGCGCGACCAGACGGTCGACACGGTGGCGCGGCTGCTGACGCGGGAGATACCCGGCTATGGCGAGCTGCTGCGGATATTGAGCTACGAGGAAATCGGCGCGGCGGCAATGCTGAGCCGGGCGATCGGAGGGCTGGCCGGGGAGACAGTCGTGCTGACGATGCCAGGTTCGACGGGGGGGGTACGGCTAGCGATGGAACGGCTAGTGGTGCGGGAGTTGGGGCATTTGGTGTATGAGGGGGGGAAGTGAAGTGCTTTTCCGCTTGACTTTGGGCCACGCGGGGCCGATACTTTGGGTAGAGCGATAAGACCGATGGTTTGCCCTGAGTGTTCCCTTCCATGGTGCTGGCTAAGCTCAGGAAGCCTCTTTCCATCGGCACGCTCTTTTCTTATGGAATCCGCATCTGGTGGACGACCTTCTCCTCGAAAACGCGTAGCCACGATGTGTCGTTCAAGGCGTGGTAGCGGGCAATTCCCCATACGAAGAGATCGACCGCACTGAGTCCGTGGTCCTCGTTCGAGGGCAAATGCCGGATTCTCAAAGGGATTTTCGGGTTAATCCGCCCCTGAAGGTGCGAGAGCAGATAGTCATCGAATTCGACGATTTCGCGTCTGGCTTTCGACCTGTCGACGATGAGATTCACTCCAGAGTCGGCCTCTTCGAGCGGAATGTACTTCAGTACCTGGCTAGCGACGTAATTGTAGAAGCGTGATTTCTCGGCGGGACTTGAGCAATGCTCCCGTCGCACGTACTGCTTCTCGATCGTGAGCGAGTAGATTCTGAAGTCGAGCTGCTTTATCTGATTGTAGAAGTGCCGTTTGACGTCGAGAGATGTTTCATGTCCCTTGAGCTCAAGCTTCTGGTGCTTCGCAAGTCGCTTATTCACCTTGCGACGAAGGGTCTTCGCAACCGCACTCCGAATGGCCCTTGTTGTGGCCACATCATTGACAACAAGTACGCCAATTGACAGGTAACGAGACGCGTTGCTCCCTTCGAGCTCAAATCCCAGATCGCCACTCTCATCCAGAAAGAGATGCCACATTGCTTCCCATTCCCCCCCGTGGCGTTCGTTATGGGCTATCCAAATCAAACGCCTTCCACTTCATGGCGCGTCGAAAGGGCTCGATGCGTAGTTTGACCTCCCCGTCTTGAAAGACGCGCACCGTGCCGTTGCTTTCGCTTACGGCAATGGCGATGGCGCCGGTGGCCTTGGTGATTTCGGCGGCGGACCAATGGCGTGCGCCGAGGCCCTTGGCGAGGTTCATCTCGGGAACCGAAGGGGCGGAGATGTGCTGCGCGGCGGCGACCACCGTGCCGTCGGACGCGACGACAAACGCACCGTCCATCTGCGCGATCTCCTTGACCCCCTCGCGGACTTTCTGATCGGCCAGGCTCCGCTCATTGCGGTTGTAGCCTTTCACCGGGTCGAAACCCATGGCGTGGCAATAGGTGAGCACCTTGCGATGGTCCCCCACCACGAATAACGAGCCGACCGGTTTCCCCTCGCGTCCTTCGCGGCCGATTTCCACGGCGAGGTCGACCACCAGCTTGAGCGTTTCGATTGGCAACTTGGTTCGGATCTGCCGGAGGTCGCGGACGGTAAGCCGGCCGAGGTGCTCCTCGAGCCGAATCAGGCTCATCGTGTCAACGACCCCCGACTCGAAGGCGCTGTACGCCGCAACCAGGATCGCCTCGGGGGTGAAGAGTTCGTGGGCCGCGCCGTCGATCAGGGCCTCGGTGAGCTGTTCGTAGACCGGCACCTCGCGGAGGTTGAGTTTGATGGTGGCGATGCCATCCTCGGCTGCCCCCTCGAGCACCTCCTCGAGCACGCTGGCGACGACGACCCGCTCGATTTCGACCGCCTTGCGGAGGCGTTTGAGGTCGGTAGGCCGCTCGAGCAGGAAGAGCAGCGCCGAGGCGTTGTGCGACCTGGCCAGTCCGGTGGCCAGCTCGCAGAAGGCTTGAAGTTGATCGGTAAATTTGGCCATGAATCGCTCGCGCACCCAGAGGAACACCCGCTCGCCAGTCCCTCGGCGCAAGTGATCGCCCAAGGGGGGCTTGCAATGTAATTCAAGCGCGGCGGCGGCACAATCCAAACCCGAGCCGGGCGGCCAGCAAAATCCCGAACCAGGAAAAATCCGAACCGCGCGGCGTGAGTTCCCGGCGTGCGAGCGCAACAAGACAGGCCACGGATCGGCACGGAACTATCGGATCACCACGGAAGAGAAAACGCCTCGCTGAACACGGTTCAAGATCGGCACTTTTTTGATCCGTGGCGATCCGACCGGACCCGTGGCGATCCGTGTCCCATCGTCACGGAGTTCCAACACCCTCCGCTACCGCCCGCGGGTCGACCGTGTCCGGCTGGCTGCTGGCGGCTGTTGGGCACTGCGGCTTGGCTCCGACCGGTCCGCCATCTGGGCGTTGTCGTAGGGGACGAACTTCCGCTGATTGTAGAGCTGCAGCGCGTGGAGGGCGTGGCATTGCGGGCCGATTTCCCACTCGTGATCGCTATTGCCATAGAGCAGGTTGGTCACGTAGTTGACCCCACGCACCATGCGGCTGCCGTCGAGTTCCTCGTCGGTCGACTGGTAGATCAGCCACTCGAGAATGTGGCCCGAGGTCTTGATGCGGCGATCGATATCGCGCTCGCTCCCCGAACCCTTGAACCACTGGGTGCTAAAGCTTCCATCGGAGTTCTGCAGCCGAAAGGCGTACTGCTCGTAGCTCTCGGTGAACTCCGCCGCTTGCCCCCACACGCCGGTCACCGGTTCGCCGCGGAGTTGCCGCTTGCGGGCCGCCAGGCTGAGTCCGGCCAGGCGATGGGTCCCCCCGCAGGCGGCCCCCCGGATTGGTTGCTTGAGTTCCTCTTCAATCAGCCGCTCGATGCTCCACGTCTCCCCGCGGTCGTTGAGCCAGGTTGTATCGGAGGGAAGATAATGCATCAAGGAAATCAGCTTGAAGGTCAATTCCGTGTCGGCGTAGCAGGTCTTCTGTTCGGCGGCGATCAGGTCCTGGATAGTGAAGTTCTTGCCATCGACGACAATCGGATAGTTGCGATCGACGTTCGACTGGGCGAGCATCGCCAGGAACTGCCCCATGTGCCCCTGCAACCCGACTCCGTAGAGGGCACGGACCTCCCCCTCCTCGTTGATTCGCAAGAGTTGCTTGTTCTTGCATGGCTTGTTGTAGCAGAGCCACCCGATCGCCGTGATCGACTCGCCCCGTGGTCCCCCCTGGCGAATCTGGCTGTCGAGCCCATAGGCGAGCACCGAGTGCATCACCTCCCATGTGTCGTGCTGGGCGCTGTTGAGGGGCTGACGGTAATAGTACCCCAGCACCTTGCGCATCTTGTTCCGCAGCAGCAGCTCGTTCCGGGTGAGGGGCCGTAGCGGCTGGGCCACCGTTTTGGGCTCGACCGGCGCCGCGACGTTCGGCCGTGGTTCGCCCTGCTGGGGTTCCCCTTGCCGACTCTCCACCTTTGCCGATGGCTGTCTGACTGGTTCCTTCTCCCCTTCGTCGAGCGGGCGAATGTCCTCATCCGCCTCGAACGGGGCGGGGCTCTCTTCCTGCTTCGCACTCCCGCTCTGGGGAGGGATCAGTTGAGGCATGGCGATCACGGCAGGACCCGGTTGGGGTTTGGCCGCGGGGGCGGGAGCCTTCGCCTCGCCTGCCGGTGGACTGGCGACGCCAAAGGCTTCTTCAATCGCCGCGCTGGGCGAAAGCCATTTGGGTGTGAACCTTTCCCCTGCCGTGTCCTGGCGTGGCTGGGTCCCGGCTCGAGCCGATCGGTCCGCAGCCGGAGTCGGAGTGGGATTGGCCGGAGCACCGGTGGATGGACTTCCCGCCCCGCGCCGGGTGGCGGGGGGCTCGATGGCGACCCGCTCGTTGGCGGGAGGTGCCAGCATTGGCCCCTGACTGATGTCGAGCGCCTGCACTGCTGGCAAGGCATCGGCCGGAATGGGGATCGGAGTCCCATGCGCCGCGGGAGCAACGCGCGACGAACCCGACGCGCCGCGCTCTTCGGCAGCCACACCCGGCGAGCGGGTCAACCCCCCACACGCGAGCACGAGTGCCAAACAGCCGAACCGAAAGAGCCCCCTCCCCATCATGCCCCAAACCCCTTCGCGGTAAGCATCCCCTGTCGATCCCACCAGGTGCCGCCGCAGCGGCCCCCCCACCGACGCCTAGCGTCACACTGGTAAGTGCGACATACGTCGACCGAGGAATAGTAGGATCGCAGCAACCGATGCGCGCAGCGCACACCCCCAATCGGCAATGGGCCGTATTCGATCCCATCTCCAGCACCTTGTATCGGGAGAAGACCCGACCCAACTCAAGCCGAGTGCGACTTAAACCTTATTGGCGCAAACACTTGGCAAAACAGCGCACCCGTGAAAAGAGATGCCGGCAAGCGAAGGACATCAGGCCCGCTGCTGGCATCATGCCGAGGCGTTCCGCCTTGGTAGCATGGGCACATTTTGCCCGAGCGCGCATGACTGTAGCCCGGGCTCGTTTGCCCGGGCAGCGTGAGGGGGGTTTGAATTGCCAAAGACCAAGTAGGTCCGTGTCCGCTGGACCGGACCTTGAATAGATGGTCCGTCCAAACTCTCCACGCGCCCAAGGTCCGGGCCAGCGGCCACGGACCTACTTCG
>CAZYQQ010000061.1:0-3839 GCA_964650265.1 uncultured Planctomycetaceae bacterium
CCGATGGCCAGCTTCTCACGGCCGACGGTGCCCTGCGCTTCCCCGCGCGGCAAGGAGAACTCACCCGGCGGCACCACACCGAACAGCTCTCGGACGAAGCCGCGCGGCTTGCTCCGCAGGTCGAGCGGCTCCGCGCCGAGGTCGACTCGCTTCAATCGCACCAATCCGCACTCGCGGTACGAGCCCAACAGATGCTGGAGCGCCAAACAGCCGCGGCGACTCACCTGGCCGAGCTCCGTCAGCAGCTCGCCACCGCCACGGCCACCGCGGCCCATCAGCAGGCCCAGCGCGATCAGTTGGTCGCCACCGCCGACGCCGCCCGGGCACGCACCGAGCAGCTCGCCGCCGAAGCGGCCGCCGAGCAGGAGCGGTCGGCAACTCTTGCAGCGGAGCGACGCCAATACGCCATCGCCTGCGATCGCATCGACGAGTACGTCGCCCGGGCCGAGTTCGAGTGGCAGACTGCCCGCGATGCCTGCCACGCCGTGGCTCAAACCGTCGCCCGGCTGGAACCGCAAATCGAAGTCCTCCGCGACCGGGTGGCCCAAGGCCGCCGCGCCGAGCGCGAAGGCCAACGGCAACAGCAACTCGCCCGCCAGATGGAAGAGGTACGGTCGCGAATCACGGAGATCGAGCGGCAACAGCTCGCGGCCACGGCGGCCGAGGCCGAAGCAACCGGCGCCCACGACCAGTTGCTCCCCGCGCGGCAGGCCAGCCTCGCCGGGCTCGAAGCGTGCCGCCAGCAGCGCCACGAGCTTCAACTCGCGCTCCAGCAAGCCCGCCGTGCCTTCGATGCGACCCAGTCGCGTCGCAACCAGCTCGAGGTGGCGATCGCCAAGCTCCAGCACCAACGGCAAACATTGGTGACCCGGCTGCAGGAAGAGTACGACATCGACATCGCGGCGCTCGCCCACCAGCGTCCCGAACAGTCAACCCCGGTCGATCGCAAGCAAGTCGAGCGCGAGATCGACGAGCTACGCACGACCTTGCAGAAGATCGGTTCGGTGAATGTCGACGCGCTGGAAGAACTCGACCAGATCGAAGCCCGCTACGAGGCGATCTCCGGCCAGTATCGCGACCTCACGCAGGCCAAGGCGGGTCTCCAAAGATTGATGACCCGGCTCAACACCGAGAGCCGGCAGTTGTTTCTCGCCACGGTCGAAACGGTGCGAGGCCATTTCCAGGAACTCTTCCGTCGCCTCTTCGGTGGTGGCGAGGCCGATATTATCCTCGAGTTCGACGAGAACGAAGACGCGATGGAGTGCGGCGTCGAAATCCGCGCCTGCCCCCCCGGCAAGGAGACACGCAACATCTCGCTCCTCTCGGGGGGCGAAAAGACGATGACCTGCGTCGCCCTGCTGCTCGCGATGTTCCGCAGCAAGCCCAGCCCCTTCTGCGTGCTCGACGAGGTCGACGCCGCACTCGACGAAGCGAACGTCGGCCGCTTCACCTCGGTGCTGCACGACTTCCTTTCGGCCACCCAGTTCCTGGTGGTCACCCACTCCAAAAAGACAATGACCGGCGCCGACACACTCTACGGCGTAACGATGCAAGAGGGGGGCATCTCGAAGCAAGTCTCGGTACGGTTTGAAGACGTCACCGACGATGGGTTCATCAGGCCGAGCGCGATGCTACGCGCGGCCTAACGCATCTCGATCCTCCGGATCGTTGAACCCTATGTTCGCTCCGCCATCGATTTCGAGCTCGCGATGGGACACGGATAAACACTGGTTTTCTGGATCACCACGGATCAGAACGGCCGTTTCGCGAACCTTTTTCCCTGTTAACAGGTCGAATCACTCAGTCCCTTAGCTCCCCAGCGAACGCTTGCCATGAAGATTCTCGCCCAGTGCCCCGTTTGCCGCTCGCGGGTCAATATCAAGCGGACTCGGTCGCTGGTTCCGCGTCACGCGCCCCCTGAGTGGTTTGAGGAGAACAAACGGCTAGTGGATCTCGTCGTGCGCGGAACCTATCGCGATTACCGGTCGAACCGGCAGTTCATCCATTGGGCCTGCAACGGCTGCCTCGACAGCGGGGCCGCCTTGCTGGCCAACCCACGAGAACAGAAATACTATAGTTGCCCTCCCTACTTCGCCTACTTCACAGTCAAATTCCTTTGCGATCACTGCGACACCGAGTTCCTGTTTGCCAAGGAAGCGCAGCGCGAGCGGTATGAAGTGGAGAAGAAGTGGGTGCAGGTGTGGCCGCAGTATTGTCGCGTCTGCAAAGGGCGTGGAGTTCGCGCGCGGCTGCGGTATGTGGTGTATACGGCGTGGCCGAAGAAGTCCAGGTAGGATGCTCTGGTGACGCACGATACAACGTCATGGTACTTCTTCTGACGAAAAGAGTATTACCTTATGAATCTAGCCCACGAAAGTTTTTCGTTTTCGCTCATTGTCGATCGGTACGAGTTTCCCGATGAGGAATTAGGTCCGACAGAGGATAATCCGGCTGGAGAGGACTTCGACCCGAGCCGCTTTCTGGTGGTTACCGTGAGTGTGTCGACACCGGAAGGCTCATGGCAGGCGACGGCACCCGAAATGACGACTTCGGAACTTGAGCGGTTCGCCGATTGGCTGGAAGAGATATCTCAAGGAAAGAGACTTCGAATGGGGGTCTATTTTACTGAGCGCGATATCGAGTTCGTTGTCGACGAAGAGTGTAAGATACTGACTGTCTACTTGTATTGTGACTTTCTGCCGCCGTGGATGGAACGTAGCCAGGACTTGGCTCTGGAGTTTCCGCTGCAGGCAGTTGACCTAGGCGGTGCAATTGCCTCCATTCGGAGGCAGTTGGAAGAATTTCCCGGGCGTCCGACACCTTAGAAGTGTCACTTTGCCTATGTCCTAGCACTGTGTTAGCGATACCGATTGCCCGCGGGTATACTTGAAAGGCAGAGCAAGGATTGTGGCACTTGCCCGTAGCCTTGGCTGACGTGAAGATGTTCGATGACCAAGATATGCCAGGGGAGGCCTTGGATGCCTTTCATGGGGCTGTCGGCAATTGGCCGATTAAGGCTCCCGCGTTGCGATGGTATACTCACGAGAGGACCGTCAGAGTGTGAGATGAATACGCAAGCAATTCGAACGGTGAGCCAAAATAAATGGGACTATTCTTAGCCGCCTCAGGCGTTGTCGGTCGCGATAGCGATGCGGTCCGCGAGGCAATCGCTGGCCACGTGGCGAACGTCGGGGGGACCTTCGAGCCCCGCGCAGGCACGATGGACGACAACAACATTGGCGTCATCCAGGAGGCGGGGAGTGGGACGACAATCCTCTACCCCAACGGTTTCGGTGATTGGGACGAGATCTCGAGCCACCTGTCGGCTCAGCTCACTACACCCGTCTTCTCGTTTCACATCCATGATGGCGACCTCTGGATGTTTGTTGCATTTGACAAGGGCGAAGAAGTCTCGTGGTTCAATCCGATCCCCGATTACTGGGGTGATCTGCCCCCCGAGGAGCACGCCCAGTGGGCAGGGAATGCCGACGTTGTCGCGAGGCTGATTCCCGGCGTCGCACCGGAATCAATCGCGAACTATTTCCGCCCGTGGACGGAAGATGTTCTCGACGGGGAGACCAAGGCCTACGACGAGGACGAGTTTGCGATGGGCGTGGATTGGCAACTGACCGACTTCATGCGACGGCTCGGATTCGTCTATCCCCTTGATGACCAAGGAAATGCCACCGGCGAAACCTTTTACCTGAAAATCCGCCGCCGGCGGCCTCCTTTAGCGGGCGGCGACGGCGCCTCCACCCCACCCGATGTGGCTCCCCCAGATGCTCGGCGACCCGCGTCGAAGCCGTGGTGGAAGTTTTGGTAGGGGGAGTAGTAGCCTA
>CAZYQQ010000061.1:3939-31923 GCA_964650265.1 uncultured Planctomycetaceae bacterium
CGGCGACCCGCGTCGAAGCCGTGGTGGAAGTTTTGGTAGGGGGAGTAGTAGCCTAGATGACTCACTGGCGCATCCTCAACACCGATATCCTCACCCTTCGCACCGACGGCCTCATCTGCTCCGCCAACCCGGCACTCAATATGTCGGGCGGCGTCGGCGGGGCGATGCTCCTTCGCTACGGGCCGGAGATGCAGGAATGGCTCTACGCGCATCTGCGGTCAAGCGGTTGTCGGTACCTGGAGCCGGGCGAGGTCGCTGTCGCGCCCGGTACGCCCTACAAAGCTGTGGCCCACGCGGTTGCCGTCGATGCCTTTTATGACACGAGTACCGAGATCATTCGCCGAGCCTACGAAAACGCTCTCGGGCAGCTTGCCTCGGCTGGGTGCCACACCGTGGCGGCCGCCTGTCTTGGCTGCGGGTATGGCCGCTGCCCTGTAGAGGATTTCATCACGGCCATTAAGCCACTTGTCGAAGGGTCGTTGCCAGGGATCGAACGCGTCACCTTGGCAACGACGAACGAAGATCTGGCCGCTGCGATTGGAGCCGTGATCGCGTTGAGGAAAGCCTGAAGTATGCCCCCGCGCGGCCGCGTCCGTAGAGAAAGTGATCGACAAACACGGAGAAACGGAGACACGGAGGCCAATGACGCGGCCAACGTTAAAGAAGTCATCAAGAAGTACATGGAACTGACCGAGTAGACGGGAACTAATATGAAAAAGCGACGAAACCCATTCACTGGGACCATGGAAGACGATCCCCCGCCGCAAACTTACGTCTGCCCGCCCGGGGGGCGTCCCAATCGTGAGACAGTTTCACATCAGATTGGTTTTCAAGTGCCAGTCGCATTTGTGGACTTCGTTCAATGGGTTTATGAGCAAGCGGGTAGGGATCCTTATCAGTGCATTGAAGTCTATGCCAGTGTCCTAGGCGTAGGTCCTGGTGGCCCGAAGTCACGGTACGATTCAACCCCTCCAGAACTGTTTCCTATCGGAGTCCCTGGAGTGGATGGCGTTCACTATGGCTACGTTGTTCATGCTACCGAACTCGAACAAGACGAGTATCCCATCGGTCACTTTTGTCCCATGGACTCCGACGGGGTGAGTATTGTGGGTGCAGATACCCTCCACGGGCTTGCGGTTATTGCCAACCTGTGGAGCAAGCCCGGTGGGTGGCGGGCGTATCCCCCACTGGAAGCCGCCTGTCTTGAGCATCAACGAGTCGGAGGCACTGAGGGAGAGGGCAAAAGAATGCCTGAGATGCCGGAAGGATGGAGGCACGAACAGACGAGCGATGGCATCGGGGTACTTGCGCCCGCGAGGTATTTTAGCCCTGCCCTCGTTCGGATAGAGCCTATGTCATCGGTGGAGGTTTATGAGCGGGCGGGGGCCAAAGCACTGAGCAGCGGTTTGTATGCTGACGCGCTCTACTATCTGCGGGAAGGGTACTGGGTCCATTGGGTGACTCACCCCTTTGAGCTGTGCGAGCAGTTGTGCGAGGTTTATACGAAGCTAGGTCGCCCCGCTCTGGCCCGCATTGTGGGCGATCGGATTTCAAAATGGAAGAACGTGCAGTAGCTCGCGGCAAGCAATGCATCTGCCTATGCGGCGCCTTCAAAGACCTCCATCAGGCCGCTGGCAGTAAGCACGTGTTATGATGCCCATTCCGCAGTAAAATCGAAATCGTGAACGAGAATCCCTACCAATCCCCGACCGCCCCTAATGAGCCGCCGACGAGAGTCACGGACGTGCTGCACGACGAGACGCCGATCGTGGCTCGCTATCGTTGGACCGCGGATGAACTTACGCGCGGTTACGAGGCTCATCAGGAGCAACAATGGCGCCGGGGATTTCGCTTGGCCCTCATCGTGCTCCCCGGCGCGCTGGCGGGTCTTACTTGGCTCGCCGCAGGGGCGTCCCTCCCTGTTTTCGTGGGGTTGGGTTGCGCAGTTGGGCTTTATCTCGCATTTTACGATCGCACGTTTCTGAAATGGCGAGTCCGCCGCCAGTTTCGCAAGCGAACTGATGCGGGCGATGACACCGAGTGGCGATTCACTCCTGACGTCATCTACCAGGCGACGTCCTCGTCGCGCACCGAGCAGTTGTGGAACACCTATTCCAAAATGGTGGAGTCGCCCTCGGGAGTTTTGCTCTACCCAAATCCCACGATGTTCCATTGGATCCCACGCCACGCGTTCGCGAGCGACTTGGAATATGCACGGTTTCTGCAATTGGCGGAGTCGCGGATTGAGCGTTGTCACCGCGTGAACACGAGTCGGAAGAGGAAATAATTACGACTCCCGCACAGGCTACGACCCCATGCGGCGGCGAATCCCTAGCATGCCGAGCAGGAGTAAGCCGAGGGTGATCGTGGTGGATGGCTCGGGAACGGCGGAAGTCAGCCGTAGCGAGAAATCGTCGACAACCAGTGCCTGACCTCCTCCCGCAGGGTGAGCGTAGGCATCGATCATCGAAAAGCGGACCTGTGCATAGTGGGAACCGGCCGGTGCCACGCCCGACAGACTGAACTGCCGGTAGGCAAAATCCTCGTCGTTGGGAACCCCGAGGCCACTGGCCTGAAGATCGAGTTCGACGCTGCCGAGGAGCAGAAATCCGTCATCTAAGAACTCGATGGCCAGCACGGTCTCTGTCTGCGTGTCGGGAATCAAGCCCGAGTAGTTTTGGTCGGCACCAGCCCAGACCGTTAATTGGTAGGTGGCGCCGGGAGTTGCCAGGACCGTTTGTTGCAGATGGCCCGTAACCAAGTCGCCGCCGACAAGATCGCCCGTGAAGGGCTTGAAGTACCCCGCGCAATCAAGCCCGCCGCAGCCGGTACCCGTGTCGAAGGGGGCGCCGGTGCCGTTGTTCGTGAGGGGTGTCGGCTCACGCCCGGCCCATGGCTCGGAAGTGAGGACGTTGGTAAAGGCTCCGCTGTTGGTTTTCGTCCCAACGACGGTCCAGTCGGCCGGTTGTGGCACCAGGATGGTATGGTCCATGGGATTGGGGCTGTGCGGGGTCGTCAAATCAAGCGACGGATTCAACAACAATTCGAGCGCGCCGGCGGACGAGCAAACAGCAAGTGAGAACGTGCAGACAATAAGAACACCAAACATATGCCTGTTCATAGGACAGCCTCCACTCCAAACGGAATCATCTCAGAAAAACACCCGTCGTCGCTACGATTTTGCGCAGCATCGCGGAAAGCCGGTTCGGTCGCTATCGATCAAGGTCAAGAACAGCCGGCACAACAGCAACCAGGCCGATTGCATGTTAACTTTGGGGCCGGTCGCCAGCAAGGTCACACTTCAGCCAACTTCAGATGACCGAAGTGTGACACTGAGAGGCACGGAGGCCGATTCGCGGGGGGCGCGGGGGAATAGTAGCATCCCCCGCCCGCGATAGTCACAATAGGATTATCGCACGACCGATCTTCGAAGAGGAGCAGGGGACGACATGAAACGGGTGATGTGGCTGATTTTGCTGGGTTTCGCCGTTGTCGCGGTCCCCACACGGGGGCAGGACCTGGTTGGTCCCCCCGCCGCTGAGGAAGAGAATTTGTTTGAGGTGCCGGCTGAGAAGCAGGTGCCGGAGCCGGCCCCGACGCTCGCCGAGCGGGAGTTTCAGAACCAGGTCCTCGCGCGGATGCAGCAGCCGGTCGACTGGGACGTGGAGGAGGAGACGATTCTCGACTTCGCCGACCGCTTGAGTGCGGCGCTCGACATCACGGTACTGGTCGACTGGCAGTCGCTCGAAGACCTTGGGCTGGCGGAAGAGGATACTGTCAAAGGGAAGTTCAAGCAGTTGCCGCTCGAACAGGCCCTGGAGTATCTGCTTGACCAGCATGATCTCGTCTGGATTTTCGACCGCCGCGTGCTGTTGATCTTGAGCGGAGATGAGCAGCTCGCGCGGCTCGACACCCGGGTGTACGACGTCCGTGATTTGGTGCAGGCCACGGGCATCGCGGCTGGTCCCGATTTCGATACGCTCACTGACCTTCTCATCAGCACGATCGACGCTGACACCTGGGCCGAGAATGGAGGGGGCGAGGCGGAGATTCGTCCGCTCCACGCGCCGGGTGTCACCGCCTTGGTGATCTCGCAAACGCAGCGGACCCATCGCAAGATCGAGCGGCTGCTGGCCGAGATTCGCCTCGTCCGCGGCACGGAACCGATGCCGGTCGCCCCGACGGTGGCCTGGGGCGAACTCGCGTCGCGGCTCGCGCCGCTGGCGTCGAGCCTCGAGGAGACACCTGCCCCGGAAGAGGAGGAGGGGAGGATCCAGTTACCGATGGCCGGCTCGCGGGAGTTTGTGGAGGCCATGACCAGGGCGAACGATTTCGGCTTCGATCTCTACCGGCACGTCGCGCGGCAGGAGGGGAATCAGCTTGTTTCAGGGTACGGTGCTCGAGAATTGCTGACGATCGCCCTTTGCGGTGCGAAGGGCCAGACGCGGCGCGAGTTGGAACGGGTGCTCCACTTTCCCGAGGGAGAGCGGGGGCACGGGCTGGAGAGTTTTGCCCTGCGGTCGTCGATGGCCAGGCAGGGTCGCGGGGTCGAATTGGCGGTGGCGGGGAGTCTGTGGGTCGATCAGCGACGCGCGATCCGGCCGGAGTTCGTCACCGCGGCCGACAGGCTGCTGCAGGCAAGCACGAGTTCGCTCGATTTCACTCGGCCTGCGGAGGCTGCGCGGACGATCAATCGCTGGGGCTCCCAGGCGACCAGGGGACGCATCGAGGAGTTCGTCGAAGAGCGGCACATCGTTCCCCCCGGTGTGCTGGCCGGCGCCGTCTATTTCAATGGCAGGTGGGCGACGTTGTTCGACAGGGAAAAGACCACGGAGAAGGTGTTTCGCCTCGCCTCGGGAGAGGAGGTGAAGGTGCCGACTCTCCATGGCTTTGTCGAAGCCCGGGCTGCCCGGTTCGAGTCGGGAATCATCATCGGGGAGCTTTACTACGGCAACCGGGAGGCCTCGATGGTGATCCTGTTGCCACCCGACGAGCCTGGGGCGCTGGCGGAACTGGAGGAGACGCTGACGGCTAAGAAATTCGACGAATGGCTCTGGCCGCTACGGCGCGGGATGGTGCAGGTCGCGATGCCGAAGTTCAAATTCGACGTCGGCCACGAGCTGATGCCGGCGCTCGCCGAGATGGGCCTCGGCCTGGCTTCGCGCCCAGGGGAAGCCGACTTCTCGGGAATCACCGAGGGACTTGCCCTGCAACAGGTGTGGCAGCGGTGTGTGATCGAAGTCGACGAGCAGGGGACGATTGCCGCGGCCGCGACGGGGGGTGGCGCGTTCGGCGGCCCAGGGCCGACCGATTTGGACGAGCTTGTCGTCGACCGTCCGTTCTTGTTCTTCATTCGCGATGGGCAGACCGGGTGTGTGCTGTTTCAAGGACGGGGGATCGACCCACGGAGTGAGTAGGTACCGTCTGCCGGACGGTACCTCGAAGTGCCGATACCGTTTACCACAGGAATTGCCCTCTCGCTTTGATCCGCTACGCCACTCACCCCCACATCCTATCCATCCTGTTCATCCATGCTGGACCACTCGAATTCAACATGGATGGCCAGGATGGATAGGATGGTGCCGCGTGCGGGAGCGAAGAGTGGCGTCCTTCACACTTCATGGTTACGATAGACGGATCGCATGACTCATCGTTGCGAGAGAGGTGGGACGGCACCTTGGCGTACCGATTTCATTGACAGGAGTTGTCACCTTGCTCTGGCCCGATGTCGCCCCGATCTAGATCGCGTTTTGGAGCCTGCTGGCACGGTCGTCGTCGTGACTCTTTTGGCGCCGCTGGCTCGTATAAATCGCGGCAAGGCGTTTTTGATCGCGTCGGTTACGGCCCTCCTCGCGTTTGTTCCGCTCACGAGGGCCATTGTGCAAGTGATGGACCTGTCGCGGTGATTTATCGCGAGACATGAATAAGAACACGAATTGATTTGAACAGGAGGTACGCGTGCTTCCCGACTGTGATGAACTATTTTTACGTTATTTCGACCCGTGGTATACGCAAGCGTGGCGCGACCTCAGGGGCTTTGAAGCGACCCGCCCCGATATGTACACGATCAAGACACGTGGTAGAGCGGCGGCGGACCTTAGTCCGCTAGTTGCGGAAGGGCGAGCCGAAGCTGCCCAAATGGTCGAACGGATGATCGAGTCAGCTATTGGAGATTGGCCTACCTATTTAGATGTGGCTCCGCCGGTGACGATCGAGTGGGTACGCAAGGTGGACGAGTACTTTGACCGCCAACGAATCACTTCATTAATTGAAGAGTCAAGTCCTGACGACTTCAGCAATGCCTATCTCGTCACCTGCTGTCAGTGGGGTGCGGTCCTGGGAGAGGTGCTACGCCAGGAGGGTCCCGATCTCGAATGGGTCTATAGTTGGCCCTATTGGGAGTCCTCGTTGGTTCATTTGCCCAGCGGTAATGTGGTCCCAGTGTTTCATTGGGCGATTAAGAAAATGAGCGAGTATGGTGTGGATGATGGATTTGCCGCAAAGATTCGAGCCTGCTGTCAAATTTTGAAGGACGAATCAAGGTGGTAGCTGGGATGGTTGCAGTTTGCTCAATGCTTGCACCCTCGTCCTGACCTTGCCCCAACCCGCACTCCACTGCTAACCTCCCCGCCGGCCCTCCTTCTCATCCTGTCGCGCGAGGCTTCGCCGGTGTTGCGTCTCCCCTCCCCTGTCCTGGTTGTTCTCGTGGCGTCGCTCGTTGTGGCGATGGCGACGGTGGGGCTTGCGCGGGAGCCGTTGGAGCCGGTTCTCCATGCGACCCGGTATCACGACGACTGGGACGACGATAACAGCGACCTCTGGCTCCTCGCCGCCGCGGGTGTGGTGGCGGGGGTGACGTTCGCGGCGCCGGTGTGGGTCCCCTACTCGGCGATCGACGAGGGGAAGAATGGCGTGAAGGCCTTTAGCGAGTACCCCTACGAGAATGGCTACGAGGGGTTCATGTCGGACGGGTTCGACGAGCGGTCGAGCAACCAGGCGTTCAGTCTGCGGGCCGGGGTCGAGTATGGCCTCGACTTCGACGATGTCAACACGGTCGGGGGGAAGTTGGCGATCGACTTCCCACTCTACCGGCTCACGTTCGATAGCGGCTGGACGAGCTACTTCGAGCGCGACGGCAGTGGCGGGACCGACGACTTTACCGTGGGGGACGTGAATCTGGTGGTGCGGTTCGTCGAACATCCGCAGGCCATCTGGCGCGCGGGGGTCGGGGTCAACTGGCTCGCCGACTCGGGGGGCGAGGCGGGATTCAACTTCACCTACGGCATCGACTACTTCCCGATCCGCCCGGTCGTCTGGTCGTCGGAACTCGACTGGGGAACGCTCGCCAGCGAGACGCTCTTGCGGCTGCGATCGACCGTGGGCATACAGCTTCGTGACTTCGAACTCTACACGGGAGTGGAGTACCTCGATATTCGCGACGAGGAGTTTACGACGATGCTGTTGGGGGTGCGGTATTGGTGGTGATGGCCAGCAGCTTATTATAGCGATTCCACGATTCTTTGATACCAAGCTGGAAGAGAGCCAGCTTCTTCAATCTTTGTGCTGTTTTCCCAAATGGCGACAGGTTGATAGGGCCGATTCAGGTCGCCGTTATCATAGACGGCGACGAACGGGAGCTGCTTAAGCGAGTGTCTGAGATTTTCGAGTGTACGGTCATATCGTGCCATCAGCTTATCACGAGGTACGTCATGCCCTTGTTGCGAGACACGCAAGGCAACTCGATCCGCCGACTGTGTAGCCGACTCCACGCCGATATAGACGAGGGCAGTCCGGTAGCCCTTGCTGGCGCAGTCCTGCAGAAATCTCAGTTTCTCCTGAACCGGATCAGAAAAGACTGTTTCAAACGCGAAGCTCACCATCGCATCCACCCGACTTGCACGCATCTGGGCCGCCACACCGGCCGCATCGTAAGCCGAGATCTGCAATCTGGCCGCGATGACATCGGCGTTGATAAGTGGCAAACCTGAAGCTGCGATGTGCGCGTCGAAGAATGTTGACTTGCCGGCACCGTTGGGGCCAGTGATCGCGACGACCAGCGGGCGCTCGGCCAGCTTGGCCCAGATACGTTCGCTGAACATATCTACGTTCAACTATCAGAGCCTGTCTGCGCGAGGAATTGACCGTCGACGAATCGCCCGGTTGTACGCGTGCCGTCTTCTTCGATTCGTACCAGGAGATGGCGGGATCCGGGAACGGGTTCGTAATGGGGGAAGGGGCGCTTGGCCAACACCTCCTGGAGACGCTGCATCCCTTCAGGTGCGTTGACAGTCCCCAGCAACTGGGGCAGCGGGACGAACTCTTCTGGTGCTAGATCCGTCCGGACTTCCAGGTAGGGCTCGACGGCCTTGCCCAGCTTCGCCCACAGTTCCACCTGGCACCCGACGGAACGTCCCAACGGATCGCTCCAAGCAAGCGTATCCTGAAAAAAGGCTCCCGAGATTTCGATAGAGTTCGACATAATGCAATTCTACCTCATCCGCATCCGGGTGACAAATTCGGCCTCAAACAGCAGAATTTGGGGCCCGAAGCGCTCTACGCCTCCTCCTTTTCTTCCGACTTCTTCAACTTCTCCAGCGTCTCCGCCTTCACCCCCTCCAGCGCCTTCTCGATCGCTGCGGTCATCTCTTCCGATTCGGGTGTTACTTTCGAACCGTAGTGGCCGATGACGTTCCCCTCGGCGTCGATCAGGAACTTCTCGAAGTTCCACTTGATGTCGCCCCCATGCTTGGGGTTGGTCTTCTCGCTGGTGAGGTATTTGTAGAGGGGGGCCTGGTCCTTTTCGCTCGCCTTGACGTTCACCTTGTCGAGCATGTCGAACTCAACGCCGTACTTCGACTCACAGAACTCGGCGATCTCCTCGGCCGTGCCCGGCTCCTGGCCGCCGAACTGGTTGCTGGGGACGCCGACCACGGCGAGGCCCTTGTCGGCGTACTTCTCGTGCAGTCCTTGCAGTCCCTCGTACTGCTTTGTGTAGCCACACTTGCTGGCGACGTTCACAAAGAGCACCACCCGGCCTTGGTACTTCTCGGCGAGGTTGACCTTTTTGCCGTCGAGGGTCTTCATCGTGAAGTCGAGCGCGGCGGGCAACTTTTCTTTGTCCTTCACCTTCTTCTCCTTGGTGGCTTCGGTTTTGGGTGCGTCGGCTGTCTTCTCCTCAGCGATGGCAGGAAGAGCGATGGCCAACGAAAGCGTGGCAACGGCCAGGGCAAAGGGGAGTCGCATGGGAAAGTCTCCGGAGGGACGACGTGAGGGGGAGTAAGATCGCCCCTTCAGTATACGATGGGGCCAGCCCGCTGGGGACTGGGTGGGCGAGGTAGATGGGACCTGCTTGATCCTTGGCAATAAAATCCCTCGAATTGCCCGGGCAAACGAGCCCGGGCTGCTTCGAGAGGCCTCCGTGCTAGTGTGACGGTTAGCGCAGGAAGCCGATGTTGAAGCTGAAGACTTGCAGGTCGTCGGTATCCTCGCGGACCACTGGCCAGGCGAAGTCGAGCGCGATGGGGGCTGGGCCCATGGCGGGGATCGTGATCCGCATGCCGACACCCGGGGCGACGCGGAAGCTGTCGACCGAGATGTCGGGCTCGGTGGTTCCAAAGTCGCAGAAGACGACGCCGTGGAGCATGTCGTCGGCGGTGAGCGGGAACATGTACTCGGCCGAGTTGAGCCATTGGAACTCGCCACCGACGGTGACCCCCGTCGCCGCCACGGGCGAAGCGCCGCGGAAGTCGAAGCCGCGCATCGTCGAGAAACCACCCGCGAAGAAGTGTTCGTAGATGGGAGTGTCGTTGCCGGTGATGTTGACCTGTGTTGTCAGACTCAGCACATGGCGGCCGGTGTGGTCGCCACGCTCGTGCATCAGGAAATACTTCCGCAGGTCGAAGCCTCCGCGCGGGTAGTCGAACGTACCCACCACTTGCTCGCCATAGATCTCGAAGTAGTGTCCCTGGGTGGGAAGGAAATCACTATCGCGGGTGTTGTTGACCACCGCCAGCCGGAAACCGTGCAGCATGTTCGAGCCAAGGACTTCGTCGAGCTGCGGCTCGAGGGGGTTCGATGGGCGAGTGATTTTCACCTCTTCACCCCGATAGGAGAGGTTGGTGGAGACGTCGCTCTGCGTCCATTGATAGCCGACCCCAACCCGGCCGCCGAGGCGACGCTCGTCCCAGTCCTCGAACCGGCGATCATAATAGGAGCCGCTGAGGGTCAGGCTGACCGGAGTATCGAGGAAATAGGGTTCCTGGAACGAAACCAGGTAGCGCTGCACCTGCGACCCGGGGGCCGCTTCGAGGCGGAACCGCTGCCCGCCACCGCGCCACGCGGTGCCATCCCATACATCCTGCCAACTTCCAGGAGGCCGGCGCCAGTCGAAGTTCTTTTCGTCGAGCAGAATCTGCCCGACCACACCCGCGTCGGAGTTGACCCCGACCCCCATGACGAACCGGCCGGTTTGCGTTTCCTGAAGATGGACGTCGATATCGACCCAGTTGTCCTGAAAGGGTACCGGCATTCCTGTCGGCGCGCCTGGCGCGAAGGCATCAGGCATGGGATACGGGGTAATCGCTGTGTTGCTGGGGAGCGCCGGGGGGGGCAACTGCTGGATGTACTGGGTTGGCTGCACTCCCGCGGAAGGGGCCGACGTGGCCGTGGGGCTGGTCGGTTGGACAGCGTACCCCCCATACTGCGGCTGTAAGCTGGGAGGGGCGAACTGGGCCGGCGCGACCCCACTCTGAGCCACTCCGGGAGCGACCGGCTGAGGTTGAGCCGGGTCGACCGAGGTCCAACGGACCTCGGGCTGTGGCGATTGACCTCGGGCAGTGGATTCACCGCCGGTGGTGTGATAGGGAGAGCGAGCCGGTTGATCGAACCGCAGGTCAGCGTAGGGGGAGTCGACCTCTGGGGTGTGGATGGGAATCGGTTCGCGGCGGACGACATGCTCCACTGGCGCGGGGGCATCGGTGGACGTCACCTCGACCTGGCCCAGCTCGTCGATCGTCACTTCCATGTCGACCGTGGGAATACCTGGCTCGACGGGAGTCGAGTTGTCGATCACGAAGGTCCGTAGCGGGGTTTCCCCCCACAACGGAGGATCGGGGCTTTGCCCACGGACGCTCGACCTTTCCTCCGCCTGGTAGACCTCTTTTTCCGGATCGGGAATGCGGAAGCTGATTTTCGGATAGATGTTGCGCATCGGTTCGTTGTGGAACAGCGCGCTCTGCATCAAGCGGCGTTCGCTCGCACGGAACTCGCGAATGTCGGCGATCTCCCCCGGCCGGATCGACAGCCGGTTGAGGGCCGTTTGGATTCGAGTGTGAGGATTCTCCCCTCCGATATGGACGACGACGCGCCCAACCCGGAATCGTTTTCCTTCCTCGATGGTGTAGACCAGGTCAACCTGACCAGGCTCTTCCAAAAACCGGACGTCGGCCTGGACGTCGGTGAAGACATAGCCGCGGCTCCCGTAGAGTTGCTTGAGCCACTCGACATCCCCTTGGACCTTGGTTCGTTCGAACTGCTGCCCACCCGGGAGTTTGAGTCGGGTTACCAGATCTTCGGTGGCAAAGAGCTGATTGCCCATGATGGAGACATTGCGGACTTGCGATTGGGGCCCTTCATAAATGATCCACCGGATCGTGACCCATTTGTCGGACGCGCCCCATTCGAGAATCGGATCGGCCTTGGCTTGAAAATACCCGAACGAGCGATAGTAGTCGGTGAGCAACTGTTTGTCGGCGTCGAGTTGATCGCGATCGAGGTAGCCGCCGAACAGGAACTTACCGAAACCGGGCTTCGCCTTAACTCGGGTCTTGAGCTGACCGTCGCTGGCAAACTGGTTGCCTTCGAATTCGACGCCCCAGATCTTTTTCTGGGTTCCTTCGTTGATGGAGTAGACCACCCCCTTGTCGCCCGCCTTGGCCCCCTCGACGACGGTCACCTGGACGCGAGTGAAACCATTATCGCGATAAACCTGCTCGATGCGGTTGCGTCCTTCATTCACCGAAAAGGGGTCGAGCGTGCCACCGACCGTAAGGCCGGTCTCCTTGGCGAGCTTCTTATCGCGAATGCTGTTGTTACCCCAATACTCGACGTAGCGAATCGTGGGGCGTTCGACCACTTTGAACACGACGACCAGCCCTTCGGGAGTCCGATCGGTGTAAGTCTGCACGTCGACGAACCATGGCAAGTCGACCAGCTTACGCACATCCTTCCGGACGAGTTGCTCGTCGAAAGGCCGCCCGATCCGCGTGCTGAGTTGCGAAAGCACACGGGTTTGGGGGATCGCCCGAGTCCCCTCGATGCGGATGTCGGCGACCAGCTCGTCGGAAGCTGAAAGGGAGGGGCCCGAACCACGGGGAATCTCTTCCTCGTCCCTGCCAAAAATCGCGCCCAAGGCATCGCCACCGCGCCCCCCGGGCTGCGCGAAACTGCTGGCCGGCTGGAACACGAGCAGCGTCATCAGGCTTAGCAGCCACCAACGGAGGCCATCGCCCCGTGGGATGACCTCTCGGCGGGCAAAGTCGGGAGGAGTCTGCGGTCGGGCCATGCAATAACGCTCTTGATGTCGAAGAGTCCGCGGGGTGTCCGTCACCCAGTCGACCCAGGGATAGGCGCGACCGCGCAGGGCTGGCCGTCCGATGGGCTGGGTAGGGATACAGAAATCACCAGGGGGGGACAAGACAGATTCGCGGCCAGTGCAAGCCGTTTGCTAGCAGAGGGGCATCTGTTGCGTGGCCGCGACGGGCTCAATACTCGCCTTGATTGTCGTAGCTGTAGCTCGAGAACTCCTCATGCGGCTGGGGCGCCGCATTCGTGAAGCGGGTGAAGTCGTGGAGCCAGGTGAGCTTCACGTCTCCCGTGGGGCCATTCCGCTGCTTGCGGATCAAAATCTCGGCTTCACCCCGGCATCGCTCCCGATCTTCCTCGTTCGTCTGATAGTATTCCTCGCGATGGACGAACATCACGACGTCGGCGTCCTGTTCGATGGCTCCCGACTCGCGCAGGTGGCTCAGAGCGGGTTTGTTGTCGCGGGTTGCTTCGACCTGGCGATTAAGCTGCGCGAGGCAGAGCACCGGCACACTCACTTCGCGCGCCAAGCCCTTGAGCCGCCGGGCGATCTTCGAAACCTGTTCTTGCCGCGGGTCTTTCGGGTTGTCGGGATCGATGAGTTGCAGGTAGTCGATCACCACCAGCGACAGTCCATGCCGCCGCTTGATCCGCCGAGCGGCGGCGGCGATTTCGGTCATCGTGCGGCTCGGCGAGTCGTCGACAAACAAGGGGGCCGTGCTGACTTCGTTGGCGGTGCGAATCAGCAGCTTGCTTTCTTCCTTGCTGATGTGCCCGTTGCGAAGCCGATGGCCGTTGACCTTGGCGCGCGAGCAGAGCAGTCGATCCCCCAATTCGAGGGCCGACATTTCGAGGCTGACAAAGAGCGTCGGCTGTTTGCAATTGACCGCGACGTGCTCGACCATGTTGAGCGCGAGCGCCGTTTTTCCCATACTCGGCCGAGCGGCAAGGATAACGAGTTCCGAGGGATGGAGACCCCCGGTCATTTCGTCGAAGTCGTCGAATCCCGTTTCGACTCCGCCGTGGGCGAAGTCGTCATTCATGCGGGCATCGATCCGGGTGAGTGCTTCCTGAAGCACTTCGCGAATCGTTTGGACATTCCCTTGCCCCTTCGATTCGAGGATCGAGAAGACCCGTTCTTCCGCGCGGCTCAGCACCGAGCGGGGTTCGAGCGTGGGATCGTGGGCGTCGCCGATGATGTCGGTGCTGGCATGGATCAGCGAGCGAAGGATCGATTTCTCGCGAACGATGTTGGCGTAATACTCGGCGTGTGCCGCCGTGGGGACCGACTCGCCGAGTTCGGCGATATAGGCTGCCCCACCAACCAGTTCGTAGTCGCCCGCATCGCGCAGCTTCTGCAAAAGCAGCATGGGGTCGATCTGGCGACCCATGTCGTGCATCTCGACAAGGTGCTGAAACAAGCGTTGATGGCGCTCGTCGTAGAAGTCGTCGGCGCGGAGAATCAGCGCCACTTCGTCGAACTTCTCGGGGAGCAGCAGCAGGCTCCCGAGGACCCCCTGTTCGGCATCGATCGCCTGCGGCAATTGGCGGGTGAGCAGCTTTTCGGCCCCTTCGCGCGGCCCACGCTTCTTGAAGTCGCCCCCGCTGGGGTGTTCACGAACTGTCGCCATTGCGCACACTCCTTTTTTGCGGCCCGCGTCCCTGGGTTGCCACGACCGTATGACGACCCACCGTGAGGGGGAGGGTCATCATCCTCTTCTGGCGCATGGCGCCAATCCCCCCGCCTGGCAGGGATCGACATTTGCTAGTCGAGCGCGCTGAAAGTCAATCGCTCCCCGCGCTGCACAAGTGCGTCGATCAATCGTCGCCCGACACGCTCGGCACGACCCACACCTTGACTTCGCCTTCGACTTCCGAGGAGAGGCGAATCTTGACGGTGTAGAGTCCGAGTTCCTTGAGCACCCCTTCAAGCCGAATCTGATCGGCGTGCAGATTGATGTCGTTCTTCTTGAGCGCGGCGACGATGTCGTTGGCACCGACACTGCCGTAGAGATGGCCATCTTCGGTGGCATTCGCTTCGATGGTGATGCTCTGCTTGGCGATCTCCGCCGCGTAGCTGCGAAGCTCGGCTTGCCGGGCCAGCTCGATCTGCTGGAGCTTGGCCTTGTGCTTGTCGACCATCCGCTTGTGGTGGTCGGTGGCAATGGTCGCCAGACCTTGGGGGATCAGGTAGTTCAGCGCATAGCCCTTCTTGACCTCGACGAGTTCCCCTTGCTTGCCAAGGTCGGGGACCGACTGGATCAAGAGGAGCTGCACGCCCCCATGGGGGCCTTGGGGAAGACGCTTGGCACCGGGACGTTTGCGAATGACTCGAGTTTGCATAATGGGTCACCAGGGAATGCGGTGGTTCTAGTCGATTGTCAGGGGCCACGCGTCCGAGGGAGCGGAAGCCGGGTTATATTCTTTTGCACCGCCAGCGGCGAGCTTAGGGATTGGCTCTACTAAAACGGGATCTCGCTTTCGGGGGGCATCGATGGGGCCGAGGAGTAGTCGTCTCCGCCGCCGCCGCCACTATAATCATCGTCGTAGCCGCTCGATTGGTTCGACTGAGTCGAGGGCCGCTGTCCTCCTCCGCCACCACCACCTCCGCCACCACGGCTGCCGAGCATTTGCATCTTTTCGCCAATCACCTTCAGCTTGCTGAATTTCTGGCCATCCTTCTCCCACATGTCGAGTTTCAGGCGACCTTCGATCAGCACCGAAGAGCCTTTGCTGAGATACTCGTTGGCAATCTCGGCCGTGCGACTCCAGAGGGTGATGTCGACAAACGTCGTTTCGTCGACCCACTGGTCGTTTCTCTTCACCCGGTCGTTCACCGCCAGTCCGATCGTGGTGACCGCCGTCCCGCTAGGGATATAACGAAGTTCGGGATCGCGGGTCAGGTTGCCCACCAGGATGACGCGGTTGTAGCTGGCCATGGAGAGTCCTCGCAAAAAGGGGCAAGATGGATAAGGCCGTGAAATGGGGTGGTATACGAACGTTCCCTATAAGCTAACGGCTCGCCGCGGGGCCCGCAATAGGTGCTCTCCAAAAAAAAACTTACGATTCGGCGCCGGCCCCGACCTCTTCCTCAACGGCTTCCGGGGCACCATCCTCCACTTGGCCCACGTCCCCTTCTCCTTCGTCGCCGTCGACGGTCGTATGGCCGGCGGCATGGGCCAGGATCGGCTCGACCAATTGGGGATGAATCTTGAGGACCAAGTGGCGCAGGATGTTGTCGGACAACTCGCATTTGCGGTTGAGTCCCACGATGACGCCAGTCGGAGAGCGGAAGTAGATCAGCCAGTAGGTTCCCTTCCGCTGCCCCTTGATGGGGTAGGCCAGCCGGCGCTCTTCCCACAAGCGGCTCACCAGCACCTCACCCTCGGCGTCGGTGATCATCTTCTCGACTTCCGCCGGCAGACCTGCCTGGTCGCGGGCGTACTTGTTCGAGTCGAAGATGAACATGCCTTCATAGACTTGGGTTTGCAATTTTGAGTCTCCGGTGAATCTGGGCCGATTGAGGGCCTTTTGGGGGGTAAGGTGGCCACCCGGAAAGGATGACGAGCTTGTGGGGTATTAGTTATAGCGGTTCATCGCCGTGGCGATGCCGCTTTGGATCCAGCATTCGACTGCATCGGCCGCCCGACGCACGACTTCGTCAACCAGCTCCCGCTCTCCCCCCTGGAATCGCCCAAGGACAAAATCTCGGGCTTCCCAGCGTTCGGGCACAGGTCCGACTCCGACCCGCAACCGAGGAACCTGTTGGGTTCCCATCTGTTGCAGGATGTTGTCGAGACCGTTCTGGCCACCTGCCGATCCCTCTGTTCGGATTCGCAATTTGCCCAGGGGCAGATTGAAATCGTCGCAAACGATCAGCAAGTGTTCGGGGTTCAGTTTACAAAAATCGGTGGCCGATTTCACGGCCACGCCACTCAAATTCATATAGGTCTGGGGGGCGACTAGCAGGACTTTTTCGTCCTCGCAGGTCGCCTCGCTTACCAGCGACTGGTATTTGCTGCGGGGAGCAGCCGCTTGCCAGCGGTGGGCCAGCTCGGCGAGGACCTCAAAACCTACGTTGTGCCGCGTCCCTTCGTATTTTTTCCCCGGATTGCCGAGTCCAACCACGATCTTCATGAGGGGGGCCCTCGTAGGGGGGTCGTGGGGCCGGCAACAAGGGGGCTATTCTCCTCCTTCGTCCGAGTCGTCCTTGCCTTTCTTGATGACTTCGGGCTCGGCGCCAGTTGCCCCTGGCGCGAGGTCTTCCTCGTCGGCAGCAGCCCGCGAACAGCTTACCAGCACCTGATCTTGCGGAGTCACCAGCGTGGCTCCCGGGGGGAGATCGAAGATGTCGGCAGCGGAAAGGGACCCGCTCAACTGCAACTTGGTCATGTCGAGATGGAGCCGCTCGGGGATGTCGGCCGGAGTGACTTCGATTTCGACCACATGGTGCGACCAGGTGATAACTCCCCCTTCGTGTTCGCCAGGGGCATCGCCGCGGCCGACGACTTCGATCTCGACCTTGACGCGTTCTCCCTTGGAAACTCGCAGGAAGTCGATGTGCAGCACTTCGCGGCCGAAGGTGTCCCACTGGATGTCGTGCAACAGCGCCTGCTCCTGCAGGTCGCCCGCCAGTTGGACCACTTTGGCACCATGGCGGAGAGTCGCACTAAACTGGTCGGCACAGACCGACAGGCTGACTGACGGCTCATTGTGCCCATAGATGATGGCCGGGAGCCGTCCTTCGCGGCGCAGGCGGCGCGTGGCGAGCTTGCCGCTGTCGGAACGTTTTTCGACGGTGAGGGTTTCGGTTTTCATCCGCGTGTCCTGATTGACTGTCTGTGCTGCTGGCAGCCGGTTCCGATGGCCAGCAAATTGTGCCCAGCAAGTTGGATTTTGAGGCCTCCCGCGTGAACGTTCCCGCCAATTCTCTGGGGGAATCTCCGCGACCTGGGGACGGGGAGACGCACGCCAATGGGGACGCTTCTGGCCAATAAGGCGAGCGCGGTCCCTTATTCAGCCGCTGGGAGAATCCCTCATTCTCACTTTTTCGCCACCGCTTTCAAGCCGGGTTCGGGGAGATTTCAGGGGGCCTCGGGCGATCTGGAAGCAGGATAGGCCAGCGGCTCGGCGTCGGCGGGATCTGCCGGTTTTTCCAGCACCACGATCCATCCATTCGCCCTCAGTCCGCCGAGCAGCCAGGGGTGGGGGAGGGGATGGCGCCTCGTCACCTCCAGTGGAATCCACCTCAGGATGCGAAACCCGGGACGCCGCACAAGCCGCCGCAGTTCCCCCGGCCGGAAGACATGGAGGAACATGTCGGGGACGCCGCGATAGGGGAAGAACTTATCGCCCACGTCCATTTCGCGGCGGAAAGGGCCGGTCACCAGACTCCGCAACACCCACCAAGGCCCACCGGGGTCGCGCAGATTGAACCAGAAGTTGTGGACGTGGACCACCAGCTTGCCCCCCGGTCGCAAGATGCGGTAGGCAGCGCGGAGGGCGGCGAGCCGGTTGGCGTGCCCCTTAATCATTCCCAGCGTGCTGAACATGCACATCGCGTAGTCGACCGTGTCGCTGGCGACGAGGTCGGGAGAGATGTCGACCAGGTTCGACTCGAGGCATTCGATATCGAGGTCCTCGGCTTCGGCCTTTTCACGGACAATGCGGAGCATGTGGGCCGACAGGTCGATCGCCAATCCGCTATGCCCCTCGCGACAGAGGGGGACCAAGGCCCGGCCGGTGCCGCAGCCCAGGTCGGCCACCAGGCCCGGCGGCTGGAACTCCTCGGCGAGTAGCCGCTGGTCGAACTCGAAGAGGGAGTTGTGGGCGAAATAGTCGTCGTAGTCGTCGGCGATGCTGGCGCGATGGAGATACTCCCACGTCCCATGCGACACCCCGGGGGGAAGCTTCCAATGGGGGATTTGCATGATGTCGCGGGTGGGGCTGCGGCGGGAGCGGGCCCCTTTTGGGCCCATTTGACCATCATTATAATCTTGGACGTATTCGGTTCGGTAGACAGTGCCGCGAGGCCCCCGGTGCGAGATTCCCTCGCCCCCCATATTCGCAGGAGATTGATTGCTATGGCCCTTCGAGTTGCCATCAATGGCTTTGGACGCATCGGACGTTTGACTTTCCGCGGACTGGTGGAGCGGGCCGACGAATTCGAGGTCGTCGCCATCAACGACCTGACCGACAACCAGATGCTCGCCACCCTGCTCAAGTACGACAGCACTCATCGCCGCTTCCCCGGCACCGTGTCGCACGACAACGAGAACCTGATCGTCAACGGCAAGAAGATCAAGGCGACCGCTGTTCGCAATCCGGCCGAGTGCCCCTGGGGAGAGTTGGGAGTCGACGTGGTGGTCGAATCGACCGGGGTCTTCGCCGATCGCAAGAAGGATGGCAAGCCAGGCTACGATAGCCACCTCGACGCCGGAGCCAAGCGGGTGGTCCTGTCGGCTCCCGCCAAGGATGGGGCCGACCTGACCTGCGTGCTGGGGGTCAACGACGACAAGATCACCGCCGACCTGAAGTGCATCTCCAACGCGAGTTGCACCACCAACTGCCTCGCCCCCGTGGCCCAGGTGCTTCATAAGTCCTTCGGCATTCAGAACGGTCTGATGACCACCATCCACGCCTACACTAACGACCAGAACGTGCAGGACCTCCCCCACAAGGATCCCTACCGTGCCCGCGCGGCGGCCATGAACATCATCCCCACCACCACCGGTGCCGCCAGCGCTGTTGGTCTGGTGATCCCGGAACTCAAGGGAAAGCTGACCGGTATCTCCATGCGAGTGCCGGTCGTCACGGGGTCGGTGGTCGACCTGACCGTCAACCTCGAAAAGGCGACCACCAAGGAGGAGGTCAACGCCAAGATGAAAGCCGCCGCCGAGGGGCCACTCAAGGGCATCCTGGCCTACACCGAGGATCCGCTCGTCTCGAGCGACATCATCGGCGACCCCCACAGCTCGATCTTCGCCGGGCCTTGGACCCAGATGCTGGGGGACCGCCTGCTGAAGGTCGTAAGCTGGTACGACAACGAGTGGGGCTATAGCTGCCGCACCGTCGACCTGCTCGCCCGCATCGCCAAGCTGTAGTCAGCGGCGAGCGATGCTTTGTCCTATCGTCGGGGCGCCCAACTGGGGGTGTCTCCCGTGGGAGGTTGTGTCGCCTGCGGTGGCAGTTCGTACGCGGCTTTCGGCAGCGGGGCCACCGGAACGTGCTTCGAGGGTTTCCAACTTCCTTCCGCCGTCGACTCGCGCTCCTTGGCCGGGAACGGGCGATCGGCCGCCTGCCACCGGCTGCTAACATAGGTCTCGCGGGCCGATGGTCCACCACTCGCCGACCTCGTGGGTGGGCCGAGCTCGATCATCGTCCGGGCGAGAACTCGCTCGCGGCCATCGGCCGGCAGCATTTGGATCCATAACTCCAACGGTCGCCCCACCGGTGTCTCGGGGGGGGAAGCCAGCGGCAGGTCGAGCACCCGCCGCGACGTCGTCCGCCACAACTGCTCCACCTCCTCGGCCGTGTAGTCCCACCGAGCGATCTCCCAGTCGCCATCCATGGGGGCGATCGGATCGACGATCATCAGCGAGACCTCGCCGCGAAAGTCCCCCGCCGCGCCCGATTCGGTGAGGGGCTCGACAATCGCCAACAGGCCAATCTCCCGGTCGCTCGCGCCGGGGATCGGCTCGAGCGAGATCTGTTCGGCGTAAAGGGCGACCGCGGTAGCCGGCTCCAGCGCTGCCACGGGGCCGACAAACGACGCCATGCGATTCTGCTGTCCGCGTCCCGTTCGACTTGTTCCTGGTGGTAGTGCTTCGGCCCCTTCCGCTTCTCTTAAGGTTCGCGGCACGGGGACGATCGGGTCGTCCTCGAACGGAGTCCCAAGCGCCCCCGCGGGCTCGCCCGGTTCAACCGAAGGAACGCCCGGATCAACCGAGGGAATACCCGGGTCGACACTCGGCAGCCCCAGATCGTCCTCTTCCATTTTCAGCGGGTCGGGTCTTCGCCCCCGAATGCCAGTCGGTCCATCGAGCAGGCTGCGACCCGCGCCGTTGTCGGGCGTGTCTTCCACCTGATTGGTTCGCGCCGCCAGTTGCTCGCGAAGTTTCGCGTTCTCCTTGCGTTGCTGGCGAAGGAGTTCCTGGTACTCGGTCATGTAGTCTTGCAGCTCGTAGATCTGCTGCTCGTGCATCCGCAGGTCGCGAATATAGGCATCCTGCTGCGACCCATCGTTGCGGCACCCCAGAGCCATCAGTCCCAACAACCCCACGCCGATCCACATGCCACGGCTGGCGAAGGGTGCGCGCACAAGTTGGGAGCGAGGGTCGTGCATGGGTTGGGGGAATAGAGGATTAGCCTGAGCGGGTCAAGACGTTGGAGGAGTGGAGTGCTAGCAGTTGAAGATTGCGTAGCCTGGGCAGGATTACGTAGCATGGGCACATTTGCCCGTGCGCGCCCAACCGTAGCCCGTGCTCGTTTGCCCGGGCAACTTGAGGGGGGATGAATTGCCAAAGACCAAGTAGGTTCCATCTGCCGGATGGAACCTTGAAGAGAGTCCAAACTCTCCACGCGCGCAAGGTCCGGGCCAGCGGCCACGGACCTACTGTGTGGTCATACGTTCACTTCTCCCCAAGTCTGCCGGAGGGGGTGGACAATTCCCAGCGGAAAGTTTTGAGAAAGTGGGAAATCGCGCCAAACTAGGGTTTTTCGCAGTTACGAAAGCTGTGTGTCTGCATTTCTCGCAGCAAGTAAAAACGTCATGTCTACGTGACGCAGAGTCAAGAGGTGGGTGTTCATCGAGAGTCCTTCAAAAGATTGGGATTAAGTAGCCGGAGGCAAATGCTGTGTGTCTTGGTTGGCCGATTGAATGTGGCATAACGGTGAGGATCACCTCGTTCCGGCTATCGATATGGTAGTAAGCTGGCCGTGCCACCGGACCTGAGTTACATCCGCGTTGTTACCCACGAGTTCCTTTCGATGCACTGGAGAAGTCGTAAGGGAAACCAGAGTCGTCGCACAAAGTGTCATAGAATTCCGTAACGTCTGTAGCCACCTTGATTCCGATTTCCCTCAGGTCTTCGTCGTGCATTCTTTCATGGTCGATATACCATACCGATCCAATGTCGACCGGGGAAATGCTCAGTGCGATTGGGTCGCCGTTGGCGCAACCTCCAACGATAACAAATCCATGGCTGCCAGGATCGATGTTCAATCCATTAGTTTCCCAAAGATCAACAATACTCTCTGGCGAATAAAAGCAATCGGTCCGAACCGTTTTCTCATCAATTGGAATCGAGGCAATGCGGTCAATTGCCGCAAGCGCATTTTTGTCAATGCCAATCGCAAGTCCCCAATTGATAAAGTCGCGGTTAGTCATGAGATCTTACGTGGGTGACGACCCAAGTTCAGCGACCCGGTCCACGGGGCGCGTGGATTGCAACTGCGACGCTCTCGCCGGGATCGCTGCACCGCACTGGTTAGACAGCCACATATCGTATCACCCCAATGATCCAAACGATCAGAAGTCCTACAAGCGCAGCCAGCCCTGTCACCGCAATGATGCCCTGCACAAGTCCAGGCATGGGCCGCACCAAGTAAACCCAACACACTACCGCGACGACAGCGCCCCCAAGTCCAAACCAAACACCAAAGCTGCTGCCGAGAAAAAAGGGAACACCTGAGCACGCAGCGAAAAGTAGGCCAATCGCTGCAAGAGCCAGCGAAATACGCAGCCACTCTGGAACGTCACTCCGCTGTCTGTGGTGCTTGAGCACACGTTTCCCCAGTTTCGATTTGGGCCGTCCAACGTTTCCGCCTTTATCCACAGGGTCCGCGGGCACAGTCACAGAGAGTTTGGTTACACTCTGGCTACATTTGGGGCCAAAAGCACGCGAAGTTTTGCGCAAGAATTCTTGACCTCCACGCAAAAGAAAACCCCGCACAGCGTTGCGGGGTCTAGAGTTAGAACCAAAAGCGGAGGGCATGGGATTCGAACCCACAATCCCTTACGGGACACCTGATTTCGAGTCAGGCCGCTAGCCAGTTCGCTTACCCTCCGGGGGCGACCCCGCACCTGGGGTGCCGGGTAGGAAAAGTTTATCACTCATCCCCCCGCACCTCAACTCCGCCACCTCCGCCGGAGCCCTGGGGCGTGCCGCGAGGGGAGGGGCACTTCGTAGGACGCCGTGACAGTGCGGTCGGTTCGCCCCTGCGGGGCTGCTGGAGGGCGGGGCCCGACCGGGTGCCACCGCTATCACCCCTTTATTCCGCCCCACGGATCGGCTTTGCCGGACGGGATCTGACGACAACGCCAGCACGCACGGGATGTGCCGGTTGGCACTAACAAACCCGCGAGGGGGCGCACCCCAGAAGTTGCGAAGGGGATGCGGCCAATGGCTCGATAACGACATTAAGCCCCCATCCTTCGCCCCCCGCCCCCCCGCCCGAGAGGTTTTCATGGACCGGACGATCCGCATTGTCACGCGCGGCACCAATGGAGAGATTCGCTCCAAGGACTACAGTCATCAAGAGACCGTCCTCAAAATGCACACCCAGATCGGCATCGACGATTGCAGCACCGACCTCGGCCTCCGCGGCATGCCGGTGTTCCGCGGGCTGATCGGGCCGATGCCCGAGGGGAAGAGCATCGTGCGGTACGAGTCTCCCGAAGTGTTCGAGACGCTCACCAAGGAGTGGGGTGCTCCAGCGGCAGGTAAGCGCCGTCGCCGGACGACGTCATCATAAAACGTGGGGTCGGCTTGACCGTAGGGTAGGCTTCTAGCCTGCCACTGTTGGCGTCGCGATCATGGCAGGCTGGAAGCCTACCCTACGGGTGGGTTACACCACTTCGGGGACGATGTAGGGGGCGCGGTAGGGGCGAGTGAGCATTTGGTCGGCTTCCGCGTCGCCGACGAACTTTTCGGCTTGGGGATCGAACTTCAAATGGCGGCCGAGGCGGAAGGCGATGTTCCCCAAGTGGGCAATCGCCGAGCTGACGTGGGCCGTTTCGACCGGGCCATGCAGCGTGCTCGCGTCGCGCGACCGCACCGCGGCGAAGAAGTTGTCGAAGTGGAGTTGGAGCGGCTCGCCCATCGACTTCTTGGGGCCCGGCTCGCGCTTCTGGCCGAGGAAGGTCTCGTAGCCATTGTAGCCGTGGATCGTCATGTAGCCCTTCGATCCGTAGAAGATGTTGCCGACGCCAACCCCTTGCTCCTCGTTGGTACACCAGGGGCGGACTTCGACCTGCATCATCTTGTTCCCCTCGAACTTCAGCAGCGAACTGACCTGCTCGGGGGTCTCCTTGTCGTCGTCCCACAGGAACTTGCCCCCCATGGCGGTCACTTCGGTCGGCAGGCCGACGTCGAGCCCCCACGCGGCCATGTCGGTCTCGTGGACCCCCTGGTTGCCGATGTCGCCGTTGCCGTAATCCCAGTGCCAATGCCAGTTGTAGTGGACGTAGCGCTTCGAAAACTCGCGCTCCTCGGCGGGACCTTGCCATAGATCCCAGTTGAGGTTCTCGGGCGCTTGGCCATTGGGCTGAGTCCCCACCGAGGGACGCCAGCGGTAGACCAGCGCCCGGGCCATGTAGACGTCGCCGATCAGGCCGTTGCGCATATGCTCGACCCCCTCGCGAATCGCCGGATTCGACCGGAGTTGAACGCCGTGTTGCACAATGCGGTTGTAGCGATTGGCCGCCTCGATCATCTTGCGTCCTTCGAACACATTATGCGACCCAGGCTTTTCGACGTAGACATCCTTGCCCGCCTGGCAGGCCCAGATGGTGGCCAGGGCGTGCCAATGGTTGGGGGTGGCGATGCTGGCAACGTCGATGTCGTTGCGATCGAACACCCGGCGCAGGTCGGTCTCGGTCGCGACCTTACGGCCGTAGCGGTCCTCGAACTCCTTGGCGCACTTGGCCAGCACGTTGGCATCGGGATCGCAGAGCAGCGTGACCTGGGCTTCCTTTGATTTCTCGATCGAACTGATGTGGGCCTTGCCCCGCCCGTTGACGCCGATCACGGCGCAACGGATCGCGCTCGATCCGGCGGCTTGGGCACTGGCGGTGGAGCCCATCGACAATGCGGCGGCCCCGGTGGCGGCGGCTCCGAGGAAGTGGCGGCGATCGAGCGGTGTCATGGCAAGCATTCCTTAAGACTCAAGGTAGGAGCAGCCCGCGGGGGCTGCCTTAATCAGGGGAGGGATGGTCGCATACACGGGAAAATCGGTCAACTGACTTTTGCCAGCCGGCTGATCCGCCCCGTGGCGACCCATTCGGCAACGAGAATGTTGCCGTCGTTGTCGAAGCAGGCATCGTGCGGGTGGACGAACTTGCCATCGACCCATTGATCGGGATGGCTCCGCATGGCGCGGTTCTTGCCCATCACCTCGTCGTGCCACTCGGGGTCCCCCCCAAGCTGCGCGACGACCTTGTTCTCCTTGTCGAGCAAGGTGAGGCGGGCTTCGAGATCGGGGACCAGCAAGAGTTCGTCATGAACATCGCAGTTGGCGGGCAGCAGGAAGCCATCCTGCGTCCGCAGGTGTTTCCCTGCGAGCGTGAACCACTGGAGGCGATGGTTGGCGCGGTCGGCCACCACGATGGTCGGCTCTTCGCCGCGACGGTCGATCCAAATGCCATGGGGCGTGTCGAACTGGCCATCCTCCTTGCCCGGTGCGCCAAAGAACGAGAGCCAGTTGGCATCCTTATCGTAACGATGGATGGTATAGGACCCGTAGCCATCGGCCACCAGAAACCCGCCATCGTCGAGGAAGGCGAAGTTGGTCGGCATGAAGCGATCGCGCCCCCAATCCCCCTTGGGATCGGTCTCCTCGCCGGCGGCGTAGACGCCGGAGTCCATGGGGGCCATTCGCTGCCACACGGTTTCTCCCTCGAGCGTCAGCTTCGCAAAGGTCTTAAGCGCTTTGTAGGCCGAGACGTAAAGGAACTCCTCGTTCCCTTCCTTGCGGACCTCCAGGCCGTGCCCCCCCCCTTGGAATTGCTCGCCAAACGCGCGGACAAACTTCCCCTCGGGATCGAACACAAAGATCGCGGGGTGATCCTTGAGGTTCTCTTTCCCTTCGTGGATCACGTAGACGTTACCCGCCGAGTCGACCGCCACGTTGTGGGTCGTTTGCCAGTGGTATTTTTCGGGAAGCTGCGGCCAGTCGTGGACGACTTCGTACTGGTGATCCCCCTCGCCAACCCTGGTCGGACGGCTCGCCGATTTGTTGGCGGTCACCACGCTGGGAGCGGCGAGCGCCACGGCCGTGGCCGACGCGGTGAGGGCGATGAAGTTTCGACGGTCGAGTGCTGCGGAATCTTCAGTTGACATGCGATGCCCCAATAGAAATGTGTGCCCGCGGGAGGTGCCAGCCCCAAAAGCGTGCGGCAAAGTCCCTTCAGAACCCGCGATTATAACCGCTGGAGCGATCGAAGGCGATAAAGCTTATGGGGCGAAATTCAAGTTGTCGGAACCCGTTCAGCCCTCGCACGATACGGCATGATGCGGGCAAGGGCAGTCGGAGAAACCGAGGATTTGGAGGATGGAACTGAAAAATCAACCCACGTTTCCGCTTGACTTTCCCCGCGGGGGAACCGATACTTTCCAATGGAGGCTCGGCTGCGGAACGGCTCCTCGTGGGTGGTTCCAAAAGCATTGCCTCTTTTTTTATGCGCTTTGTCGGTTCACGTTCTCCCGCGAGCATAGGGATTCTGAACGTACACGATCCCCCAGCAGTCGAACACTTTGCCGTCTCGCTCGCCGTCACCATGGAACTGCAACTGGTGTAGCCATGGGCCAAATTCACTGCCAATCTCATCCCGCTTCGGTGCATTCATGCCCTGAGAAGGCAATCTGAACCCCCAGTTCAGACAATAAATGCACAGGTCCGCTGCCTGTACCGGGTACGTCATTTCAGACGACACGAAGAACGGCGCTGGGACAATCCAAGCCGTGCGGTAGCGGCCTGTTGTTGTTTTGGTGAAATAGGCTTCGAGTTGCCGAACGAACTTTCGATCGGCAGTCTTCTCGACTTCGTCCATCACGAATAGTCCGTGCTGACGTTGCCCTTCCAAGAAATAGAAGTATCGCTCCTGGACGAAGACGTGGTCCTTGCGCAGGTAGTCCTCGATGTAGGGGTCGTCTGTTTTCCGCACCGAACGAGGAATCGCCGAGGCGAATAAGATTGCGTTATGATCGCGCAGGAGTTGAAAGGTTCCCCGCGCCATCTCCAGGCAAGCCTGCCCATAGGCCGTGAAATCGTCCCTAGTCGGCGTCTTTCGCTCCAGCCCCTTGGTGAGAAACGTTCGCGCATGCTTACGGCGCGTTTCAGGGGCCATCGCCGCAGCTTGCCCGGCAAACTTGAACCGCTTTCGGTCAAGCAGGGTACTCCCCTTGAGTTCCTTTTTGTATTGATGCAGTTGCCCACCAAAACAGTCGAGTTCTAGTCGCTGCATCGCCAGGATGAATGGCCAAAGCTGCGCATCCTTCAGGGCGATGCCCCCCCGAACCTCGTAGGGCATCTGCTTGTGGTCGTGTCCGCTTTCGTCGAGAAACAATAGCCACGCCATCACACCGCCCTCTCCACGATCCGCTCCGCGTCCGAGAAATGTTGATTTATTTGGTTACGGTCCGCGAACGGGGACATTGTGGAGCGATTTTGCAAATCGCTTGAAGTGCCAGGACGCTTGCCAATGGCGGTCCGCGTCCGAGCTACGTGCGACTTGGAAAGTCGCACCACAATGGTTCCGGGGTTTTTGTTCTCTGGGGTGTACTCACCTCAAGGTCCGGTTTAGCAAACCCACTAGTTGCGCTTCAAACAAATGTGATCATTAGTTCAGTTTTTGGGAGTTTAGCCGGTCAGGCACCCAATTCCAAGCACGAAAGCGGAAAAAGTCGAAAATCGCGCCAAACAAGGGGTTTTCGACTAACTAGCGATTAGCGCAGCGCCTAAGCGGGTTCGTCGAGCTGCCGCAGCCCATGCCGCAGGCTCGCCACAATGCAGGCCGCACTCGCTGCCAGATCGGTCATCCGTAGCCAGGGAGGAGCGGGTGTCCCCTGCCACGGGCTGGGATGGGTGAGCGCCCCCAAAAACAGGGCATAGAGGGCGAGATAGACGAGCAGATTGCCCGCGACCGCCGCCGTGGTGAAGGGTGCCTGCACCCGCATTCCTACGGCGATGGTTGTCCCGAGCATCAGTAGCCCCACGCCAAGCAGGATGGGGGCCAATTCGGTGAATTGCCCCAGCATCACCAGCCCGAGGCCGATGGCGATCAGGAGGGGGGCCTTGGCGGGCAGATGGGAAATCGAGTGCGACGAGTGCGAGGGAGCGGAGTTCATGGACTCCATTCTGATTGGCCCTCGCACAATGTAAATCGCCGCCGCCTCTCGAAAT
>CAZYQQ010000062.1:0-31855 GCA_964650265.1 uncultured Planctomycetaceae bacterium
ACTCCGCCAAGCTACATCCCCTGCTCACCCGGCAGGATCATCATCACCGGGATCCGCACGTGCGAGGGCTGCTCGAGCAGAAATCGCACACAGCGGGCAATGTCGGCCGGCAACAGCGGCGACGTAATCCCCAACACCTCGCGGGGGTGGATGGGGAAGTGGTCTTGCAACTCCGTCTCGACCACTCCGGGCTCGATCACACTGACCTTGATGTCGGTCTTGGCGACCTCCATTCGCAAGGCCTCCGACATCGCCTCGATGGCGTACTTCGTCCCTGCGTAGACACCTGCGTTGGGACGGACTTTCGTGCCGAGAATGCTGGAGACGTTAATCAAATGCCCCGAGCCGGTCGACTGGAAATGTTTGAGCGCCGTGTAGGCCATCCGGGTGGCGGCCTCGACGTTGACGCGAATCATTGTGCAAAACTGTTCGATATCGGCCTCGGTGTAGGGGGCGGCGTGCATGATCCCGGCCCCGTTGAACACCACGTCGCAGCGGCCGAACCGGGCCACTGCCTCGTCGATCAGTCGCTGCGGCAGTTCCGGATCGGCGATGTCCCCCGCGACAATGGCACATCCTCCCAATTCACTGGCCAGCCGCTCGAGCCGATCGGCCCGTCGGGCCGTGAGCACCAGGTTCATACCGGCCTGCCGGAGATCGGCCGCCACACCCGCCCCAATGCCGCTGGAGGCTCCCGTGACGATGGCGACCTGACCGCTAAGACCGTTTTGAGGCATGGCTCAGGGGGCTCCGCACTGAGTATTGCTAGATCACCGAGACCAGAGCGGTTAGTCTAACGGGTGGGATTGGCGGGCGACTTGAGGGCTGGCTCGCCCGGAAACATTATTCGATCCAGCGCCCATAGGATAATGCATCATGCGCACCGAGGCAAATAGGTTACAGCATAAGGGTTGGTCCTTTGCGGGCTACAGACGTTGGCTGGGCATCGTGGTCATCGGGTCTGCCGCGGGCGTAATCCTTATGGAGCACTCGCTCATGAATGGCGCCCATGCCCAGCGGCCTGGCTTCAATTACGACGAATCGCGGGTCCCTTCCTACACGCTTCCCCGGGTCCTCGAAGCCACCGACGGCACGCCGATCACCACCCGCGAAGAGTGGCGAGAACTGCGACGACCTCAGCTCGTCGCCCTCTTCGAGGAGCATGTCTACGGCTCGATGGCGCCACGTCTCGAGCCGACGAGCGTGGCGATCGAAGCCGAGGAGACCGAGGCGCTCGGAGGGAAGGCCATTCGCCGCGAGGTGGCGATTCGCTTTGGAGATGAGAAGACGGGCCCGGTGTTCCACGTGCTCATCTATCTTCCGCGCGAAGCGTCAAACGAACGCCCGGTGCCCGTCTTCCTTGGTTGCAACTTCCAGGGAAACCACACGATCCACGCCACCGAGCCGATCCGACTGGCGGAGGTCTGGGAACGCCGCCAGTCCGACAAGCCACAAACGGCCGACGAGTCGACTCGCGGGGAGAAGGCCTCGCGATGGCCGGTCGAAACGATCGTCGCGCGCGGTTACGGTGTGGCGACCATTTACTATGGCGACATCGATCCCGACTTCGACGACCGGTTCAAGAATGGCGTCCACGCACTCTTCCCCGAGCTTCAGCAGCGCGGCGACAATTGGACCTCCATCGGTGCTTGGGTCTGGGGACTCAGCCGGGTGCTCGACTATCTGGAAACCGAACCCCGTGTCGATGCAAAGCGGGTCGCGGTGATCGGCCACTCGCGGCTCGGCAAGACGTCCCTCTGGGCGGGTGCCCAGGACGAGCGGTTTGCAATGGTCGTTTCCAACAACTCGGGCTGCGGTGGAGCGGCGCTTGCACGGCGCGAATTTGGTGAAACCGTGGCACGGATCAACGAGGCGTTTCCTCACTGGTTCTGCGAAAACCACAAAGCCTACGGCCCGCGGGTCAACGACCTGCCGGTCGACCAACATGAGCTGATCGCGCTGATCGCCCCGCGTCCGGTCTACGTCGCCAGTGCGAGTAAGGACCTGTGGGCCGATCCGCGCGGCGAGTTCCTGGCCTGCGTCGGAGCCGATCCGGTCTATCGCCTACTGGGGACCGAGGGTCTGCCGAATCGCGAATTCCCTGAGATCAATACACCCATGCATGGTCGCATTGGCTACCACCTCCGCGAGGGAGAGCACGACATCACGCCGTACGACTGGGACCAGTACCTCGACTTTGCCGATCGCCATCTGCGCGGCGACGCGCCGTAGGTGTTACCGCGCGGCCACCGGCTGGCGGCTCGTCTCGCGCAACGTCGTCAGGGCATAGGCGCCGAAGAAAAGTCCCATGTAGAAAAGATCCCCCGCGACCATTTTGCCATAGAAGGGAATCCCACGTAGGTAGACCCAACCGAGGTTTGCCAGGGTCGGTGCGTACTCGGTGGCCCAAACGGCGAGGTTCGTCGTCAGAAAGAACAGGGCCGACGGCATCAGCGCCGCAAGAGTTCCTCGACCAAGCTGACGGCGGAGCCCTTCGGCACGGCGGAGCCAAGGACCGAGCATGGCCGTGGCCGCAAAGGTTCCCCACACCGTGAGCAGCACCCACATGTTGGCGTGGCCAGGTTCCCGCAGGTCGCTCACGGCCAAGGCGGCGATCGGCACGATGGCCGCAATCCATGCCCGGCGAAAGTAGTAACCGGCGAAGATCGTCGCGGCGGCAATCGGCGTGAAATTCCAGTCGACGCGCTCATTTCGTCCGATAATGGCAATGGCCACGATCATCACAAACACCGCCAGGTCGCTAAGGCCTCGTCGCTGCATCGTCTCATCCAGAGTGGTTGATGGGTTCGCACCAGCGTTCACAGTCCCAAATCCTACTCGTAAGGGGCGAACTTCCACAAGATGTCGTCTCCCTCGGCAAGCTGGCAGGCCCCGATCCCCACCTGGCCAAGCTCCCCGTTGAGGTCGTAGGTCCAGAAAATCCCTCCCTGCGCGTCATTAGTCTGCCCGGCGAGCTTGACGACAAACGCGTCGACCCCGTCCCCTTGCGTGACAAAATCCCACGCCGGGTCGCGCTGGCGGGCCAGATGCATCGCATCGAGCAGCGTCGCCCCCTCGTCGACTCGCAGCTCCAGCGGGTCGATCTGGCGGCCAGGGAGGCTGATGGAGAGCCTGACCCGTGGTCCAGTCCCTTCAACACCGCGAGGGAGGTCGCTCCCCCTGGGGCGATTCAGGACGACCACCACGACCAGCACCACCACCAGCAAGCCCGCCAGTGGCCAGCCTCCCCCCCTCGATGTCGTCGTCTCAGGTGTCGTCATACCGCCAACATCCTGGCCGCGGGAAGACCTGTCAATCGCCCCGGGGTTGCTGGCCACACGCCCCCCAATGGGGTAGGCTTAAACCTCAGAAAGGAGGCTCGCGGCCCACCGGCCGCGATGGCGCACGGGTATGACGAAATCCAGCAGCATGCGGCACACTTCGCTCGACTTCCCGCGACCTGGGGTCGCCCTCCTCACACTCCACCACGCCGAGAAGAGCGTGAACCTCCTCGCGCGCGAAATGCTCGAGGAGTTCGAGGCACGGCTCACCGAAGTCGCCTCGCGCACCGATGTCGAGGGGCTGGTGATCACCTCCGGCAAGACCGGCAGCTTCATCGCCGGGGCCGACCTGGCCGAGTTCGCCGCCTCGCTCGACGCACCTCGCGAGGCGATCGTCGAAGTCAGCCGACGCGGGCAGCAGCTCTTCCAGCGGCTTGCGAACCTGCCGATGGTGGTGATCGCCACCATCGACGGGGTCTGTGTCGGGGGAGGTGCCGAGCTCGCCATGTGGTGCGACCGGCGGATCCTCACACGGAACGAAAAAACGCAGTTCGGCTTTCCCGAGGTCAAGCTCGGGCTCTACCCGGGCTGGGGGGGCACTGCCCGCACTCCGCGGATGATCGGTCTGGCGAACGCTGTCGAGATCATCACGGGGGGGGAATCGGTGGGAGCCGACGAAGCCTACAAGCTCGGCATCGCCGACGACCTGGTCAATACGGCCGACCTCCTGCTCGACGCCGCCGAGCGGATGGTGCGTGCCGAACATGCCTCCGGGGCATATCGCCGCGATCGCGAAGAGTGGACGCGACCGATCGCCATGAGCGAGACGGAACTCGCCTTCCTCGGGGCGACCGGGGTGGCGGTCATCAACCAGAAGACCGAAGGGAACTACCCTGCGCCACTCGCCGCGCTGGAACTGATGCTCGAAGCCTCGCAGGTCGACATCGATGCGGCCCTCGCAATGGAAGCCGAGCGATTTGCCCCGCTGTTCGGATCGCCCGTGAATCGCGCGCTCCTCAACATTTTCTTCCTGCAGGATCGCAACAAGAAACAGAGCGACTCGCAGGCAGCCACCTCAATCAAATCGATTGGAGTTGTCGGCGCGGGAACGATGGGTCTCGGGATCGCCGCGGTGAGCCTGCGGCGCGGTCTCGAAGTGACCCTCACAGACAATCGTGCCGAGGCCCTTGCCACGGGGGAGAAGAAGGTGCTCGAAGAGGCCGCCTTCGATCGCGAGACCAAGGGCCCCAGCCTTGCCAAGGTCCTTGAACTGGCCCCTCACCTTCAGATCACCACCGACTCGACCGATGTCGCCCAATGCGATCTCGTGGTCGAAGCGATCATCGAACTGGCAGAAGCCAAGCGAGATCTGTTCGCCAAGATTGAACCTCACGCGACCCCCGCCACCATCCTCTGCACCAACACGTCGACCATCCCCATCGCCCAACTCGCCAAGGGGATGTCGCATCCCGAGCGGATCTGCGGCCTTCACTTTTTCAACCCGGTTCGCAAGATGCCGCTGGTGGAAGTCATCCGCGGCCCCGAGTCGAGCGACGAGACGATCACAGTCGCCACCGCGGCAGCACGGCAGCTTGGCAAGACGCCGATTGTCGTCGCCGATGGCCCCGGCTTCCTAGTGAATCGCCTGCTCCTCCCCTACATGAATGAGGCGGCGATATTGGTGGGCGAAAGGGCCCAAATGCGGCATGTCGAGAAGGCCGCCAAGTCGTTTGGCCTGCCGATGGGGCCGCTCGAACTGCACGACGTGGTGGGGCTCGATGTCTGCCTCCATGCCGGCAAGGTAATGCAGCAGGCCTTTGCCGATCGCGTCGTGAAGACCCCGCTGGTAGAAAAACTCGTCGAGGCGGGTCGACTCGGCCAGAAGAATGGCCAGGGCTTTTACGACTGGACGCAGGACAAAAAGGGGCGTTGGCAGAAAAAACCGAGCGACGCGGTCGAGCAATTGATCGCGGCCTCTTTACCAAAGGACGCGACTCCCCCGACGGGGGACCTGACCGATCGACTGTTGCTGCCAATGCTGGTCGAAGCAACCCGGGCCATCGAGGAGGGGATCGTCGACGACGTCCGCGATGTCGACCTGGCATTGATCCTCGGCATCGGGTTCCCTCCGTTCCGTGGCGGACTCTTCCATTGGGCCGACACGGTGGGAGCGGCCACATTGCTCACGAAGCTCGAGTCGCTCCAGCCCTTGGGCAAACGTTACGAGCCGACCACCATGCTCCGCAGGCACGCCGCAGCGGATCAGCCATTCTACAGTGGCGAACCTTCGCGCGGATAATAACCCTTCAAACAAACCCCCAATCGGGGTTGACCTTCTTCCGATAGTCACCGCCATGTCCCACGCCGTCATCATCGATGCCTGCCGAACTCCCATTGGCCGTTCGCACCCCGAAGTGGGGATCTATCGCGACGTCCGGGGGGACGATCTCGCCGTGGCCGTGGTGAGGGCAATCGTCGAGCGGACCGGGATCGACCCAGCGCTAGTGGAAGATGTCGTCATCGGCAACACCCAGCAGCATGGCGAGCAGGGCCTCAACATGGGGCGCACGGTAGCCTTGATGGCGGGTCTGCCGGTGACCACTGGCGGGGCGACGATCAATCGCCTCTGCGGCAGTAGTCTACAGGCCATCAATCAGGCGAGCCACGCGATTCATGCCGGTGCCGAGGACATTCAAATCGTCGGCGGGACCGAGCACATGCACCATTTGCCGATGGACTTGGGGGTCGACCTCAACCCGCGACTCTTCGAACATACGAGCAAAGGGGCGCTGCTGATGGGAGTGACGGCCGAGTTCCTCGCGCAGTCGCAAGGAATCAGCCGCGAGGAGCAGGACGAGTTCGCCTTGGCAAGCCATCGGAAGGCGAGCGCTGCGCACGATGCAGGAGCCTTCGCGAGCGAGATCATCCCGATGTGGGGTCGTAACGAGCTGGGCGAACGTGTCGAGATCGTCCGCGATCAAACCGTCCGTAGCGACAGCACGCTCGAGGCGCTCGCCGCGCTAAAGCCAGCCTTCATGCCGGTCATCGGTACCGTGACGGCCGGCAACAGCTCCCCCCTCAACGACGGCGCGGCCGCGCTCCTGGTGATGAGCGAGGAGCGTGCGAAATCGCTTGGTCTCAAACCGATGGCCCGCATTTTGGCGACCGCCGTCGCGGGGGTCGATCCCGCGGTGATGGGGACCGGCCCGGTCCCCGCCACGCAGAAGGCACTCGCCCGCGCGGGGCTCTCGCTGGGCGACATCGATCTGGTGGAACTCAACGAGGCGTTTGCCGCGCAGGCGATCGCTTGTCAGCGAATGCTCGACATCGACCCCGAAAAAATGAATGTCCATGGGGGATCGGTGGCGATTGGTCATCCGCTGGGGGCGAGTGGGGCGCGGATCTCGACCACCCTGCTGCATGCCCTCGCGCGGCACGACAAAACGCTGGGGCTCGCGACGATGTGCATTGGCGTGGGACAAGGAATTGCCACGATCTTCGAGCGGGTGTAGTCGCGGAGTCTGGTCGACGCTAGCGTCGACCGAATTTTTTTCTGCTCCCGTGCCTAATTGGCATTGACCCCGGTCCAAGTGGCGGATATTACTCCCCCCGCTTGTCTCAGCAGCTTTTCAGTGAACTTATCACGACCCACCGCGGGTCACCACTCCCTGGCCTCGACAAGCGGGCTAGGAAAAGAGAGCGAACCGGATCGCCGAACTTCCGAGCAGTGCAATCGCTGCCGGTCGGCGACGAGATGATGTTTTGCTTTGGACAATAGGTTTTGGTCCGTATTCCGACAGTTGCCGGAATCGGATAGTGTTCCGCACGCACGGACGCGTATGGAAGAGGCATCGCTTGCCAAGCGATCCCATGCAACAAGGAGAGTCGAGTTGAACGCGATAGGGATAAACCGGATACTCACACTAACGCTCGGCATTTCAATGGCCTGCCTCCTCGCTAGCGAGGCGAGCGCCCAGGCAAGCCAGCCAGCCCGCCAACTCACGCGCCAGGATGTCGATGGACTGCTGTCCAAGGCGCGGACCGCCCTGGAAAAAGGGGACGTGGCCGCCGCCGAGAAACTGATCACAGAGGCCGAAGCGGCCAACGTCCGCTATCCGCTGATTCACATGGGAGACACGCCGGCGACTCTGCGGCGTGAGTTGACCCGCACCCAAACGCGACTCAGGAATGAGCAGGGAGGTGCCGGTGCTCCACTTCCTCCTCCTTCCACAAGCTCCAATCGCCTGATCGACCCCTCGGTTGGCCCGGCGAGTTATTCGAGTACCGGCTCCCCCTACGATGGGCTCGCTCTCGAGGCGCCGCGCGAACTCCCGCCGATCGACAACGCGCCGCTGGCAGGATCGGCCGGGGGGAATGTCCCCAGCGCCTATCCTTCGACAGCCGCCGCGAATACCACTGGTGATGCCAAGTCGGAAGCCTTGCAATTGATGCAAGCTGCCCGCGATGCGATGCGGCAAGGGGACCTCGACACGGCGTCGCGACTCGCGGCAGAAGCCAGCAACCTCAATCTGCCGGAGTCGGCTTTCAGCCCTGGCGAGGACCGTCCCTCGCAGGTCGCCTGGGACCTGCAGCAAGCTCGCATGCAGGATAACCAGGTCGCCGCGGCCACTTCGTCCGGCAATGGCACTCCCGATCGCTACGCGACTCCGGCTGGAATCATGACACTCGATGCGGCCACCGGCGAGCCGATGGCCGCCCCGGTCCATCGCGCCCCCACACCCCGGTACGCACAGAATTCGAGCCTCGTCGAGGGAGCGACTCCTCCGCTGCCCGCCGCGGGAGGCAGCGCTGCCGAACTGCTCACCGAGGGTGAGCAGGCGTTGCGAGCGCAAGATCGCGCTCGGGCGCTCGAACTCTTCCGTCAGGCCAACGCCATGGCCGACCAGCTCGATGCCAATTCGCGGCAGCGGCTGGCGGGTCACCTTGAACTTTTATCGCAGCCCGAAACGCTCCCACCAACGGCTGGAACCGATGCCAGGAACCTGCTGACCGCCGTCGACAACAGCAACCAGCAGCTTCTCGCCCGACAACTTTCGGCCGACGTCGGTCGCATTCAGTCGGAGTCGACTCAACTGCGGCAAAAGAAACCGATGCAAGCCCTCAAGATGCTGGAGGAGATTCGCGCCGAAGTTAGCAAGAGCCAACTCGACGACGCGAATCGTCGCCTGCTGGTGGGACGCATCGACCGGTCGATTGCCGAGACAGAGCAGTATATCAAGGAGCATCGTGCCGAACTGGAGATGGACGAGCGGAATCGGCAGATTCTCGACGAGATCGATCGTCGTTCGAAGCTCCGCCTCCAAATGCAGCAAAAAATCGCCGAACTTGTCAATCAGTGTAATCAGCTCCGCGACGAGCGGCGGTTCGCCGAGATGGAAGTCGTGGCCCAACGCCTGTACGAAATGGCCCCCGATGATGCGGTGGTGCAACAGGTGTGGCAGACTTCGAAATTCATCCGACGCCACGAAATGCAGGCCTCTGTCGCAGAAGCCAAGGAGCAAGGCATCTGGAACGCCCAACTCGACATCGAGCAGTCGAGCGTGGTCGAAGTGAGCAATGGCCACGAGCACATCTATCCGCGGGATTGGCCCGACATGGTTGCCCAGCGCAAGCCCTCGGCCGAGCGGAATCGCCGCCGCAGCCCGCGCGAGCTGGAAATCGAACAGCGACTTCGGACTCCTGTGCTGATCAAGTATCAGAATGAGCCGCTCGGGGCCGTGATCGACGACCTGTCGAAAATGTCGGGGATCAACATCGTGATCGATCCCCGTGGCCTGAGCCAGGAGGGACACTCGAGCGACACCCGAGTCACCCTGAACCTGAGCACCGAAATCCAGCTCAAGAGTGCCCTCAACCTGATCCTCGATCCGCTTCACCTTAGCTATGTGGTGAAGGACGAGGTGCTCAAAATCACCAGCGAGCAACTTCGCGACACCGAAACCTATCAGATTGTCTATCCGGTGGCCGATCTGGTGATCCCAATCCCGAACTTCGTGCCCGACAACAGCCTCGGCCTGACGGGGCTCATCAACGACGCCCACGCCGCCATGGGCTATGGCACCGGTTCGTTTGGTGCCCCCGGGCCGATTGCCATGGTCAACGGCCAGCGGCCTGGTCAGGGCCGGACTCCCAACACGGTCCTTGCTCAACCTGGGATGCCCAATTCGGGCCCTGGATTGGGTGGTGGCCCGATGAGCATGCCGATCGGGGGAGGCCCCGGTGGAATGGGAGGTGCGGCGAGTGCCGACTTCGACTCGCTGATCGATCTGATCATCTCGACCGTGGCCAGCGACACGTGGGCCGAAAATGGGGGTGGCGAGGCCGAAATTCGCCCCTTCCCCGGCAACTTGAGCCTTGTCATCAGCCAGACTCAGGCGGTCCACGAAGAAATCGCCGACCTGCTCGAGCAACTCCGCCGTCTGCAGGATCTGCAGGTGACGATCGAAGTCCGCTTTATCCGCCTCAACGACAGCTTCTTCGAGCGGATCGGCATCGACTTCGACATGAACATCGAAAACCGCAATCCCGCGGGTGGAACGCTTGCTCCTGGTGATCTTCCTGAAGGGGAATTCTCCAGTGCGGTCGTGGGTCTTGAGGAAGGGGCACAGTTCCCCGGCTTTACGGCCGACCTCGACATCCCCTTCCGTCAAGGGAGCTTCGACTTGGCCGTGCCTCAGTTCGGTGGGTTCCAAACCGTGTCGAACTTCGGATTCGCCATCCTCAGCGACATCGAAGCCTACTTCCTGATCAATGCCTCCCAAGGGGATCGTCGTAGCAACGTGCTCAACGCCCCGAAAGTGACCTTGTTCAACGGTCAGCAGGCCTTCGTCTCCGACACCTCGCAAACACCGTTTGTCATTAGCGTGATCCCGGTGGTGGGCGAGTTCGCCGCGGCCCAACAGCCGGTGATCGTCGTCCTCTCCGAAGGGACACTCCTCACCATCCAGGCGGTGGTCTCCGACGACCGCCGGTACGTGCGGCTCACGGTGGTCCCCTTCTTCAGCGAGATCGGCGATGTCGAGGAATTCACCTTCGAGGGAACCACTTCCACCAGTTCCTCCAGCAGTTCCCGCGACGATGACGACGACGGCAGGACCGAAATCTCCAAGGCCGACAACATCATCCGCAGCGGCACCACGGTGCAGCTTCCGACCTTCCAGTTTGTCTCGGTGACGACAACAGTCAGCGTGCCCGACGGAGGAACCGTCCTGCTGGGTGGCATCAAACGACTCAGCGAAGGTCGCAATGAATTCGGGGTGCCACTCCTGTCGAAGGTCCCCTACATCAATCGCCTCTTCCGCAATGTCGGCATCGGCCGCGAAACCGACAGTCTGATGATGATGGTCACCCCTCGCATCATCATCCAGGAGGAAGAAGAGAACCGGCTCACCGGCGGGGTACTGCCGTAACCCCCAAGATGACCACCACCTAAGCGGCTCAACTCGCGCCGCCGTCGGTCCCTACGGGGATCGGCGGCGGCGTCTCCTTTTGAGGCAAGCTCCAACTACTGGGTGACTTTCTCACGATAACCCAGCCACCCGGGGCCGCGAACCACTCGGCCAGGGGTCGCCCCCGTGTGCTCGCCATCCTTCAACACCTGCTGGCCATTGACGAACACGTGAACCATGCCGGTCGCGTACTGGTGAGGCTGTTCGTAAGTCGCATGATCCGCGATCGTCCGCGGGTCGAACACGACCACGTCGGCGTAGTAGCCTTCCGCCAGCCGGCCCCGGTCGCGAATCTTGAGGGTCTTGGCCGGAAACTCGGTCAGCCGGTGGATCGCGTTCTCCAATGGAATGAGCTGTTCGTCGCGGACATATTTTCCCAGCAGTCGGGCAAAGTTGCCGTAAGCCCGCGGGTGGGGGTTCGACTTGAGGAAGACCCCCTCGGGGGCCATCGAAGCCGAATCGGAGTTGAAACTGACCCACGGAAGTTTGATCTGCTTGCGGACATTTTCTTCCGACATCAAGAAGTAAACCGTGCCAACCCGGCTTCCATCCTCGACCACCAGGTCCATGGCAGTCTCTTCGGGGCTCTTGCCCCGCATTTTCGCCACTTCGGCCAAGGTCTTGCCGGTGAGCGGCTTGAGCGCGTCGTTCTTGAAGCCCACGAGCAACACCTTGTCGGGTGATCCCGCGGCCAGGTAGAGACTTTCCCACTTGTCGGTGGGGGTGACCATCTCCAACGCCACCTGCTTGCGGATTTCAGTATCTTGCAACCGCTTGGCCCAGGCCTCGTACCCCCCTTCCTGTACCCACGGGGGCATGGCGGCATCGAGGCCGGTCGCACCGGCGGTGTAGGTGTACATGTCGGCGGTAATGTTCATCCCGCTGGCCCGGGCCTGTTCGATTTTTTCGATGGCGATGTCCATCTTGTGCCAGTTGGTTTGCCCCGCCGCCTTGAGGTGGTAGACCTGGGCGTCGATGCCGGTGGCGCGCGAGATTTCGAGCAGTTCGTCGAGCGCCTGGATGAACTGGTTGGCTTCGCTCCGCAGGTGGGAGATGTACATGCCGTCGTACTCTTTGGCGACATGGCACAGGGCGATCAACTCATCGGTCTGAGCATAAAACCCGGGAGCGTAAATCAAGCTCGAAGCGACCCCCGTCGCCCCCTCTTCCATGGCTTGCCGCACCAGGCCTTGCATTTTGGCGAGTTCCTCGGTCGTAGGAGGACGATCCTGATAGCCAAGCACATGAATCCGGGGCGTCGCCGCCCCGATGAACGAGGCAATGTTGCAGGAGACGCCGCGGTCCTCCAGATAATCGAGGTATTCTCCCAAGGTCGACCATTTCACGTCGTACTTGATATCCCCCTGCGATTGCACCAGGTCGGCCTTCATCGCGTCCGACAAGGGGCCCATCGACTCCCCTTCTCCCATCACTTCGAGGGTCACCCCTTGGCGAATTTCTCCCTGTGACCGGCCATCCTCGATCAGCGATTCGGTCGACCAGCTCAACATGTTGATAAAACCTGGGGCGACGGCGAGTCCTTTGACATCGATCTCCGTCTTTCCGGTCATCTTGCCCAAATCTCCCACCGCAACGACTTTTTCCCCCTTAATCGCGACGTCGCCCACGTAGGGCTTGTCGAGCCCTCCGTCGTAGATTGTTCCGCCACGCAGAATCACGTCATACGCCTGGGCAAAAACCTGCTCGCTCCCCCACACAAGACCAAGCACCATTCCCACGCCAATCGACAACCAACCACGAGATTCGAACATTGGGGACACGCTCCTAAGACGCAATCGAAAAAATAAGCCTGTAAATCTTTAGAACAGCGGCTCATGCCCCGCCGCACGTCGCCAGCACGAAAGCTGCCCCAAGTGGAGCGCAAAGTGACTCGTCAGCACGTGGGCCAACAGATCGCCATTCGACTCAATGGGTGTCCCCTTGAGGAGCGCAAGTGCGTGGGGGCGACTGGCCAACTCGTCGGTCATGCCTGCCGCCTGGCTGTGCAACTGGGCATAGGCCACATGGAGCGCTTCGACAAGTTCTTGCTTCCCAAAGCGCTCGGCATCCGGCACTTCATCACTCGACCGCGGACCAAAGAGCGGCAGCCACTCGGGGTGAGTTGGCTCCTCCCCACCCACCAGTCGCGTCGCCGTCTCCCCCACAATCGCCAGGTGCCCGACGATCCACACCGGAGGATGACCGCCCCCCGCGCCACGTTGTGCGAACGATTCGGCGGGGATGTCGGCCACAATCTTTTCGAAGTAGCCGAGCTGGAAACGATTGAGGGCGATCTCTCGTCCAAACATGCTGCGAACCCTTTGGCCTGCGGAACCTCATCCAAAGGATCGATTATAACTTACCAGCAGGGTCCCTACGTAGTGGCAGAGTTCGAGGTCGGTACCGGTGCGCGGCGGAGGAAGAGAAGCGCAGCCCCAAGGCGATCTCACCTCCAAGCAGCATCCACGCCACATCTTCCCACGAAAACGTCCGCCGTGGCATCAGGTGCTGCGCAAATTCGTATCTCAACAGGGCAATTGTCGATCTCAAGCTATTCGAGATCCCACCACCAAACGCCACTGGCCAGATTGTCTGGCTGCCGCTCGCGGTGGTAGTCGAGCCGTGCCCTGTCGCTCCCTTCAACATCGCTTTCAATCACTTTACCACCGTCGATCAGCACGCCACCACTCGCCGCGGCCACGATTCTCGACTTGCCAGCGACTTTGTGGGCCATGATCGTCTCGGTCTCGGTCGGTGTGCGATACCGGGGCAATTTGAGGTGCTTCGCATCGAGCATCAACACTGGTTCCCAACCGGCAAGCGTGTAGAGATCGCTCGATTCGATGAGCGCGGCAACCACCGCCAGATCAAACAGATTGCGAAGTTCGCCGTAAACCGGATATTTCTGTGCAAGCCGGTCGAACTTTGTCGTGAAGCCATTGGCAAACTGCTGCGATTCTTCATCACTCCGCCCCGTGGCGACGCGTTTCCCCTGCTGGGTGAGCATCTCGTTCTCGCTCAACACCCGCACCCCCTGCCCGCGCAGTTCCATTGCCGTGCTGTCGGAGTTTCGCACCACTCCCTGATAGTTGGTGGCGAACCACCACCGCATGACTCCCACCGGGGCCTCCTCATTCTGCGCGGCGACCAGGTCGAGGTAGTTCTCCATGCCGGACACCCCATCGGCCAGCCCCAGGCCAACCCGCTTCATGTGATGATCGGCCTCCACGAGCACCCGGGCGGCGTGGCTGGTGGGATCGATGCCAAACACCTCGATATCCTGCTCTCCCATCGCGGTGCGGATCTTCTCGAGCCACTCCTCGCGGGCCTTCTTCCCCGCGGGCAGCGGCGCGGCGGCCGATTCGGCCAGCACACGCTGAGTAGTCGCCAGATTCTCTTCGCGCGGGGTAATCGAGCATCCAAAGGGTTTCCCCTTGAATTCCCGCTCGCGACGCATGAGTGTCAGCAGGTCGTCGAGTCGCACCACCGGCTGGCCATTTTCCGTCGCGATCAGGCGTCCTCCCTGGTCGAGCTTCCAATCCCCCGCCGGCCCAGCCAGCACGATCTCGCGCGAGGCGGGATAAACGAACACGAATTCGACGCGCTGCAACCCAGCGAGTGTCAGCATCTCCTCCGTCAATGGTTTCCCATCGCGCATGGCATGAAAGACCGCTGCTTCGAGCCGCGTGAGCGAGACACAGCGGAGCTTGGCCGCACTCCGCACGCTCCCCGGCTCGCGCTCGCCCGTCGGTACCGGCGGTGCCACCAGCGATTCTTCGCCGCGCACCTTGTCGTCAGCCAGCTTGAGCACCCCTCGCGGGTCGATCCAAACACCACCTGGGAAGGGCCGAATGTCGGCCGTTCCCCCGTTGTCGACCCATGTGTCGGGAGCGACCGTCGACTGGATGAGATCGATCAGCGAATCGAAGTCGGCACTCGCAGCCCCCCCAGGGAAGCCGCCCCCCTGCTGTCCCTGCGGGCCCCCAGGAACTCCCCCCGGTTGCGGCCCGAGAAAGGCGTTCCCCCCACCAGGCCGCGGGTTAAGGAAATCGTTCTGCCCCATGCTCCATGTGGCGAGCGAGCAGAACAGCAAGGCCAGCGGTAGCAGTCGTCCAGCATTCATGACACGCACCCTCAATGCTCGAGGCCCCGGTGGTCGAGGCGTCATAATCTTCAGTAACTCCACGGCCGAGTCGGCTCCCCCACGTTCGCCTGCGGCAACCGCTATTATTCCCCCGCGCCGCGAGGGCCGCCAGCCATTGGGCCCCACATACGCCCTCGCGTCGCAAACCCTACGACCCGGGCAGCCTTCCCCGCCCCCCCTCCACCGACCCGCTTCTGGCGGCAATCGACGTGGTTCCGAAGCCCCCATTTCGTCTACAATGGAGCAAATGCACGGCAATTCTCGCACGAATCGACTCCGAATCCCTCCCTGGCCACGGCTCGCCTGGGCCATTGTCGGTTTCGCCCTCATTGGTGCGGCCACGTCGGCCGACGAGCCCACCCCAGTGCCGGTGGGTAAGGAACCGGTCGTCGAAGTGACCTATCTCCATGGTGACCTCCCCCACACGGTCGCCGGCTGGGTGCTGGCCGAAGACGAAGAAGGGGGCCTCCTGCTCGAAGGGACCGACGGCCAGCGGTGGGTAATCGAGTCGGGCCAGGTCGAGTCGCGCCGGACGACCAATCGCGAATTCATCCCCCTCACTCACGCCGAACTTGCCGAGCGTCTCCTGTCGGAACTCCCCGAAGGTTTTCACACCCACGTCACCCCCCACTACGTCATCTGCGCCAACACCTCGCGCGCCTACGCCCAGTGGACCGGTTCGCTGATGGAACGACTGCACCGCGCGTTCACCAACTACTGGAGCGGCAAGGGGGCCAATATCTCCGAGCCCGAGTTCCCGCTGGTCGTGATGGTCTACGCCACCCGCCAGCAGTACCAGGCAGCGGCCGCCGACGAACTCGGCACCCCCGAGACGTCGATCATCGGTTACTACAGTCTCGCCTCCAATCGCGTCGCCATGTACGACCTCACCGGCACCGAGGAACTCGCCGCCACCAGCGGCATCAGGCGTGGGAGTCTCAAATCGATCAACCAGATGCTTTCGCGCCCCGAGGCCGGCCCGCTAGTGGCCACGGTGGTCCACGAAGCAACTCACCAAATCGCCTTCAACTGCGGCCTCGGCCAGCGGCTCGCCGATCTTCCCCTCTGGCAGGTCGAAGGGATGGCGGTCTACTTCGAAGCCCCCGATCTCTCGTCAGGTCGCGGCTGGCAAGGAATCGGCAAGGTGAACTACCCCCGACTCGAAACGTTCCGCGCGAACCAATCAAGCAGCACACGCCTCAGTCTCTTAGCCCTGGTGGCCGACGACGCCCCGCTCCGCAACGCCCGCACCGCCCCCGCCGCATACGCCGACGCCTGGGCCCTCAACTACTATTTGATCCGCTATCAACCCAAGGAATACGTCGACTACGTAATGGCCCTCGCCGAGCAGCAGCCCCTCGAAATCCGCACCCCCGAGGAGCGAATCACCCTGTTCCGCAAGCACTTCGGCGACCCGGCCGAGGTCGAGAAGGCCATGCTCAAACGGATGGAAAACGTGAAATAAAGGGGAAGACCAGCAGAGTTTCACCAGTTTGCCACCCACCGGCTCCCCCCTGTACCGAGAGAGCATTCCGGCTAAAATTTGAGTCTCGCCAACCGACACCCCCAACGGGGGGTGGTCACTCTTCGCGCTCCCTTAGCTCAATTGGCAGAGCAACTGACTCTTAATCAGTAGGTTCAAGGTTCGAGCCCTTGAGGGAGCACTTTCGCTTTGGCTTGCATCCTCCTGCGTAGCCTCGCTTAAGTCTGCAATTCGCAACGACTTACGCTCTTCAGCGAGACCGCCCGTCCGCTCTCCTTCGTTGCATCCGCTTGCACCCGATTGCCGCTCTTCGAGTGGCCCGCGCTGCGCCCGGCGCTGCACGACCTCCACATAACCCCCAACGGATTGCGCGGTCCCTGTCGCTCGGTGTAGCTCGGGTCCGTCGTCCGCGAGCATAGCTTGGACTTTCCCGATCGCCTCAATCTCCTGCCCCGGAAACAGGTGCCCGTAGGTGTCCATGGTCAGGGTAATCGTCGAGTGGCGCATTACGGTCTGCACAACCTTGGGATGGTTCCCCGCCATGGCCAGCCAGGCCCCGCAGGTGTGCCGCAGGCTGTGGAAGTCCAGAACGGTCCCTTCTCGGCACTTCGAGCGGAGGAAGTCCCCTTCCTTGCGTAGGGCGAGTTCACGGGCGTCCCTCTTGGCCAACTCGATCCACTTGGACCGCGCGGCCTCGAGATCCTCGCGAAGCATGCGGGCCAAGTTGGAGGAGTGAGGGAGATCGAACACCGCGGCCGCAGGAGACTTTCGGGCTACGAGCTTGCGAAGTTCTTCGGCCAGGGGAGCGGAGACGTAGAGCCTCGCGTCCTTGCCGTTCTTCGTGGATCCAGCCCGGCAGACGACGTAGGGTTCCTTCCCGTTGAGGTGCAAGGAGGCACAGGTGAGGCTTGCTAGCTCCCCCGCTCGCAGCCCCGTCTGAATGGCGAGCTCGTAGAGCAAGGCCCGACACTTGCCCGTCATGCCATAGCGGGCCGACTCCGTTCGCGTGACAAACTGCAGTTGAGCCCACTCGTCCGGCTGTAGCGCCCGGCGTTCCCGTCTCCGGTCCGCTTGGGGGCTCGGCTTCTTCACGGAGAGCAGGGGGTCTCGCGCGATTTTCGAATTCTCGGCCAGCCATCGGGTAAACCCCTTGATCGCCGTCAGGTGGGCTTGCACCGTCCGGGCCGACATCTTTCGACTCTTGAGATCCGCCGCAAACCGAAACACCGCGTCCGCGTTGATATCGGCAGCGGCTTCGAAACCCCCGGCCGCCGCAATCTGTCGAATGTACTTCGCCGTCTCATTAATGTACTGCGGGTCACGGCCAGCGGCCTTCAGTTTGTTTTCGTAGTCAACCACATGAGACTCGATCGACCTTCGTGACTCCGTGCTGATCGCCTCCAGTGCCGCATCGATGACTCCGTCCCTGCGAAGTGCGGCACCCGCTTCGTGTTTACGAGCAATCCGCTCCGCGGTCGCCTTGTCAGTGGTGCGGGTACACTTGGTTTGCCGCTTGCCACGGGCATCGACCCAGGCCGCGTACCAGTAGCCCTTGGCCTTGCCTCCCCCGCGCTTGTAGACGCTCGCCATTGTTACGCTTCCTCGTTTGAATCTGAGTCCGCCACGATCCGCAGTCTCAAGTACTTTCCAAGCTCATCAAGGGCATCCATGCTCAGCCCCTTTTGCTTTCCTGTCACAAACTTCGAAAGGGCTTGCTCGGAGATCCCTGTCTCCTGAGCGATCCGATAGCGGGTTACTCCGCAGTCCTCAATAATCTTCCGAAGCTGATCCGACAGTGGCTTTGGCTTCCTCAATTGCCTTTTCTTTCCCATGAAACGCATCCTATCTTGTACTGGTGATTAAAGCAAGTATATTCTCGGCCAGTTTCACGACCATCGTTCACAAGACTCCGAAGCCTTCGCGCCGCATCATTTGGCAAGTCGCACTATGACGGCTTCGTCCTCCACAGCACATGCATGGCGGAACCGGTCTCCTCGACGTTGTGAGGTGCCGGTAGTCGGAAGGTGCCACCTGGGACCATAGCTGATCGACTTCCTCGGCCGATGGACCTTGCAGCGGTTGCTGCACTCCGGCGTGTCCCGTCGCGCCATCTCGGAGCAGTCCTATGACCTCCCCCTTGCGATCCCGCAGCGTCTGGAGAAGGTTGGCATCGACTACCCCCTTGGGCCCCGTGACGTGCAGCCGGTCTCTTCCGTCCGATCGCAGGGTAACACCGGCAGTCGCCAGGCGGCGAATCAATTCTGGCGTCGTCACAGCTCGAAAGTCTCCTCCGCCCCATCCAAGGACGTGTTCTGCTCAGGTTTGTCAGATGCGCTCTCAGAATCCTCAAAATGGCCCGCATGGCCCCCGCTGCTGGCATTGTGAGTTTTCTGAGAGCGCGAACGGCCCTTTTCTTGCTCCAAATACTGGGGGTTCACTTCGTACTCGGGGGACGCAGGTCGGCCCGGGCCAGAGGTTCGAGCCTCCACTGGCCGGATATAGCCGCGGCCGGTTAGGAGAGCGAGCGGTTCGTCCAACGCCTCGGCGGACTTAAACTTCCGCCGATTCCCCTGGTGGGCGTCTCGCTTGGTAAACCGATCATTGCCATGCCGCCCAATCCAGCTCAGCAAGGCCTCGGCAGTGGCCGGCTGAGCGGTGGCATCCTCGTTGATACATGAGAGCACCCGATCGGCGTGCGGAATCAGATACCGACCAATTTCTATCGCGGCCTCCATCGTCGACAGACTGATGGGAATCAAGCACGGGTTCGTTGCCGAATGAATCACACAATGCATGATCCCGGCGAGCCTTACGGTGGCACCGCTTAGCTTTCCAGCCCAATCCTGAATGGTGTCAAGGTCGCCTCCCCTCCCGAGTCGGGGTTCGCACTCCTTCATCCACTCGAGTCGCCTTGTTGTTGCGGAATGCTCGAACCGAAGGGATCCTTCGAAAGGGCTGCTGCAGAGCCGGCGAACCATCTGTCCGTAGTCTTCTTTCACACCGAAGGGGACCGATGGAGGGTCGACATCTCGGCTTCCGATCCAGCTTTTGGGTACGGCATACAAAAAACGGGCAAGCAGGCCTCTACCGCGAAACACCGCTTCCGCCAAATTCTGGAGGACTGCAGGCTGAATCGTGTAGGCGACAGTGAGTGCCGGCTTTACGACGCTGACGGCAGCGCGGCAAACTCGGTCGGTCTGAATCGGATCGCCGCAATGAGCCTTTAAATAAGTGTCGAATTGAGCCGCACCCGACTTCGAATAAAGTCCGGCCATTAAATCAAATACTCCCCCTTCCGGTGACATGCTCGCAATACGTCCACCCTGCTCCGCAAGGATCATACCCAGCCTTTCCTGCGTTGTGTCGTCCAGTATCCTCCGAGGTAGGGCTGGCTCGGGCCAATCCGACAAACGACGGACTAGGTCGTCGATTTCAGCAGCAATGGCTGGGGAGGGTTTTCTCGCGTGGTCACGCTCCAGTTTTTCGAGTCGTTTCTGGGCATTGCGACGCTTCGCTTGCTCCACAGCCACATCGGCTCTAGCTGCCTCAAGCTCTTCCCCTTCAACTTCCCGCAGTGGGCGTGTGGCATGTCGAAACACGTTGCTCTTCCGATTTGCTGGCTCAAGAATCACGGCAACATAGATGTTAGTTGGTTCCTGCCAGTCCTCGTTTAGAAAGACCTCTATGCGTTTGGCCACCGCCGCGGCACACACCGCCAAAGCCAACAGCGCTGCCAGGTCCGGAGGTGTCTGCGTCGCGATCGACTCGGCCTCAACCCATTCTCGCAGCGGCGAAGGAAGAGCAAGAATGGGAAAAAATGGTAGCGGTTCCTCTTCAAATGGCACTAGCTCTGGCCATGGCTCCACCGGTGGCTTCCATTCGGGAACCTTTTCAACCAGCTCGAGCAGTTGTTCCTTCGTCCCGCCAGCAGCGACCCAGTCGGCAATGTCCCCCTTGGGTGCGAGCCCTTGAAGCTCGACGATACGAATCGAGGGCGAAGGTTCGACTGCCCGAAGCAGCTCGACCACGTCCTGAGCGTAAGCTTTGCCCGGGTCGTCGTTGTCGGGCAGAAACACGACATCGAGGCCCGCCAGGGCAGACCAGTCGGAGTGCTTTGCCCCTTTCGATCCTCCCACGGAAGTCGTTCCCACGAGGCCCAGTCCTTTGATCACCTCAGCGCACTTCTCCCCTTCCACCACGAACACCTGCGAGCCGCTCTCCAGTTTGGCGAGAATGTGCAGGTCATAGAGAGGCCGCGGCGCAGGCATTGCCTTCGCGACCCACCTCCCTTGGGCGTTAGGCGATAAGGGCTTCACCACCTTCCTGCCATCGGCGTGATCGTACCTCGTCACGATACCCACGATCCGCCCTTCGCTGTCGTGATACTCCCAGACTGCCCTCTGCGTCGCCATTTCATTCACTGACTGGACAACGAGCGCTGGCTCATAGGGGGCCGTGGGGCAACTCGACTGCGAAGGAACCGGGGCAGTGGACTCGGGGGGCACATGATTCGCCGTCGCACCGTTGCTTGGACTTGTCGCTGGCCTTATCCGCAGTCGGCTCTGGTCGGAGTGAAAGCGATGCAGCCAGCCACCATTCGGCCGCTGGTTATTGCTTTCGATCCGCATGCAGATGGCGGCCTCAGGATCCCCTTTGGGGCCCGTGGCGGTGCACCAGTCGGGCTTGCCGCAAACTCGGCACGGGTGTTCATTCGACACGCGCCACCAATCGGTATCATCCGGTTTGAAATTCCGATACTTCTCGAACATAATGGCAATCTCGACCCTTCTTCGGCCCCACGCCCGGCCATCTGGCCGGGCGTTGCCCTTGCTGGAACTGAAATGGTGGACTACCTGGGAATCGAACCCAGCGAAAGAAGGTCTCGACCCTTCTCCGGCAGAGCCACTGCGTAGCCCGTTAGCAGGACTACGCACTTCGTCGACTAGCGATGAACGCCTCGAGGTCGTCGCGACAGAATCGCACCGAGGTGCCAATCTTTATGCGCGGCAGTTCGCCGCTGGCTGCGAGTTGGTCCAGCTTGCGAGGCGAGAGCCTCAAGAATTCGGCCGCCTCGAGGCGCGTGAAAAGAAGGGGGACGGGCACATGGCCCGATACGGCAGATACAGACATGTTGGTGGCTCCTGTGTTCGTGTTGAATGGCGCCGTCAGACGGTCGCCGCACAGAAGCCAGTATCATGGGTCGCGCGAACGGTCGGATTAGTTCGCGCAATGAGTTCGCGCGACTTGCTCAGGATTGTGCAAATCTGTCGTGAGTGGCAAGGAAAAGAAATCCCTCGCGAATTAAATGTTTACTATTGACAGGTCATTCGTTCGCGCGGCTTTTCTCTCGGTTCTTCGCGGACCGCAATCGCGCCAGAGCGTCGTTGAGGTTCTCAACACTCAGCCCCCTAGCTGCCACGAATTGCGATTTGAGCGTTCCGTGGCGACGGGCCGCCTCCCAATCTTCCTTTAGCTTAAGGTCCCGCTGAAGGTTGTGAACCCGTTTGCGTCCGCGCTCTTTCGATTGTTGTTGGCGGGCCTTTTCCGCCATCGAGGCGGCTCCCGGCGCTTCCGCCCGCAAGGTCGCAACGACGGACCTAAGCCGAAATCGCATTACTTGGCCCGCTCCTTGCACGCCTCGTAGGAAATCAATGTATTCGTTGCCGTCTTTGAACCGACGTGGCGAAGACAAGATTGGGTGTGGCGACAGATCGTCACGACGGAAAGACTGGAACGGTGCAATCTCACATGTTAGCGAGTACAAAAGGTGGCAGTTTAATTCGCCGAACGCTTTTGCGGCTAGCTCGATGGAATCGGCGTCTCCGACTAAGCCGAGTTGGTGAATCGTCGCCGCGAAACGTGAACACGCCTCAACGGCGAGGGAGCTCATGACCCATCGCGGGTTGTCAATTTCGGCCTGGATCGTTTGCTTATTCCAGTCTACAGCTTCTCCATCTCCTGCCGCGTCCATCCACGCCAGAAAGTCTTCTACTTCTGACGCAATCTCCAAAGCACGCGTGACAATTATCGGCAATTGATCCATGGCTCGCCCCATTGTGGACTCCGCTCTCCCATTCCACGGCCCCCCGCATTATACTAAACCCCTCCTCAAGTACTCCACCTACCGGCAAGCAGGGAAATGCTGCGGATGGCTAAGCAGAACACCGCTACGAAGGCGACCAAATCCAGCGGCAACGGGGCCAATCTTGGCTTCGAGCCTGCGGCCGACAAGGATGCGGAACAAAGGGGGGCAGTCCTACACGCCTCAGTTGGTGGTATAGGCGCTGGTGGCGTTGCTCTCTCCTCAAAAGGGCCCCGTCCTCGGCCCCTGCTGCGGCTGTCGCAGCGTGAGCCAGTTATCCCAGGCGGTGAATTGGTCGGGTTCATTTCCTAGATGAGCACAGTGGAGACCGGACTGGTGCTTTAAAACTTTTGGCTGAGGTCGTATACAGCGGGGGCGGACGGTTGGTGGCAAGCTATACTTCGACTTTTACCTCGGGACCGGTGATGGCGGTACGTAGAGATTCAGGGCACTCCGGTCCGACCCCCGGCCACCCCGCCTACACCTCTAAAATCATCAAAGCCGGGGCGCTGATCGCCGACACCAAGACGTTGCTTTCCCACTGGGACGCGGATGGGGCGACAATTGAGAACATTGCCCGTATTCAGCGAGACAACGTCTTCGGTAAAGCCTCGCGATCTCGCGTCGACGACATCTTACGGATCTTTCGGCAGCGGTACCTCAGCGAGGAGTCCGTAACAAAGGCGCTCGTCGCGCTCGTCAGGGGCCAGCTTCCCGCTGCTGCGCTCGACCGCCTGCTATTTTTCCACTCGGCGCGGGCGGACCGGCTGCTCTACGACGCGGTGGTGGAAATTCTGGCCCCCATGCACGAGCAGGGGCTGGTCGATATTAACGTGCACGAGTTTCGCCGGGCGTTGTCAGAGCTAGTGGAACCCGGAAAGACGACGGTTCATTGGTCCGAATCGACCATAGTTCGAGTTTCGCAGGGCCTGCTTTCCACTCTCCGCGATTTCGGCGTGCTGCAGGGGGAAGTGAACAAGCGAATCGCCCCCGTCTACCTGCCGATCGAGGCCTTCGCCTACGTCACTTTTTACCTCAAGCAGCATCAGCCCTCGGGTGCCCGGCTCCTCGAGATGCCTGATTGGAGGCTCTTCTTCCTGACTCGTAACGACGTGGAACGGCTGCTGTTCGAAGCTCATCAGCGAGGACTGTTGGAATACCACGTCGCCGGCAGCGTCACCCGCCTAACCTTCCCATCCGAAACCCTCGAGGAGTATGCACATGTCCTCACTCAAGGATAGTCTTGCTCCGCTGGAAAGCCACCTCAAGTCGGTGCCGATGCAGATCGGCGTTTACCAGGATCTTCCTTTCGCCATCATGCGATACGACCCCGCCGACGAGTGGGAACTGCGGCGAGAGGTCAAGCTGTTGGCCACTCGACTCGAAGCGACAGGCAAACAGGTCCACACCGTTCCAATGTCGGAACTGCTCTGGGCAGCACTCGATCGAGTGCACAAGATTGACGACGACGAAGGTTTGGAAGCAGCGATCGCTCTGGAAAAGGATCGAGGCTACGTCGCAGCGCAGCAGCAGATCACCACTTACCTTTCCAGCAATGTCTGGGCACCGCTCTGGGAATTGCTGGCGGAGCGTCTGGCGGACTTCGATCCCGCTCATTCCATCGTCTTACTCACCCGAGTTGCGGCGATGTCTCCCGGGATGTTCCACATGTCGATGCTGCTCGACAAGATGCACGGCAGGACACAGGTCCCGACGATCCTGTTCTATCCGGGGTCCATCGAAGGAACGACAGGCCTCCGCTTCATGGACTTAAAAGACCGGGACGCCCTCGGCAACTACCGGGTCAAGATTTACGGCTGACGAGAAGGATATCTCTATGAAAACGATCGGCGAACTGCTGACACGCGACCTCAGCCGGAAGATTGAGGAAATCATTCAAGTCGATCAGGCGGATGAGCAATCGGTCTACGCCGAAATCTCCGAGTATGTCGGCACCGATAGTATCCGCGACCAGTATCACCAGCTATTGAAGGCGATTGCCGAAGCTCCTGCTGATCCGCATGAGAGTATTGGGGTCTGGGTCTCCGGGTTCTTCGGTTCAGGTAAAAGCTCCTTTGCTAAAAACCTGGGGTTGGCCTTGCAAAATGGTAAGGTTCTCGACCACAAGTTCGCGGATCTCTTCAAACGACAGCTCCAGGACGAGCGTGTTAGCGATTTGCTCGATCTCATCAACGCCAAGACCCCCACCGATGTGATTCTCTTTGAGGTGGCCAAAGAAGCCGACACGCGCAAAGTCACGCAGCGCATCGCCGAGTTGATGTACACCGTCCTGCTGCGCGAGCTCGGATATGCCGAGGACTTCGACGTGGCGGAACTCGAGATAGAGCTCGAAGCGGAAGGCAAACTCGACGAATTCGTCAACACCTGCAAGACAGTGCTCAAGAAAGACTGGGCCACAGCCCGTGAGGGTGCGCAGAAACTCTCTCGAGCAAGTGCCATCCTCCACGAACTCGACCCGGCGACTTATCCCTCGGCCGATTCCTGGGCACACGCCCAGCGAAACAGGGACGCCTCCATCTCGGTAAGCAAGGTGGTCGAACGCACTTTTGAGCTTTGGGGGAGGCGGCGGAAGGGCAAGGCACTCGTTTTCATTATCGACGAGGTCGGCCAGCACGTGGCGCGCAGCGGGGACAAAATCGAAGACCTCCGGGCGACCATCGAGGAATTTGGTAAGGTGGGGAAGAACCTGCTCAAAGCCCGCAAAATACCTGCTCCCTGCTGGGTCGTTGTGACATCTCAAGAGAAACTCGACGAAGTGGTCGCCGCCATCGACTCGAAGCGGGTCGAGCTCGCCAAGCTGCAGGATCGCTTCCGGTACCGGGTCGACCTCGCCCCTTCGGACATCAGGGAAGTCGCCACGAAGCGCGTCCTGGCGAAAAAGCCGGAGGCCGAGAAGCCACTTCAGAAATTGTTCGCCGAGAATCAAGGGCAACTGAACGCCGCCCTGAAATTGGAGCGGACATCCCGCCGCACCGACATATCCCTAGACGACTTCATCCACTTCTATCCCTATCCACCCCATTACATCGATCTCTGCATCCTCATCATGTCGGGCATTCGGCTCCAGCCTGGTGCTCCACGCCACTATGGAGGCAGCAACCGTACGATCATTAAGCAGGCGTACGAGATGCTTGTCTCCGACCGCACGGGACTGGCCAAAAAGCCGATCGGGGCCCTGGTCACCCTGGACAAGGTCTTCGAGCTGGTCGAAGGGAACCTCTCCAACGAGAAGCGGACTGACATCCACCAAATCTCCGATCGGTTCAAGAGCGATCCGGAGGACCGGGGCTGGAGCCTGCGCGTCGCCAAGACGATTTGCCTGCTCGAATTCGTTCGCGACCTTCCACGCACCGACGCGAATCTGGCCGCGCTGCTCGTCGACGAAGTAGGAATGGCGGCGCCCCTGAAGGAAGTGCAAGCGGCCCTCGAGCGACTCAACGCCGCCCAGTTTATTCGCAACACCGAGGAAGGCTGGAAGCTGCAAACCGCGCAAGAGAAGAATTGGACCAATGAGCGGAGCGGGCTATTGGATCCGAAGCCAAGGGAGCGGAACGATCTGGCACGATCGGCACTGCAACAGGTATTCGACGAGCCGGAGTTCAAAACCTACCGCTCCCAGAATCGCACGTTCCGTGTCGGCATCAGCGTCGATGGCATGGCCATTGGCGACGACGGCGAACTTCCCCTGAGTCTAGGAGTTGCAGAGGATACCGAGGAACTGACTCGCCGAATCGAGGAGACACGCACCGAGAGCCAGCAGTCATCTCACCAGAACGATCTTTACTGGCTTTTCAGTCTGACCCCTGAGATCGACGAACTGGTGGCACAGCTTCACGCCTCGCGCAAGATGGTCGACAAGTACAACCAGCTTAGCGCCCAGCAAAAGATTACCCAGGACGAAGCGAGTTGCCTGCAGGACGAAAAGAACGCCAAGAATGCCTACGAGATCCGGCTCCGGGACAAGCTCACCGAGGCGATGGAGCGGGGCACGGGCATGTTTCGGGGGGTGCAGAAAGATGCCTCCGCGCTCGGAAAGTCGCTAAGCGAGATTCTTAAAAAGCTCTTTGGCCAGGTTGTGCCCGACCTCTATCCCAAGCTGCAGATGGGCTCGCGCCCGCTGAAGGGGGATGAGGCTGATCAGATTCTCAAGGCGGCCGACCTCAAGGCATTGCCCACCATCTTTTACTTGGGGGACCAGGGACTCGGCCTCGTGGTCAAGGACGGGCCCAAAAACATTGTTAACGTGAACGCCGACGTCGCCAAGGAAGTGCTCGACTACCTCAAGAGCGAGCATGGCTACGGCAACAAAGACACCCGCATGGGCAAGGCGCTCGAAAAGCGATTCGGCGGCACCCCCTACGGCTGGGAGCGGGACATGCTCCGCCTGATCCTCGCCACCTTGTACCGGGCGGGTGAGATCGAGGTCACCTACCAGGGCAATCGGTTCCACAATTACCAGGACCCGGCCTCCCGGACTCCTTTCACCAATAACCCGGCGTTTCGCTCGTCCCTGTTTTCTCCCCGCCAATCGGTGGGACTCAAGACCCTCACCCAGGCGGTCCAGCAGCTCGAGGACCTGACAGGCGAGGAGGTCGACGTCGAGGAAGGGGCCATTGCCGCGGCGTTCAAGAAAATCGCCGCCGAGGAGCTCGAGAAGCTCTACCCCCTGAAAGGGATAGTCGAAGCACACAATTTGCCGGTGTTAAGCTTGGTCGATGAATACCATCATACGCTGGTAGGAATCCAGTCTTCGGCGTCCGATGATACGGTCCGAATTTTAACAGAAGATGGCGCGAGCTTCGGAGAAACCCGTGATCGAGTGAAGCGATTGAGAGAAGCTCTCGACGATAACGCCGTTAAGGTCATGCGGCAGGCGCGCGGCGTGTTACGCGAAGTTATTCCACGACTGGAGAGTTACGGGATCGATACAAGTGTTGAGACGGCTCGCTTCGAGCTTTCCGACGCTGTTACCCGAGGCGACTTCTTCGAGGTGCTCGACGCCATCGCTGCAAATACGAAAGTCGTTTTGGATGCCTACGGAAGTAAATACTCAGAGCTCTTCAACCGACGCCACGATGCCTACGAATCGGCTATTGAGGAAATCAAGAACCGAGCCGAATGGGAACCCTTGGCAAAGTCGAATGCCGACTTGGCTGCTTCCTTGCTATCCCCACTCTTGAGCCGGGTCGGAGACGACGAGGATCTGGAGGAAGTGCGCGAAGGACGATCGCTTGGCGATGCGAGTCTGCACCAGATGGAATCCGACCTTGCTGCGGTGGGCGCCTTGAAATCGTCGGTCTCGGTGAAACTGCAGGAGCTCTCGGTTGAAAGCGAAAAACAAACCCCTGTTCGCAAGGTCCGTGTTTCAGAGTACTTCAATCGCCCCATTCAGACGCAAGAGGACCTCGAGAAGGCCCTCCTCCTCATCCGAGATTCACTCCAGAAGTGCATCGATGAAGGGGCCATCATCATTCTGGAGTGATCATGTTAAGTCCACGTCAAATTTTTGATGATAACATCCGTCCGGCCGACCTGCTGCTGAAGGTCTACCGGCTACTGGAGCACGATGCGCCGAACACCGAGGATCGTCTACTCACGACCCTTCGAGACCTCGTCCAAGCCGACGACGGGGAGGGGCTGCTCCTGATCTATAACGAGATCTTTCTGGGACTCATACGAGAACGGGCAGAGGTTCCGCCGGCCTCCATCAAGCGTAGCGCGCTGTGCAATCTACTCCGGCAATCGGTTGTCACGGCGAGCACTGCTCTCGAAACTTACTTGCCGATTCTCTTGCGGGAGAACCTTCCCGAGGTGATCGGACTCCGGGGGAGAGAATTTGTCCCGAAGAAGGACGACGAGGTCAAGAACCAGTTCAAGAATCTAACCTTCTCTCTCGACGAGATAATCCGAGTGCTGGGTGACCCCGATCCACTCTTCGTGGCCAACAAACTGATCAGCAGTCTCAACTTCAGCTATCTCAGCGGCAAGCGGGGGATTCACGTCACTGGCGTGCTGCTCGCCCTGGACAACCCGTGGCGGCTGATCGCAGGAGAGCTTGGTCGTGCTGAAGAGGAGATCAAGAAGACGCTCGACGCCACGGTGAAGCGCCGCAACGATATCGTTCATCGGGCCGATCGCGCGCAAGACGACCCGTCCGGATCAGCCCAAGAGATCGGCTACCCGTGGGCCAAGCAGGCCGTGGAGACCATTCGGGTTGTCTGCCTTGCCCTCGACGATCTGGTGACCGCCCGGCTCAAGGAGCTCAAGGCGCAAGCGGCGACCGCGGAACTGCAGGAGACAGCGTAGAATGAACCAAGACATCCGCAACAAACTCCGAAACGTCGTCACCAAATGCCGCAAGCTGCTCGAGGACGACATCCGAGACGTGCTGGAGGGAACGTTCTCCATCTTTGCCAAAAATGGAAAGGTCACCGCCGATCCAAACGCAGAGATGAAGAACCTGACAACTGAGGAAGATCGCACCGCTCGCCGGGACATCCTCGATCATTTTGCCCATATCAAGGCACGTGGCTTCAAGCCGCGGGAGGCCCTCGACCAGTTGGTACGTGAGATAGCCTTCACTCACCTCAACCGGCTCTGTGCCTACAAGATGATGGAGGCCCGTGAGGTTTACGTCGGCGGGCAGAAGTTCCGCGAGGCGGTGAGCCGGGGGATCAACTCCAATGGGGTGAAGTTCTATCTGGCCGAGCATGAGGAGGAGGAGCGGCTGTTCAATACCGGGCAGCAGGATGTCGCCTACCGGCACTTTTTGGACTGGCTGGGGGGGCAGCTCTCCGAGGAGATCGGGGTGCTGTTCCATCCCAACGATTCGGCCAACAGGCTCTATCCCCGGCAGAAGACGCTCGACGAGGTGCTCGACCTGCTCAACGAAGGGGGGCTCAAGCCCGACGAGGTGGAGCTCCGCGCCGAGTGGCCGCAGATTTGGTCGCAGGACGAAACGATCGGCTGGGTTTACCAGTACTTCACCCCCAAGGAACTCCGAGATCAGGCCCGCAAGGAGAGCCAGGCTCCCCGCAACTCCTACGAGCTCGCGTTCCGCAACCAGTTCTTCACCCCCCGCTATGTCGTCGAGTTCCTCACCGACAACACCCTGGGCCGCATCTGGTTCGAGATGCGCAAGGGCCAGACGCGGCTCGCCCAGGAGGGAGACCCGGCCCAGTGCCGGTACATGGTCCGCCGCCCGACCGAGATCTTTTTAGAGGAGGGGGAACAGCCACCCGAGGAGGTGTCCGACAGTCGGGACGATCTATCGCAGGAAGAACTACTGAAGCTCCCGGTCCACATCGCGCACCGCCCCAAGAAGGACCCGCGGGACCTCAAGATTCTCGACCCGGCCTGCGGCAGCGGGCACTTTTTGCTTTACTGCTTTGATCTCTTGCTGACGATCTACGAGGAGGCGTGGGAAGCGGAGGGAGCCTCCTCCGGTGAGCCCACCGTTGATCCCACGACGATCGGGGTCAAAAGCGAAGGCGCCCTCCGCTGCTTCGTGACGGGTGAGGCGCTCACCTTGGACTCCGCGCTCCTGGTGGTTTATCCCTACGATTCGACACAGGATCGACCTGGGCGTCCCATGATCTATTCGCCGGCCGCGGCGGAGGAGCGGCGGGAGCGGTTGTCGTTTGTCAAGCCGCTCAATGACGTTGATTGGCCGCGGTTACTCGACGAGGGGTGGGTGACGCTGGACGTGTTGCCCCGGTTCCTCGAGCTGGAGCGCGATGTCTTCGACTATCAGCTCGGCGAGCCCCAGCCGATCGCCAGCCCGAAGAGTGAAGTGACGGGTCGGACCTTGCGGGAGGATTATCCCTTCCTCGACGACCTGCGGCGGGACATTCCCCGGCTGATCCTCGCCCACAATCTCCACGGCATCGACATCGACCTGCGGGCGAGCCAGATCGCGGCCCTGGCGCTCTGGCTGCGGTGCCAGCGGGCCTACCAGGAGCTGGGTCTCAAGAAGGATCGCCCCAAGATCACCCGGTCGAACTTCGTTTGTGCCGAGCCAATGCCGGGTGAGGAGCAGATGCTCAAGGAGTTTGTCGGCCAGCTCGAGCCAAAGGTCCTCGGGCAGGTGGTGGAGGTCGTGTTCGACAAGATGAAAGTGGCGGGGGAAGCCGGGTCGCTGCTCAAGATCGAGGAAGAGATTCGGGGCTCGGTGGCCGCTGCCAAGAAACAATGGGAGGCGGGACCGATCACGAACCAGCGCTCGCTGTTCGAAAAGGTAGCTCCCAAGCCAGTCCAAAAGCGATTCGATCTCTCCGACATTACGGACGATCAGTTCTTCGAGCAGGCCGAAGCGCTAGTTATTGAGGCGTTGCGGTCCTATGCGGAAAACGCACAGAATGGCCAGAGATTGCAACGTCGCCTATTTGCCGATGACGCCGTCCGCGGCTTCGCGTTCGTGGACCTTTGCCAGAAGCGGTATGACGTGGTGCTGATGAATCCGCCGTTTGGTGATGGTCCTGCGCACATGCGTCGCTTTCTCCAGAGTGCTTACGCCGATGAAAAACATGATCTCGCAGCCGCGGTTGTTTCTAGAGGAATGGAGATGCTTACCGGAAATGGGTTCTGCGGTGCATTGACGACTCGCACGCCACTCTTCCTCAAATCATCCTCTAACTGGAGGAGCAATCGACTACTGGGACGCACGCGCATAAGAGCACTGTTGGACCTCGGCACGGGCGTTCTTGACGGCGCGATGAACGAAACGGCGGCTTACACAATTGCCAATGATTCTCGCGACACGGACGCAGTGTTTTTCAGATGCCTAGATTCTACTTGCAAAAACGAAGCCCTAAGGGCCTCATTGGATAACCTGCAGAGCGGAATTCTTCCCCACCTAGCTTACGTATCTTCGACGACCGCATTTAATCTCGTTCCCACGCGTCCTCTGACGTACTGGGTTGCATCCCCGATTCTCGACTTATTTGGCAGGCATAAGGGCTTTGAGACGGAAGAACGAATAGTTAGGCAAGGCGGCGGCACGACAAATGACTTCCGATTCACGCGGCTACGCTGGGAGGTTTCACCTCAATCGATCGGCCCGCTGCGCAAATGGTGCTACCTAAGTCAGGGCGAAGAAGCGACGCCATACTTTGCAGACGTATCTCTGCTGGTTGCATGGGAGAATAGTGGAGAAGAGCTGAAAACGTTCTTGACCGAATACCGGCGAAGCAAGGGATGGTCACCGCATTGGGCCGCGGTACTCAATGGATCCGAATACTACTTCAAGGGAGGTTTGCGATTTTGGCGTCGCAGCCGCAGACTGACCGTTGCCACACTACCGCAAGATTGCATGTTCACGAGTAACCGTTCACGTCCCAGTGCAAGAAAAGTGAGAATTGATCTGGACTTGGGCGG
>CAZYQQ010000063.1:0-31368 GCA_964650265.1 uncultured Planctomycetaceae bacterium
CGTCCCACAATGGCGATAATTCGCTTGTTTGGCGCGATTTTCGACTTTTGGGGAACTTTGCATTGGGAATTGGGCACCTCGCCCGCTAGATTCGACCGTTGGCGGCCCACGGTCGTCCGTGGTGGCGGCTGCGCGGAGGGCAGTGCTCATCGTGAGTCGCGAGGTATTGGTCGCGCATCGCTCGAAAGAGGGTGCAAAAAGTCAGGGGCCCAAATGTTAAAGTCGAGTTCCCATTTTGCGGAAACACCTGAAATCGCAGACCCGGCGATCGTTTGGAGGGCCGACTTTTTCGACGAAAATCGTGTTTTGTCGAAAAACTAAAAAAGTCCGATCGGCGGCCTGAAAGTCGCCGGAAACTCCTTCCCCGCCACGATTTGGAGCCATCGCGCCCGGTGGCTAACATGGAGTTTGGGCCCAGGTTTCGTGGGCCACCGAGGCCTTGTTCCCACGCGAACCGACCCGATGAAGATTTCCACCATCCCCCAGGTCTACCGGCATCTGGCTCGCTGGCGCGAGATTCTCGCGATCCTTAGCAAGTATGGACTTGCCGGGTGGGCCAGCCGGTATGGGCTGCTGTTGGGGGCGGGGCGGCTCAGGAACCCGCAGGCCGAGACGCTCGCGCAGGTGTCGTACGAGGAGCGGGTGCGGCTGGCGATCGAGGAGTTGGGGCCGACCTTCATCAAGCTGGGGCAGGTGCTCAGCACGCGACCCGACCAGGTGGGGTTCCCGCTGGCGGACGAATTGAGCAACTTGCAGCAGGGGGCGCCGGCCGATCCGTCGGACGTGGTGGTGGCGACGATCGAGCAGGAGCTTGGTCGGCCGCTGGGGGAGTGCTTCGCGACATTCGAGCAGGAACCGGTTGCCAGCGCAAGTATCGGTCAGGTCCACCGCGCCACGTTGCGCGATGGCACCTCGGTGGCCGTGAAGGTCCAGCACCAGGGGGTCGAGCGGCAGATTGAAGTCGACCTGGAGATCCTCACGGGTCTTGCTCAACTGGCTGATCGGATCCCAGAGCTTCAGCCTTACCGGCCAAGCGCGACGACGGCCGAGTTGCGGCGGATGCTGCGGCGCGAACTCGACTTCGACCGCGAGCTGCGCAACCAGCAGCAGTTCGCCAAGATGTTCGCAGGGGATGGGCGCGTGGTGATCCCCAACACCTATCCCGAGTTGTCGACGAGCAAGGTCCTCACAATGCAGTGGCTCGACGGGATGAAGCTGTCGAAGATTGCCTTGGGCCGCGGTAACGATGCGAAGTTCGCGACCTACGCGCGGCATGGGGCCGAAGTTTATCTCAAGATGATCTTCGAGCATGGAGTTTATCACGCCGATCCTCATCCGGGAAACATCGTGCTGCTCGACGACGCGATTGGGCTGTTTGATTTCGGGATGGTGGGGAGGCTCGACGAAACCTATCGCGAACAAGTGGAGGATCTGCTGGTCTCGATCGCCACGCGCGACTCGCGGCAACTGGTGAGTGTGGTGATGCGGCTGGGATCGACTCCACCGGGATTGAACGAGTCGGCCCTGGCGACCGACCTGGCCGACTTCGTCGACCAGTATGCCTACCAGTCGATGCAGCAGTTCGACGTGACGGGGGCCTTCACCGAGTTCATCGAGATTGTGCGGCGATATCAGATCATTCTGCCGAGTTCGGTGGCCCTCCTCATCAAGGTGCTCTTGATGCTCGATGGGATGGCCAAGATGCTCGAACCCGACTTCTGCCTAATGGAACTGATCGAGCCGTATCGTCGTCAGGTGCTTCGCAGGCGGCTGTCGCCGCGGCGTCAGATGCGAAAATTCCGGACGGTGATGGGGGAACTCGAGGAACTGGCGGAGGTCGCCCCGCGGCGGCTCAGGGAGATCCTCGATCAGGTGCAGCGGGGCAAGTTCGATGTCCACCTCGACCATCGCGGACTCGAGCCGTCGGTCAACCGGCTGGTCCTTGGCTTGCTGACGAGTGCGATCTTCCTGGGATCGACCTTGCTACTCAGCCGCGACGTCTGGCCAATTTATGGCGTCTCGGTCCCGGGGCTGGTGGGGATTGTCCTCAGCGCTGTCTTAGGGGTTCGACTGCTGCGGGCGATCGGCAAGTCGGGGCACCTCGATCGGAAAGAGTGAGGTGGTTGGGAGTTGGAGGTTGGAAGAATAAGACCGTCATTCCCGCGGTGGCAGATACTCGGCTAGTACCTGCTCCACGCGAAGATCGAGTTCAGCGAGCTGCGCGAGCAACTCGCTGTGGCGCTGGTCGAGCACCTCGAGGGGATGGTCGGCGGGGGGCATGCGGCAAGGCGAGCGGGAGGTGGGGGGAACGTCTCCGGAAATGAACATCGGCCAGCGCCAGGGGGTGGGCGCGGTGCTGGCACCAACGATTCGGATGGTTTTGGAGGGGCGGTTGATAAGTTGGACCACCTGTGGCGGTTGCACTACGAGAGTTGGGATGCGGGAGCTGGAACGCTCAATTTTCCGTTCCCCGGCGGCCGATGGTTTGCTATCGTAACCGCACCTCGCGTGAGGGCGGGGCACTCATGGAGTTCAACTGATGCCACCCGGCGACCACCTCGACCTGTCGAGCGACCCCGGCCCAACGCAGGCCAGGGGAGCGGGGAGGCGCTATGTCGGCGTCCACTTCACCTGCTGCGACATCTACCACCGCCTCTACATCAACCGCTCGGAGAACGCCTACCACGGCCACTGCCCCCGCTGTGCGCGGCGAGTGGAACTCAAGATCGGACCGGGAGGAACGGACGCCAGGATTTTCCGTACCGGCTAGAGGAATGCGGCGAAACCCCCGAACCTTCCGGCCCTTGCCGGGTCCTATGGAGCACTCTAAGATAATAGACCACGCGACACGCTGCGGCGAGTCGCCAATCACCCAATGACGCGGGGTGGAGCAGCCAGGTAGCTCGCGAGGCTCATAACCTCGAGGTCGCAGGTTCGAATCCTGTCCCCGCCACTTATTTCTCGACATCGCTGAAGCCTCACCGAGGCGACCTTGCAGCGGTTGGTTGCGCGCGGCTCGCTTGCATCGCTTAGGGGAGTGTCGCCCTCGCATATCCCCCTGCCTCCCCGTGGTTGTAAACACCGGAGGCTCCGAACCGATCCTAGCCTCCGGCTTTTTTGCGCGAACCCAGCGGTCGTCGGCAAGGTCATCAGTTCCCACGGCGTCCTCGAACGCTGGTGACACCCTTTCCCCAAAAGACAAACTCATGGTCAGAAATCCCAGTCGAATAAGCCAGACGATGTTGAATCTCGCCCGTGGACGTTCGAATCAGAAATGCGTGAAGGCATGCGCGGCAAGCAAAACAACTCCGATGTGGAGCAGGACCAGCAGTTCCTGAATCACCTCCGTGATCTCGGCCTTCCGTCGACCCAGGATTATCTTGCCTGGTGCGCAGAGCATGGTTTCGGCCGACGGATCAACAAGCACTGGAAACAGCGGGCCCGCGAGGTCTATTTCGCGAAGGAAGCCGTCGCGAAAGCCCGGCTGCAATTGAAGAAGCGCGAGTTCCGCGATCCGCTCGGTACCATCGCCGACATTTGTGAAGGTCGTCTCAACGAAGGGGAGGTCACTCAACCTCATCTTGCCCGGTTCTGTCGGGCGATTCATTTGCACGCCGGCCCTAAGCAGGAACGGGCACGCAATCTGGAGTCCTTGCAACGACTCGTCACCCATCTCCACCGTTGCCGAGCGAAGTTCTTCGATGGCTCCCCAGCCTACCACGAGAACGGCGCCCTGGTCGGCAATACCTATCTGGAAGCGTTGGTTCCGATAGCCATCCATTGGCGGAATTGGTATCGGCCCGTCGAGACGTGGGCGCCGACGACCAAGAACGCACGACGGCAGTTCGCGTCCCTACTGCGACACCTGTTTGCACGGTACGACGACGTTCCGCGGTTCCTTGACATCGTTTGGTTCGCTGGCCCCGATGCGGAAATCGCGACGCAGCGGACTTGGTATCTGCATGTGGCCCGCGGCGAAAGCATTCGCACCTGTAAACTGCCGATCCCCTACACGAGGAAGATGGCGCATTACTTCATGCAGGCCCCCGACGATCTCTCCGTTCTCCAGGCTATTCGCTGGGGCCAGATTCTGGCCTTGGGAGGAGACGAGCGATTGGCGCGAGCCCTGTTCGGGACCAGGCTTGGAGAATCGTTCCAACACGAGGACTTTTGGTCGACCGCCCTCCAGTGGTTCATCGACCACCCGCTGCTCGACCGCGCCCATGTGGGGCCGATCGTCGACTACCTGCACCACCAACGCTTCGTCCCCGCGCGGGTGTTTGTGGCGCCCGGCGAGCGGGATGCATCGATGCCTCCGCGGCCCAACCTGTCGATGCGTGGTCGGAGCCCTGATTCACTGCTCCGGCAAGTCCATCGATGGCACGGCCGTCTCGCGAACGACAATATTCACCAGGTCCGTCAATGGGCCCCTTGTGGCGTCCAGCCGTTCGAGCTCGAGGAGGGGAACCAGCAAGGGGGGAGCCTGAAGGTTTGGACGATCCGCGAGTTACTCGGCTCGAAAGCCTTGATGGCCGAAGGCCGCCAATTGAAGCACTGCGTCGCAAGCTACGCTTCCTCGTGCGCCCGGGGTGATTGCTCGATCTGGACGATGGAGGTCGAGTCCTTCGAGGGGACCTCCAAGGCGCTGACGGTTGAGGTCCGCAACAGCACGCGAACCATCTGCCAGGCCCGCGGCAAATTGAACCGCTTACCGACGGAGAAAGAAAGAAGCGTGCTGGTGCGTTGGGCGGCGGCGGCTGGCCTCAAGGTGGCTAGTCACGTTTGAGACGCCGCCACCGAATCGGGCAGCGGCCTTCGTTCAGCCGCCACGTCCTCGCCAGGTACACGCTCGAGAGAGGCCAGGTCGGTAAGGGTGGGCGACGAAAACGCGAACGGCTGGGGAGAGGAATGGGAATTGAGGGGCGGCCCCGTCGGTGTGAACCGATTGAGCTTTTTGCAATTAACGATCAATCACCTCGCCCACGACGGGGACCATCGGGCTACCAAGGGTACCCGTCACGACGGGGACCGTCGTGCTACTATGGGCGGGGGTGAGGTCGCGCGGTGGGGTGCTGGTTTCGTCGGGGGGTGGGGGATAGACTATTGCCTCTGACTTCTGTGGGCCGGCATCAAGTAAGGGAGTGTCGATGGCTGACGGGTTGCTGACGGAGGAGGAGCCGCTCGCAGTTGTCGAGGGGGACGTTCTTGGCGAGCAGCCGCACCTGCGGGCGTTGCGGTCGACTCGCTTGCCACGGCCTGAGACGACGGTCGCGCCGATGCGAGTTCGCTGGCGGTATGCGATTGGGATTCCGCTGGTCCACCTGTTGGCCTGCCTGGCGTTTGTGCCGTGGCTGTTCAGTTGGTGGGGAGTTGCGGCGGCGCTGCTGGGGCTCTACGTGTTTGGCACGCTCGGGATCAACCTTTGCTACCACCGGCTGCTGACGCATCAGGGGCTCGTTGTGCCGAAGTGGCTGGAGCATACGTTCGCCATCCTTGGCGTCTGCACGTTGCAGGATACGCCGACCTGCTGGGTCGCCATGCACCGACTGCATCACCAGCACTCCGACGAGCAGCCCGATCCTCACAGCCCGCTGGTGAGCCTCTTGTGGGGGCATTGCGGCTGGCTGATGTTTACGAACCGCGACTTTCTCAATCTCAACTACTACGAACGGTTTGCCCGCGACCTGCTGCGCGACCCGTTCTATCTCGCGCTCGAGCGGCATGGCAACTGGCTGCGAATCTACCTGGGGAGCATGCTGATGTTCTTTCTCGTGGGGCTGGCCATCGGCTGGCCCACGGGGGGCTCGGCGATGGCGGGTGTGCAACTCGGACTGAGTCTGGTGGTGTGGGGAGTGTTTGTGCGGACGGTGCTGACGTGGCACATCACCTGGAGCGTCAATTCGGTGACGCACGTCTGGGGTTATCGTCGCTACGCGACCCGCGACAGCAGCCGCAACAATGTGCTGGTGGGACTCTTATCGAATGGCGAAGGATGGCACAACAACCACCACGCCGACCAGCGGGCCGCGGCGCATGGCCACACATGGTGGGAATTTGACGTCACCTGGCTCACGATCCGCGTGCTCGAGCAGCTTGGCCTGGTGACCAGCGTCGTGCGACCGCAGGCGTGGCGCGAGCCCGCGCCGCCGCGGCAACCCCGCTGAAGCGGGCCCCTCGCGCCATTAGCCGGTTGGGGGGGGGGCGGTTAATCGGGGGAGGTAACGATCGTCACCAGCAGGCGGTCGATCCGCGTGCCGTCCATGTCGACAACTTCGAGCCGCAAGTCTCCTGAATTGACGATGTCGCCGATTTTGGGGAGGTCTTCGAGCGAGCGGAGGACGAGCCCGGCGACGGTGCTGGTCCCCTGGGCCTCCTCCGCGGGGGTGATGCCTGCCGGAAGGTAGTCGAGCAGGTCGTGGATGGGGAGCATGCCGTCGACCAGCAAGCTGCCATCTTCGCGCGCGACGACCAGTTGCTCGTGGTCGCGGCGGTGCTCGTCGTGGATGTCGCCGACGAGTTCCTCGAGGATGTCCTCGAGGGTCACCATGCCGCGGGTGCCGCCGAATTCATCAAGGACGATGGCAAGCTGCGTGCGGCGTTCCTGAAAGCGGAGCAGGAGCCGGTCGAGCGTGAGCGATTCGGGAATGAACAGGGGCTGGCGCATGATCCGCTTGAGCTCGATGTCGCGCCCGAGGTAGGTCTGTTGAAAGAGGTCCTTGTTGTAGATGAAACCGACGATGTGATCGAGATCGCCGTCGTAGACCGGGAGTCGCGAGAAGCCACTCATGGCGACCGACCCGACCACCTCCTGTGCGGGGGTCTCGATGTCGACCGCGTCGATGTCGATGCGGGGTCGCATGATATCGCGGACGCGGCGGTTGCGGAGCTTGAGGGCCTCGAGGGCCACCTCGTGCTCGGTCTCCTCGAGCACCCCCTGCTCTTTTCCGGTTTTGAGCAGGTGCTGAATGTCGTCGACGGAGACTTCGACTTCCTCGGTGGCTTTCACCCCCAATAGGCGGAGCGAGAGGGTGGTGAGTTGGCCGAGCACCACGACGAAGGGCCTAGCGACGATGCTGAGGATTCGCATCGGGATGGCGACGAACTTGGCGAGCCCCTCGGCGTAGGCGAGGGCGAAACGCTTGGGAATGAGTTCGCCCACCAGCAGCGACACAAAGGCGATGCACCCGGTGACGATGGCGAGGGCGAAGCCGTGGCTATTGTTGGCGACGATGGGGAACGTCGATTGAGAGAGCCACTCCGAGAGTCGCGAGACAAGACTCACGCCACCGAACGCGGCGGCAAAAGTGCTGACCCCCGTGATGCCGACCTGGACGGTTGAGAGGAGCTGGCTCGTGTCGCCAAGCAGATGGAGGGCGGCCTTGGCGGAACGGCTCCCCCCCGCGGCGGCCTGTTCAAGGCGATTGCGGCGGGAGGTGAGGAGGGCGATTTCCGCCGCGGCGAAGAAACCATTGAGCAGGATGAGAGCGAAAATGATAAGGAGTTCGGTCGACGTGCCCACCGGCATGGTCCTGGGGTGAATTTGGCTCGGGCGACGCGGGTCCTTCCCGGATCGCCGTAGGAGCCATTTTCACCGGGATGGGGCGAGAGTGCCAGCGGGGTTTCGGCGGTCTCGCGACAAGGGGGTCTGGAGCCAGTCGTGGCGACTGCGAGGGCAAACCACTACGTCTGCTGGTAGGTGACGGCGGCGATGTGGCACTCACGGCAGAACATGAGGAAGTAGGTCCCCTCCTCTCTGAGCGCCGAATTATCGTGCTGGGCTACAAAGAGCATGAAGTTCTGGCAACCGGGACATCGAGGATACGCCGCATGTTGTCGCCAGCAGGGAAAGCCTCCCAACGTCGAGTTGTCCTGAAGGCCGCCTGCGCAGGGAGGACGAGGAACAGTCGCAATTGCCCGGTAACTCGTTTTGAACAAAGGAAACGACTCACCGCGTGCATAGGGAGCACGCTTGCGTGGGGAGATCCACTCGACTAAGCGCTCGCCCTCGTAACGAGTAAAAACCGTCTCGAAGCTTCCGCAGTAGAGGCAGGTCACGATTCGGCGTGGAATATCGTCGAGTAGGCCGACGCGAAGTGCATCTTGGCCCGAAAGATCGAAGAGGATGGTCTGAGGCTTTCGACATGCGGGGCATTTTTCTGGAAGTGGTACTCGACAGGGTATGACGTCCCCTGTTGCGGAGGCTTGAGAAACAAGCCGCAAGCAAGGCGCGAGGATCAAGTCACGTCGTGCGCCGGCCTCGTCGATGTACCATCCTGCGTCGAACGTGCGCGGGAGTTGGACGGCCGGAAAGCGAAGCCTAGGAACATCTTTCCGCTGTAAGTAAGCCTGGACCGCAACATCTAACCTCGTCCAAGCGAGGCAGGTCCACAAGTCGAACATTCTGCTCTCTTTGGTAGCGCGATCCAACTCGGCAAGCAGCAACCTTGCCACGTTATTTCCGCTGTCGCGGTAGAGACTGTGGGGCCAGAAGACGCTGCGCTCGATGAGTTGGCGACAAGTAGTCTCCTGAAGCGGCTCAAATCGATTGCACGCCAAGCGATGCAATAGCCATGCCCCCATCTCGCGGAGGGCTCTTGTCGGGGAATCCAGGCACTCGACGCAGACTCGGGTCAGCTCATCGACTTCCGCATCACCTAGTTGAGCGAACTGGTCCAATACTTCGTCGTCAGAAGGAGCACGAGGGCTCGACGCAATATCAGCAATCTGGTGAATGGCACGTTCCGTGTCCGAGGGCAGATCTCCGCGCAGATATTGACCAATCGCCAGCGCTTCCCGCAACTTCGTGACTTGGACTTTGGCCTGGTGCAAATAGAGCGATTTAAATCCTCCACGGTCCTCCTCCAGTAGTGCGATCGGGGGAGTCACGCATTTCCTTCGCCCTGGAGCCGTCAGCGCGGAACGAAGCAAGAACGAGTCATGTTCGACAAGGTCGTTGCGGGCGAGATAATCTTGAAGTGTCTCCAGGTGCTCCTTGACTCCAGGATCCGACTCGTCGGGAAGCCAGCCATGGGCAATCGTATCCAGCGGGGCGGACAGTTCACTGCGATACGATTGCAACCACTCTTTCGCAAATTCCCCCACCAGTTCCGCTACTCGTTCGCTCGGCATCGCTCTTCCCTCCGGCTAGTCAGAACTCTTCGTTTCTTCCGGGGCATTTTCCCGTCGAAACAGCGAACGTGCAAGCGTGGCTGGTTAGACGTGCCCGGGCTAGTTAGTCGTGGCCGAGCTCGGCGTAGCCGGGTTTGTATTTGGTGAGGATCGCCTCGATGGCGTCGTGCTCGGATTCGGTCAGATCGAAATGATGCTTTTTCGACCGCAACCATAGTTCCAATGAATCGGGGGATTCGCCGTGACGAACGCGGACCAGGAACCAGGGTACGAAACCATCCGTCTGGGTCACAATTCCATGCTCACGGAACTCCAAGCTTGCCATGGAGCGCCCCCTCAGCAGAAAGTTGCAGCCCGCGGCCGCCATCAGACCCGCGACCATCGATTGAAGCATGAAGATCACCTCCTCTCTGCCTACCGCAACCTGACGACAACCCGCCACGAACATAATACCGCTGGCCAAGAACAAGAAACAGGCGACTCCAATCCAGGTCGGCAATAGAGAACTTGGGTAAACAAAAAGGCATTCGCCCGACTGCTTCTCACGCAGATACTGTGCCACGAAAAGCACGACCATATAAGCCCCGAACACGGCGAGGTAGAGGCCGAGTCCGATTGCCAAGGCGGTGCGAGTGATCCCCAGCAGCGGCGGCAGCAGCGAGAAGGCGATCGCCAGCCCCACCGACAGCCCCAACATCACAAGCAGCAGCCCGCGGGTGGTGAAGCGGAGGAAGGTGGAAGTTTCGGGCATGTGGGGGAGAATAGGGAGTTCAATAGCGATTATTCTGCCTCAACGGGCGTTGTCTGTGCGGGCGGTTCTCGAGTCGCTGACGACGGCGTGACGATACGGACCCCGGGCAAGTGCGACTCGAAGAGTTCTCGTCGCTCAGGATCGAGCTCCTCGACCAACTGGACCTCTTTCAGGTTAGGGAACGTGGCGAGCTGGCGAATGAGGGCCTCGTCGACGATGACGGTGTCAAAACCTACCGACTCCACCGGGATCTTCGCCGCCCCAGCGACGGCCTGCTCGACGCCCAACCCGCCATAAAAGCTGATCTCTTTAAGATTCTTGAGCTTGGCGATTTCGACGGCCATCTCGGGGGTGAAGTCGATGGAGAAGAAGATCGACTCGAGGTTTTTGACGCAGACGGAATCGTTGGCGAGCATGGGGAGCAAGAGCGGGTCGAGCACCCAGGCGTGCGTTTGGCCATTGCGGACGGCGTCGAACTCTTTCTGACGCCACTCGGCCTTTTTCTCCTCAAACGCGAGCTTGGCTCGGTTTTGAAGGTAGGTGAATAACAGCGCCGACACAGCGAGGAGGGCGATGCAGCAGAGAATGGTGTACAAGCAACCGCGCGTTTGGGGCTCCGGGTCTGGTGGTTGCTGAGAGTCGCTCATGGCTGATCGCGCTCGTCAAAATTGATGGGAATGCCGTGCTTCTTGCGAAGCTCGGCGTCGACTTCGGCGACGTCCCGAACTCGGCCAGCGTCGCAGTCGTCAATTCCTTTCTGGATGGCGGCCACTTCCCGCTCATGCCATTCCAGCGAGTCGAGCGCGATTCGAATCACGTCAACTTCGGTCACTCCGTCTTTCCTCGCGCGCGTTCGTAGCCGATCGAACAGGTCCCGTGGTACGTCGATTAACATAGAAGAGTCTCCCAAAAGCTAAGTATAAGGGAAACTTGGACCACCCCGCAACGATTCGCTAGCCAACTAAAACGTCAGTTCTGCTGCGACTTGAGCCCCTCGCCCCCCAGGTGCCGGCGAAGATAACTCGCCCGCTCGATGTTGCGATCCGACGAGTCGAGTTCCACTCCGGCCAGCTTTTGCAAATGAGCCGGCTGAGTATGGACGAAGAGCTTGTTGACCGTCGGGATCGGCACGTCGCCGATCAGGCCGAGGTTCACCCCCATGCGGACGCTCGAGAGGAGATGGAGCGTTTCCTCGGAGCTAATCGTCTGGGCGTTTCGCAAAATGCCGTAGGCGCGGCTCACGCGGTCGTGGAGAGTCTCCTGGCTTTCGCGGAGCAGGAACTCGCGGGCCTGGCGCTCGTAGTCGATGAGCACCGGGACCACGTCGGCCACCTTTTTGATCAGTTCCTGTTCGCTCTGGCCGAGAGTGATCTGGTTCGAGATTTGATAGAAATCCCCCATCGCCTGCGAACCTTCGCCGTAAAGGCCGCGGACGGCGAGGTTGATCTTTTGCAAGCTGCGGAAGACCTTGTCGATCTGCCGCGTGATCACCAGCGCCGGCAGGTGGAGCATCACACTCACACGGATGCCGGTGCCGACGTTTGTCGGGCAGGCGGTGAGGTAGCCGAGCTTTTCGTTGTAGGCGTAGGTCACCTGCTCTTCAATCAGGTCGTCGAGCTGATTGATCTGCTCCCAGGCGGTGTCGAGATCGAGCCCGCTATGCATCACCTGGATGCGGAGGTGGTCCTCCTCGTTGATCATCACACTGAACTGCTCGCCGCGATCGATCGCCACGGCCCGCGCGCCGTTCCCTTCCGAAAGTTCACGGCTGATGAGTTGCCGCTCCATCAGGAACATGCGGTCGATTTCCTCGAGCTGGCTCACATCGACGTAGAGCAGTTCGCCCGGAAACTTTTTCGATTCCTTGAGCGACCCGATCCGCTTATGGAGGATCTTTTCGATCTCGGTCCGGTCGGCGGGAGTGGCCCTGGCAATGAAGGGGAAGTCGGCCAGATTGCGCGCGAGGCGAATGCGGCTGGAGATCACGATGTCCGACTCGGGGCCGGAACCCTTGAGCCACTCGCCACAACTCACGGCCAATTCGTCCAGTTTGATGTCCATGGTTGGAAGCTCGTGCAAGCTGGTCGGGAAAGTGTGGTGGAGAATGGCGGGACGACAAGCGGTAACCAGGCCGGCAAGCTATTCCGGCGCGGACGATTCCTGGGGGCTCGAAGCGGGAGCCGGTCGGCTCTCCTCAATGGTGCGGATCTGATCGCGGATGGTGCTCGCCCGTTCGTAGTCTTCCAGGGCGACCGCTTCCTTCATTTCGCGACGCAAGCGGATGAGCTGCGTTTGAAGCTGGGCGTTCACGCCGTAGCCCTTGGGAACCTTGCCGACATGGTGGGTTTCGTCGTGGATGTTTTGCAACAGCCCTTGCAGTTCCTCGGCAAAGCAGATGTAGTCGTTCGGGCAGCCGAGCCGACCCTGCTTGCGGAACTCGCGGAACGTGATGCCGCAGACCGGGCATGCTTGCTTATCGAGGCGGGCCAGTTCCTCGGCCGTCTCTCCCACGGCAAGCTGCTGGATCAACAGCCCCGAGATGCTGTTCATCAACTCCTTCGGCGTGTTCGAGGGGTTGGGATCGAGAAACGCCTGCGCGCACCCTTCGCAGAGGTGGACTTCGTTCGGCTGGCCATCCACCAGATCGGTGATGTGGAACGTGGCCGGTTTCTCGCACTTTTGGCACTTCATCAGGTAGCTCGTCGGTTGGGGAACCAGCGGGAGGGGGGAGGCTCACGCTCACCAGGCGGAAGCACTCGCATCGGCGGCGGAGCGCCGCATCGGCGCCTGGTTGGCCCCTGCCCGGCGGTCGCGACACCCATCCACTAAGGGATTCTATCGGCCACCCCCCTAGTGTCAAGGTAAGTCGACATCGTGCAGGTTGTCCTAAATACTGACAGCGACTAGACATAGGACACGGCGCGCGAGCGCTTGCGAAGCTATCAGCCTTGCCCTACGCTCATTGGTGAGCGGTGGGAGGGATGCTCCAGCGCGATGGTCGCGCGCGCCGCAAGGCAAACCCCCTCGGGGGGTGTACTCCCAGTCACTTTAGTCGCCCATGCCCTACATCCCCTCGTTCGCCGAATTCGAGCAGTTGGCCGCCACCGCCGACTACGTCCCCGTGTCGCGACGGCTGCTGAGCGACGCGCTGACCCCGGTCACCGGCTTCCACAGCATCGACGATGGCGGCCCGGCCTGCCTGTTCGAGAGCGTGATCGGCGGCGAGAAGGTCGGACGCTACAGCTTCCTCGCCTCCGAACCCTATCTGCTGCTCGAAGCGTGGGGCAACAAGGTGACCGCCACCGAGTTTGCCCCCCCGGCTGACCCCGGCTCGCCCAAGACCCATCAGACCACGACCATCGAGGTCGACAATCCCCTCGAAGAACTCCGCCGTCGCGTGGGCCAGGTGAAAGTCGCCAAGGTCCCGCACCTCCCCCCGTTTGTCGGCGGGGCGGTGGGCTACGCCGCGTACGACACGGTCCGTTACGTCGAGCATCTTCCCCATGCTCCGGCCGACGACCGCCACTTGCCCGACCTGGCGTTTGCCTTCTTCGACCACATGGTCGTCTTCGACAACGTTCAGAAGACGGTCCAGGTGATCGCGCTCGCCCGGGTGCCGCACGACCGGGCCTCACTCCGCGCCGCCTACGACAACGCCTGTCGAAGGGTCGATCGCCTGGTCGACAAGCTGACCTCCGGCGGGTCGACTCTGCGCCCGACCGACGTCGGTTGCGAGCAGGACGAGCCGGTTGCCTGCCGGGCCAACTTCACACAGCAGGAGTTCGAGCGGGCGGTGGCCAGGTGTGTCGAGTACATTCGCGCGGGAGACATCTTTCAGGTCGTTCTTAGCCAGCGGCTCGAGGTCGATCTGACGGTCGATCCCTTCGAAGTCTATCGCCGGTTGCGGGTCGTCAATCCAAGCCCTTTTATGTTCTACCTGCGCACCCCCCAATCGACCCTGGTGGGGAGTTCTCCCGAAATCATGGTCCGCGTGGTCGATCGCCAGGTGACGGTCCGACCACTGGCTGGCACCCGCCCGCGAGGGAAGACCCCAGCGGAAGACGAAGCCCTGGCCGCCGGGCTGCTGGCCGATCCCAAGGAACGGGCCGAGCATGTGATGCTGGTCGACCTGGGGCGGAACGATGTCGGCCGGGTTGCCAAGTATGGTTCGGTGAAACTGTCGGACGTGATGGTGATCGAGCGCTACAGCCATGTGATGCATATCACGTCGAACGTCACGGGGACCCTTCGCGACGACTGTGATGCCTTCGACGCCCTCGCCGCCTGCCTTCCCGCCGGCACTGTGTCGGGGGCCCCCAAGGTGCGGGCGATGGAAATCATCGACGAACTGGAGCCCCACCGCCGTGGTCCCTACGCGGGAGCGGTGGGTTACCTCGACTTCGCCGGCAACATGGATACCTGCATCGCCCTGCGAACATTGGTCGTGGCCAATGGCAAGGCCTATGTCCAGGCTGGCGCGGGAATCGTCGCCGACAGTGACCCCGCGAGCGAATATCAAGAGACACTCAACAAGGCCCGCGGACTGCTGCGAGCGATTGAATCGGCCCAGCGGGGTGAACCGAACTCCGAGTAAACCATGGAATTGATAGCTGGCAAGCTCCTCGTCGCGTCGCGTCACCTGCGGGATCCCAACTTTGCCCGGACCGTGGTGCTGATGCTCGAACATAACACCGAGGGGGCGTTGGGGCTGATTCTCAACCGCCCCTCGCCGCGGACCGTGGCCGATGTGTGGGAATCGATCGGAGAACCGGATGTCACGAGTGACGAGGTCGTGCATTTCGGCGGCCCGGTCGCGGGGCCCCTCGTCGCGCTCCATCTGGCCGAAGAGCTAGGGGAGAAGCAGGTCCTGCCGGGACTCTACATGTCGGTGCAGAAAGACTCGCTCGAGCAGCTCGTCCGCACCCCCGACGTGGTCCAGCGGCTCTACAGCGGCCACTCCGGCTGGGGACCGGGACAACTCGAAGGAGAACTCAAGGCGGGAGGCTGGCTCGTCGGCGATGCGGTGGTCGACGAGGTGTTTTCCAACGAGGAAGAACTCGACGAGTTGTGGAACCAGGTCCTCGCGCGGATCAATCTCAAGATATTGCTGCCGGGGATTCCGCCGGAGCGGCTGCCGCCGGATCCGCATTTGAATTAGTTGGGAGTTGGAAGTCTAACCGTAGGGTGGGTGGTTCTGCCGGCAATTTGGTCTGCCACCGTTTCATTTCACCACCGGCAGGTTCACCCACCGGATGGGCGTCGTCGCGATACGGCTATTCGAAATGACGCCACTCGTCACCGTACCACTCAATTGCCGAACCCCAATCTAAATCATACTCGCCCATTTGAACGTAACGATGGAACGAGCTCCAAGGCCAATCACGAACTCGCTCGACCAATCTGTGCTTCAAGGGATTAACGTGCAAGTAATCGATGCATCGCTTCATATCGGCCACATCACGGCAAGTGTGCTCGAAGCCGCGTCGCTGCCAGACTCCTCGCTCCCCTTTACTCCTACGACTATGCGACTGCGGCAGCTCATGACCTCCATCAGCGAGCCAAGCACGAGTGAAGATTGACTTCACTTGCCGCCAACGACACGAGAAGTCGACATCACCCTCGGGCAATGTCCACACGCTATGGAGGTGATCGGGAAGAAGGACAATCGCCTCAATAGTAAAGGGCATTCTCTCTTGCACTTCGCTTAGCGCGTCACGCAGGGCGGCTCGCGCAAGCGGCGTCGTCAGCACGGGCTGACGGCGGTACGTCACAACGGTGAAGAAAAATGTCCCCCCTGGCACATAGTTGCGGCGATAGTTCGGCATGGCTCTGTCCAAGCCCACGAAATGGTGTCAGCATACGACAACTGACATTCTAATCCATCTGTGCCGATTTGCCATCAATGGAATACAACTTGTAGGGTGGGTGGTTCTGCCGGCAATTTGGTCTGTCACCGTTTAATTTCACCACCGGCAGGTTCACCCACCGGATGGGCGTCGTCGCGCTACGGTGGGTGAACCCGTCGGCGAGAAAATCCATATCATGGCTACGCTAACCGCGCCGACGGAACCACCCACCCTACGAAATCCAACGCTTACCGGCGATACTCCAAACCCGCAAAGAGGCCGTGAATCAGCGTGCTCTCGCTCTCGTCGCGGCCCATGAAGGCGTCGTTCCCCATGTGGACGCCGTGGAGATAGATCGCCTCGTAACCGCCACGCAGGGCGAAACAGCGGTTCAGCTTCCAGACGAGCGCGGCGGATACCTCGCCAACGAAGGCCGCCTCGGTGCTCTCGACCTTCACCGTGTTGCCGGTGCGGGTGACGATCGTGCGGCTTTGGCCGGTCTCGTCCTCGTCGAGGGTGAGCGGATCGTCTTCAAGGATTTCGGTCGAGGTGGTCACCGCGTCGTCGGTGTCGGAGCGATTGACGAAATTGCAGTAGATGCCACCGTTGGCGTATGTCTGGAAGTAGACCTTCCGACTCACCTGCCAGAGGTCGCGCCGCGCGCCAATTTGAAAGCCGATGAGATTGTTCTCCACCTCGATCAAATTGCGGACCTGGGTAGTGACCGCCGTCTCCCCGACGCCCAGCGGTACCGAGACATATTGCTTGGTGATGTGATGGACATCCTCGTCGAACAACACATAGCGCACACCCGCGTAAGGTTTCCAGAACGAATCGGTGAGTCGCTGCCAGTTGAACTCGAGGCTATGCAGGCTGGAATTGTAGGTGAGCGTCTCGCGCTGGTTGATACCGACCACCAGGGGCGGGCCAATGATCGGGGGAATCGCCTCGATCGGCATGACGATCGTCGCGTTCCACTCCTCGACCCCCACGTAGCCAATCGCCAGCTCGTAACCCCGCAACTGGGGCCAGTTGCCGAACGCCAGAATGCGCGCCCCCCCGCCGTATTCGAAGTTCTCGAACTGATCGACCGCGCCGAGGTTGGTCCCCAAGGCCGTGGCAAACTCGCCGAGATCGGTCTCTTCGCGGTGGAACAGCACCCCGTCGACCGACACCCGCCAGAGCGGACCAGTCTTGTAGTTGTCGCAGCGGCCAGGGCCATTGCGATAGGGCGAGCCACCACATCCCCAGCCATCGTTGACGCACCCCTCGGGGGTGCCGGCTCCGCCAGCCGCATGAAGCTGCTGAGCAAAATCCCCATCGGGATAGGCGTTCAAGGTCCGCGCCGGGGTGGTCTGGTCGATCACCGGAGCCAGCCCCGTGTCGGCCGGGTTGACAAGTTGGGCGCCGATTTGACCCCAAGCCGCGGGAACGACGGCCCAAGTGGTGAGCAGCCACGCAAACGCAAGACGCCGCAACATGTTCGTGTTCTCCCCCAGTCCAAATGCTTGCAGGTGCAAGCCAGCGGCAGGCTCAAGCGCGAAGCTCCGCGCAGAGCGACTCTGCCGCCTACGGAAGAGAAATCGGCCAGAGGCATCGACGGGCGATAGGACAACCGCCAAATGCGGTAAATATTTTGCAGATTGCCAGGGGAGGCGTGCTAGCAGGGAGGCGATTTTGAAGGGAGACGTCACTTCACAGGCTCACTCCCCCACCAATCGGCGTTCGGCTCGAAATCGGCGTCGAGATAGTGGGCGTGCTGGCGCTCCAGTTGCCCTTGATGCTCGGTCCGGAGTTGCTCCCACCGGGCCTCCCGCGCGTCGGGCTTGAAGTCGGGGTCGGGTGTCGGGTACTGGGCCCCCACTTCGCCGAGCCACCTGTCGAGCTGGGCGCGCAGCTTATCCCTCAACTCTTCGTTGCCTTGGGCGACGTCGGTTTGCTCCGACGGGTCATCGGCCAAATTATAGAGTTCGTTGCGGCCATCCTCGTGGTAGTAAATGAGTTTCCAGTCACCGTCGATCACAATCGACGACGGTTCGCCCCCCTGGTTGCCGTAGTGGGGGTAGTGCCAGTAGAGGGGCCGCGCGGCGATCGATTCACCCCGCAACAGCGGCACCAGACTCACCCCGTCGACCTCCTGCCCCGCGGGCATCGCCACCCCGGCCAGTTCGAGCAAGGTCGGGTACCAGTCGATGCCACTCACCCGGGTGTCGCTCGTCGAGCCACTCTCGGTCACGCCCGGGGCGTGAAGATAGAAGGGGACGCGAATCCCTCCTTCCCACTGGCGGCCTTTGCCGCCACGCAGGGGGAGATTGCTCGTGGAGTAGGCGTCGCCCGAGGAGACCCCGCCATTGTCGCTGGTGAAACAGACGATCGTGTTGTCGTCGAGACCCAACTCCTCGAGCTTCGCCAGCACGATCCCCACGGCGTCGTCCATCGACTCGATCATCCCGGCGTAGATCGGGCAATCCTGGACCTGGCGGACCGGGAGACGGCGATCCCACACGAAGCGGTCCCCCTCATGTCCGACCTGCTCTGCTTTGTCACGATATTTCTGCCACAACTCGCGGGTGGTTTGGATGGGTGAGTGGACCGAGTGGAACGCGAGATAGGCGAAGAAGGGTTTGTCCCGGTTGGCCTCGATGAAGGCGGCCGTTTCCTCGCCGAGCCGAATCGGCAGCGACTGCCCGGCGGGCCCCTTATCGAGCTTGGGGTTGTCCCAGGGACCAAAGAACCCGCCGCGAGGCCCCCATCCCTGCGTGTCGATCATGAAGCCATGATGCGTGGCGAGCGAGTTCTGCCCCCCGAGGTGCCACTTGCCAGCGGTGAAGGTCGTGTAGCCCGCGTCGCGGAGGGCTTCGGCCAGCGTGATTTGCCTCGGACCGAGACTGCGGCGGTAATCGGGAGGAAAGTGGCTGTCGTGCCGCTGATGCTCGCGCCACTGCGGCCCGGCGCGGTCGCCGATGAACGTGGTAATTCCATGCCGGGGGGTGTACTTGCCGGTGAGCAGACTCGCCCGCGAGGGGCTGCAAACCTGGCAAGCCGCATAGCCCGCCGTGAACCGCATCCCATCGCGGGCGATCGAATCGATGTGGGGACTCTCGTAGTAAGTGGAGCCCTCGGCGCTGAGGTCGTGGAGGCCGAGGTCGTCGGCGAGGATGAGGACGATGTTGGGGCGATCAGCGGCGTTGGCCGAAAGCGAGGTTGCGGTAAAGACAAGAGTCAGCAGCAAGAGGTGGAGTTTCATGGTGCTGGCGGGTGTTTTTGAAGGGAGAGGGGGGGATGAATGGGGGAGGTGGGGATGGCGTTACACGAACTGAACCTGCCCCGCCATGGCCTCGGCAGATATTGTTTGCGAGAGCCGTTCAAGCTGAACGATAAGGTCTCCTAACGACCGTCGCTTGCTGTGCCAGAAGACAATGCCGGCGTGACGTACTCCTGCCGCGTGAAGACGCAGGAAGTCGCGATCGCGTGTGACCATGACGCGCCCTTCACTGAGGGTGAATGCGAGTTGATCCTCGTCCGGTACGCCGATCAATCGTTCTTCAAGACTTGTGGTGACATCGATTCCGCGACGCCTCAACTCTTCCGCAACGGCGGCATCGATATGCTCGTCGAGATGGTATCGAATGAGCACGTTTGCCCCGCCGTTCAGTCGACACTACCGAGCGGACCCGGCCCCCACTGGGCCTTCATCATCTCAACATATTCCTCATCTTCCTTCATCTGCCGGTCCATCTCGTCGCGGTGATCGAAGTAGTAGGCAAGAGCCGCATAAACGTCAACCAAAGTAAGTTGCGGGAAGCGGCGGACGATCGCCTCGGGCGATTGCCCCTCGGCGAACCACTCGGCAATGTCCTGCACCCGAATGCGGTGCCCGACGATGCACGGCCGCCCTCCGCACCGGCCAGGGACCGATTCGATGTGGCGACGGGGTTGAAAGTCTGAAGACATGGAATACTCCTCCCCCAATTCTACCCTACCGGACTCCGATGGAGCAAATCCACTTGGTATCGCCTTCAAAAAGGCTGAGGCGCAACGCCTCCAACAAGCCATCCCCCTATCCCCTTCCTTATCCCCCCATCCCCTTCAAAAACGATCGACAAGGAACCAAGTGTCAGCGAGAGTGGGAGTAGTAATAGCCGCGCCCGGTTGTGCGGTCGTAGGCGGCGTAGACGCCGCGGTCTTCGTGCGACCACTCGTAGTAGAGTCCGTTCTCGATAGGCATCCTCTCCCTCATCGTTCCCCTAGGCATGAGCGCTGTGTAACGAAGGATGGAGTAGGTTGAAGTGATTGGTTGTACCGTGTTGCCGGATGCGTTCGACTCGATCGAACCGATGCCTGACTCGACCCACTCGACAAAAGCGCCCTCCTCGCAAGTGAACTCGCAGGCGTTCAACCCTCGAGACTGCCGGGCGTACGAAATGTCGCGGGCCCCTTTCGGTAAACTCATGGGTGCCACGTTTGCGGTGACATGCTCGGCATATTGTGGCGGGGTGGTGAGGATGGCATATCCCACGGTTGTGGCCGTAATCGAGACCGCGGCCAACGCGAGCAGGAGTTCACGCCGTGAGAATCGCTTCCGACGGTCGGCAAGAGCTCCCCGTGCATCCGCATCGCGAAGCCGCCGGCCCCAGCGGAAGTTGATCCACGCGGCAAGGGTGTTGAGAACCGCGGCACCGAACAGTATGCCCAACGGCCACCAATAGTTCGAATGCCAGCCAGCCATGACCGCTTCGTAAGCATTGGTTGCCCCCCCAAACCAGAGGACGCCCGAAATGACCGCGAGGAAAATCCCTGCGTGACGGGCAGCGCGAGCGTTGAATCGGAACGTGGCCCGGTACTGCTCGACTTCCAGAAAGACTGGAATCGGAAGCACGAGGGCCCCACTGATCACCGAACAAACATCCCACGAAGAGGCGAGGCTTCCCGCGGCGACGGAGATGAAGAAGAGGCACGCCGCGAGGACGAAGGCGGTGGTGGCATACAGGGCCCATGACCGTTTTGGAATAATCGCCTCTGACAATTGGAGCCTCCGTAGACCTGATACATGCACGCAATCAGCAACAGCCGACGCGGCGCGCGGGAATTACCGCTTCTATCGGGGGCCAAGTCATCTTTCGGCCTGCTGTTTCTCGTACTCTTCCTCCTCCAGATCGTCACTCTCATCTTCCAGCAGCTCCTTCACCAATTTCAGCCCCAACGGGCCGCTGCCGTGGACGAGTTCGCAGTTGGGGCATTCCATCCATATGTCGGCTCCGCGACCGAACCCGACCTCTCCCGCACTGCCGCAGAAGGGGCAACTCATCCGAAGCTTGCCGAAGGTGAGCAGGATCCCCAGAATCGCCCCGATCACGCCAAGGCAGACGATCATGCCTATTACCACGTTGCGCACGATCACCAGCGGGCCTTCGTGCCCCGCGAAAATCAATACGAACATGAGCGGGAATAGGCCGTACCCACCCAACTTGACTGCGTAGAACCAAAACCGAAAGGGAATGACCATCTCTCGACCTCTCTGGCATGCGGAAGCGGCGCCTCGCGGCGCAATAGCGATGGCCCATTCTACCTGGTTTCACGCGGGCGCGCAGAGAGGAATCAACGGCCGAGAGTCGGCGCAACGCGCGGTGCCGGAAGATCAGCGAGGAAACTCCACCGTCATACTCCGAAACTCTCGCTGCGAGTGATCCTTCAGGTCCTTGCAAGGGCACTCGTCGGGGCCGATGGGGCGGGTGCCGTCGTCGCTTAGCAGCAGGAGCTTTCCTCCTTGGTAGTCGGGCAGGAGGGTGATCCCCTCGGGGTTGAAGTCGCCGAAGTCGACGACGTTGAGCGGCTCGGGGGCCGCGCTCTCGCCATTCCAGCGGAAGAGTTGGGGACGATGGTCGTCTCCCTCGGGGTCGTTGGCAGCGATCAGGATCGTCCCTTCGTGCGACGACATGCCGCGGAGCCCGCGTCCCCCGAGGTCGAGGAACTTCGGCTCACCAAACCGAGGGGCCTCCCCTTCGATGACCTTGTGGGGATTGAGCAACGTCGCCACCAGGGCCTTGCCATCGACCAGGGGACTGCGGAAGCCGATGAGGAGTGAGCCGTTGGTATGGTCGGTCATCGCCTCGATGTTGAGCCCCCCCGGTTCCTTGGGGGCTTTTTCCGCCGCGGCGCGGAGCCCCAGGCTAGCGTAACGCTGGTCGTCGAGGAGGTCGTCGAGCAGGTCGTTGTAGGGAATCCCCTTGGGGACGAGTTCCAGGCGGTCGCCATCGGTTTCGATCGACGTGGCGAAGAGTTGCATCCGCTCCTCGGCCTCCTTGCCCGATTTCTTCCGCCCATGCGACGAAATCCAATAGATCGTCTCCCCCACCCGGGCGGCCCCCTCCATGTCGACTTCCTTGACTTTGGGCCCGCGGGGTTTGTTGGGTTTGGCCGGCTTGCCCGGTTTTGGTTTTTTCTCTTTCGGTGGTTTGACGACGTCGAGGAACTGCGAGACATCGGCCTTGGAGATGGCCGGGCCAGGCCGATCGGCCTGGTAGACGACCAGCAGGTTGAGTTCGTCGTCGGCCACGGCAAAACGGCCGTGACCTAGATCGACCACGGCCGAGGCGTCGCAGATGCCCTGATGGATAACGACCGTTGGTTCCGCGGCTCGCACAGGGGGGAGGTGACACGCAGCCGATAACAGCGTCATCGCAAGAATGGCAAGAGATTTGGTATTCGGTGTCGTCATGGCTATTGGGGCAGCACTGTCGCGCAAGTGAAAAACACAGAGGCACGGAGGCACGGAGATGTCATGGGGTAGGTGGCAATCGCCTTGAAGATGAATCATTTCAATAACCAAGAGGTATAGTTCAATGCAAAACCCGCTCGTTGGTCTCCGTGTCTCCGTGCCTCCGTTTTGAAATCCTTGGGAGGGGGCTTTTCGGCATCAGTTGGCCGAAGTGTTACCAATAGTGGAAAGCGACAACACGCCCGATGGGAAGGGGGGAGAGGCTGGACGTGCCGTCGCGATCGTTGCCGGCCTGGATGGTGGCCGGGCATGCCTCCTCGGTTCAGTCGTCGATGCGATCGGAAATGATCTTGGCCGTATGGGGATCGACGTGCAATTCGTGTTCGACTCCATCCTTCACCAGTTCGATCTCCCAATAGCGGCGTTCGAACGAGACTTCGTCGATGTCGGCCGTGCCATACTCCTTGGTCACCTTCTTCAGCAATTCCGAAAGTTTCAGCGCATCCTTGGGAGGTTGCCGCTCGGGATCGTCGCGGTGCTGCGAGAGGACTTCGCCCGTACGGGCATCGACCATCAACTCGTACGAGTCCTTCCCTTTCATGACTTCGACTTCCCAGTTGCCGCGCTCGCGCGACACTTCGTGGATGGGACCATATCCCTCCTGCTCGAGGCGCTCGATGATCTCGACCAGGGGAAGCGGCTCCTCTCCCTGACGACCGTCGGCCCCCAGGGTGAAGGGTGCGAGGGCCAACAGGCCCGCCAAAGTGTACGTTGTGAATCGTGTCATTGCAGGTGCTCCTAAAGGACGTTTCGGGTGTGGGGGTACGTCAATCGCAACACGTCGTGCGGTGTGATCGACATCGCATCGCGGTGGCGAAGGTCGTGCGGCTGGTCGATTGGCGACAGGGTGGAGGCGAGGTGGGCAATGGCTCGCCACACGGAGGTTCCAAGAGTTTGCAACATCGGTTCAATCCTGGTTGGGCGAAAGGTTTCGCGGTCGGCACTCTCCCTCCGGCGGGAGGGCAACGGTACACGTCGTAACGTTACAAGAAGTATCGCCAGCGGTCCTAAAACCACCGTGAAGTCGACTTAAAATCGGCTTCATATTCGGCGTGCGGTCAATCGCGTTGCGGCGCGCGGGGCAACCGCAGAATAAACCGCGTGCCGACCCCCAGCTCGCTTTCGCATGTGAGGGTCCCTCCCAGAGTGGTGGCGATCCGATGGGCGATCGCCAGACCGAGGCCATTGCCGGCGATCCCTTTCTCCCGGGCTGCCGGCGAGCGGTAGAAGGGGTCGAACAACGAGGGAATCTCCGCCGCCGCGATCCCCACTCCCCGATCCGCCACCGTGACACGAATCTCCTCCGAGGTGCTATGGGCAAGGACCTCGACCGGTGTTCCCGGAGGACTGTACTTGAGCGCATTGGAAAGGAGATTGTCGTGTACGCGGGCCAGTAGCGGCGCGGGGGCTCGAACCTGCGCGGCGGGCTCGAGCAGATTGTTCAAGCGAAGATCAGCGCCTCGCGGCACCTGCCCTGCTTCTTCCCACCAGCCCTCGAGCCACGCGGAAAACGAGAGGGGCTCTCCAGCCGGCATCCTCCCCTCCTCGTCGCTACGAGCGAGGAACAAGAGCGATTCGACAATCTCCTGGAGCGAGGTGACACGCCCACGGAGGAGTTGGAGATTGGCAACATACTCTCCCTCTGTCCTCGGTCGCCGCAGGGCGACATCGATCTGCCCGAGCAACACCGTCAGGGGAGTCCGCAGTTCGTGGGCGGCATCACCCGCAAATCGGCGTTGACGTTCGAACGCCACCTGCTGCCGGTCGAGGAGTCGGTTGAACGCCGTGCCGAGTTCCGCGAGTTCATCTTGCGACGGCTCGACGGTCAGACGGGTGGTGAAGTCCGAGCCGCTCACCCCCTGGGCCTGCCGCGACATGGAAGTCAGCGGACGCAACGCGCGGCGAACGACCCATCGTCCCAGGAGGGCCGAAACGAGCCACGCCAATAGCGGGAGCAACACGACAAGCAGCGTGAGTCGGGTCAACACCTTGTCGCGCAATATGGTCGTTCGTCCGACCATGATCGTGATTTCGTCGAACTCGTCGAGTTCGCGACGAAGGGAATCGGGGCGTGGGGCCGCCAGCCGCTGGTAGTAAAACCGCTCGGCCGCAACGTCATCAAGGCCGTCGAACGTTTGTCCGATCGGTGTGATCCGCCGCGCCACTTCCATGGCCCGTTCGGTAAAGGCGTCGCTGGCATCGGGTGACTTTTCGACTACCAGTTCCCGATCGCCGACGACAATCCAGGCCACCGCGCCAAACTCGCTGAGGGTCCCCAGGGCGAGGGAATGCTCGAGCGGTTGCCACTTGGCTTCGGTTTCCTCGACCTCGACCGCGGCCACCAGCGAATTGAGCACCCCTTGCAGCTCCTGTTCGAACTGAAAATCGATGTGCCGCCGCACCAAAAAGTAGACGACAAGCGAGAAGAGGGCCAGGTTGAGCGCCAACATGGCCAGGAAGAATGCCGAAACCCGAGTCGTCAGGGTGGCCCTGCTCACGTCGACTCCCCACGATCGAGCAGATAGCCAAGCCCGCGCCGGGTCTGGATCACCCGTGGCCCCCACTTCTCGAGTTTCTGCCGCAACTCCTTGATATGGACCTCGAGCGTGTTCGACAGGCCATCGAAGTTCTCATCCCACACCGCCTGATAGATCCGCGTGCGGGACAGGACTTCTTGCGGATGGCGCAAGAACAGCGTGAGCAATGCCAGTTCCTTGGCGGTCAGATCGAGGGGCTGCCCCGCCCGGGTGGCCTTCTGTTGTGCCATGTCGAGCGTGATGTCGCCGAACTCCAGGCGGAACGAATCGCTCTGCCCTCCGCGCCGCACCAGCACGCGAATCCGGGCGAGCAACTCTTCGAAGGCAAACGGCTTGGTGAGGTAGTCGTCGGCCCCGGCGTCGAGCCCGGCCACCCGCTCGCTCACCCCATCGCGGGCGGTGAGAAAGAGGACCGGGGTCGAGCGATCCTTCTGGCGAAACCGCTTGAGGAGCTGAATGCCATCCTCCCCAGGGAGCCACCAGTCAAGCAGCACCACGTCCCACGAGCCATTCTGAAGCCGAACCCAGGCGTCAGGCCCGTCGGCCGCATGCTCGACGCTGTATCCCTCCTCGGTCAAGCCGCGGACGACAAAGTCGGCAATGCCGGGCTCGTCTTCGATCACCAGAATGCGGAGACTCATCTCTGTGCTACCTTTACGACAACCCGTTCCCCATGGACAGGCCCTTAATTGTAGCAGGCGAAGATGAGCGGAGCCGAAGCGGAAGATAAAGAAAAGCTTATGTTGGCGCGTCGGCGCTTGCGGGGGAAGGATTTTAACACGGAGACACAGAGACGCGGAGATGTTATTAGCGGGGTGGAACCGGGTTCGGGTGGAGAGTGATTGAATTTAAAAAACAGTGCCACTGCTATCGCGTCGCCCCTCCAAAGACATCTCCGTGTCTCTGTTTCTCTGTGTTTCCTAACCTCCGTTTCTCCATCCGGCGTCAAGTGGTTTACAAAAGTCCCCGCTCGCTCAATGCACCTCGGGAATTAATGTCACGAACGCCCAGATGAAGAAGAGCACGAAGCCAACCACGGCACCGGTCTTGCTCCGACCGTTGTCGTTGCCGAGACTGGCGCCCGTCAATGTCCATGAGACGAGCGTGCCGTAGAACAACACCAACGCCAACGCAGGCTCCATTCCAGGAATCCCTTGGTGCAAAGCGATCGGCATCGCTACGGCGACCACGGCGAGCAGCAGCGTGCGCATGGAAATCTTGGGAGCCGACGGCATCATAACTCGTGGGCTAGGAGTTGTTCATCAAACCACACGTCCTCGTAGCCATCCGCGTCGATCCGAAACCGCCAGCCTGCTGGGAGACACAGGTAAGGAATCGCGATCGGGCAGTGCTTTTTAAGATGCCCAACGCGTAATGACGAGTAGAAGCCCTCATCCTCGCTCGCCTCGTCACCGCCAAAAATAAACCAACCCGAACTTCCCGATAAAGCCAGCACGCGCAAGCCGTTGATCGGTTGCAGCCGAAGTGTCGCCATCGCAATTATCAGGCGATCATGGGCGAGCGGAAGGAGGGGCGTCACTCCCCATCGCTCGCAGATTTTAGCTTGGGAAGAAAGAATGTGCATTGCTCAGACCGGGGGTATTCGATCGGCTTTGTTATCCCTGGCGAGTATTGTGGCTCGACAGGACTTCCGTACAACACCTTTAAGCGCGGAGAGCGTTTCAGAATAACCACAGCCCACGGAGGGGAGGGAGGTAATTCAACGCAGAGTGGTTGGCGGGGTGAAATCCGTCCGGATGGTGGTGATTTATTTCACGGAGCTTTGCCACTCATGCCGCGTCGCCTCTCTAATAACATTTCTGTGTCTCCTGAATAGTCAACCGCCTGTTCCAGCAACTCGGTTAAACTGAGTCCATCTTGGATCGAGACGGCCGCTGACATCGACCTGCAGGTGGACGAATGATGGCTGTATGGATTGCAATCGGCGAATCGCGTTCTCGACATCACGAGTATAGAAAACAAAAGTTCGGGAGCCATCGCAAGTGATCACCATGGCCAATACGGACTCTAGCTCTGCTTGCAAATGCGGCCGGATCGCATCCTCGAACTCGTGGAGAAGCGAGGTCTCGTCGGTGGACGGCATTCCCCGTTCATCAGGTTGCTTGAGGATGACGGAAACACTCAATTCGTGCGAATAGCACTTCGCTTCGTACAAGGGCCGCACTCCTTCATTCCATCTCACATAAGCACAATGACCATCGATCTCGCCACTTCACCGTTACGCCAATTTGCGTCAAGATCGACATGCATTGCTCTACTGCTCCGTAGTTTTTGTGATAATTGCGACAGAAGGGCTGATGGTAACTGAGGGAAAAGGAAAATGGACGGTGAAGAAAAATCACATTGTGTGAAGGGGATGAAATCAAGAATCCATTGTCAATCATACCACATCTCGCCCCTCCCCTACCGCCTCCGTGTTATCTGCGTGTGCTCTTTCCGCCAGGTAGGCGTATCCACACTTGCGAAGGAAGGATTTTAACACGGAGACACAGAGACGCGGAGATGTTATTAGCGGGGTGGAGTCGGGTTCGGGTGGAGAGTGATTGATTTCACAAAACCGTGCTATTTCTATCGCGTTACCCCTTCAAAAATGTCTCTGTGTCTCTGTTTCCAAAAGATGGACTGGGGGCAGGTTGCGGTTAAGTCCATGACAATGGAAAACCACTGGCGCAACCTGACCCCAGCCACCCGTTAATCAGCGGGGCCTTGATCCATGTAGAAGTGGGCAATCTCCCAAGCACGCTCCAGGGTAATGCCCTCTCGCTGATCGATCGCAAGTTGGTGGGTTTCTGACTCGTGGACTTCGATTGCGGGGCGCAGGCCTCCTCCTAAGAAGTAGGCCATCGTTTTCAGGAGCAAGGGTTCTTCGTCATAATGTTTGATTCTCGTGCATAGCCACCCAAAGAACGGGCCGATGTCCGGCGATTCGAAGTTTTCCAAATAGGTGCGAAAGTTCTCTTCCTTCTGCGAAACCCAGACGCCGAAACAGAGTGTCTCCCCGGAGGCAAGGATCGGAATCTCCAGATTACCTCGGATGAAGAAGTGCTCCCCATCGATCTCACACGTGTCGGGGGAAAACGTGATTCGCCAATCCCGCTCTTCGTCGGCCACGTTCCAATACTGATCGGGTTTATCGACCGACAGCGCAGGCAGACCGTCGTGAAGCTCGCCACAGAGATGGCAGATGTACCCCATCACCGATCCCCCCAATCCCCAACCATCCCCCCATCTCCTTTCAAAACCGCACAATCTAAATCAAATCAAGCGGCGACTGCCGCCGATGTCCCTTCCGGCTACAGTCGCGGCAGGTGCCGGTGATGATCAGGCGGTGGCCGCTCACCCGGAATTCGTGCTCGCGCGCCACCGCTTCGCGGATCGCCTTGAGTTCCTCGCTGTGGAACTCGATCAGCTTCTCGCACACCTTGCAGTGCAGATGGTCGTGTTGGGGATAGCCGTAGTCGAGTTCGTAGACGGTGCGGCCCGACAGGCTCATCGCCCGCAGCATCCCCGCCTCCACCATTTCGTCGAGGGTGCGATAGATGGTGGCGCGGCTCAGCCCCTGGCGCTTGAGGTCGCCGATGCCGGCCATCAACAGGTCGGCGTCGAAGTGGTCTTCCTTGTGCTGGGTGTAGATATGCTCGACCAGTTGGAGCCGCTGCTGCGTGACCCGCTTCCCCTTGCTCTGCAAATACTCGACGAATCGCTCGCGCGGAGACGACGAGACTTCGACCGATTCGAGGGCAAATTCGCTGGACATCGTGGGCAGCTATTGGGCTCGGGAGGATGGCGGGCTGCGGGACCGGTTGCAGAATGTGCCGCGCGGGGTCCCACCGACGGGCTCACCGTCCGGTGTACCCATCACTACTACTAGTGTAGGAAGCCCACAGCCGGGGAACAACCAACCGATTTTGACTGGCCAAAACCGGGGGGTCAGGGACGAGGGCCAGGGAAACGACGAGAACGTACGCCTTGTGTTAACCCAAGGTGTCGAGCAACCGGGTGATCGCCGCGTCGAGCTTTTCGGTCGTCTCGTAGGTCCCGGCGGCGATTTCGCCCCGCAAGCGGGCGACGAGGTCGGCGCGGATGTCGCTCGATCCCCCAAGCCCGGCGACTTCGGAGGCGGCCTGGGCGGCTGGGGAAATGTCGAGTTGGTCGACCGGTTGGGTCCCGGTCGAGGGGGTCGGCTGGTTGGCCCGGGCAAAGTGGGGGCCACCAAGGCCATGAGGTCCGTGGGTCTGGTTGATGCCGTGAATCTGCATGAGGAGAGTTTCCCGCGGCCAAAGTGAGTCCGTTCGTGGCCAGTAGTAAATCTTTATTCGGAAGTGGTCAAGGCCAAACGAGGCACTGCGGTTGGTCCCTCCATGGGTGGCCCTCCCGCCGGGTTGTGCCGCGTGGTCGGCCCCCCCGGGGGGCCAAAACTGGGTCAGACGATTCAAGTTGAAAACGAGGCGTGAGGGGGTCAATCAGGTGGCTCGCTCAAGGGATGCTGTCAAATAACGATTTTTTTGGGGGGGTCGCTCCAGGTCTTCTCTTCCCAACTACTGGTGAGGAAGGAGGCTGGTTCGGCGGAACCCTCCAGGGAGCGGAAATCCGCTTCCCCACCCAACATATCGACCACCCCCTGCTAGCAATCGATGGCCGCGGGCCAATTCCTAGTTGCACCTGTCGCTCGGCCTGTGCGAGCTATGCGGGTCCCAAGCTGACATGTTAGGCTGATATTTGGCCTTTGCCGGGAACGATGTGGCGGCCAGGCGACATGGGACCTCGATTCGCGACACCTGGCTCCCCTGCCGTGGCGGAACCGCATCCCAGCGAGCGGGGTTTTGCCATTAGCACCACGTGGGGCGCCAGTTCTTTTGACGATGGGAGATCGCACCAATGACGAATAAGCAGCCTCGGCCCGAGCGACCTCGAGCAGCCACCAGGCGGCTCGTTTGCATCCTGGGCTGCGCGACGGCGATGGCCCTGGCGTTGGCCCTCTCGTCGGTAGCGCAGGGACAGGAGCAGCGCGACGCAGGCGAGGAGAAAGATGTCCCCGTGGCCGACCCCCAACTCTTCGATCGGCTCGACCGGAATGGAGACGGCAGGGTCACTACCGACGAGCTGCCCGCCGAGCAAGCGGGCCTCTTTCGCCGGACGATTCGTCAGGGGGACAAGAATCGCGATGGCGCGCTCGATCGCCAGGAATGGGAGGCGGCGATCCGTCCCCGTCGGCCGGCCAAACCGATCGAAGAGAAACAATCGGCCGACGTCCCAGGGGCCAACGCCGCGCGGCTACTGCTCTTAAAGCTCGACACCGATCTGGATGGCCGACTCACGCGGGACGAAGCTCCCGAGGAGTTGCGCCGCTCGTTCGAACAACTCGTCGCGCGATTCGACGCCGACGAGAATGGGGAACTCAGCCGCATCGAACTTGCCCGGATGGGGCCTCAACTGGCACGTCAGGCGAGCCGTCTGGTTCGCGACTCGCCCCAGGAAATCGAGCGGCAGCTTAAAGAGTTCGCGCGCGAGCAGGGAGATTTGGCCCGGCGGTTCGACGAGCCGCCGCGCCTCACCGCGCGCCCAGTGGCGGGTGGGGGACGGGCGATCGCGATGTTTCGCCAGCTCGACACCAACAACGATGGCGTGGTGGAACTCGACGAAGTTCCCGAGCGGCTCGCCCGTCGTGCCCGGCGCTGGATGAACCAGGGAGACGCGAACGAGGATGGCAAGCTCTCGCCGCAGGAATTCCGCCGCGTCTATCCCCAACAAGTGCGGCCTGGGAATCCCCCAGCCAGGTGACGCCCCCCACGACGGAGACCGTCGTGCCACTGATCTCCCAACTTCCTGCCCACGACGGAGACCGTCGTGCCACTTTCTTCCGCGAATCCCCGTCGCGACGCCCGAGTCGCGCGGCGTGGGTCCTTGGAGTGTGAGCGTCACGAAATAGGCCACGGATGAACACGGGGCCGCCGGATCACCACGGATCAGAAATCCACGGATCGGAAAGCACAGCGCGGAAGACGGCTCTCGATTGGAATCTTCTGATCCGTGGTGATCCGTACAATCCGTGCCGATCCGTGTCCCATCGTCACGCACCTCCAAATCCACGGGTTACGACCACGTGCCACTGATCTCCCAACTTCCTGCCCACGACGGAGACCGTCGTGCCACTTTCTTCCGCGAATCCCCGTCGCGACGCCCGAGTCGCGCGGCGTGGGTCCTTGGAGTGTGAGCGTCACGAAATAGGCCACGGATGAACACGGGTCCGCATCGCGGTAGGGATGGCCCTTTCGGGCCACCCCCCGCACAGATCCGTACGTGAGG
>CAZYQQ010000064.1:0-30783 GCA_964650265.1 uncultured Planctomycetaceae bacterium
GAACGCGGATTTTCAGGATTGGTCAGGATTGAAGTGGATCAGAGGGAGCCAACGCCCGGATAGTTGCTCCATTTTCCTCCGACCTCTGACCTCTGGCCTCCGACCTCCCAACAACAGGGCACGGGTGAGGATGGATTTTCACGGATCAGATGATGAGGGTTGTTCAGGCTCGATGACGAAGTGATAGGGGATTGGCTTGGCGACTTCGCGCTGGAGGCGTTCGAGCTGCTTGTTGGCCTTGGTGGTGCGGAGGGAGAGCCCTTTGGGTTCGCGGTTGTCGAGCATCAGTGGCGAATACTTGCTTGCGAGTGAGAGCTGGTCGCGCGACTCGGTGAGATGATGGAGAATGCGGGCTTGGGCCGCCCATGGAGTGCCGGGTTGCCACGGGTCGCGAGTGACCGAGGCGAGGTTCACACCGGCCGCAAGCTGCTCGGCGGTGAAGGTGGCGCAGTTCATTCCGCTTACGGTCACCGTGTACTTGCCCGGCGCGAGGCCTTTCACGGTGAGCCTGTAGCGGTTGAGCTCCTCCGGGATCGGCACGAACGGATACTTGAGCCCCTCGAACGCCTCGCCGTTGAGGGGGAGTCCCTCGTCGTGCCGCAGGAACTCGACCTGATCTTTGAAAAACTCCACTTCGCGAACGGAGCAGCCAGCGGTTTCGACCACTTTGCCGCGCGAGATATCGATAGTGACCGACGACACATCGGTCGGGGCGCCGAACCCCTTGAGGATCGCAAAGCCCATGGCGGTCTGGCCAAGGTCGGTCAGGTGGATGCCGTCGGCGGCGTGCATCGCGGCCATGTTCTTCGAGTCGGGACGATCCTTGGCGAACTTGATCGCCCGGCGCTGGCACTCCTTCATCGTCCGCTGGACGTCGATCGAGTGCCCACCATGCTCGCGGGCGAGCCGCATCCCCTCGTCGCACATCTGCTGAAGGAAGTCGCCGTCGCTCTTGTCGGGATCAGTGGCCGTCGGAGCGCACGAGCAGATATAGACCCTCACGCCACGCCGCTTACACGCCTCGACGATGCCGACGATCGAATCGAGATACTGCTGGCGATGCTCCTGGTCTGCCTTCATTCCCCAGCCGATGTCGTTGATCCCGTAAGCCACTGTGAGGACGGTCGCCCCATGAGCAAATACATCCCGCTCCAGCCGCTCGAGCCCCCCAGCCGCCGTGTCACCACCCCACCCGGAGTTGATGAACCGCACCTTCCGCTCGGGATAGCGAAGCAGGGTGTAGTTCTCGATCATCTTGCCGTACGATCGCGCGGCGGTGATGCTGTCGCCCAGGAACACAACGGTATCGCCATCGCGGAGGGCGAAATCGTCGGCCCGGGCCAACTGAAATGAATAGAGTAGTGCGACAACAGCAAGGAGTCGTTTTAGCACGTCCATAGTTGGGCTTTCAGTTTAAGAACGATTAAAGGACACGGATCATCACCGATTATTCGGATCACCACGGATCAGAAAAGTCTGATCCGTGGTGATCCGCTTCATCGGTGCCGATCCGTGTCCCATCGTCGTTTAACGTTCGTCGCTCGGCAACCATAGCGCAACACAAGCCCCCCGAGGGCAGGGTTCGATCGTCAGCCGCCCACCCAGTTCACGAGCCAGCCGCCGGCAGAGGGCGAGACCTAGCCCCACGCCGGGGGCCGATTCGGCCGCTTGCTGGGCCGATTTGCCGAAGGGGAGGCTGCGGCGCGCCGAGCGGGTGGAGGAGAAGCCGGGGCCGAAGTCGCGGACCATGAACTGTACGCCCGGCGTCTTGCCCGAATCGGCTGTGGCGATCGAGAGGAGGACCTGCCCGTCGGGCGAACCATTGGCGTACTTGGCCGCGTTGTCGATCAGGTTGAGGACGATCTGTTCGACCACACCGACGTCGGTTAGCAGCTTGATCTCACCTGCACGGGGGGCCATGTCGAGCCCCAGGTGCATCCCCGCCCGGGCGAGTCGCTCGGTGAGTCGCGGCTCGAGACGTGCGGCGAGGTCGGCCACGCCGATGCGGTCGCGGATTTGAGGACGTCGGCCTCGTTCGAGCCGCGCGTAGGCGAGGACGTTCTCGACGAGGTGAGTGAGCCGGTCGGCTTCGACCTGCAACGTCTCGAGATACTCGCGACGCCGCTCGTCGGGGACCATCCCGCCGGCGAGCATTTCGGCGTACATGCGAAAGGTGGTGAGCGGGGTCCGCAACTCGTGGGTCACGCTCGAGACGAACGCCGCGCGGCGCTCGCTCAGCGCCAGCACCCCGCGAAGCAACAGCCCCGCGGCGGCAATCGCCAGCATCACAGCGCCCCACCCAATGGCAAGCGCCACTCGGGTTGGTGGGCGGATGGCAGTCGCCACCGGCTCGGCGGGAACAACGAGCGACACCGGCAGACTCGCCAGGAGCGTGGCGACGTCGACGTCGGGCGAGAGGCTCGCTGGCACAAGATCGGCGCCTGGCACCAGGTCCTCCACCTCGCGGAGCAATTGCCCTTTGAGCTTGGGCCAGTCGAGCCATACCCCTTGCACGACCGGTCGACCGTAGCGCTCGGTGCGACGGACGAGCAGCAGAAGATTGTCGACCCATACGGGTTTCATGGCGACCGGCTCGGCGGTGGCGGGCACATCCGATGGAAAAGCATCCCCCCGCTGTGCCTTGGAGAGTTCCTGTTGTGTGTTGCGAAAGACCTGCTCCTGACGGAGATTGAAGTCGTCGAGTTTCGATTGAGGGTATTCCCCCTTGGTCATCGGCCGCTGCGGGGCCTGCGCCACCTGCTGCGGGGGCTGAGGGATGGGAGGGGCTTGGACGACGACACCCTGACTCTCCGGTTCAACGTGAGTCAGTTCCTCGGGTAGCGGCAACTGAGAAAGGGCAGCATAAACAGTGGGGCTGAGCGGCGCGGTCGATGGACTCGACCACTCGCCACTTGCCAGGTCGTGCTCGAAGTAGGCGACCACATGAGGCGGCACATACGGCTCGGGAACAAAAGGCATTTGCACCGCCTGCTGCGCACGCGATTGCACGGGTGCCGGAGGCGTGTAGAACGAAGCCGGCCGTGCGACCTCCTCCGCCACCAGCGGCGCGAGCTGACCATCCATTCGCCAGACCGCCTGGTTGATCCGCCGCTGCCGGTCGCGCTCCGCCAAAGCATGAGCCAGCTCGCGGTCCGACTCGATCATCCCCCGCGACAGCCATGCCATCCCCGCCACGGCGGCCAGGGCGCAAATAGCGAACAGCAACCAGACTTGCCAGGGGCGCTTCATCGCTGCCGCTCCTCGACCGTAGACGCCAGCGATAGCATGTAGCCTTTGCCACGCACCGTGGCGATCGCCCCGGCGTCGCGCAACTTTTCGCGGAGGCGAGCGACGTGCATATCGATGGTGCGGGTCGTGGCGCGGCGGGCCTCGATCTGCCATACCCCGGCGAGCAATTCCTCGCGCGAGATCGCCCGGCCGGCGTTGCGGGCAAGATAGCGAACGAGGGCAAGCTCCCGCTCCGAGAGTTCGCATCGCGTGCCGTCGTGGAAGACCATCTCGCCGCGGGCGAAGTCGATTTGCCCGGCCGCAAGTTCGACCCGATCGATGTCCGTCGGACGCGAGGGACTACGCCGCAGAACGGCAGTCACCCGGGCAAGCAGTTCCTTCACGCTGAACGGCTTGACCACGTAGTCGTCGGCCCCCAGCTCGAGCCCACTCACCCGGTCCTGCTCCTCCCCCTTGGCCGAGAGGATGATCACCGGCAAGGTCGGGTGAACTTGCCGAACGCGGCGAAGGATCTCGAGCCCCGTCATGCCGGGAAGGACCATGTCGAGCAGCAACAAGTCGTACGCCCTGGTGACCGCAGCCCGGCACCCCTCATCCCCCCGCCCGCACTCGATGACACGATACCCGGCAAACGACAGGGCATCGACGATCCCACGACGAATCGCCGCGTCGTCTTCGATGGTCATGATAGTGGCGTCGGGCATGACGAAGGACTCACCACAGAGAGCGCGGAGCGACACGGAGGAAATTAAGTAAAACGCGGAGGCACAGAGACGCGGAGGTGTTGTGAGTGGGGTGAAGGTCGTGCAGTGGTAAGTTACCAATAAAGGTGTATCCTAGGCCATTATATCTTGCTCTCCCGCGTATTAACATCTCCGCGTCTCTGCGCCTCCGCGTTTTACTTCTCCGTGTGCTCTGTGTCGCTTGTGGTTAAAAACAAAACGGCGCCCGGGGACTGGAGTTTCCCCGAGCGCCGCGTGATGACGCGACCTTGTTATCGAGCCACGGTGGCCGAGGTTTCCTCGACCCGGAGTCCCCCCTCACGTAAACCCGTGTAGGTGTCGGGGGGGACCAGCCCGAGCCAGGGGTCGCTCGACGGGGTGAGGAAGAGTTCCGCATAGACTCGCTCGTTGAGGTTGTCGACCGAAGTGGCGGCCGACCCTTCGACATACCACTCGTGAATCTTGCGGTGGAGGAGGTACTCGTTGCGCACCGTGTCGAGGGCAATCGAGTTCTCGAACTGGCTGACCAGTCGTACCAGAGGGTCCTCGACGCGAGTCTTTGCCATCGCTGCCCTCGCGGCGACCCGGGCGGGGATCGGTTGCTCGCTACGAATCAGCTCGACGCTCGATCGATCGAGGGCGGCCCCCTGGCGATGGAGCGCGGCGATGGCCTGCCACAACGGTTCGTTGTCGCTTTGAGACAACAGCGCTAGAGTTCGAGTGGCTGGTTCCGTCGCGCGAACGAGCGGGGCCTCTGCCCCGGATTTTCCAACCGCAATGCGTGTGGCCTTTGCGGCGGTCGGGCGTGCTTCGACATCCGCTACGGGAGTGACACGCAGCGAGGCGAACTCCACTTGGCGAAGTTCCACTGGCAACTGATCGAGATCGCGGGCCACTTGCCGATCGATCGCTGCGATCTGCTGTCGATGATACTCCGCTAGCACATATTCGGCCGGCGCCTTCGTGCGACCGTAGCTGCTATAGAGGGTTCCAGTCCGATCGAGCCAGGCACCGAAGGCCGCCGGACTGTAGAGACCCGGCAGCGAATCGAGCGGCGTGCCATCACTGGCAAGGACGTAGTGGGCGCTGTTGCCGGTGAGGGTTCGCTCGAGCTTCCGCCCGTCGCCAAAATCAATCGTCACGACGGGAACGGGTCGCACACTCTGCCAGTGGAGCACAAACCTGTCGGCGATCTTCTGGCGAATCGCCTCGTTGGCGTAGAGAGTGGTCCGAAAGAAACGGCTGTTGGCGCAGCTATACTCGTCGGTCAGCTTGCCAAGCATCCGCAGGCTGAGGACCGGCTTATTCGACGTGCGCGACTCGGCCAGGGCCTCGCCCAAGTCGGTATGCCAGTAGAGCCGCGACACGTGAGCCGACCGCTGCTGGGCGACGAGCTCGGCGACCCGTTGCCAGTGGGCGATTTCGCCGTCGATGCGGGCACGCTCCTCGGTGTCCATCAGCGTGCTATCGCGCAGATCGACCAGCTTGTCGTATTCGGCCAGCGCCTGTGCGAACCCCGCGGGGCCAAGTTCACGTAATTCTGCTGCCTTGGCGACGATGGCGGGATCGTCCGGCGGGTTGCACGTCCGCTGCTCCGCCAGACTCGCGAGGGGAATGTTGATGGCCAGCAAGGCCGCCACAGTCAGAGTGATTCGCGTTCTCATGGCTCAGTATCCTTCGTAAAAGAGGGCAGGAGTCAGGGGCCAGGGACGTGAAGTCAGAGGCCATCAGCCTGATCCACCTCTGTAGGATACGGCAGGGGAGGGGGGGCGCGTGTAACGCGTGTGTAACTACTGTCAATCCATGGCCTAACGATCAACATACCGCTTCCTCGTCTCATCGACTTCATTGCAGGGCAAGAAATGCTGAACGTACGGCGATGCCTCGATCACGGACCAATACTCTTCTGGAATCTTGACCTGTGCCTTAAGCGCGGCGTACTTCTCGCCGTAGGGGGAGTGTTCGCCGACATTGGTCCGGGGGATATTGAGGTTGGCAACGCCGATAAAATCGGACAATGCTTGGGATTTGATGTCGTCGGACAGCTCCGATCGCAGGACCAGCACGCTGTAGCGGCCCTGCTGAAACCTCTGCACTCCTCGCTCCTTGTCGAAGGGATGAGTGTAAATATCCACGCCCAACACTTGCTTGAATTCCGTATCGAACCAGTTGAGACGTTCCAGATACTTGCCGGTTTGCAAGTACTTCGCCACGAGTTCCTCCGTCAAACCGCCGTTCGTGTCGATGCCCTTGCTTGTAGTGGATCGCTCGTTGTTTGTTGAATCGGCCCGGTAGGCGTCCCTCGCGAACTTCGACACGAGCTGGTCGGCCGGATTCCGAATCAAGGTGACTATTCGCAGTGGGGCGGGCGCGGGCAGGAGATTCCGGCACGCCCAGCGAGCACTTCCCGACAATTGCCCAGGGCCGATCTTCGCGGCATCGAAACTGTGATCGCCGATGTAGAAAACACCCTGTTGCTCGAGTGCCTTATCAATCGCCACTCCTCCCGATCGTTGCATCGAGTAGACAAGTACCGGGACCTCTCGACGCACATGGAATCGGAAATTCAGTTCACACCAACGTGCCAGCCTGCGCACAATTATTTTCCCTTCCCTTGTGTATTCTGAAACGGTTGTCCGAGCGTGAACTCCGGCGGCGACCTCTTACTCAACGAACACATTTTGGCCCGCTTGGCGCATGCTGGTCAGGTGCGACACGATGTCGGACCGCATACACCATTCGGGAATTGGTTGGTCTTGGGCGAACAGGTCACGAATCATCGTTCCCGAGATCTCTCGGAGTTTGTCGGTCCCCTGTCCGTTGGCCTCGACAGTCAGATTCGTATCGGGAGAGAAATAGACCGCGTCGAAGAACACGGGAACGATGCCGATATCGCCCAGCGATTCGAACAGCCGCCGATTCTGGTCGGCCGAGTAAAAGGTGCCCACGCCGGTGTGGTCGCGGCCCAGCAGGAAATGAGTGCAGCCGAAGTTCTTTCGACAGAGAGCCGTAAACACCGCTTCCCGCGGTCCGCAGTAGCGGGAATAAGTGGAGAACACGGCCAGCAAGGCATTCGGCAAGCGGGTGGAGATCAGCCGCTCGTACGCCCCAATGATCGCCTCCGCCGTGAAGTCGCCCGCCTTCTTCGCGCCAACGACCGGATGGATCAGGAGTCCGTCGCCGTTGCATCGCTCGAGGGCATTGGCGATGACATGCTCGTGACCTCGGTGGGGCACATTGCGCGTATGAAACGCCACAACCCGCGACCATCCCTTGATGTCGAATAGGGCGCGTGTGTGCGCGGGGGTAAGTTGATAGGGTAATTGAGTGGCGCGCGATTGTTTTAAATATTCGATAGGGCCTCCGAGAACGCTTACGCCTCGACTGGCAAATCGCTTTACCCCAGGATGTTTCGGGTCGGTGGTTCCGAACCACTTCTGGGCGACTTCGTTCAGATTGATCTCGTATTTGTCTTCGAGATGCAGGATGGCGATGGTTTCGCCGGAGCGTTGGTCCACGAGCCGAACGAGCTGGCCTGGATGGAAGGCCGCAAACTCCTGACTTCTGCCCTGGAGAATAATGGGCATGGTCCACACCTGACCGTTTGGCAAGCGATAGTCGTTCAGAACGCTGTCTAATTCCTCCTTCGTCATGAAGCCGCGCAAAGGGCTGTAGACTTCGGTCCCGAGTTGTTCGATGTCCATCGCGGTGTCGACGTCGACTTCAATGGCCGGAAACGTCGACAGGACCGAGTGATTAACCCGCCGTGCAGTGACCGGTCCGTGGGGCTTGGCAAGGGACGATCCATGCAGCGAGGGAAGCAGCACCGCCCCCCCCTCCAGCAAATCCTGCACACGATAGCCATCCAAGGATCGCCGATATCGTTCGATCAGGCTCAGTACCGTGTCGACAGTTTGGACCGGGTGGGCTCCGATTGCCGTTTCCGCGGCGAGCACAAGGCCATTCGCCCCATCGAGCATCGTGTTGACAATATCGTTGATCTCGGCCCTGGTGGGCTTGCGATTGGTCAACATCGATTCCAACAGGTTCGTCGCCACGTTCACGGGTACGCCCGCGACATTCGCCTTGCGAATGATGATTTTTTGCAGATAGGGAAGATTCTCCAGTGGCACTTCACGAGACAAATCTCCTCGGTCGATGAGAATCTCATCGGCGTGCCGCAGGATGTCATCGATGTTTTCGATTCCCCGCTTGCTTTCGATCTTGGCAATGATCGTCGCTTCCGATCCCACCAGGCTTCTAAGCAATTCGACATCGGCGGCACTATTTGCAAACGAGAGCGCGAAGTGACGAATTCCATGTTGCAATCCGAGCTGAATCGCCGCTCGATCCTTCTCTGACAGTGGAGGAAGTAAAGGAGCCGGTTCGATAACAACCGCTTTGTTCGACCCGATCTTCCCTCCATTCACCACGACCGTTTCAACTCCCTGCTCGATGCGTTTGAGTACCAGCAGCACCACGCCATCGAAGTCGAGTCCGATCAATGAGTTCAGTTCCAAGTTGTCGATGACGCTCGACGGTGTGACCGCAAGCCGATTGGCCGTGCCGGAAACGACATCGCTTGAAATGATGATCCGCTGCTGTTCCCCCACGGTGACGTTGGCGTCCATCGGCCCGGTGCGGACCTGAGCCCCTTCGGTGTCGAGACAGATCGGCAACGACGTAGACGACTGGATGAGCGAAATGACTTCGCCTAGTTTGTCGAGTGGCGTGTGCGACAAATTGATGCGGAGCAAAGTGACGCCGCGCTCGTCCAGTCGCTCGATCGTGGGGCGATTGAGCGAGGCTGGGCCTAATGTACAAAGAACATTTACAATCCGCTTGCGATCCGACATTCGACTGCACCCGTTGCCCACGAAAGAACTTGTTATTGAACTTGCTGGTGACGCGCCGCCCGGCCGCGTCAGGTCAGCTTTCGACCACTACCCGCCATCGCACGAGATACCGGCCCCGCCGCTCGGTTCTCACCGTAGGCCTGGTAGAGATCGGGCCTAAAAAGTGCTTACCCCATAGCACATGCCATTCCATGTGGTCACGATGGGACCTATCTGAACGGAAACCAGGAAAATACAAGCGAAAAACTGCTGTATCCTCCAGGGAGGGCAGTTCACGGCATGCCAGAAGAACTGCGGGGAGGCCGTATCATATCACGGCTGACCGCGTCATGGCACGGCTTGCGATTCATTTCTTCACTCGCCATCGTTGGCCGTCGGGAACCGAGTGCGGCGACAGGCAACATTCATTGCCGGGCAATTTATCAAATCGATCCGCACCAGCAAGCAGAATCTCGAAGAGCCGCCCCCCAAAGCAAGGCATCAGCGAAACCCACCCGACATCACCAGAATCTCACCCGTGATCCAGCTTGCCCCGGGCGAGGCGAGGAAGACGACCGCCGGCGCGACATCGGCGGGGGCGCCAATGCGGCCGAGTGGTGTTTGGGCTTCGATCTGTTTGCGAAAGTCGCTGACGGTGATTCCCTGCGAGTCGGAACCTTCGGTACTGACCATGCCGGGATTCACCGCGTTGACGCGGATGTTGCGCGGGCCGAGTTCCTTGGCGTGGGCCTTGGTGATCGCGTCGACCGCCGCCTTGGTGGCACTGTAGACCGAGCCACCGGCGAGGGGCGAGAGGGCCGCCACCGAACTGACATTCACGATGCATCCCCCCGTCGGCGGGAACAGGGCCACCGCTTCCTGGGTGGCGAGGAGGAGCCCCAGCACGTTCACGTCGAACAACTTGTGGTAATGCTCGGGCGTGATCTCACCGACCGGGGCGAACTCGTAGACACCCGCGTTGTTGACCAGCAGGTCGAGCTTGCCGAATTTCTCGCGCGTCGCCTCGAACAGCGGCTTGATCTCCTCGGGCTTCGACAGGTTCGCGCGGACGGCGACAGCGATCCCTCCGTTATCGGTGATTTGGGCCACCACACGGTCGGCCCCTGGCTGGTCGGACGAATAGTGGACGACGACCGATGCCCCGGCGGCCGCCACCTGCCGGGCGATTTCGGCCCCAATCCCCTTGGAGGCCCCGGTCACCACGGCGACTTGACCCGCGAGAGGTTTCGACATGACTTTTATCCTTTTGAGTAACGCCTGAGTGCCACGTGGTAAAGTATTACCGGCGGAGAGGGGATGGAGCAGGGTGGTACATCATGGTGCGGCCCTGCGCATTTGGGCACCAAACCCCCAAACCCAGACTCCCACCAAACTGACCCCAATCCACGCACACCCCCAGCCCATTGTGAGTTAGCATGCGAATTCCAAACGACATTTATAGCGAATATAGCCTTAGCCGTATTCACAGCGATTGGGCGGTTATCGCAGGTAACAACATTGACCTCGACGATCGTGAGTTTCGAGGGGCGGCTTTGATCTTTGCGCGGCAGATCATGCGTCGAGCCAGGGCAATGTTTTCGCAGATTGTTCAGAGCCTCGATGACGCAGGTTATCGGTTCGTGTTTCCGGACGAGGTACTCGTTCCACCGGAACCAGAAGCCGCCGACTGGATAGCAACATACAGGGAACGATCTGTACATATCCCTATTGCGCTGGAAGCTTGGTGCTTAGAGGTTGGTTCCATTAATCTAATGGGATCGCATCCGGACTGGGGGCAGTCGGGTTACGCTTTTGAGAACAGGTCCGGCGAGTATCCCTTGATAACCGACCCCTTCGTTTGCGAATTGAGTGCCAGTTACATCGACTATCTCTATGATGAGTGGCTTTCTACGGATTCGGAAGATAGAGACCCGTTCCGACTCGATATCAGCCCCGATCACCTTCACAAGGCCAATATCAGCGGTGGACCGCCCTATCAGCTTGACACGTACAAGCCAGAGGTTGATCCGTTAGTCTTCAACCAACGGTTTTGTGCGAGTCTCGTAGGCTCGATTCGCTACGCGATTCGTTGGCGGGGATTCCCGGGTTTCGAGTACATCGCCAACAAAGAGCCTTGGAGTACGATCGGCCCTGCCGAAATCTGAGTGCCGCCCCCTGTGAGGCGTACAACCCGCAAACCCACCGAACCCAGACGCACAGCTTTCCCGCAACATCGCTCGACATGAGCAACCACCTGCTGTCAATCGACCTCTATTGGAGCCCGTAGGAGGGGGCCGGCATGGGGAGATTCCGTCCACCACGGGTCGCGGGGCTTGGATCAATCCAGAGGTGAAGGCTGCGTGTCTGGGTTTGGTGCGCTATTTCTCAAGGGGAGAAAAACTGGCGGTGGGGAGATCAGTTTGATAAATTAGCCGGTGGTGAAGATTTCGTGTCTTGAATTGGCTTATAAGGACCACGAAAACGCGAAAGATCGAAAGTTCCGATCGAGTCCGCGTGCCACGTAACTTTCGCCAAGGAATTTTCGTGATTTCGTACTTTCGTGATCCATTTCAATATCAGTGAAACGAATTGTGTGTGTTGTTCCGTAGCTCCGCTTCACGCACCCTACGTCACTTTCACGGCGCACGTGAACCAGCACGCAGGCATACGTTTATGCAGGAGGCATTCATCTGAATAGCCTGGTGTCTTTTTCGTAATTCGTATTGGTGATCATGTTGTCGAGTTCCTCTTCCGTTATCTCGACTCCCCGTCTTGCCATCTCTTTAAACTCTTGCCTCGTTCCAGGAGGCCCTGCCAAGCTAGAGGAGTAAATGCAGTTGCCCTGGCCATCGAAGAAATAAACATAAATTGAGGATGCACTCGCTTGGGTCTGAATAAAAGGTCTCGACCGTCTGAAGATGAACTCTCCAATTTCTCGCGACGACGTCCCGTCCAATTGAAAGTATCTGCCCTCGGGCCTGCTCAGATTGACGACAACATGTGAAGCACGCCGTACCACAGCCAATCTTTGCCAGTCGGGCCATCGAACGACAACATAGCCGAGGCTCAGCAAGGCAAGCAGCGCCGAGGCTTTCCAGAGCACCAGGACTTTAGCGTTCGTTTTGGGCAAAGCAGGCACCACAGATTGGAATTTCCTTGCGAGGATGACTGGTCGTTTTCCACAGGGTGATATGGAGTTACTGGGTCACACTGACGACGTGGGACGTTTGCCTTTTCTCCCCAAACACATCTTCCGCTTCACGCACACTGCGTCACTGCATTTCGAGAGGCCGGCACAACGGCCACGGGGTCAATCAGGAATGATCAGCCGGATGCCAACGCCTCGCGTAGCTTGGCTTCGTTTTCGTGGCACAGGTTGGTTTGAATGACCGTGCCACCAAACTGGCGAATCTCGTCGACAACCTTGTCTGGCGTCATTTGATGTACCAGCACGCAGAGCGCTGCCGCGCCCGGCTGAAGCGACTCGGCCAGGTTCTTCATGAAGCCATCGTTGATGCCCGCGTCTCGTAGCGCTCCAGCGACGGCACCCCAGCTTGCCCCCACCGCCAGGCCGAACAGCGGGTTCATGAATATCATGCCGACGAGCGTGCCCCAAAACCCGCCACTCGCCGCGCCGGCGGCCGTCAAATTATACATCTGGCGAAGCCGAACCTTCCCCTGCTCGTCGCGGACCACGACAACCGCATCGATGAGGTCGATCAAATGCTCCTTCTGCATCTTGAGCAGTGCAATCCGAACTTCCTCGGCCTTGATTTCGTTTTCGTAACCGATCACGACGAGCGTACTCATGGTTAACTCCTGATTGCGCGTGGACACGGGCCCAATGACGATACAAATCACGATCGCGGTGACCTCACAGGGGGCCGCTACGATGTTCGGCTTAAGGTTACTGTTTCGGCAAGTGTGGCGAAACCCTCGTCACCCCACTCGCTGAACGCGTCGTCGCGAGGATTCGTCATCTCGTAGCGCAGCGACTGGCCTGGAACGGATCGGGGTAAATCGTGTTGAACTCCTGCAGGTCGGCGAGTTGATCGCCGACGAGAGGCGAGCTGGTCATCGCGCCGAGCGCGGTGCCCGCGCGGAAAGCACTTATGGGGAGGCATCGCGGTTGCCCAAGCAAGGACGAACAGGAAGTCTGGGGCGATTTTCCTCGCGGCAAGGGGGCCAACAAGCAGCATACTGGCCCCCCCGCTCGATTTGCGGATTGCCGCCGAAGTCGACCTTGGGGGCCAAGATTCTGAAGGCGACGAAATCCGATGGCTCTTGCTATACTCGCGGCATGTTTCTTGGACCCGTTTTCAAATCGGAAATGATCACCACCGCGCGGCGCACGCGGTATTTTCTCGTTCGCGTGTTGTTTGGCAGCTTGCTGCTCTTGTGCCTCTGGGGGAGCTACGAGGGGACCAACTACCAGAATAATTCGCGACTCACCATCCAGCAGTCGGCCGAACTGGCAGGCGCCTTTTTTCAAACGTTCGCCTGGTCGACGCTGATTGTCGCCTTGCTGGCGACTCCCGCCATGGTCGCCGGAGCCGTGGCAACCGAGCGCGAGCGACGGACGATCGAGTATCTGTTTGCCACCGACCTGTCGAACTCCGAAATCATTCTGTCGAAGCTGGTGAGTCGGCTGCTACTGGTGGGCAAGTTGCTGGTCGTGAGCATCCCCATCCTGGCGATTTTTCGCATGCTGGGGGGCATCCCGGCCAGCACGCTCTTCACCTATTTCGCGGGCCTCGCCAGCACGATCGTCCTGCTCGCCACGACGTCGATTGCCATCTCGGTCTGGACGCCGCGGGCACGCGATGCGGTGATTCGGGTCTACCTGGTCGTGGCGCTGGCGATCTTGCTGCCGGTCTTTGTCCTGGTGCCGCTCGGCATCACCGCCTTTGCTGGCGGTGGGGGAGGCTGGTGGTTCACCCTGCTTTCCAAGCTCACCGAAGGGGTGCTTGCGATCAACCCGCTCTATATTCTCGGCACCTCGATCAGCATGTCCGGCGTTGGTATTGGTACTCGCCCTGTCTGGATGATGGTGGGAATCCACCTTGCCATGTCGCTTGCGTTGGCGCTGATGGCGGTGCTTGCCGTCCGCCGGGTCCATCTGCGGGCAGTGAGCACCCCAGGCACCTCGCGCGAAAAGCGACGCCGGTGGGGGTTCCCTCAGTATCGCCCTCCCGTGGGAGATTGGCCGATGCTTTGGAAGGAGTGCATTGCCCGCACGTCGACCACGCGGCTCGGCATTCTGGGGCGGGTCGCACTGCTACTGCTCATCGGCCTGACGTTTGTCATCCACGGGCTGATTTACTATCAGGAACTCGAGAATCTGTTCCGGGCGAACTCCTACGGGGACCCTGGGGATTGGCTCATCGGGTCGACGACGACAATCACCGGATTTTTCGGGAGTGGTCTGGTCCTGCTGGCGGGACTGCGTGCCGCGGGGCTGATTGCCAACGAAAAGGAGCACGATTCCTGGATTTCGCTGATTTCGACCCCGCTCGAGTCGCACCAGATCATTTGGGGCAAAGCCTGGGGCAACCTCTACGCATTCCGCTGGATGCTGCTCCCACTGGGGGTGGCCTGGCTGATGCAAGTCACGCTGTCGCCCCACTATATGATCGCAATCCCCATGCAACTGGTTGCGCTCATAGCGACCGTCTTCTTTGCCACCGGCGTGGGGCTCTTCTATTCGCTCAAGTTCGCCTCCTCGGTCAAGGCGATCGGGGCGACCCTCGGCACGCTGATCTTTGTGGGGGGTGGTTATGCCTTCTGTTGCTGCCTGCCGATGTTCTTTGCCGCGGGCCCCGGCGATGAGATGGTCCTGATATTCATGGCTTGCATCCCGCTGATCCAGGCTGTTCCAGGGCCGTTGGTGTTCGAGGGGTTCGATGGCGGCGGTGAGTGGAGCATGCTACTCATCGACTATCTCTTCGGAACCTTTGGCTATGCGGTGGCCGGGGCCGTGATTGTCGGGTCGTTGGTCCAGAATTTCGATCTCCTTGCCGGTCGCACCAGCCGCGATAGGCCCTCCAGGCCCTCCCCACCCCCGCCGCCCACCACGCCCCCACCCCCCACACAGACCACCGATCCCTTCCCCGTAGTGTAAGGTCCGCCCGCCCGATGCCGCCACGATCCTACGTGCTGCTGGAAGCCAATCACCGTCAGCTCACCAACGCGCCCCCCGCGGTCGCGGTCCTTCCATGGGGGGCCACCGAAGCCCACAACTGGCATCTCCCCTATGGCACCGACGTGATCGAGGCGACCGGACTCGCCACCGAGTCAGCGCGACTTGCCACCGAGCAGGGCGCGCGAGTCGTGGTGCTTCCCACGATTCCCTATGGCAACGACGAGCAGCAGCTCGATCAGGTGGCGACAATCAGTTTCACGACCACCACGTCGCTGGCGATCCTCCGCGACGTCGTGCGGTCCTTGGTGAAACAAGGAATCGACCGGCTGGTGATCCTCAACGCCCATGGCGGAAACAACTTCCAGCCGCTGGTGCGCGATGTCCAGGGGGAGTTCGGCATCCTTGTGGTCGTGATCAACTTCTGGCAGGTTCGCCCCGACCTGGTATCGCAAATCTTCGACGAACCGGGTGACCACGCGGGCGAACTCGAAACGAGCCTGGTCCTCCACTTTCATCCCGACTGGGTCGAACTCGAGCACGCCGGGGCAGGGGAGCGACGTCCCTTCGAGATCGAAGCACTCCAGCAGCCAGGAGTCTGGACCCCACGCCCCTGGTCGCAGGTCCATCCCGATACCGGGTGTGGCAACCCGGCCGCGGCGACCGCCGAAAAGGGACGCCAATACTGCGAGGGAATCACCCGGGCGATCGCGGATGTAATGGTGGGTCTGGCCGCGGCGCGGAAGGGGGAGATTCCCTATATCTGAGCCCCCGCTAGTTCCCCGCCACCGCCGTCGGGTTGGTCATCGGCATCAGATAAGGAGCGATGCGGGCCAGCTTGCGGGGGCCGACTCCCTCGACCTCCATCAAGTCGTCGGTCGTTTGAAAGGGACCGCGCGAGTCGCGAGTCGCGACAATTCGCCGGGCCAGCACCTCGCCGATGCCGGGAAGCTGCGCGAGCTCGGCCCACTCCGCCGTATTGACGTCGACCAGATACTGATAATCGGGCCGTTCGGCGCGGTCGATGTCGATTGTCCGCGGACTTGCCCCGCCCCATGCAACCCAGAGGACTCCCCCCACGGCGAGCAACACCAGTAGCAGTGTCGCCAGGGCGTTTTGCTCGCGTCGCTGGAGGAGGGGAATTGGCATAAGGGGGGTGGCTCGACTCTGGGAGGAATTCGACATTGTAAAGCGAAATCGTGCCGACATGCGAGCCGTGGCTCCCCTCTCCGGCTCGTAGCCGTTATGCTCCATCGGACCGTTTTCCTCATCTCCCCCCGAGGTGCAAGTGCCAACCGAATATGCGACTGTCGAATGGAGCAACGAGGTCCGCGAAGCCGCGCGGCAGCTCGTGCGGCTCGCCATTGCCGAGGATTTTGGCGACCAGTGCGACTGGACTTCCACGGCCCTCATTCCCCCCTCCGCCCAGGGATCAGCCCAACTGGTGGCCCGCGAACCTGGGGTCGTGGCGGGGATGCCCTTGGTCGACCTGGTGCTCGACGAGCTGAACGCCGAAGTCGAACTCCATTATCCCGTCGCCGATGGGACCGCGGTGGAGCGTGGCACCCGCTTGGGAACCCTGTCGGGCAAGACGCTCCAGATCTTGATGGCCGAGCGGATCAGCCTCAATTTTCTGGGGCGACTCTCGGGGATTGCGACCCTGACGCGCGCGTACACCAGCGCGATCGAAGGAACTGGGGCGCGCATCTACGATACGCGCAAGACGACCCCCGGTTGGCGGATTTTGGAGAAATACGCGGTCCACTGCGGCGGGGGCTACAATCACCGCCTGGGCCTCCATCGCGCCGTGATGCTCAAGGACAACCACGTGGCCGCCGCCGAAGGCGAAGGTCTCGACCTGGCTGGCGCACTTGAAAAAGTCCGTGCCCATCTGATCGCGGAGCGGGCCGCGGTCGAGGCGATTGAAGTCGAGGTCGATTCGCTCGAGCAACTGGAAGTCCTGTTGCCGCTGCGTCCCGACATCATCCTGCTCGACAACATGCCTCCCGAGACACTCCGCGAAGCGGTCGCCCTCCGCAACCACCTCGCCCCCGAAGTGGTGCTCGAGGCTTCGGGGGGCATCACCCTGGCGACGGTCCGCGCCCTGGCCGATACCGGGGTCGATCGCCTGAGCGTGGGGGCCCTGACCCACTCGGCCCAAGCGCTCGACATCGGCCTCGATTGGACCACGTAAGGGAGGCCGACCGATCCCCGTTTCGAGGGGTCCGCGGCCCTGATGGCAGGGCATCCCCCTGCGATCGCACCAGTTGCTATCACCCGAACGTCAGGAAAAAAAGAGAAACTCGTTGACATCCCTGTCGCTGGGGATTATTCTGCAAACGTGGCCAGACCCTAGGGGTTGGAGGCTGCGGGACGTTTTCCCGCTGAAATCCAGGCCTTTTTCAGAATCACTAGGGCTTACACCTACTCTCGAGGAGCTGTGCTCATGAATGTCGAAATGGCGGCGGTACCGTGGCTAGGCCACGCCGCGCGCCGGGCATTCAAGTAGCGTGGTTCCGACTTCTCTGGCGCCCCCGGCAATACTCTTCGCCTCGGGGATCGCATTTCCGGAGTCCTGCGGGCACGCTCGTTTATTCCTGCCATTCCCATGCCGGGTTAGCGGCTGCGCGCTGCGCTCGCTTTCCGGAAGGTTTGGCAAGAAGTCGACTCGTCGAATGGTCCCGTGCGCCGGCGCTTAGTCTCCCGCTCGTGGTGCGCAAGGTCCGTGGCCTCTCGAGGCTCGCGGTGCGCCCGCTCTCCGCCGCATTTCTCATAAATGTGTCATTTGCCCGCCCGGACGGCTGGAAATGATCCTCCTGGCCTGGCCGTTGTGCCTGGCCGTGAATGACGACATTGCATCCACCCCGTGTCCCAATGCGACCGTGGCACCGGGTGATTGAAGTAAACCAACGAGAACGAGGGAAACATGTTGCCACTATGGCGTAACTCAAAATGGTTCGCGGCGCTCGCGCTCGCGACGATGCTGGTCGGGGCTCCCCAAGCCCTGGCAGAGATTGGTGAAGTTGGCTTCACCATCAACATTGCGGAAAAAGAAAAAGTACTCCAAACCCGGTGGGAGGTGGCCAACCTGCCCCAGGGGGAATGGATTCAGCTTCCTGGCATGATCGATCCCGTCGACCCGGCGGTATGGATCATGACGGGCGACAAGTCGGCGATGTGGGACTCGGCCGAGGTACGCCGCGCCCACCGGATGATGCCTTGGATCGAGGTCACCAACAACGCGACTTCGACCGGCAATCTGACTCAGTTCCGCTTTTCGATTGGCGACACGAGCTTCCATTTCACCGACGACATGATCGGGGCCTACGTGATGCCTGGCGAACTGGTCTCGTTGCCGACGAACGTACACGATCTCGATTTCACGATCGTTAGCGCCACCACTGTCACCGACAAGGGAGCCTTGCCGGGGGATGAACTGTTGGTGACTTTCGGCAACGGAGGGCTAGCCCCAGGGGAGACGGCTCGTTTTCGCGTCTACCTGCATGCCGACCCGGGCAACACGACGATGCCAGATTTCCGTGAGATCTTCGGCAACGCGAACTCCACGAACAGCGTGAATCCGAATGACGATTTCCAGACGAATTCGACATTCAGCGCCTTGTTCGCCGATTTCAACAACCCGAACGAGACCTTGGAAACCGACACGGCAGCGCTAGCCGATTTTGTGATCGAAGGACCAGCGTTCTTCAATAGCAGCACCTACCTCAGACCCTATTCGGTGATGGAGCCGGTGCAAATATTTGGTGGCATCGCCGCTGGAGAGAATGGCGGAGGAGAAATCCCCGAACCCTCGACTATCGCGATCGCCGCGGCTGCCGCGCTGGTGGGATGCTGGGGAGTGCGACGTCGCAGGGGGAGGTAATTCTCCCTTCAGCGGTTCGTTCGTTTTTCCCCCCAGTTCACCCCCTTACGACCGGGTTTGCCCTCGCGTGCCGAATCCGGAAGGAGGAAGATATGCGCTGGTTCCTGACCCCCCTCGACAACGGTCCCGAGGGAGAAGGGCGGGCATCGTGCAAGCGTGCCAGCACCGCGAGCCGCAAGATCGGTCTCGTGGTCCCCAAGTGCCGCGACTCGGCCACCCCGTGCCGCACTCGCCCATCCTCATGCCGCACCGCCGCGAAGCAGAATCGTCGCTCGCCCAAGCGGCGCCGCTAGCTTAAACCCAACTCGCAAAGCGATTCGAGCCCCCAAGCGCTCCCTCTGTTCCCTCGGAGGGAGACGCTTTTTTTGCTGCGCTGTGGGGCAGGCGGGCCTGTGCCCAGGCTCACCTCGGAGCGATTGACCCCCCAACGGACCACGATAAATGGCCTCCCTCCATGGGATGCTAAACTTTGCGGGATATCCCTCAAGGACCGATTGTATCGGAAAAGTCCAAAGTATCGTTCGTAGCGGTACCGATGAGATGATTGTTTCGGCAAGAGCTACGTGCTCGACCATCCCGTTCCGCGCCTTCGCACTCTCTCGATGAGCGATGGCGCTCGAGGTGGGCACGGGGGAAGCTTTGCCCTGGGGGGCATTCTGTACAGTTGAGAGGGGGAAACTCTGCGATGAAACGTCTATTCAAGCTGACGGCCGCGCTGGTGGCGATGGCCTGTTCGGCCTCGGCATTCGCCCAGGGCCCAATTTCGCAAGCCGCCTTCGCGTCGGTGGGCGACGGTCCGCATGTGACGCAAGCCCAGCATGCGGCGCCAATAGTGATCCAAAACGGCGGGCATATCCACGCCGGCGGTTTGGAAGGCTGCGACTCATGTGGTCCCGCGTGCGATTTGGGAACCCTTCACAACGGGGGACGCCAGGGGCAGTTCTTCGCGGGGGTCGAGTACCTGTCGGTACGAGCCAATCCAAGCCAGGCGATTAGTTATTTGGAGCGCGACCAGACCGACCCGCTCAATGCCACCAACACGTTCCACACCGTCGACTACGACTTCGGCAACTCCTTCCGCCTGTACGGCGGATATCGCTGGTGCGATTGTGGCGAGGAAATTCGGTTCACCTACAGCAACTTCGATTCCGACGGCGCGTTCCAGAGCCCCCAGGTCGGGGCCCAGGGCACCGTGACCTACATCGCCGATCTCGAAATCTTCGCCCTCCAGCCGGGCGATTACGTCCGAGGCCGCTCCGACATCGATCTCGATTCGTACGACCTCGGCTGGTCGAAGACGATCCCCTTGGGATCACCTCTGTGCGGTGGTTGCAACGACACATGCTGCGACGACTGCTGTGGCGGCTATTGCCCGGCATGGGATATCACCTTCACCGGTGCCGTACGTGCGGTCGACTACAGTGCCAGCCGAGCGAATCAAAGCTTCAATGTCCTGAACCAGTTGCAGAACTCGGCGGTCGACACGGTCGACTTCGAAGGTGTCGGTGGCCGGGTCGGAGTGATGGGGCGTCGCTACCTGGGCAAGTCGGGCCTGGCGAGCCTCTACATGAAGGGGGACCTCTCGCTCCTCGTGGGAGACTACGAGTCGAGCCAACTGCAAACCTCGGTCGGGACTGCTCCCACTGTGACGGTGGCGCACTCGATTAGCGGCACCCGGATGATTCCCGTCACCGAAATCGAAGCGGGTGGCACGATCTACCTCACGGCGAATTGCACCTTGTCGGCCGGCTACCTTTTCTCGGCCTGGCACGACCTTGGGTTCCAAACCGAGTACGACTTCGGACTGCCGGTGTCCTACGACGACGCCAACATCATGAGCTTCGACGGGTACTTCATCCGTGGCGAGGTGGCCTTCTAAGCGTGTACCTCGACCGTGCGGACACGACCAACACAAAAGGCCGGCCTGGAACATTCCAGGCCGGCCTTGTTGTTGTTGATTTTGGGAATGCGGGTCAGCCTTCGCGGGGCATCAGCCGCTCGCGGCGGGCTCGCCGCTGAGCACGGAGTCGCGCTCGGCGCTTCGTTTCGCTCGGCTTCTCGTAGAACTCGCGAACCCGAATTTCCTTCTTGATTCCGCTACGTTCCACCAGTTTGCGGAAGCGGCGCACCGCCTCCTGGGCCGTCTCTCGTTCGCGAAGCGTAAGCTTAACCACGTGTTCTCCTGAATTGTGTGTCTTGATAAATAAGGTTGGCAAATGGGGGGTCACGCCGGAGCGGATGGGCCACTCCATCCGCCGATTGGGAGCCACTTATCTTAGCGAGTTGCCGCCGCTGGTGTCCATAGCTGGCGGCAGGAAAGTCTAACACATTATCTCCCTGGTTTCGCGCCGAGTCGAAGTATCTTCTGCGCATAGCCGCAGTTACTCGCTCTGCTCGATCACCCGGAGCCGCGCGATGATCGTCAGGCCCACGGCGGCCAACAACACGATCCCACCCCGCAGGGGGAGCGGAAGACTCGAAAAATAAAGCGTCGCCCCAACCGAGATCAGGACAACCGCCATCGCCTGGATTTTGGTATGCCAGCGGATCGCCCGATGCTGCTGCCAATCCCGCAGAATTCCCCCCAACCAGGGAGACGCGAGCAGCCGCCGATGAAGCCGCGGGCTGGTCCGCACCAGGCAGTAGCTGGTTATCAAGAGGAAGGGGGTCGCGGGGATCGCCGGTAAGATCGACCCAATAATGCCTAAAACAAAAGTGATTCCGGCCGCCACCAGCAGGAGAACGCGGCGCCAGCCGGTAGCTGGCGCGGGAAGGGGCAGCTCGTCGGGCGCGATGTTTTCGGGCGATGGGGCCGACATGCGAGTGGCGTGAAAGAGGGGAGGGTGAGATAACAAGTTCTAGGGGAGGCGCTGGGTGGGGACAAGATCGAGTTGATTGCAAAGTGCGAATTGTGGACCGGGCCAACCCGCGAATGGTCCGGTCAGTTCGCTACGGGGTTGGATGTCGTACCAACCTCCCGTCGAGAGGATCGTTTCACACATTGACCGGCCGAAAGCTCAACGTGACCTGGTGGATTGCCATTTTCCTGGCGGTCGCCCTGCTCGCGCTCGTCGTTATGTGGTTTGTTTTGCGAAGTCAGCGGCACCAGGCGATCGCCCTGCTCGAAGAGTGCGGTACGAAAGTCCACTTGAGAGAAGTCGACGAGTCTTTCTTCGAATCCCTCGCTCGGGGCGCACTTCCCGGGGAAAAGGCCGTCGTATCGGTGAGGATCCTCCCCGATCTCCAGCGTTTGACAGAGCTCGCGGGTCAAAATCGCGGCGTTGCCACGATTGAAGGCACGGATCTCTTTCTCAATGTCGAGGTCGCCCCGACGTCCACAGATCCACGCGGCGACCTCGAAAGGCAGATCGCGGCGCTGCGACACTTCACGTGGCTGAGCCATATCGACGTCAAGAACACGGTGCTCGACGATCAACTCTTTCGCCAGCTCCTGGTCCATCGACGGTGCGAGATACTTAACGCTTCGGGGACCGAAATCACCGATGCGGCGTTCGAAGGTATCGGCAATCTCGCGTCGCTCGATCAGATCTCGCTGGCCCACACCAACATCGCCGACAAGGCCCTCGCGGAACTTGCCCGCTGCACGTCCTTAACTGGAATCAACGTTGGCCATACCAAGGTCACCGATCAAGGGTTGAGCCATCTCACCCATTTGACCAAACTGGAGTATCTCGACTTGACCCACACGGCCATCTCGAGCGACGGCTTGGCCCATGTCGGAAAGCTCACGACACTCGAGTTGCTGGGGATTTCTGATACCAAAGTCAACGACAGGGGATTGCGTCATCTCCACAAGTTGCAGAACCTCAGGTGGTTGTCAGTCGAGGGTTCAGAGGTGACGATGGAGGGGTTGGAGGAATTCTTTGACGATGTGCCATCGGCCGACCGGCGACAGGGGATCGGTGGCGGTCGGCCATTGCGGGGCAGGGGAGCGCCGTAGCTCGTTTTGAAGTGTACGTGAGCCATGAGATGACTGAGACATTTCGGCCGCCTAAAAGTGCCCGATATACCGCCATGCTGTCGGCGGGGTTCTCGGTATTGATAATTGCAGCCTTCGCAAGTCTGTTTTTCCTCGATCATCCGATCGGCCAGGGATCGAACGCCCAGTGGTCGAACTTTGTCATGGGCTTCATCGGTGTGGCTCTCTTCTCGCTAACGCTGCTTGGCTCTCTCTATGCGTGGGCCTCGACCTATATCGAGCAGTTGACCATCGGGCCAAACGCGATTGTTCTGCGAACGTTGTTTCGGAATCGGCAAATCGATCCGCCCGCAATTCAGTCGCTGACGTGGAGCCTGTTTCCTCGCGAAGGAAGCATTCTGCTTGGTTTGTCGACTTCCAGCGTGCGATTGTACCTCGCGAGTTACAGCAAGTCCGATCAACTGCGGATCGTGCGTGTGCTGCGTCAGCTTGTGGCGGCGGAACATCAGCAGGGGTGGCCGAAGTTCTGCCGGTATGTCGCGCTCCCGCTCCGCGACGGCAGGGGCGCGACTCGTCAGAAAGAGCCCGGCGAAACCGAAAGCCTCGTCACGCGCAAGCGGTACGACCGCCTGTTGGCAATCGTGCTGCCCCTTTCCCTGATCATGGCCGTTGTCGCGTGGTGGGGGGCCGATCTGTGGCAGTTCGCCGTGGTTCCGGCACTCGTGCTGGTGGCCTGGGTCTGTTTGAGATCGCGAGTTCCTGCGGGCGGACGGGCGGAAATCGAGCTCACATCGACTACCAGTGGCGTCAACTTAGTCATCGTGGCCACGATTTTCATTGTCGGCAACGCATTCTGGTTTGGCTCCCATCTGGCCGGATTCCAACCGGCGACGGGGGCAACTGCGTTCATGGCGGTAGCGTGTATTGGCTGCCTGCTGATAGTTAGCCTACGGATCCGACGACGGCGGCGGCGCCAAAAGAATGCCGAAGCCGATAGGATCCAACAGGCGGTATTCACCTGGATGCATGGTGAAGAGCAACTATCCGGCAGTCGATCCGAAGTCCCTTAGAGTGATCGCATGTCATCAGAGTCCATTATCCGTTGCCTCGGTTGCCGCGCCGTCATCGACGCCCGGCTCGCCCATTGCCCCGGCTGCGGCAGGTGCCTGGGTTGTGGCGTGCTGCGAGTCAAGCCACGTAAGGAGTGCCCACGGTGCGAGGTTCCCTATTGCGAGTGCTGCGGGCGGTGTGCCGGATGTGGTGAACTGCGGCAGGAGGAAGTGCCGCCGTGTGGTTGTGGGCATCCCGACGATCCCGATAAGATTGCCAGTTTGGTTGAGGGAGAATCGGTTCACAAGCCGCTGTCGGGATGTATGAGTGTGATCTTGATAGGGTTCACACTTTCGGCCATTGGTGCCGAGTGGCTTGGGTCGTGACGCGGGATGACAGAGAGCGACTAGTACGGAGTGCAGAGTACGCAGTACCCAGTGCGGGCGCCGCAACAACTCTCATCCCCCTCTGATCCGTGAAAATCCTGCCCAATCCGCTTTGATCCGTGGCCGATTCTTCCCGCTCACTCCGCTTGGGTTACGGGCGCCCTGCACTCAGTGCGACGGAGACCGTCGCACCACGATGACGCGACGGAGACCGTCGCGCTACGATGACGCGACGGGGACCGTCGCACCACAATGTCTTTCAACTTCCAACTCCCAACTACCCCACCACTTCCTTCACCACCCGGGCCGGCTTCACCCCGGTGATCTTCTGGTTCAGTCCCTGATAGGGGAAGACGAACCGCTCGTGGTCGAAGCCCATCAGATGCCACATGGTCGCCTGGAAGTCGCGGATCATGGTCGGGTCGCCGACCGGGTTGTAGCCGATCGGGTCGGTTTCGCCGTGGGAGAAGCCCCGTTTCACGCCGCCACCTGCCATCCAGATGGTGTAGCCAAAGGGGTGATGGTCGCGACCGATGAAGGGCATTTCCTGCCCGCCACGGTTCTCGCGCATCGGCGTGCGTCCGAACTCGCTGGCCCACACCACGAGGGTCTCGTCGAGCAGCCCGCGCTGGTCGAGGTCGGTCAGTAACGCCGATATCGGACGATCGATTTGCTCGCACTTCTGCTTGAAGCCGCCGTTGAGCGCCTCGAACTGCGACGCCCCGTGCGAATCCCAGCCCCAGTCGTAAAGCTGCACGAACCGCACGCCCCGCTCCGCGAGTCGCCGGGCGAGCAGGCAGTTGTTGGCGAAGCTCTCGTGCCCCGGCTGAGTGCCGTACAGCTCATGAATGTGGGCCGGCTCGCGGCTCATGTCGAGCGCTTCGGTGGCGCTCATTTGCATCTTGTACGCCATCTCGTACTGGCTGATCCGCGTGATCGTCTCGGGGTCGCCAAACTGGCGGTGGGTTTCGGCGTTCACCTGGTTGATCGCCTCGAGGATCTTCGCCCGCATCGTGCGATCGATCCCGTCGGGGTTCGATAGGTAGAGCACCGGGTCTCCCTCCGAACGGCACTGAACCCCCTGGTAGACGCTCGGCAGGAAGCCACTCCCCCAGACGCTTTTTCCCGCGTCGGGGGTCCGTCCGCCGGAGAGGAGGACCACGAACCCCGGCAGGTTTTCGCATTCGCTCCCCAGCCCGTAGGTGAGCCACGACCCGAGTGCCGGGTAACCCATGTTCTGGTTTCCCGTGTGAACCAATAGCTGCCCAGGGGCATGATTGAACTGATCCGATTGCATCGTGTGGATGAAGGTTACCTTATCGAGGACTTTCTCGAAGTGAGGCAGCCGGTCGGAAATCCACATGCCGGTGTTCGCTTCCTGATGGAAGGGAAAGACCGGCCCGAGAAGCTGGGGGACGCCACGAATGAAGGCGAATCGCTTTCCTTCGAGGAACGACTGCGGGCAGTCGCGGCCATCGAGCTTTGCCAGGTCGGGTTTATAGCTGAAGAGTTCAAGCTGGCTCGGCGCCCCCGCCATATGGAGGAAGATTACCCGCTTCGCCTTGGGAGCAAAGTGAGGGGCGAGGGGGGCGAGCGGGCGAGCCGGGTTGCGGTCGAGTTCAGGCGCGGGGGCCGAGGCATGGGCCAGCCCCTGTCCGGCCAGCCAGAACGCACCGAGCCCGGCCAGCCCTTGCCCCAGGAAGAGCCGCCGTGTGTCGAGTTGCAGCCGGTCGTGCGTGAACTGGGTCGGCAGGTCGACGCGGGGGGAGAGCGAATGGTTCGTTGGTGCGGGCATGGGCTAAGATTATCTCGTGATCACATCATCGAGGTTGAGAATCGCGTTAGCGACGATCGTCAGGGCGTAGGATTCCGCGGTCGCGCCAAGTTTCTTGAACTGCTCGTCGGTGGGGACAAACTGGCTGGTCGCTTCCTGGTGGAGGGACTCGAGGGCCGCCATCATCCCCTCGGTGGGTGGGACACCGCTCGCCTGCTCAAAGGCCCACTTGATCCGTTCGGATGGAGTGGTCCCTCCTTCGCTTATCATCCGCTCGGCAAGCCCCTGAGCCAGTTCGACATAGGCCGGGTCGTTGAGCACGACGAGTGCCTGGAGGGGTGTGCTCGTGGCAATGCGGCGGACGGTGCAAATCTCGCGGCTGGGGGCGTCGAACGTCATCATGCTCGGATAGCCACTCGTTCGTTTCCAATACGTGTAGACCGCGCGGCGATAGCGGTTTTCGTCGGTGGCCGTTTGCCACACGGAACCGTTGTAGGCGCTCCGCCAAATCCCATCGGGTTGCGGGGGCATCACCGGTGGGCCATACATCTTGGGAGCGAACCTCCCCGAGAGGACGAGCGCCTGGTCGCGAACCATTTCGGCCGACAGTCGCTGCCGCGGACCGCGCGAGAGGAGCACATTCCGCGGATCGGCCTCGAGACGCTGGGGATCGGTCGCCGCCTGCTGGCGATAAGTGCTCGAGAGGACCAGCTCGCGGAGCAGGCGTTTGACGCTCCATTCATGCTCGGTGCGGAAGCGAACCGCCAGGTCGTCGAGCAGTTCGGGATGGCTTGGGACAACGCCGCTCGTGCCGAAGTCGCCTACCGTTTCGACAATGCCAAGGCCAAAGAGCTGTTCCCAAATCCGGTTGACCATCACCCGGGCGGTCAGAGGATGCTCGTCCGAGACAAACCATCGGGCCACCTCGAGCCGGTTGTCGATCTCATGTTCCGCACCAAAGACTCGCGGGACCCCCGGTGCCACCTGTTCCCCTTTGTCGAGGAAATTGCCGCGCAGGAAGACGAACGTCTCGCGAGCCACATTCTCCGCCTGCTCGGCCATCACCGGGATCGCGGTCGAGGCGATTTTGGCCCGGGCCTCGCGGGCATTATGCCAGTGGTCGAACTTCTGACTCCACGTGCCGCCCCCAACAATCCGGCTGAATTGCTCGTCGGACGAGACCGAGTAGCGCCCTCGCCGGATCACCAGCGGTCCACTCCCCGTAAAGCTGCGGTTCTGCGTGAGCACCAGCGTGATCCGTGCCCCTGCGGGAACGTCGACCGGGTCGCGCAACACGAACACGGCCCACATCGGCCGATCGATGCGGGTGTAGGCCCCCCAGCCGTTGCCGTTGTCGTCGATGGACTCGAGCGGTTCCAGCATCGGCTCGGGATCGTCGCCATAGGCATAGCGGAAGAAGTGCTCGGTCGGTTTTTCCTCGCCGGGCAAGGTCACCTGGAGATGGAGCCGCGAGAGGACGAATCCCCACTCGGGGGTTCGTAGCGCTTGGGCCAGGTCGTGAGGCAGGGCCTCGATCCGCAAGGCCGTCAGGCGCTTGGTGCCGGCGGGAATCGGGGCCGAGAGTGTGAACTGCGATCCCGCCGTGAGTGTCCCTTCGGCCCACACTTCGGTTGCCTCACTCGACTCGTCGCGACGGATGACCAGTTGTGTGTTGCCCGTCGACTTAGCTTGATCGATCGGCAGGTCCTGCCACGCCCCTTCGTCGGTCGCCAGCGGGACGAGCGGCTCGCGAAGCTGCCGTGCGAGTTCGCGAATTTCGCGGTCGAGCGATGTGGCTCGCTCCTGCTCCTCGCGGTTGTTCGGCACCGCCAGCAAAGGGAAATCCTCGTCGATGTCGGCGTCGCGACTCGTATTGAATAGCGCGTAGAACTTGTAATACTCCTCGTGCTCGATCGGGTCGTAGGGGTGGGAGTGGCACTGGGTGCAGCCGAACGTGAGCCCCCCAAATGCTTGCCAGGTCGTATTGATCCGGTCGATCACCGCGGCGACGCGAAACTCCTCGTCGTCGGTCCCCCCCTCGGTGTTGGTTTGCGTGTTGCGATGAAATCCCGTCGCAATCTTGTCGTCGAGCGAGGCGTTCGGCAGCAGGTCGCCGGCAAGCTGCTTGATGAGAAACTGGTCGTAAGGCAGGTCGTCGTTGAGTGCGCGGATCAACCAGTCGCGGTAGGGCCAAATGTTGCGATGGGGATCGCGTTCGAAGCCGACCGTGTCGGCGTAGCGGGCGATGTCGAGCCACATGGCGGCCCAGCGCTCGCCGTAGTGGGGCGAGGCGAGTAGCTCGTCGACCACCCGCTCATAAGCTTGGGGAGATTCGTCGGCCAGAAACCTTGCCGTCAGTTCCGGCGAGGGGGGCATGCCCACCAGGTCGAACGACACACGGCGGAGCCACTCCCGCTTGCTTGCCTTGGGCGAAGGGGTGAGCCCCTCGCGCTCCAGTCGGGCGAGGATCTGCCCATCGAGCGGCGAGCGGACCCACTCAGGATGGCGGACCTTGGGGGGATCGTGCCGCTTGGGGCGCACGAACGACCAAGGCTCGTCCCACTCGGCTCCTTGCGCGATCCACTCGGTGAGTAGCGCGATCTCCTCGGCCGTCAGCGGTGGGTGGTCGGCCGGGGGCATGCGGATGTCGGGGTCGTCGGTAGTGACCCGGGCAACGACCTCGGAGTTTCTTGTGTCCCCCGGGACAATCGGCACAAGTCCCGAATCGGCTTCGGCCAATGCGCTGTCGCGATAGATGAACGACAGATTGCTCGCCATTTGCACGCCGCCATGACAGGCGACGCAATGCTTCGCAAAAATCGGCCGGATATGGTCGTTGAACGAGACCCGTTCGGCTCCCCATGCGGGATGGGCCCAACCCCCAAGCGTGGCGAGCGCGAAGGCCAGAGTGAGGAATATCGCGGATCGACTCATGACGCGACTCGGGGCGTGGGCCGGGGGATCGGCGGGGCAGGGGGGGCCGGGTCTCCCTCCGGCCCTCCTACCATTCTAGCCGATTGCCATGGGGGACTCCACCAGTGTGCCACGACCCGCGTAGCGGTTATACCGACATTGCCAGCTAACCTGGGGAACGTCCGCCGTCCCCCTCCTTTAACCGCACTAGGCGGCCAGCCCCGTGGGAAAGATGATAGGGGAATGCACTCCTCGCGCCTCTATTGGAAGCTCTTTTTCACCTTCGTCGGCTTTACCACCGCCGCGACCTTGGTGCTGGCGACCATTGCCTATCGCAGCCAACAGGAGCGCATGCACGAGCGGTTGGTCGATCGGCTCGACCAAATGTCGCAACTTGTGGCGGCCCAAGCCCGAGTCCACGCCGCCGATCCGCCGACCCTCGCGCGGCAAGCCTTTCGAATCGCCGAAGTCGGGCAGGTTCGCGTGATGTTGGTGGGGGAGGAGGGAAATGTCTGGTTCGACTCGGACCGTGGCCCCCAGGTGATCGAGGCCGATGAGCAGGAAAACGTCAAGGAACGGCCTGATGTGGTCGCCGCGCTGGCCGCCCCGCCAGAGGGGCCGCCGACGCAGCGGATCGACAACCACATTCATTACTCCACCTTACGAATCGATGGCGGCCCTCTCCCCCTCGTGGTCCGCAACGCGATCAACCTGACCGACAACGAGCGGCAACTCGCCAGATTTGGTTACTTGCTGGGTTGGGTGTCGCTGGCAATCGTGCTCGCGTCGGCCCTCGTGACCTGGCTTGTGTCGCGTCAGGTCTTGCTCCCATTGCGCAAGCTGGTCGACGCGGCCCATGCCATCGCACGGGGCGACTACGGACACAATGTCTATGTCAGTGGCGAAGGGGAACTGGCCGAGCTCGCCACGTCGTTCAACGAAATGAGCGACGCCCTTGGCGAGCAGCTCACGCAGCTTATCGCCAGCGACCAACGGCAGTCGGCGGTCCTCGGGGGAATGGTCGAAGGAGTGATCGCCATCGACCGCCGCCAGCGGATTCAACTCGCCAATCCCGCGGCGGGCAGGCTCTTCGGCTTCTCGGCCAGCGTCGTTCAGGGACGGCCGCTGATCGAGGTGATTCGCGACAACAGTCTTCACGAAGCGGCCCGGCAGGTGCTCGCCTCGCGCGAACCGCAGCGACTCGAGCTGAAGTGGGAGGTTGGCCCCGCGCGGAGCCTGGAGGTCGCCATCACTCCCTTCCCAGGGGAGGGAAACAAGGGGGCGGTGCTCGTGCTTCACGACAATACCGAGCTCCGCCGGCTCGAAACGATCCGCCAGGAGTTCATGGCCAACGTCTCGCACGAACTCAAGACTCCGCTGAGTTCGATCATGGCCTACACCGAGACATTGCTGGGAGGGGCGATCGACGACCATGAGCATCGCGAGCAGTTCCTTCATCGCATCGCCGAGCAGGGGGAGCGACTCAGCAACCTGATTCACGACATGCTCGCCCTGGCCCGCATCGAAGGGGCCCATCAAAAGCTCGAGATCACCTCGCTCGTGCTTGCTCCTATCGCTCGTCAGTGCGTCGACGATCATACACCTCTCGCCGAGTCGAAACAGATTGAGCTCTCGATTCCGGAGGGCCTACCCGACGTGAAGGTCGCCGCCGAGGGAGAGGGATTGCGGACGATCCTCAACAACCTGGTCGACAATGCCGTTAAATACACCCCCGACAGGGGCCGAGTCGAAGTCCGCTGGCACGAGGACGACGGCCACGTACGCATCGAAGTCGCCGACACTGGCCTTGGCATTCCCCGTGCCGAGCAGCCCCGCATCTTCGAACGCTTCTACCGCGTCGACCGTGCCCGGTCACAACAACTCGGCAGCAC
>CAZYQQ010000065.1:0-29915 GCA_964650265.1 uncultured Planctomycetaceae bacterium
TTGCGGCCGCTTCTCAGGACACTGTGGCGGAACAAAAAATTCACAGGCTCTGACGGCTCCCCTTTTCCGGTAAGTCCGATATTTACGATCCTGGTCATTGAGGTACACCTCATGTCGTATTGTCCGCAGTGCCTGCGTCTTGTTGACGATGCCGAGTTTGCCGGTGGCGATACCATTTGCCCACATTGCCAAGGCGATGACTTCGCTGAAGGGAGCGCTTGGGGCAATGCCGCCCGGGTGACGAACCTGGCCGAAGGGGGGTATCTGGTGAGTCTGCTAGAATCGGAAGGCATCGATGCCCGTCTGGTTCAGTCCGATTCATTCGATGCATTGGGGGGAAGCTGGCGATCAGGTTATCTCCTGCAGGTGGCCCAAGACGAGCTCGAACGGGCCCGCCCCCTATTGATAGAAGAAGCGGCCGAAGCGGAGGGGGAAGAATCCGCTTGGGGGCCGAATGGCGAACCTCTCGACATCGAGCCCGATCCTATGGTCATCTGGCGGCCGGTGGCGCTGATGGCGATTGCGGGTGTGGCGACCCTGTGGTACGGGGCTGCCCATTGGAACGAGCGTCACCCTCCCCATCGCGTTCCCTCGGCCGTCGACCTTGCGACGGCGATGGATTCGATTGGGGAGCCCTTTGTTATCGAGAATGGTAGGGGTACCTTGCAACATAGACTCTGGTATTCGGCCGCCCACAAGCGATGGTTTTTAGAGTCGGATACCGACAACGACGGACGACTCGACCGGCGACGCGAATTCCACATGCAGCCAATCGAGCGAAATTGAAACCTTGCGAACAGGGAGAGGAATTTGGCCGAGTTAGGGGTGAACATCGATCACGTCGCCACGGTCCGCGAGGCGCGCAAGACCAACGAGCCCGACCCGGCCTGGGCGGCAACGCTTGCCCAATTGGGGGGGGCCGATGGCATCACTCTCCATTTGCGCGAGGATCGGCGTCATATTCAGGATCGCGATCTGCGCATCTTGATCGAGACGGTCTCGGTGCCGGTGAATCTCGAACTGGCGACGCAGCCCGAAGTGCTCGGCATTGCGATCGAAGCCCACCCCTACCAGGCGACGCTTGTTCCCGAGCGGCGGGAAGAGGTGACCACCGAAGGGGGGCTCGATGCCGTGGGGCAGCGCGACGTCGTCCAGCGGGCAGTCGACCAACTCAAATCGGCCGGCATCGTCGTCAGCTTGTTTCTCGATCCCGACCCCGACCAGATTCGTGCCGGCATCGAAATGGGGGCCGATGCGATCGAACTCCACACCGGTGCCTACGCCCATGCGACAGCCAAATTCGATGGCCGCCAGGAACTCGACCAGCTCCACCATGCCGCCGAACTCGTGCGCGCGGGGGGGCTATTGCTCCATGCCGGGCATGGACTTACCTATCGCAACGTCCGACCTGTAGCTGAGATTCCCGGCATGAAGGAGCTCAACATTGGCCACAGCATCATCGCCCGTGCCATTATGGTCGGCCTGGAGCAGGCGGTCCGCGACATGAAACGCCTGGTCGACGGCTCGGCCTTGTAGCAGCGGTTCTTCGCGTTGTCCGCGGAGAGGGCGTCTCGCTTGCGTGGTGCCGATGGTCTGCTTTAAGATGCCTGGGGCGTGGCGGCCGCTTGGAAGCGGCGGAAGGGTGAAAGTGCCGCGTCTGTTTTCTGATTCTATTTGTTGTGTTTTTGGGGGAATCGGTGGGTGACAGCATGAGTACCAAAGGTGAAGCGTTTGCCGGATTATCGGTTGCCATCGTGACTCCCTTCCGTGGTGAAGAGGTCGATTACGATCGGTTCGCCGAGCAGATCGAGTTCCAGGTGGCCGCCGGCACCAATTGCCTCTGCCCGGTGGGTACCACCGGCGAATCCCCCACGCTCGACCACGACGAGCATCGGCGGGTGATTCAATTCGTGGTTGAAAAAGTGGCGGGGCGGATGAAGGTCATGCCCGGCACCGGATCGAACAGCACCCGCGAAGCCTTGTCGCTGACGAAATTTGCCGAGCAGGTGGGGGCCGACGCGGCGCTGCAGGTGGCACCCTACTACAACAAGCCGACCCAAAAGGGCTTTTACGAGCACTTCAAGCGACTGGCCGAAGAGACCGGACTCCCCCAGTGCATCTACAATATTCCAGGCCGAACGGCCAAGAATATCGAGCCGGAGACGATCATCCGATTGGCGGAACTCGAGAACATCACGATGGTCAAGGAAGCGACCGGGTCGCTCGATCAGGCTTCGCAGATCATCAACGCGACGAATCTGACAGTTTTGTCCGGCGACGACAGCCTCACCTTGCCGCTGCTGGCAATCGGTGGCCGCGGTATCGTCTCCGTAGTGGGGAACATCGTTCCCCAGGACATGCTCGCGTTGTTGGCGGCGTGGGAACGTGGCGATGTGGCCGAAGCGAGGGGGTGGCACCACAAACTCTTCCCACTTTGCCGCGACATGCTCGGTCTCGCCACGAATCCGATTCCCGTGAAGGGGGCGATGAAGCTTTTGGGCCGCGATTCGGGGGACATGCGGTTGCCGATGACTCCGCTCGAAGAGCCGCAATTCGTCGCGTTGAAATCGACCCTCGTGGGATATGGCCTCCTCTAAGGGTGGGGGGGCCCACCGCTCAGTCGATACCTGAGATCACCGCGCCGGTGTTCTGGGGTTGGGCTATTTCCACGGAGAAGCCTTTCACCTGTTTGGCCCGGGCTTTGGCCTCCTCCTCTGATGGGAAGACCACGAACAATGTGGGTCCCCAGGACGACTGAGCCACGCCTTGAAATCCCGCGTTTCGAAAACTTTCCACTAACCGAGTCGCGTCGTCTGAATAATAAGTGGCAGGTTGGATCGTCGAATAACACTTGCCCGCTAGTTGGCCATAGGTGTAGAGCGCGGAGGCGAAACGCTCGAAATCGCCTTTTGCCGCTGCAGGGACCAGTTGATGGCAAGCCAGCTCCACCATTTGCTCATGGGTCTCCTGAGGAACCGGGGGCAAGTTATCAAAGGCTTCCCGTTCGCCCCTCCCCGAGAGGCCGGTTTCTCCCACCGGGATGACAAGCAGAATTCGCCATGCCGCTGGTACATCGACCCGGTGGAGCAGTTTGCCGAGGGTATCCCCTGGGCCGCGACCTGTTTCGACTAGCAGGCCCCCCTGTGCGAAGCCGTGAGTCCCCACTGAGGATCGCCCTCCTCGATCGACCGCTAGCGCAAGTTCCGCCAGGCCGGGCACCTCCTCTCCTTGCCACTCGGCCAACCCCCGGGCGACTAGTAAGTCGAGTTGGGTGCCGGTCCCGAGACCCACATGTTGCGGAGGCAGCTCCAAGAGTTCGATTCGACAGGCAGGGAGGCTTAGCCAACCCCAGTAGCGGGTGCAACCTTCGGCGACCTTGCGGACCCGGGCTGCGGCGGGTCCGACGATGTCGAGTTCATCGGCGGTCGAGATGCGGAGATTGATGGCGGGGCGATCGATCATCATCCCCACGCCACCAAACTGATGCTCGTACTCGGGCCCCCAGCCCCACAGGCCAAAGTGGAGTCGACTGCCCGAATGCAAGGTGAGGGGTTGGCGGGTCGTCATGTCCGTAAGCTCCGTCGATTGGTTGAGGCCGTTACGGCATTTCCTGGGTTTCGGTCTGGCTAAGGTGGTTGTCGATATGCTGCTGCAACTCGGCAAATGCCTGTCGCTCCTGAGGGCCTCCGGTCTTTTCGACAATCGTTGCGAGCCTGGCAAGGTCGTCGAGCACCTGATCGGCTGGCAGAAATTCCAGCCGCGTGGCGAGGATCGCCCCTTCGACCACCGCGTGCTTCGCACGATTGAAACCAAAAAAGTCATGGACATGTCCCTCGTGCGTCACCCGCGCGATCATCTCAAGTGGTTCGCGCGAGTCGTCGATCGACTCGACCTCGAACGCGTACCAACGGACACAGTCGGCAAGTCGCTGGCCATATGGTTCGGGGATCGTTGCGAGTGGCGGAAGGGACTCCAGGCTCCCTATCGCCCCACGGGCCACCAGCAGGACATCATCGACGACGTGGAAGACGCCTCGCGCGGTGCGCTGGAGATTGCCGCAGGTCGTCGACCCCGCGTAGGGGCGAAACAACAGGCGTGTGACTGGCCAATCGACGCGGGGACCCATCGGCGACAGGTGGATCGAGCCATCGGGATTGCTTGTCGTGACAATTCCTTCGAGAATCGCGTAGTGCTGGAAGTCGTCGCGTGTCACTGGGGAGTAGCTCGGGGTTTGAATGGAAACGGAAGACGAAGAGGCTAAAACGTGACGATTCCGTCCGGCAGGCTGTTGGCTGGATCGGGTGGAGGTGCGAGCACCTGCGACGAGAGATCGTCTGGCATTCTCGCATCGAGCCCGCAACATTCGAGAAAGTTGGCGAGTATCGCGTAACCATGCTCGGTGAGGACCGACTCGGGGTGAAATTGGACTCCGAAGAGCGGAAGCTCTCGGTGGGCGAATGCCATGACGACCCCGTCGTCTGTCATCGCCGTCGGCGCGAGCGCTGGGGGAAGCGAGTCAGGCTCGGCCACGAGTGAATGATAGCGACCGACTTGCATCCGCTTGGGCAAGCCGGCGAATAATCCTTGCCCGTTGTGTGTGATGGTCGAGGCGACACCATGCAACGGCCGCGGAGCACGCACAATCCGCCCGCCGAGTGCCTGGGCGATCGTTTGATGCCCGAGGCAGACCCCGAGCATCGGGATCTCCGAGTGCAACTGGCGGACCAAGTCGAGGCAGCATCCGGCCTGGTCGGGTGTGCATGGACCGGGGGAGAGGACAATCGCCGAGGGATTCGATTGCCGCACCTCGGCCACAGTGAGCTTGTCGTTGCGCACGACGCGCGTCTCGGCACCCAGTTGGCGGAAATATCGGGCCAGGTTATGGACGAAGCTATCGTAGTTGTCGACAACCAGGATCATAGGACAGAGCCATGGGGAACGTTGGCAAGGCTTCGTCAGGGAGCGAGCGCCCGTAGCATCCCCCGCGCCTTGTGCCAGGTCTCTTGATATTCGTTCGCCGGCGTCGAATCGGCGACAATTCCTCCACCCACAGGCATTTGCCACCAGCCCTGCGAGGCGGTCATCGTGCGGATGAGGATGCTACTGTCCATCGTACCATCGAAGCCGAGGTAGAACAGGGACCCGCAATAGCCCCCGCGCGTGGTTGGTTCGAGTTCGCTGATGATCTCCATCGCACGGACTTTAGGGGCGCCCGTAATGGAACCGCCCGGAAAGGCGGCCTTCAAGAGATCGATGGGAGTCGCCTCTGGTGCAAGCATCCCTTGAACCACCGAGACGAGGTGGAGGACATAAGCGTACGGCTCGAGATGGCAGAGCTTCGCGACGCGGACACTATCCGGTTCGCACACTTTGGCCAGGTCGTTCCGCATGAGATCGACAATCATGATATTTTCGGCGCGATCCTTTGGACTGGCAGCGAGTTCGTCGCCGGCAAACAGGTCGGCCTCGGGACGCGCGATCCGGGGACGTGTTCCCTTGATTGGTCGCGTTTCGACAACCCGGTTAGCGACTTGCAGAAAGCGTTCAGGGGAAGCGCTGGCGAGTTGAAAACGGCCCGTATCGAGGTAGCCGGCGAAGGGAGCCGGGTTGCGCTCGCGTAGTCGCAGGTAGAGGGCCACGGGATCGTCGCTGACGGGAGCTAGTAATCGCTGGGCGAGATTCACCTGAAAGATGTCGCCCGCGTGGACGTATTCCACCGCGCGGGCGACCGCGGCCAGATAAGTGTCACGCGACATGTTGCTCGTGACGAGCGATCGATCGGGAACCTCGAATTGCGGTGCGAGCGAGTCCTCGGGGAGCAGATCGTCCGCTGAGCGCTTTGGCATATGGGGCCCGCGCTCAAGGTGATGCATCACCTCCATCAGCCGTGTTTCGGCTCGCGCGCGACGCGCCTTGGGCTCCACGGCTGGCCAGCCTTGGGAAATGACCCAACCTTGCTCCTGCTGGAGATCGAACGCGACGACCACATCGTAGAATCCCACGGCGAGTGCTGGGAACTGGAATTCATCGAAAGCTGGTGCCGGGATTTGTTCGAGACTTCGCGCCAGCTCGTACCCCAACACTCCGGCGGCCCCACCCTGAAATGGAGGGAGGTCGGGGCGCTTGTCAGCCCGATACGGCTCCATCCAGATCGCAAGTTGGTCGAGAGCCGGTTCCCCATTGGTGGGAATGTCCATCCACAAAAAGGGATCGGCCGCCACGTAGGAGTAACGCCCCAATTCGGGATGGGGCATCGCACTATCGAAAAAAATGGGATTGGGCGATCGCCCCGCGAGCACGCTGAATACGTAGAGTGGGGTGATTGACTTGGGGAGCGGTCGGACGACAGGCAATCCGTCGCCTGCCGAGGCGGAGGGTTCGTCGCTCATGGGGCATCCCCTTCGTGCGAATCGTCCGCGGCGCGCCGCCGTGTAGGGGCGTGTCCTCCTTCAGGTCTGGTGAGAAAGCCCCAATCGAGGGCTTCGTCCTGTTGGTATTGCTTATCGAGGGTGAGTGCCGTCATCGCCTTGTGGAGTTCATGCCCGAGATAAAACGCATGATTTGAATCGAGATTCTTGGGGAGAGTACCCTCGGGTCCACTCGCGGCGAGTTGTGACCATAAGGTGTAGGCATCGTCGCCAGTGAGATGGAGCCCACTGGAAATGAGATGAATCAACCCCTCCGACACGAAGACGCGGTAGTTGTTGTCCTTGATCGACCTAGCCAGTTCTTCGAGTTCCGAACCGGTCGGTGCGGTCGGCGCTTCGCCACGCAACAACAGGAGTCGCGGGTCGAGGTGCTTCGGCGGTACCCCTTCTTCGATGGCGTGGTGCATCAACCGCCGGGCGATGTCGCACTCGCGAACGCTCGACTGGGCCCAATGAATCACCTCGGTCGTTAGAATGCTGCCGATCCCGAGTTCCTGGCAGATGCCGAGCAGCAAGGTGTTGACGCCTGCCGAATCGACTTCCGTGAGTTCGGTCAGATTGCCGATCCCCATCAGCATTGGGGTCCCGGGGTAACGTCGGCGGGTTTCGATATATCGACCGAGGCTGGCGGCGAAGCCGAAACCGATCGGTTCGATGATCGGATCGAGCCGGAAAGGGACATTGCGTTGCATCAGGAATTCGATCGTCTCGTCAAATCCACCAAGCGTGGTGGGATCGTCGGGGATGACGACCACCTCGCACCCCCAGTCGGGGGCTGCCTGACGATTGCGGATGTTGGCCGACAATACCAATTCCGCTCCAGCCGCGACGGCAGGGCCGATCTCCCGCGGGTCGAGGCTATCGATCGAGACCCGCCAACCCTGGTCGCGGACGGCACGGACTGCGTCGGCGACTTCAAGCCAGGGGCCCCCGGGGTCGCAACCGAGGTCGATCACGTTGGCGCCACTGTCGTGATAGTGGCGCGCGACTTGGAGGATTTCCTCACGAGTCAATCGCGGGCAGTGATTGATTTCGGCGATGATTTCGATGGAGTAGTCACCATAATTCTCAGGCGACTGACCGCCACGACCGAAGAATTCCGGCAGCCGCCGCAAGTCGCGCGGACCGCGCTCGACGGGACGTCCGTTGGCGGCTTGCTCCACGGGTGTCAGATCTCCTCCACAGTAGCCGGGCAGGAGCACCCGGGTGGCTTCGGCGGCGATGTCGATCTTGCGGGCGATCCACGCAGGGGTCATCAAGGCGGCGACGGTGATTGGCAGGATGTCGATCGTATAGCAAAAGTCGAGTTCCTGCGCGAGCGAGGAAACGACCCGCCGCAGGGCAGGGGCGGCCAGCTTGCCGGTGACAAAATGAATATGGTCGTGGGGCATGGCGAGGCTTAGGGGCGGTAGGGGCCGGCAAAGCCGCCATCGACTGCGATCACCTGGCCGTTGACGAATGCTCCCCCCGGCGATACCAGGAATCCGACCACCCGGGCTACATCCTCTACTTCCCCCCAGCGTTCCAGCAGCGACTCGGCCCGGGCACGTTGGTCCCAATACTCAGAGGCCCCTTCTCCCCAGGCGGTGCGAATCCAGCCGGGAGCGACACAATTGACCCTGACGTGGGGCGCCAGCGAGCGGGCCAGGCTTTTGGTAAACGACATGATGGCCCCCTTGGTGGTGGCGAACATTTCGCCACTTTCTCCCTCCATGCCAAAATCGACCTGACTCCATCCGATATTGACGATCACCCCCTTTCCTTGCTCGAACATCTGCTGGCCAATCGCGCGGGCCATGGCGATCGTTCCCAGGACGTCGACGTGCCACAACTGCTGGAGCTTGTCGTCGAAAGAGAGGAGCGATTCATCACCGGTGAGCACGTCGGCGCCGGCGTTGTTCACCCAAATGTCAATCGGGCCGGCACTTAGGGCCTGCTCCCTTAGTGTGGCGCGCCTTGGGGCCTCCGCCAGATCACCATGATAGTTGGTTCCCCCACGCCCGAGTGCGGCGATCTCTTGGCGCACGGCGTCGATGGCTGGCGAGGGGCCTCGGCCATGGAGATCGACGTCCGCTCCCATCGCGGCCAAATGGATTGCGATCGCCCGACCAATGCCGCGCGAGCTCCCGGTGACAAACGCTCGCCGTGACGCGAGGGGAAGTGGCTGGTCGCCAAAATTCGCGGGATTTGGCATCATCATCTTGGGCGATGGCTAGCAGGTGAGGAGCGGGAGTCTCTGTCGGTTGGCTTTGTGATACACTGACAGGTCGCAGGAAGTCGACCCGTCCTTATTCTACTCGAGATGGACTTCTATGTCGGATAAGCCCGCTTTCCAATTTTTCCGCTGGTGCCGAGGCACCTTTCCCCTCGTGTGGCTGGTGATCCTCGGTTTGATCTGTCTCGGGTTCGAGATTGCCGAGGCGACCGGCAAGATCGACCGCGATGTCGAGATGGTGGCCTACATCCTGTTGGGCAACCTTGCCTGGCTGGGGATTCTCGTCTGGGGGCTGTTTCGCTGGCCGCGATTCCGTGCTCTTTCTGCCAAGACTCGCTGGGGCTTGCGGGGGTTGGCCGCACTGCTTGTGGTCATGATGTTCAGCAGTCTCAAAGTGGAATACGACGGCGACACAGGCTGGCGAAGGGTTCGCTGGCGATGGGCGAAGAACCCAGATGAAAGGCTGGAGGCGATTCGCGAGCGGCGTCCTGCCCCCGATTGGGGCTCGCGTCCCACCGATTATCCGCGGTTTTTGGGAGAGGGCTACTGGGCGGAGGTGAAGGGGGTGGAGCTTGATCCCGATTGGAAAACGCACCCCCCACAGCAACTTTGGCGGCGCGCGATCGGGGCCGGGTGGTCGTCGTTTGCCGTTGTCGGACTCTACGCCATCACCCAAGAGCAGCGTGGGCCCGACGAACTGGTGACCTGCTATGAACTCGCAACCGGCGAGCCTGTCTGGTCGCATGCCGATGAGTCGCGTCACGACCCCGGCACGCTGCAAGGAGGGTTGGGGGGAGTCGGTCCCCGATCTACCCCCACGGTTCATGACCAGCGAATCTACACCTATGGCGCGCGAGGGATCGCCAATTGCCTCGATGGGCCGTCAGGAGAAGTCGTTTGGACCAGAACGTTCGATGCGGCAACCGGGTACGAACCCCTGCTCTGGGGGAATAGCAGTTCGCCGCTTGTGCTGCCCGAGTTGGGGCTGGTTGTTTACGCGGTTGGCAAGTCGCTCGACCCGGACAAGGGTTCGCTGCTGGCCCTCGATCTCGAGACCGGAGAAACACAATGGCAATCGGGCGCTCCAACCACTAGCTATGCTTCGCCGGTCCTGGCCGAGATTGGTGGCGTGCTGCAAGTGGTTCACGTCAACGAAAGCAGCGTGGGGGGCTACCGCGCGAGCGATGGTGAGAAGCTGTGGGAGTTCGAACAACCAGGGCAGTCGAATGGAGGGGCTTCCTGTTCGCAGCCGATCCCCTTGGAGGGGAACCGAGTCTTTGTCAGCAAGGGTTATGGCGAGGGGGCACGCCTGGCGGAACTTACGGTCGCGGCCGATAAGGCCTTGGAAGCGAAGCTGCTCTGGAAGAAGCCCGTGATGCAAACCAAGTTTTCCAACGTCGTAGTGCGCGACGGCTACGCCTATGGACTCGACCAGGGAAATCTGGCCTGCATCGAGATCGAGTCGGGCAAACGCCAGTGGCGCAAGCGACGGGCCCCCCCTTGGGGACACGGGCAAGTGCTGCTGGTGGGGGACCTGCTAGTGGTACTGACCGAGACCGGCGAAGGGGTGCTGGTGAAATGCCAGCCGGAGAAATTCGCGGAGGTCGCCAGCCACCAACTGCTGGCAGGGCAGGGAATCACATGGAATCATCCGGTCGTCGCCGGCGACACGCTGCTGGTGCGTAACGGCGAGGAAGCGGCCGCTTATCGGCTGCCGCTGGCGGACGACTCAGGCGACTTGGCGACGGCGACGGAGCGAGAGCCAGCCGGCGAACAGTGACCCCAGTGCCACGGCCACGGTAGCCGGTTCGGGGACACTGGCGGCTTCGAGCACGTTGATGTCGAGGAGGACGGGTGGGAGTTGGGTCCCCGAGTCGTAGACCATGTTTTGCAGGGCCCACTCCTTGTCCCAGAGATGGCCATTGTGCCGCAGGAACGAAGCGACGATGTCGTTGCCGTCGTGCGTGAGCAGGATCAATTCGCTCCCTGTCGTGTAAAAGCCGCCATTGGGATTGGCGATCTGCCGGAGGCTCACCAGCACCTGATCTCCCCCGTCGAAGAGGTCGGGGTTCGTGCCGATGGCATTGAGGACCATCAGCGCGTCGACATCGACATCGGCTGAATTAGGGCTGTCGAGATCGGTCCAGCCGAGTAGCGGGGCAACGGCTTCCACCAGATCGGAGTGAAGCAAGTAGCCGGGCATGGCTGGCCGGTTCCCTTTATTCCAGATGGCATAGGCCACCCCGCCAGGACCGAGGAGACTGGCGTCGGACTCGATGGAAAACTTGTCGCTATCCCCCTGGGCCGCCGCCGTTTCGCCCGGCAGGACCATCTGAGGATCGGGGCCCCAAAGCTCAAGCGCGTCGATATCGGTGAAAGTGGCCCCTTGAACGATTTGATCGCGAGTGGCCCAGACACCGGTGCGCTGCGGATTCGGCGAAATGGTGCCCAGCTCGTACGACAACTCGGCCGCCCCGCCAAGCACCAATCCGGAGGTCGTCACCAAGGGGCCCACACTCGGAACGCTCATCCGGCCGGGTGCTCCCGAGAGTGCCGAAGCCTCGGCGGCGACAGAAAAGATCAGGTGGGTGCGGTCCTCGAGCAGCGGCACGAAGAGCGTGTCGGCGTGATTGGCCAGGGCGTCGATTTCGAATGGCCCATCGGTTGTGTGGACCGGACGGAGGAGCACCCCTTCGGCGACGCCACCATTGCCATCCCAGGCGACGACTTGCCCAGGAGAGGCGATGGCATTTGGCCCCAGCACGGAAAAGTCGTTGTCGTGCGAAAACTCTTTACCGAAGACCTGGGTGGGCCGGGGCAGCCCCGCACCCGCTTGAGGTAAACGCGAGCCGCTGGGCATTTGATAAGGAGGCGACAAGTCGAGAGCATGACTTCCCGGGGCCAGCAGCAGCATACCGACTAGCGCCACGAAGAGGGCGGCCAATCGAAAAAGCCTAGCCTGGCGTGTTGCAAGGCAATTGTCGCCGCCGCTCGATGCGGGCAGAACTTCAGAGACCATGTTCGCTTCCAATGACGGAGAGAGCATTCCCCCTTCACCGATCGGACTCCCCATTCCGAATCGGCACAATCAACCTGGACGACACAATCCAGGTTGGCTGATGCAGTCTTCGCGAAGCGGCACGTTGGGCCAGCGGGGCGCGTGAGAACAGTTGCCCCCCAACACGGCGCCAGAAGTTTGCCGTGGTGCCCAAATCGATTTGCGAATTCTGCAGTAGCAGGGCCTTTCTCAGCAAGCGTAGCGGCAGGCTATCCCCCGCCAATGGGAGATGCCATCATCCGCAATAATCCACCTATCAGCAGTTTTACCCAGCGATGGGGGGCTGTCAATGAGAATCAGTGAAAATGGGGTCCCTAGCGTGGGGCATGCTCCAGCAGCCAATCCTCCAGGATCACGTGCTTCAGACCAGGGGCACGGAGCAGCGAGGCACTGGTGGGCAGCAGGTTCGAGAGCCAGCGTCGCTGGGCCAGACCAGAAAAAGCCCTCATTCTTAACCCCCCCAAGGAAATCCGGGCTAGCTGTTGGCGGACGTTTTCGCTCACCCGATGGAAGGTGGCGGGGATAAGGTTGGGAGCGGGGCCGACGTGGACCATCCATTGGACGTCCGACCGCAGCGAGTAGAGCACCGCATCCCACAGCCGTTGGGGATGGTCGACCCACTCCCGCAGGATTTCGCGGGCCGGGACGGTGTCGTACGCCATGTTTCCGGTCACGAGCGAGAAAATGGGGGGACTCGAGCGGCCCTGAACCATCCGCTCCATCAGTTGGCTCGCCCGATCGGGGACCTGCCGCCGTCGAACTATGGGGGTATGAAGCGGGGGCCACCGATTGGGATCTTTTTTCAGCGCGATGGAGGCGGGCCCCTCGGCACGGAGACGTGTTCGCAAATGGTCGAGTGTGTCGCCCATGCCGAGCACGAGAAAAGTGTTGGGAGAAAGGATGGCCGAAACGCCGATCAAATTTCCATCGACTGCGCTGATTTCGTCGCAGAGCCGGACGATGAGTTGTTCGGGGAGGATCAAATCGCGAGAGAACAGGATCCCCAGGGTCACGTCGTCGGCCAGTTTGGCGCAATCGTCCGCCAGGGCGATCGGCACGTGCATCACTTGCTTGGCATCGATCATGCCGCTGGCAGCAACAGCCGCCAGTTCGCCGAGGCTAAAGCCAAAGGCAAACTTTGCCGACTGAAAGTCGACGCCGTGGATTTCGCGAAGAATTTCGATTTGCGCAAACTCGACTGCCATTAGCAGCGCGACCGCCTCGGGATAGTGGGCAAGGTCGGCTTCTTCTTGAGTGATCACTCGCTGAACGAGGTCGGTCTGGCCGCCGTAGGCCTCCTGGCAGACAGCATCCCCCACGGCCAGCCAGCGTTCGAGGATGGGGCGGTAGTGGGGCACCTGCCACAGTTCGGCGGTACGGCCAAGATTTGCCGTGTTGTAACCCCGAAACGCAAACGCAACACGGCCCATCTTGGCCGAAAAGTCGCCGTTGCCGTTTGCCTGCGAGGGGAGGGTTGCCAAGGATTTGTTGCTCGCGTGAGGGGGGGCCAATCGGAGAGGTCGGTGAGTCGCCGCTGCGCGCAGTCCCTCCAAAGTTCCTGACTCTAGATCGACGACCCCCGGGTGACCAGACCGTTCGATTCTTCCCCCCACCGTTCGGCGGTTAGGGGGAGTAGCTCAATTATATCAGCAGGTTGCGTGGAGTCGCGACCTCGACTCCCCCACTGTCCGGAGTAAAACGCACGACCGGCAAGACCCCCCCTCGATTTTCGACAAGGCCTGCGGGAAACGCGCTCTTCCGAGGAAAGTGGGCGACCCCTGACCTAGATTTGGAAGTGCCGCCGGAGACCATCTCCCCTGGGCACCCCCGGCTAGTCCGTTCGAGCCGGTGAATCCACCAGTCAATTGAATCTGAAGTTTCCTTCGGGGCAAGAGAGAATATGCTCACCGCGCAACAAATAATGACCACCGGGGTCGTGACCATCCAGCCCGAGTCGACCATTGAAGAAGCGATCGAGCTCTTGCTGCAGAAGCGTGTGAGCGGTCTTCCCGTCGTCGACGCGGAGGGAAGTCTGGTCGGGATGATCACGGAATATGCTCTGCTGGCCCTGGTGTACGACAAGAATGTCTTGCGTGATCTCGTCGGCCAGTTCATGACCCGTCAGTTGCTGTCGGTGGAATTCGACACGCCGATCACGGAAATCGCCAATCAGTTCATTCTCCACCGCGTACGGCGGTTGCCGGTGACGCGAAATGGCCGGCTGGTGGGGCTGGTTTCCCGGAGCGATGTGTTGCGCGGCCTCTACGGATCGGTCGCGCCCGTCTGCACCGCCTGAGTCGACGGAGCCAAGTGAGAGCTGGGCGGCTTGCGATTGTGAACCCTGGGAGAAAGTCATGTTCGACTCTCTTCGCCTCAAACGTTTTGGAATCGCCGCGACCGAACTGTTGCCAGTGATCGCCATCGTGGCGGTACTGGGGGCCATCGTCATCCCTCAGATATCCGGTTCGCGCCACGAGGAGTGGCAACACCAAGTCCACCAGCATTACGTTTGCTCGATCGACGCGGCCGTCGCGCGCTATCACTCTGAAACGGGAGCATGGCCGAGCCTGGACCTTAGCGACATCGCCAAGCATCCCGACTATTTTCCCGAGGGAATTCCCAACAATCCGGTGACGGGTGCCCCCTACGTGCTCGATCCGAAAACCTATCGAGTCGAGTAGCTCCGCCCGTGCGGAGCAGGAGCACCAATCCAGGCCCGCGCGAGCGTGCCAATGCGTGTACAAATAAGACATAGTGATCGCTCCTGTACACGCCCCCCTGGTCGCCCTAGTTCTCCCCTCCTGCGGCTTCGCCCCAATCGATGAATGGCGGAACGAATTTTCTGATGGCGCTGGTCGTCCGCGCCGAGAGACATGTTATCCACAGCTTTGGAATCGCCCGCGAAAATTTTTCTCGGGCCCCGCGCGGGACCGATCCGGCCCAATTCTCGACGATTCTGTGAGTCGTTGCGCCAACATCGCGCGGGTCAGGGGGACTCCAATTGTCAACCCTTTGACTAGTTTGCTAGCACTCGTAAAATCGCGTTCTCGGGTGACGGGCATTCGACGACGCGAGCGTCGCGAGGGCCCGCTTTGAACCAAGGGCACGACCACAAGGGGGGAGCCGCGGCGACAAGCCGTGGTAGGCTCCTCTTGCGCCCTGGCCGCCACCCACGATGGGCAGCAGTCGAGCGCGTGTGCGCGGACGGAATGAGACAGGAAGTGTTCATGGACGAGTCTGTTGCGAATCGGACATTGAGGTGCGACCTGGCAGGAGCCATCGGGCGCGATCGTTTCGATTTGTGGCTTGGCGACGAGGCGACCATCGATTGCCGCGACCGCCAGTTGGTGGTCGCGCTTCCTTCAAGTTTTTTGCGCGACCAGGTCCAGCGTCGCTTGGGGGCACAACTCCAATTGGCGGCCGTCAAATTGCTGGGGCACGATGCCACCGTCATGGTCACGGTCGGCGCGCCCGTCCCGGCGCCCCTCGGTGCAACCACGCCCGCCAGGTCCAAGAGAGTCGTCCGCGCGGCCCCGACGCCAACTTCCGCTCAGGCCTCCACTTCCCAAACGACTTCACTCCCCCAGTCCGCGGCGATGACCTTCGAATCGCTCGTGGTCGGCGGACCGAACGAACTGGCGGCCCATGCCGCCCGGCAAATCGCCTCTGGCCGACAATCCGCGGGGCCACTCGTGCTGTGGGGGCCAGCCGGGTGTGGCAAGACACACACGCTAGCCGCGATCCGCCATGCCTATCGGCTCCGGTTTCCGAAGGGACGTGTCGTCTCGCTCACAGCCGAGCAGTTTGTGGGGCACTATGTCGAGTCGATTCGTGGTGGCGGGTTGCCGGCGTTTCGCATGAAGTATCGCGGGGCCGCGCTGCTGCTCGTCGACGACCTCCACTTCATGGGGGGCAAGGTGGCGTCGCTCGACGAACTCCTCTACACGGTCGACCGCCTAACCGCTGCGGGGGGGCAAGTGGTCTTCGCCAGCGCATTGGAACCTGGTGCGATTCCTCAGCTCGGCACCGAACTGCTATCGCGATTGCGGGCGGGACTAGTGTGCGAGATGCGGAGCGCCGACTACGCGGTTCGGCTTGAGTTCGGTCGCCGCCGCGCGGCCGAGATGCGCCTGGGGCTTGTCGAAGAACATCTCCGCCTGATTGCCGCCGGAGTCTCCACCGGCGCCCGGGAAATTATCGGCACTCTCAACCGATTGCAGGCAAAGCTCGAGCTCTGTGGGGAGGGGCTCACGACCGAACTGGTCGAGGAGACGATCGGCGAGATCACGCGCCAGACGGTGCGGCCGATGGCCATGGGGGAGATCGAACAAGCTGTGTGCAGTTACTTCGGCGTCGAAGCCAAGGATCTACGCTCGGGGAGCCGCAAGCAATCGGTCAGCCAACCCCGGATGCTCGCCATGTGGCTTGCCCGCAAGTACACCCAGGCCGGGTGGCGCGAGATCGGGGCCTACTTCGGGGGCCGCAGCCACAGCACCGTCATTTCGGCCCATCGGCGTGTGGCCGAAGAGATGGCCCGCGGCGCGAAGTGTACCCCGGGTGGTGGCCCGCTCGAGGAGGTCGTCCTGCGAATCGAGACGGCCCTGCGAACCGCCTGAGGCCTCACGTGCGAGTGGAACGGCTTCACGTCTGCTTCTGCGTGGCGAACGTGCGTCCGCTCCAGGAGAGAGTTGCGAGCCCCACCGCCAGGATGGCAAGTTGGCTCGCGACAAACAGCGTGAGGTAAAAGCCGAGCGTGTCGTTGAAGCCGTAGGCATGCAGCCCCTCGCCGAGTTGGTTCACTCCGAACCAACTCCAGGCCGTGATGATGTTGCCGATGATCGACAGCAGGGCGGCACCGCGGGTGGCGATCATTCCGCCCCATCTGGCGTGCAGGATGACGGCATTCCAAAGGACGATCATCATGGCGCCGTTTTCCTTGGGGTCCCAACCCCAGAAGCGGCCCCACGAATCGTCGGCCCAAAGTCCACCGAGCACGGTGCCGACAAAGCTGAAGAAGAGTGCGAAGCAAATGACCCCGTAGAACATTTTGCCGAGCTTCTGCTCCTCTTGTTTGTCGGCTTGCCGCAGAATATTGACGCGTATTAAGTAGGCAATGCCGATTGCCCCCGCGAGTAAAGTCGCTCCGTACCCGACGTTGATCGAGACGACATGGGTCGCCAGCCAGAACTGGGTGTCGAGCACGGCTTGGAGGACGAGGAAGGTGTCGCCGTCGAGCCCCAGGAAGTGGGCGATCAACATCGTGGCAAAACCGATGGTCGACGCGACGAAATTGCCAATCCCGACCTTGAACAGGGCTTCGAGGATCAACATGGCGACGACGGCAAACCAGCCCACGAAGATCAAAGTCGTGTAGATATTCGTGATCGGGGGACGCCCCGAAATGTAGACCCGGGCAGCGATTGCCAGAGTGTGAATGACAAGTGTGAGAATTAGTAAAGCCATTGCCGAACGGCCGAGCGCCTTGGGGGCAACCAGCCAGGCCATTGCCGACAAGAGGAGGGCGAAGCCGTAGAGGACGGCAGTGTAATAGAACGGGCTGGCCGCGTTGAACCTGTCTTCAAAGGCGATGCGATCGCTGTCGAGCCGCTCGGCGGTCGCCAGGTTGGCAACGTGCCGCGCGTTTTCAGGTTGATGGAGCGAGGTTTCGTACTTGGCGATGGCCTCCGAGTACTTCTCGAGCGCCGCGTTGAACTCGGCGACGTCGTCATTCGCATAGGCGGCCAGAATGTTCTCGTAGAGGAGAGCAGCCGAAGAGATCTCGACCTCCTTGCTCCACGGCTCGATGATTTTCCTGATGTCTGGGTGCATTGCAGTAAAGTCGGCTCCGCTTTGCCGCTTCAAAGCGGTGCAGTCCAGCCTGAGGCCAATCTCGGTCATCGACATCCAGAGTCCCGACGGATCGTCGGGAACAATCGTGCGCGGAATGCGTTCGTCGCTGGCCAGTTTATTGGCTTGAAAAATCGCCGCCACCGGATCCCTGCTTTGCAACAGCATGGGGAGTTCGACGCTCTTGGACAACATGCGCGTCATGACGAATTTGTGGTAGAGTTCGACAAGGTCCGTTTGGAACGGGGTCCATTGCTTCGCGTCGGAGCCCTCGAGCGCTAGCAGCGAACTGGCAACCTCCACCTCCTCGAATCCCCCCAAGACTTCGGCATGGGTGTAACGGAAGAAGCCGGGCCGCGGCGTAAGCTTCATCGAACTCAAAAGTTCGTGGTTGTCGATCCGGTAGACGTAGTACTGATCCCATCCCTCCTTGCCTGCCAGGACGTCGAGTAGCCAGCGCGTGGCGGGTGCATTATCCTTGCCACGGGCCTTGATCTTGGTGGCGGCTTCCTGCCTTTGGCACATCGATTGGAGAAGATTCCGCGCGAGCGTGTCGATGGGCTTCATGCGACCTTGTTGAACGATGGGGAGGCGTCCGAATTCGCGGTAGGCAAATCCCGCGGGGTCGCTTGGTTGAGACTTCATTTCGCGACCGATGTAGGCGAGCGCGACGACGACGGTGAGCACTGGGGCCCACACTCGAGGTTGCAGGAGCCACTCTCCCCATCCCAACCGAGGCGTGACTTCCGGTGCCAACTTGGCTTCCTCTCGCATCCGCCGCGAGCCAAATCGACCTACCGCGATCAAGAAGTGGATCATCATCCCGATCGCCACCAGCATGCACCCCAAGTAGGGGAGCATCCATCCTTCGTTCTTCACGACTTGCAGGATGGTGGTCTGTTCGGTTTCATTGTCAAAACCTGATTGATAAAAAGTCTCGCCCCGATAGCGAAGTGGGTTGTTCATCGAGACCTTCTGTGACAACGTCGTGCCAAGCTCGTGGTCGACGAGGCGAATGTCGGACGAATAGGACTTGGCCTTGTTGGTGCCGACGTAGCGGTCGAAGCGGAAGTCGTCGAGGGTGACCGAATAGGGTTTGTACTCACGGCGGAACCGCATGCCAATCGCGTAGGGCTCGCCGTCGATTTGGAGCGGCTGCTCCGCGTTTTGCAGAAAAAAGGGGGAACGGGTCAGATAGCGATCGAAGGCCAACGACACGACCACTTGCGCGAGAACTTCGTTGCTCTCTTTGTCGAGCAGTTCCAAATAGGCGTAAGGGACGTCGATTTCACCCTCTCCGACACCCGAGACAGGTTTGGCGGGTTCGAAGGCGATTTGCTTGCCGGCCCCGGTCGTTACGCGGGCGGCTTGGGCCGGGGTGGCTTTGTCGTACTTTGAATTGCGGCTGTACTCGACCACACGAATGTCGACCGGCAGATCGGGGTGCTGGATGACGCGATTGGGGGATCCTTCGGGGGCTTCAGACGCCCCGCGGATCATTGGCTCGGGGATGACCGTAACCTGGTCGTACTCGGGATGCGACCGGTTGATGAGGGCTACCTCTCGGCTGGTCATCTCGTAGGTCGTGCTGACGGTCTCTCCTTCGTGGATATTCATCCGCGCCTCGACCGCCGCAAGGTGGGTGTAGAACTCATGCCCCATCAGGACCAGGATTCCCACATGCAGTAGCACGACACCCGATCGCTTGGCAAACAAGAGCCAGCAACCGCCAGCCAGGATGAGGCCGGCAATGGTTGCCTTGGTCAGTTGCCACACGATTCGCATTCCCGCGTCGTCCACCTGCCAATGTGGAAAGATGAAGAGCAGGCAGGCCACGATGAGCAGGATGCCATTTAGCGCGGCCAGCAAGGACCACTCAGTTCGCCGGATCCTTCCCCAGAGGAGTGATAGCCCATAGGCCCCGGCGAGCGTCGCTAGGGCATAGCCAGCGCGGAGCAGTCCCCAAAGTGTGTCGGCAAAGTCGGGGGAAATGATCGATCGCTCGCCCGCGCTCAGGGCGGAGGTCAGGACGATGAGGGAAGCCACCGTGCCGACGACCAACATCAAGAGCCCGAGGGCCAACTTGGGCCCTCGACTCACAACGCGGAAGCGAAAGGCGTGCGCCGTGAGTAAGTTCACGGCCATCAGCATGCCGATCGTCAATCCACCGGGAAAGTAGAAATAACCAGGCAGGTCCAGCTTGTTCTGATAGAAGACATTGATCAACGTCGCCAGGTTCTGAAATTCGACCTTGGCGATCCAGACGCGGAAGTAGGCCTCTTTTACCACATACCACACGTCATGGTTGGCTTGAGCCAGCGAACCGACGAACACCAAGAACGTCAGCATCACCAGCAGCACCACCGTCAGCCGGAGTGACGAGATGGCCTGCATCGCGAGTTGCCAGGGGGTGGCCGGTTGGCGGCCTCTTGGCCGGGGCGATTGCGGGACATTGGACCCGTCGCCGTCAGGTGAAGTGCGCTCGGTCGTGGTCCGCGGAAGCTCGGTCGTTGCCATTTAGGGGTTTCCTTCCGCGATTTGGACCGTCTTGAGCCACTCGACGAGTGCCTCGCGATGGCGCTCGACGTTCTCGCGCGTCCCATGGAGTTTCAAAAACCAGACGTTCTCCCCCTTGGCGACCATCGCCGCGATGACCCCCTTGGTTTCACCCAGCGCCGTGACCAGCGTCCCTTTGTCGTCGCCGATGGCGACCTCTTCGATCGACTCGGGGAGCTCGCTGGCTGTGATCTCGTCGAGTAGGACCTCGCCGCGCCAGCGATTGGCATTGCTCAAAGGATCGGCGATCGAGGGGGCCGAACTGGGAAAGGCCGAAATCGCCACTTCGGCTTCCTCGCTCCCCGCTCCGACTTTAAGGACATGGATCACCATCATCCGGGGAGGGACTTCGCGCCATCCCTCGGGTACGTCGAAGGTGATTGGCTTTTCGGGTTCGGCGGGGGGAGCCGTCGCCGGGGGGGGAGCCGTCGCGGCCGGGGCCGCGGGTGGTTGCCTGCCCATCATGGGGGGCATCATCCCTCCACCGCTCGATTTCCCGGTGGTGTCGAAGAGCCACAACTTCGCGCCGTCGGCATCGAATGTGGTAAGACGGGAGTCGAGCTCCTCGGCCTTGACCGGTGGGAGACTGATCTGCCCCAGCCAGCGATTGACGTTCATCAGGAGGTATTCTTTTTCTTCCCCCACCCCCCCCAGCTGCGAGATGGCCAGTTCGAGGGAGTGGTCGGGAATCACGAGCGTCGCCAGACGGAATTCGCTGGCTGGCTGGGCATTCCAGTTCTCGGGGACCTCCCAGGTCGGGAGGGAGGTCGCCTCCGCGGGGGCTTTGATGGTCTTGAAGAAGCCATCAATTTCGTCCTTCGCGGCGGCAATCGCCTCGGGCGCCCCTTCGACCTTGAAGAACCACGCGTTGTCGTGAGCCAGCAGGGTGGCGACCACCATCCGCCTGGGAGCGGCCTCTTGGCCAGTGGCCGATGCCGCTGGAGCTTGTTCCTTGGGAACCCGGTAGCTGCGGATGTCCTGCCTTTCGCCACAACCTGACGCCACGGCCAGCAGCGACATCACCAGCCAGAGGGGGAGCGTGGAGTAACGAGTCCAAGCGGGAGAGTGCGTGCAACGGGCCTGCATCATGGCAACGACCAACTCGGGCGGGGGGGGAATAGCGGCGGCAGGTGAGGCGGGCCCGATGGCCTGGTCACCGGGGTCGAGGGGGGCAGCAGAAGCTACCGCATTCGACAACGGCATTATAGCGCCTGCTGGCAGGCTGAGTATAGCCGAAGTCCGCAGGCGAGGCGCGGCCAATGGCCCAATATTCGGGCCACCGCGACAAATTGCCACGTTCCGAACCATACCCCTCGCGAGGGCCCCTCGCGAGGGCGTGGCGCAGAAACCCGCAATGCGATCGTTCAGTTGAAACCGAACAGCGAATTGAGGCTGTCGATCAGCGCGCTGTTGACGGTGAAGGGCTGGTCCCAGCTCCAGAGATTACGCACCAGGTCGACCACCATGATGCCGCAGAGCCCCAGCATGACGATGCAGAGGCTGAGAAACACGACTTGCCAGCCGGTGAACTGGGTTTCCTGAGGCTGCATCGTGGCGACGGGGCTCGCAAATCCAGGGGTCGAGGCGAGGCCGGTCGCACCCATGCCCGCCGTACCAAAGCCGGCCCCCAGCAGGTCGTCGGCTTCCTCATGGTCCTTGAATTCGTCGAGTGCGATGACTTGCGAGCTGTCGTCCTCATCTTCCACCTCCTCGGTGGGGGTGAGTTCGAACCCTTCGCTGCCGATGTCGCTTCCCAGAAAGCTGATGCCGGAGGCTTCGCCAATGTCGAGGCCGCTGCCGATGGCCGAACCGGTGAGTTCGAGCGGTGCGTCGTCGAGCGACAGCCCGCTATCGGCCGGAGAGAGATTGATTCCGCTATCGGCGGCCGAGAGGGTGATGTCGCTGCCATCGCCCAAGACGAAATCGTCGGCATCGTCGTCGTCGAGTTCCAAGGCCGAGAGCCCACTCAGGGGAACGTCGCCACTGGGGCTGCTGGTCGAAGCGAGATCGATTTCCGAACCGCCACCGCTGTCGAGACCGAGTGCCGAGAGGCCCGAGAGTTCGGCGCCGCTGCCGCCGAGTTCGAAGTCGTCCTCGAGCCGCAGGTCGCTCGATTCGGCTGGGGCCTGCTGTTGGGCCTGGGCTGCTTGTTGTGCCGCGGCGACATCTTCTGGTTTGAGGATGCGGCTCGATTCGGCTTCGAGATCGAGTTCCAGTTCTTCGAGGTCGTCGAAATTGACAGTCGGTCCACCACTCATGGGAGGGAGTTCGCCAGTCGCGCCGGCATCGCTCCCCAGGTCGTCGAGATCGGCCAGCCGGACGTCACTTTCGAGGGCGTTGCTCTCCTCGTCGGTCAATTCGAGATCGGCCCCCAGGTCGAGATCGACCTTACCGATGATCGTGCTCGCCGGGCGATCGGGAGAATCCCCCAATTCGGCCTCGCTCAGCAGGATCGAATCGGGATCGTCGCCACTCTCGGCGTCGTCGAGATCGAGCGACAAATCGCTCCCGTCGGAGCTTTCGAGGTCGAACGAAAGTTCCGCCGAACTGCCGGTCGCAAGCTCGAACTCTTCTTCGTCGAATGTGGGAGATGGGACGACGTCGAGCGAGCTTTCGGCCTCCAGATCGTCCTCCGGCATGGAAAGTCCCATGTCGAGGTCACCCAATTGGATGCCACTGTCGGCACTGAGATCAGGAAGCCCATCGCGAACCATTGTCTCGATGTCTTCGGTGCGGAACTTCCAACTCGAACCGTCGCGGTAGGCTCGCAGCTTACCCTGCTCACGCAATTGATTGAGCTGGTCGGTGCTCACGCCGAGTTGCTCTGCCGCATCATCTAGCTTGACGAACTTCTGATCCATTGCGATTGCTCACGGCCGCCTGCTCACCGCGGTGGGAACCTCGCTGTTCACCACCTGGCATAGGGTGTTCAAACCTCATTTGCAACTCGCGGCGTCCTTAGCGAGTCAAACCATTTCGCACATCCTCCGGCAAGAGACCCTTGCCGTTGTAGTGCAGCATCTGCAGGTCCCAGCGGATGGGCCGGATCCCCTTGAGTTCGATCGCGCCATCGCGATCGATGTGATATACTCCGAGGACTTTTTGTTCCGTATCGTAAACGATTGCCACCAGCGGCTCTCCTGGTTGAGAAACCACTTGCAGGCAACCGGAATGCAGGCCTCCTTCGGGGAGCGTGGGAAGCGGAGGACCTTCCGCTTGCTGTCCACGCGCCGACGACAGCCACCAACCAGCGAACAGCGCGACCACCATGCCGCAGCCTGTCGCAAAACCACGCGCACGCCTAACCATCGGGCACCTCCATGTCGTGACGGGGACGTTGGACAACTTGGCCAACCGCGGGAAATGCCCCCCCGGGTGGCTACCGGTCCACACTCTCATTCTAAACGGGCCTGTATCCCAATCAAGATAAATTGCCATACCGTAGGGATTTATGGCAACCGGTCTTGCCGGAACATGTGATACGGACCCACCCCGACCACCAGGTGAGGCGCCCCGTGCCGCCCCGGATACTCCAGGGGCAATGGGCAGGGCCCGTTGGGTCTGGCGCTGAACTTAACGCCGGATTACGCGGCCTTTTGCCTGAGAATAGGCCGATTCGTGCTCGTCGGCATGGACGGAACTCGCTGCCGGTGCTGCGGGGAAGGTCGTCTGGGGACCCCCTCGCGCTGTCCCGCTCACCTGGACCACGGCATCCCGCCGGGGGACCGATTCGAACTCGCCGGCCAGAATGGGCCGACCCTGCTTGACCCATTCGAGCCAGTCGTTTTGGAGGGCATAGAGGCTCTCGTGCCCGTAGTGGGTCTTCACGGCCCGGGGCCAGTTCTCGTCTTCCATGCCATCCTGCAGGAACTTCAGAAAGTGGGCCTTGCCATGCTGGCCGATGAGATACCGGGTGAGGGAGTGCCCCTGCGCGTAGAGGGGGAGGACGTCGCTGGGATACTCCTTCATGGCGAACATATCGCGGAAGGCAATCCCCTTGCCCGACTTGAGGAAGCGGATGAGCAGCTCCTCTTGCTTGGCGATTTCGCTCGCGTGTTCGACGGTTGTACACGCCCCCTCGTCGGCCCAACGAGGCAGGGGCTGACGAAAATAACAGGCAAAAATGGTATGGGTGATCTCGTGGGGAAGCACGGAATCGAGCACCCGCTCGCGGCTTCCCTGGATCGACATATTCCAGTTGAAGACCTGGCCGCGATCGAACACGAACGTCGTGACCCCACCCGCCCCGACCCCGGGGCCCACCTTGGCCTTGATGGGGCAGGGTTTGTACCAGGGGGGCATCTCCTCGCCGATCCATTCGATGGCGAGTTCCGACCGCCATTTTTCGGCGGTGTCGCCGATTTCCTTCGCGAGTTCGGCGGTCGGGGCGACGACGACAAAGTTAGCCGTCGCGTAGGGCGGAGCCGCGTGGAGGGGCTGGGCAACCAGCAGCAAACAGGCCAGGGTGGCAATCGAAATACTGCGCAGCCCGACGAGCATCCGAGCGTCCATGCTCTGTTCCTGTGAAGGGGATTTGTGGGGTGGGAGGCGAGTTCGTTCGCCTTGGGAGGGGAGGGACCGTCAAAGGTTTCCTGGCGGGTCGCAGAGCGTACCACGGTCGGTTGGACCATGGCCAGAGCGATTCTCCGCGACTGATAGCAGTCGCGAGCCGGTTCGGTTCGATGACGCCTGCGGGCCCCCCCCGCGACTCGATCATCCCTTCTGGGTTTCAACGAATTTGTCGACCTCCTCGCGCGTGGGAATCGATGCCTGAGCCCCCTTGCGAGTTACCGAAATGGCGGCTGCCCGATTGGCCCACTCGACCGCTTTGTCGAGCGATTTTCCCTCCGCCAGCTTGACGCCGAGCGCGCCGTTGAACGTGTCCCCCGCCGCCGTTGTGTCGAGGGGCGTCACCTTGGGCGCGGCATGATGGCGCCCACCGGCCCCATCCTGCACCCATGCCCCGCGGCTTCCGAGTTTGACGATCACTTGTGGCACACCAAGCTTCCTCAATTCACGCGCGACATGTTCCACGTCGGCGAGCGATTCGAGCGGCCGATCGCGATCCACCAGCGCCATGGCCTCCGTCTCGTTGGGGGTCAAAATATCGACGTGCGACAACAGTTCCCCAGGGAGGGCCTGCACCGGGGCGGGATCGAGTAGCACCGTCATTCCTCGTGACTTGGCCAGTTTCGCCGCTTCGGTCACGGTACGTAGCGGGGTTTCGAGTTGAAGGAGTAAATACCCTGCCCCCATGTCCGCGAATGCGGGCAACAACGCGCTTGGATCGAGCTGGGCATTGGCTCCGGCAGAGACGACGATGTGGTTTTCACCACTCTCCGACACATGAATGATCGCCACACCGGTCGTGTGGCCATCGAGACGCATCACGTGGGCAGTATCGATTGCCGCGCTTTGCAGGCTCGCGATCAACTGATGGCCAAACAGGTCATTCCCGACCGCTCCCACCATGTTCCCGCGACCACCAAGCCGTCCGACGGCGCAGGCTTGGTTCGCACCCTTGCCGCCGGTAAGAGTTTGGAAATCGCGGGCCGCGAGCGTCTCCCCCGGCACCGGCAAACGGTCGACGAATGCCACGAGGTCGATGTTGAGACTCCCGACGATCAGGATTGGTAGCGACACGTTTGGCCCTTAAAAGAACGGCAACGCCCCCGTTCAAGCATTCGGTCTTCCGCCCGCTCGCCCCTTACCCCGTCGGGGCACGATTCCGGGGCCACAACCTTCCGCGATTGGCCTCCGCGACTGGCAACCGCGATGCGGTTTGCGTTACAATCTCATCATTCGCACAGCCTTTGCCGTGAGGCAAGTTTCGTCTCTCATTTTGTTTTTGCCAAGGAGGCACATCAACATGGCTACCGCCGCTCCTCAACGAGTCGCGCCCCCACAGGTGCGTCAAACCACGTGCTTCATTGGTGGAGAGTGGGTTCCCTCCGTTAGTGGCAAGACGTTCGAGACGATCAACCCCGCGACCGAAGAAGTGATTTGCGAGGTCGCCGAGGGAGACAAGGCCGATATCGACCGTGCCGTGAAGGCGGCTCGCGAGGCTTTCGAACATGGCCCCTGGTCGAAGATGGATGCCCGCGATCGTGGGCTGCTGATGTACCGGCTGGCCGACCTCATCGAGCAGGAAATCGACGAACTGGCAGCCCTGGAGACCTTGGATAACGGCAAGCCGGTCTACTGGTCGCGCGCCGCCGACTTCCCGCTGGTGGTCGACTGCCTGCGTTACTACGCCGGCTTTGCCGACAAGATCGAAGGTCGAACGATCCCGATCCGTGGCGACTATCTTTGCTACACGCGCCGCGAGCCGGTCGGCGTGGTGGGGCAGATCATCCCCTGGAACTTCCCGGCGCTGATGGCCGCTTGGAAGTGGGGGCCGGCCCTGGCCGCTGGCTGCACGATTGTGATGAAGCCGGCCGAGCAGACCCCGCTGACCTGCCTGCGGATGGCGCGGCTCGCGCAGAAGGCGGGCTTCCCCGACGGGGTGATCAACGTTGTTCCCGGCTACGGTCCCACGGCCGGCGCCGCTCTCGTGGAGCATCCTGACGTCGACAAAATCGCCTTCACGGGCGAAACGACCACCGCCAAGATCATCCAGCGGGCGGCGGCCGATACCATGAAGCGGTTGACGTTCGAACTCGGCGGCAAGAGCCCCAATGTGATCTTTGCCGATGCCGACATCGAACAGGCGGTGGCCGGTTCCCACTTCGGCATCTATTTCAACGCCGGGCAGTGCTGCACGGCTGGCAGTCGTCTGTTTGTTGAGGATCGGGTTCACGACGAAGTGGTCGATCGCATCCGCGAGCGTAATCAAGACTCGCAAATCGGCGACCCGCTCGATCCCGAGACGAAGCACGGGGCCCAGATCGATCAGGCCCAGTTCGACAAGATATTGAAGTATGTTGACTACGGCAAACAGGATGGCGCTACCTGCGTCACGGGCGGAAATCGCTTCGGTGACCGCGGCTTTTTCATCGAGCCGACGCTGTTCACCAACGTCAAGGACGAGATGCGGATCGCCCGCGATGAAATCTTCGGCCCGGTGCTGAGCGTGCTGAAGTTCAGCGACGTCGACGACCTAGTGAAGCGGGCCAACAATACGAACTTTGGTCTCGCCGCCGCAGTCTGGACCCGCGACATATCGAAGGCCCATCGCTTCGCGGCCAAGGTGCGTGCCGGCACGGTGTGGGTCAACTGCTACAATGTGTTCGACGCCGCGGCTCCCTTCGGTGGGTTCAAGCAGAGCGGCATCGGCCGCGAACTGGGCGAAGCGGGGCTGGCCGCCTACACAGAGTCGAAGACTGTTACCGTTTCGCTCGGTTAGCGAAGATGCATGAATACAAGACCCCATTGAGGCTCCCATGCCGGATGACCAGTTTGCCGCCTCCCACCGTAAGCCTTCGGTGGGAGGCCCCTTAGTGGCGATGATCGTCCTTGCCGCAGTCGGTTCAGCTACGCTTGCCTGCGCCGATTCACCCCCGGCGGGGGTGACGCGGGGTGTCGTGTTCGAGTCGGGGACCGACGGTTACCATACCTTTCGCATTCCCTCGATCGTTCAAACCCCCGCCGGGACACTCTTAGCGTTCAGCGAGGGACGTAAGCAGGGTCGTGGCGACTCGGGCGACATCGATCTGGTAATGCGGCGCTCCGATGATCTCGGTGCCACCTGGAGCGATCTCGCTGTCGTGTGGGACGATGCCGGCAACACCGTCGGCAATCCCTGCCCTGTCGTCGACAGTGCCACGGGAGAGATCCATCTGCTCCTGACGTGGAACCGGGGCGACGTTGCCGAGAAGAAAATCAAGACCGGCTATGGCGACGATTCGCGCCGTGTGTTTGTGACAAAGTCCAGCGACGACGGCCAGTCGTGGACCGAACCTCGCGAGATCACCCGCGACGTGAAGCATGCCGATTGGAGTTGGTATGCCACCGGACCTGGCGCTGGGATTGAGATTACGCATGGTCCCCACCAAGGTCGGCTGGTGATCCCTTGCGATCACAAGCGCCCCGTGGGAGACGAGATTTTGTACTCTTCTCACGTGATTATCTCCGACGATCACGGCGAGACCTGGCGTGTCGGAGGGGTGACCCCCCAGGCCGCGGTGAATGAGTGCGAGGTGGTCGAACTGGCGGGCGGACGATTGATGCTCAACATGCGCAACTACGACCGCAAGGCCACTTCCCGCCAGGTCGCCTTCAGCGACGATGGGGGGGAGACGTGGACCGACCAGCGGCACGACCCGGTGTTGATCGAGCCGATCTGCCAGGCGAGCATTCGCCGAGCAACCTGGCCGGAGGGAGAGAGCCCCGGCGTCATCCTCTTCAGCAACCCGGCCGATCCCGATCGGCGCCGCAACCTGACCCTCCGGGCGAGTACCGATGACGGCAAGTCGTGGCCGGGGGAGCGGGTCCTCTACGAAGGATCCTCCGCCTACTCCTGTCTGGTGAGTCTGGCCCCCGGAGCGGCGGGTTGCCTCTACGAAGCGGACGACTACGGCCGCATCCTGTTTGATCGATTCACAGTCGGGTGGGTTCTCGACGGAGAAGGGGCGAATGCCGCCAATTCGCGGTAGAGGAGCGGACGCCTGACTCAGGAAAGAGCCTGTTTTTCATCAGATTCGGCCTGTTTCGAGGAATTTCTTGCCATCGCTGGCCAGCCTGATTAGGGTGGAATGTGAGAGCCAAAGTCGCTCGTCGCACCACGGCCGTTGGGGCAGGGCCGTGGTGTGACGTGGCGGCTGGCCCTCCCCATCGAAACCTGTGCCCCCCGTCCCCCTGCTTTGGTGAGCCGAAACCCCTTTGGCCTCGCCACGCGCCCTTCTTCTCCCGAGTTTTGCCATGACACGCACCCTTCGATTCGTCCTTTCGCTTGTCGCCGTAGGGATTTTTGCCTCGGCGAGCACTCCCGTCCAAGCCTGCGACGGCTGCTTCGGCTATGGCTGGGGCATGGGACAGCTTTACAACTCCCTTGAAAACCGGGTTCCCTACTTCGCGGCCCATCCCCCGGTCTACTACAGCTACCCGGTCCCGCGGACGTATGGGCATTCGCCGTTCGCCTACCCGCCCCACTTCCGTACGCCAGAATTTGCGGTCGAACCGGTAGCGATCGAAATCTCGAATCCTTACGTTCTCCCTAAGCGCGACGCCAGCGAGCCAGCCGAAGCCGAACGCTCGGTAAAGGTGCAGGCCACCCCCGAGCCGCTGGTGATTCACAACCCGTACGTCACCCAGGGAGTCGAACTCGCGCAAGCGGGTGAGTGAACCGCGCGAATTTCTGAAAACTTGGTGCCCCCAGACCCTCGGCCCCCCGGTCGAGGGTCTATTTTTTTGCCAATGGGAGAACAGGGAGTAAGGGGGGAGCAATCGGTGCTCGGGACCGTCCAGCGATCGTTTTCCACCTTGTACGAGCCGTGGCGGCCCAATAATTATCAAAATGATAAATAAATTAGGTCTGCAAGTCGTCGAAAGAAGCAGGTGATTTTTCAGATTTCTTTAGATTTTTTGGACTATCCGTTTGTCAGGCCCCTCCTTAACGGTGTAATCTAACCGCTGCGGCGCCAGTCCCATGCGAGCGAACAGACAACTGGCAGAGGTTCGTCGAGAGTTGCATCTTAGATATTAACTCGGGAGGGTGCGAACTAATGAAGGCTTGTAATCGCTGGTTTCGAGTCGGGGGCTCTGCCTTCTGCTCGCGAGCGCGCGGCAGGATGTGCCTGGCGTTCGGTGTGGCCGTTTGGAGCCTGTTGGCGGGAGGTGCGGCCCAGGCTGTCATCTTGACGCCAACCGATGT
>CAZYQQ010000066.1:0-29483 GCA_964650265.1 uncultured Planctomycetaceae bacterium
GAGTGGTCGACATGGCCGACTACACGGTGTGGCGGAACTCGCTGGGCGCGGAAGTGACTCCACTTTCTGGCGCTGATGCGAGTGGCAACGGCGTGGTCGACTCGCTCGATTACCTCGTCTGGAAGAGTCACTATGGCGAGGTCTATTCCGAGTTGCCTGAGGAGCAAGAGGGGGCGATTGCATTGGCCAGTTCCTCGACAGACGGGCCAGCCGCATTTCTGCCTGCGATTGCTGCCGAGCGGCGGGGGCCGGTCCGCCCGCGAGAGGAGGGCCGCCCAATCGTCCGTACGGAGGGAGCGATCAGCGAGCGGGCTCACGATGCGGCACTGCTCCTGCTCGCCGAGCGACCCGGGCGGAGGGGCATGCTTGCCAGTAGCTCGACTGCCGTGTCCGAAACGGACGAGGGGATCGAATCGCTCAGCGCGGTGGCCGATTTATTTGAACTCGTTGTCGAAGCCGGGCTTTCGGACCTGCGCGACGATTGATTCCGTACCGTATCTCGCGACGCCAACCTGGTGACATTACCGACGACCCCTTGATGGCGGACGACCAGCAGCGGAAGGCCTATCGCGTTACCAAGCCGTGGCCTCCGGCCATCGGCGACTGAGTGGAAGAACGTCTTTCTTCTTCACCCGTCGTACCAGTTGCCACGACTACCGCATGACGGGTGGCGGGGGGAGTTGCGGGAGTGCGTTCTCGGCCCGGAGCGTGCTGGCGTAGTGGTTCAACAGGCCGTAGGTCGATTGGAAGGCTGGCAGGGCAGCGAGGGCCCGGTATTGGGGGTCGGCGACGACGGCATTGTAGCGCTGTTGGCACTGGTCGATCGACTCGATGGAGGGGTGGCCCTGGGCGATGAAGACTTCCGGAGGAAGGGCCAGGAAATTGGTCCAGGCGGGGTCGAGCCGTTTGAAAAGTTCAGGCGAGGTCTTGCTGAGTTGGGCACGCAGGACATCCGACTCGTGCGTGGCGTATTGATGTGCGAGGAGAGAACCTTGAGGCGCGCCCGCCGGCGGCGCCCCGTTGGGGGCTGCGGCAGGATTCGGGGCCGGCACCGTGGTTGTGGTGTACGACGCGACTTGCTGGGCTAGTTGGATGGCAGTCGCCGGCACGACGACCGGCTGACCAGGTGCCGGGCTACGGTAGTACGAGGCGTTGGCGATGCCGTCGACTTCGATCATCGACCCATCGAACGACGCACCGACAAACAGTCCCCGGCTGCGGGCGTAGGAAAAAATCTCCGCTTGCAAATGCAGGTCGGTGGCCGCGGCCGCTTGCCTGCCGACCGGCCCCGCGGCGATCGCCGCGTCGGCGCCGAGAGTCAGTTTGCGGGAGAGCATGCCCTCGATGCTCTTGCGTGTGCGGAACACGAGGATCACATCGGTCGATTGAACGCCCGCCTGCCAGCCGACGCTGCCCCCGGTGATGGTGATGAAGAGTGGGGCGTGCCAGTTCCCCTGCTCATCCTTGACCACCAGCACACCGCGACCATGCCGGGCCCCCAGGACGAAACCTCCCTTGATGACGTTGGGAATGATCGCCACCCCTTCGGCTCCCGCTAGCATCTGTTCGGGGATGGCCTCTGCTGGGATCGCCATGATCTCGTTAAGGACATTGATCGAACGGCGGACATCCTCCTCCTCGCGCGTCACCAGTTGCGCTGAGGCCCACGGTGCCGTCGCCACGACTGCTAGCAATGCCAGCACCAAGGGACGCCAAACGCGGATCGGACAGAGGGATGTGCGGGTCATGGGAAAACGCTCCTGCAAAGCGGGTGGAGAAACAATGCATGCAGGTTATGCGTCAATTCCGTCCGCCAAGTCAATATGAATCCGGCAGGAGTTGAGAGATACGGGCACGACGGTCTCCGTCGCGAGGCCCCAAAATCAGAGACACAGAGGCCAAGCGAGCGGGGCCATGTAGAGTTCGCATCTGTTACGAATTGAGATCGGTTCTCTTGGAATTCTCTCCCATCCCGCCAATTGCTCTTTGTGGATTGTTTTCTCGCACGGAGCTTACGAGCACCTAGAATAGGAGGACGGGATTTTCAGGAGTTGGGAGTGCCATCTCAAATCCACGGGCTCGGGATTTTGTTGGCCGGCCGGATTGGAAAGGGGGCCCGCTACGATTGCCGTGGGCACCGCGGGCTCCTGCGAACTATGATAGAGGGAGGGGGACCACGTCGCCCCCCAAAGTCTCTTCCTGGCACGGGGTGCGTCGATGTTTTGGGATTTGTGGCCGCTGTGGGTCGGTCTGGGGGTTGTCCTCTGGATCTTGCTCTGGCGGTCGCGCGCCCAGGAGGGGTCGCGGGGGAAGAAGTATCGCACTTGCCCGCGGTGTACGGCGTCGCTGCAGTGGGGGATGGGGCACTGCGATGTGTGCCAGTGGCCGAGCGAGCCGGCAACCGGTGAGCGGCCGCAGGCGGCGTCGCGGGCGGTCCATCGGATGCTCTATCGGTTTCGCGAATTGGGGCTCCTGAGCGAGGCGGCCTACCAGGCCTGCCTCGACGCGACTGGCGAGGCGCTCGACTCCAAGCAGCGTGAACCCTCGCGACCTTTGCCGTTGGTGAGTCACGAAGTGGAGGCCGACACCCCACCTCTGCCCGCGGCGATGGTGGAGGAGGCGCCACCCGTCGCTCCGGTGGAGGAACTCGTGCCACCGGCGGCGACACTTCCACCGCGCGAGATGCCGGTTGCCGACCGCGCCAGGGAGTACGCCGCACGGCGCGCCGTGGCGTTGGAGGAAGCTCCCCTCCCGGCAGCAACGCCCAAACCGAAGCGAGACTGGGGCAAAGTGTTTCAGGGATTCCTCGAAAGCCACAACATCATGTGGGGGGAACTCGTCGGAGGGCTGCTGATTGTCGTCTGTTCGATCGCGCTGGTGATCAGCTTTTGGGCGGAGATCGCCGAGCGGCCGCTGCTCAAGTTCGGCGTCTTTAGCGGCGTGTCGGCCGCGCTATTCGCCGCCGGGTTCTACACCGACCGGCGGTGGCGGATTCGGACGACGAGCCATGGCGTCCTCATCATCGCGATCTTGCTGGTGCCGCTCAACTTTCTCGCCATTGCCGCCTTCACTTCGACATCTCCGCCGACGGACTTTGTGTCGTTGGCGGGTGAGGGGATTTCGCTCGCGGTGTTCGCAATCCTCACTTGGTTTGCTGCCCGGACGGTGACGTCCCAAGCGCCGCTGGCGACGGCCGCGTGCGTGATGACCTGCTCGCTGATGCAGCTTGTCATCCGGCGGTTCGCGGGGCCCGAGGCATCACTGGGGCTGGTCTACTTGCTGGCGAGTGTTCCACTGGCGAGCTACGCGGGGGCCGTAGTCGAGAGCCTAAGACGCACGGCGGGAAACGATTCGGAGGGGGGCGAGAACGTACCATCCCATTTTGTGCTGCTCGGCATCTGTTTGTTCTCGACGCTGTTGCCGCTGGCGCTCCTGGTCCACAAGGTCGGCTCGATCGCGGCGACGTTGCAACACCTTGCTCCCTTGTTGGTGGTGCTTGGGGGACCGGCGCTGGCGACGACCGTGATACTCTGGCGACGTATTCCGATTGAACTTCCCTCGCTCCGCATCGTCCTGGGGAGCATCGGCGCCCTCGGGGGAATGATGTTTCTCGCCTCGGTGGGACTGTCGTGGCCGCTCCCCGCGGCGCTGTTGGCGACCGCGCTTGCGAACGTGGTGCTGTGGATTGTGCTGGCCTGGTGCGGACGTCTGCCGTGGCTCCATTTTCTCACGGCGGCGTTTCTTGCCGTGGCCTGGCTGGTGGGCATTGCCGCGCTCATGGGCGAAGTGACCTGGCAAGTACCCGACGGCCGCGGACTGACCGATTCGCTCCTGTCGGCCGTCGGTGGTGCCCGGCTGCTGCCGCTGGTTGCCCTCTACGGCCTGGTGGCGGCCGGTGCGTGGCGACTGGCAAGCGCGGCGACGGCACGGGTGTGGGGAATCGCGGCCGGCGCTGCCATGGGGGCGAGTGTGGCGCTGCTTGTGGCCTTCGGGTTTGGCCGGGTGGGAGACCCGGCGGATGCCGCGTGGTACTTTGCTGCTTACGCGGCGCTGGCGATCGCCGCCGCCATGCTGTCGGGCCATGGCAAGCTGGCGATCGCCGCGGTGGGGCTCACAGCCCTCGCCGCCATCCAATGGATTGTCTTCCGCCATGGCGCCGGCTGGGCCGACACGCGGGGATGGATTGCGGCACTACTGGCGCTGGCTTCGGTGATGGGTGTCGTCGTGACGGCGGTGCGACTGGGATGGCGCCGCGCGACGGGACCGGGCGAGCAGATATTCACCCATGCGGCGCTGGGGGCGTCGGTGGTCGCCGCCGCGCTGTTGGTGGCGCTCGGGTCGCGACTGGAGTACAACGAACTGGCGATCGGCTTTCTGTGGCTCGCGCTCTTGTGGCTCGCGCTCGCGTGGTTGATGGCCAATGCCCAGCTTTTCGTCGCGTTTCAAATCGCGCTCGCGGTGTCGCTGGGTGTGGTCGTCACGTCGCGACTGGCGGAAGAAGCGTGGTTTGCCGAGGGGCGGGCGCGGTGGGTCGATCCTTGGTTTTGGCAGGCGCAGGGGATTGCGCTGGCGGCATCGGCCGTTGTGTGGCGACTCCTGCGATTGGGGGCGCAACGGACCACTGGCGTCGACTTCAGTCGTACCCCATGGCCGGTATTCGACCGCACGGTGGCCGTCGGGACGCTGCTGCTGGTTGTGTTGATGGCCGCTTACTCGGCGTTTCCCGGCATGGCGCGGGAGCTTTCCCCCTCGATCAACGACAGCGCCCGGGTGCCGATTCCGATGGCCCAACTTGAATTTCCCCATGTCTCGTCGGCCCATGCGGGAGAGATCGGCGCATGGATGCTGCTGGCAGCGGTGGCGCTGCTGGTGGGAATTGGCGCGTGGGACCGCGCGGGGAGCGTCAACCTGCTGGCCATGCCACTGCTTGCCGCGGCGGCGTGCCTGTTGGGAGCGGCACAGTTCACGGGCGAGACGGCGACCGCCTCGGCGCTACGATGGCTACTGAGTGGCGCAATCCTCGCCATGGCGGTGCCGATTGTCGCGCGGCGGCAGTTGCGGCCACTCTTTGCGCGGCTTGGTCTTTCGCTCGAGGCCCCGCCGCGGTTCTTTGGATCGAGTCTCGCCCAAGCGGGGCGAACGATCCTCGTCGCGCTGGTCGTTCTCCTGTACGCGGCGATTGCGGCCATGGCGGCCTATTCCGCCCTCGCCATGGGCCCCCCAGTCGCGGGTGCGGGGACGATGCTGGGTGTGACCGGCGCCATCGCCGGCATTGCGGCCGCCGTGTGGCTCGTCATGGGTTTGCCGTTCAAAAGTATCGGAACATTCACCGACAACAGGATCGACCCCAGCCCTATTGCCCAACTCAGCCGCACGCTAGTTGGCATCAGCGCGACCCTCCCGCTGGTGGTCGTCGTGGCCTATATCGTCGCCCGGAAGCTCACCGCGCGGCCGCTGTTGGGGCCCGACCCGGCGAGTTGGTTTGGAGAACTGGGGAACTCGCTCCTCTATGGCGGGCCGCTGGCGCTGGTGGCCTTGATGCTGCTGGCGCTGGCCATTCGCGAGTTGTCGAGTCGCTACGCCTTCAGCTTCGGCTTGCTCGCGGTGGGGGTCGCGACGCTTGTCTATCTGCTCGAGTTGGCCGCGGCAGCGCAACCGCTCGACGCGGTGGCGTGGATCAGGCTCGCCCAGCTCAACGGGGCGACGGCGGCGGTGGTCGCGCTCGGTTGGTGGGGATGGCTCGCGTGGCGCTTCGCGGGTCGTGCGGTGACGCCGCGGCCGATGCTGTTGCAGGTCCTCGCCGGACTGGCCGTGACGTTCAGCGCCGAGACCTTGCTGGCCGGGTGCGTGGGCATCGTCTCCAACCCGATGGCCCTCACTTGGGAAGCGGCCGTGGCCGACTGGCGGGGACTGGTGACGATCGCGCTGGCCGCGGCGGCACTCTGGCTGACGACTATGCCGAGAGGACTGCACTTCACACCGATGCACGTCGTCGGACTCCTGCTGCTTGCGGTGACGCTGGTTGCCAACCTGGCTGTCCATGTCGATTCGGGTCAACTGGAAGCGTATCACACGCTCCTTGTGGCGAGCACGGTGGCCAGTTGGCTGTTGGTGACATTGCCCGTGTACTGGCGCTCAACTGTGTGGGCGATGGTTTTTGCCGCGGTGACGACGCTGCTGGCGCTGATCGAACTCGAAGACGACACCAACCTACCGTTCTGGCCCTGGTGGGGACTCGCCGGGTTGCTCTCGACCTACGGCGTATTGCTCCAAACATCGCGCTGGCGGCGCGTCCGCTGGCCAACGTGGTTCGCCGCGCCGGTGCTGGTGATCGCGGGGCACGTGTTCTGGTGGAACGTTGTTCCTCCAGCAAGTCACGGCGAAGAGATGAACTTCTTCGAACTCACCTCGCTACTCTTCTCCCTCGCGGCGATTGCCTCGGTGCTGATCGAATTGAGCTGGACGAAGCGGCGGTCGACGACCAACCCGCGACTTTGGATCATTGGCTTCCACCGGTTCGGCGTTTGGTTCGCGATCCTCTGGCTGCTGCTGGGAGTGGGGCTCGATCTGGCCTTCGACTTCACCGGCCAGGCCTGGGGGACTTACTGGTGGCTCGGGCCGGTGGCGCTCGTTATCGCGTTGGGGGCGACGTTCCTCACCTTGTGGGACCGGCACGTCCGCTGGCCGGTCGCGGCCGCGTATTGCCTCGGTCTCACGGCGGTCGGCTGGTTTTTGGGACGGCTGGAACTCGAAGGGGAAGCGTTCACCTGGGCCTTCACGCTCGCCCTCGCCGCGTTTGTCCTCGCGTCGAGTTACCTCTGGCAACGGTGCGAGGCGATTGCCCAAACGGCCATCCGCTGGGGAGCCCCGAGATACCTCCGCCGCAAACTCGACTCACAGGTCTGGATGCTCGCGGCCAATGGTCTCGCCATCGCCGTGGTCGTCGCGCTGGTCGCCTCGATCGAGCTGACCCACGAACCCTTCCGCTTTCGGATGACGGCCGCCTACGCGGTGCTCGCCTGTGCGCTCGGTGTCGCGCTGATGGCCACCGGCCGGGTCGAAACGGTGCTGCGCTACGTGGCACTCGCCATCGGGGGACTCTTCGCCGTGGCATTCGCCTGGGCCTGGATTCCCCCCTCGTTCCCAGTGGCCGGGCTCCATCGCCTGGTCGCCGCGGGTGTGGCGCTCGCCGCCGTGATCCCGATTTATGGCACACTGCTCGTGAAAATCTGGCGGACGTCGAACCCCTGGGTCGCCGCGGCGCAGCGGACGATCCCCGTGTTTGTCGTCGTGGCGGGTCTCCTGCTCGCCGTCACCTTGGCGACCGAGGCTTCCTACTTTATTGGCGGCAACGAAGTTCCCCTGGTGTGGCCTGCCGTGCTCGCCGTGGCGGTGGCTGTCGCCGCGCTGGTCGTTAGTTCGCTGGCGGCCGCGCTGCTGCCAGGGCGCGACCCCCTCAACCTGAGCGAGCGGGGACGGACAGCCTACGTCTACGCGGCCGAGGTGTTCGCCGCCCTGCTGTTCCTTCATATCCGCGTCACCATGCCGTGGCTCTTCTCCGGCTGGTTCCTGCAGTACTGGCCCTTCATCGTCATGCTGATCGCGTTTGTCGGCGTGGGACTTTCGGAGTGGTTCGCCCGCCGCAAAACCGAGGTCCTCGCCGAGCCGCTCCGCAACACCGGGATCCTGCTCCCCCTTTTGCCCGTCGTCGGTTTCTGGAGTGCGGGCCAGATGGGACAATACGCCCTGCTGCTGCTCGCCGTCGGGGCGCTCTACATGGCGCTGAGCGTCGCACGGAAATCGCCGATCTTCCTGGGGCTCGCCCTCCTGGCCTTCAACGGCAGTTTGTGGACCACGCTCCACTCGCTCGATGGCTGGGGCCTCGCCGAGCACCCCCAGTTCTGGCTCATCCCGCCAGTGGTTTGCGTGCTGATCGGCGCGGAACTCAATCGCAAGCTCCTCACGAGCCAGCAGCTTAGCGGCGTTCGCTACAGTTGTGCCATCATGATCTACGCCGCGTCGACCGCCGATATCTTTATCAATGGTGTCGGCCCAGGGCTGTGGCTGCCGATGGTGCTCGCCGCACTGTCGATCGCCGGGGTGTTCGCCGGAATTCTGCTCCGCGTGCGGGCGTTTCTGTTCCTCGGTGTCGCGTTCCTCTGCGTTTCCCTCTTCTCGGTCGTGTGGCACGCCGCGGTGGAACTCGAGCGGACATGGATCTGGTGGGTCGCGGGCATTGCCAGCGGGGTGGCGATTATCGTCCTCTTTGGGCTGTTCGAAAAGAAACGCGACGAAGCGCTGCGGCTGGTCGAAGAACTGAAGCAGTGGGAGTCGTAACGGGAGCCGCACCCGATATTGCCGTTGATGGCAACGCACTCTATTTTGTGCTGGTCTTCGAGCGTCACGTGTTCGACCTTCGTGAGGACGAATAACTCGCACCTGACGTGGCCCTGTAAGGATGCATGTGATGTCCGACACCTACGGTTTCAGCCCGGCACCCAATACCGTCGTCTCACCCCAAGGCGAGATCATCCCCGTCCCCGCAGGGTGGGTGCTCCTCTCTCCCGGCGATGCGGCCCTCACCCGCCGGGTGAAGGTGGCCGGAGACCATTACGTGGTGGCCGAACGGGTGGGGCGGAAGGTTTTCTCCAAAGGAGTGTGGGCCCCGGCGGCAACAATCGAGCGGATCCGCGCCGAGCTCGAAGCGGAGCGGTCGACCGAGAGCTATGCCAAGAAGCGGGAGGCGAGTGCCCGGCGGCGGGAGAAGGTCCAGGCCGAGTATGTCGAGGACTTTTTTGGCGCGGTCGTCACGTTCCTCGCCTTCCACAAGCGCCACGCCGACATCGCCCAGCGACTCGCCAAGGCAGTCACCACCCACGCCACCCCAGTCGGCAGCGGCACGGTGGCGCGAACCGAGCGAATCCCCATCGAACGCCGCGCCGAAGCAGCCGTGATCGCCTGGATGCGACACCAGACGACCGGGTACGACGACATGCTAATCCCCCGCGCGAAGGGAGCACGCCGCGAAGTCCGAAGAATGCTCGCGAACCGCTCGAAAAAACTGCTCGAACGCTACCGACAAGGCGAATCCACCCAAAAGACCTGCCCGCTGCTAACCGCCCTCGCGGAATGATTTACAACCACAAGCGACACAGAGAACGAGGAGGTCAGAGGCCAGAGGTCGGAAATCCCTGACCTCTGGCCTCCGACCTCCGCTCTCGTCTGTGGTTAATCTCCGCCCAGCGTTTCATTCGATGGCCCGGGGGACTTCGCCTGCCACTTGTTGCAAGGTGAAGTCGCCCGTGGAGCGGAGGTCGAGTTCGTACACTTTGCCTGCCTCAACCCGGATCGAGGGGGCCTGCGCGTGACTGGCGCGGATGCCGAGTTCGGCCGCTCTCGGCGGGTCGTTGGCGATGGTCCAGAAGTCGTTCCAGATTTTCGATTCGAACTCACTCATCGGGGTGCCGCGCTCGTAGGCGGTCGGCCTGGTCCCCACTTCGTCGATCACATAGCCGGTTTCTGGCTCTTGCTTCTCGCCGAAGATTCGCTCGAAGAGGCAGATCGCCGTGCCACGCTCGAGGTCAGCCTGCTCGATATACTTGTCGTCGAATTTGACGACCAGATACTCGACATAGATGCGGTCTCCTTCGACCATCAGCTCGACTGGCTCGCCGAGCGACTGGCCATCGTCGCCAATTTCGACAAAGCGAAACCGGGTGACGAGCTGGCCATCAGGGTCCGGGGCTTGCTCGATGACCTCGATCCTTGCGAGCCGGCGGCGGAGCTTCATCAGCCGCAGCGACGTCTCGAGGCGCTCGCGTACGGCAGCGAGGTCCGCGATCGTGGCGGCGTCGGCCGCTGCTTGAGTTTCGAGCGCGACGATCTCTTGCTGCCGCGCGGCCAGGTCTTCGTCGAGCTTTGTCAAGCGGCCGCGGACCTCCTCGAGTTCCTGCTCGCGCGCGGCCAACTCCCGCCCAGGGGCATTGACGATCTCAAAGCCTTTGTACCCGACGAAGCCGGCCATCCCCACGACGACGAGCATCAGCAGCGTGCGGACGGTTTGATTGAATTGGTTCATGGCATGGCGACATCGAGGACCGGGACAGGAAAGCAGCTATCACAATCATAGCCCGCAAAACCGACACATAAAATCAGAGTGTTTCGCAGTCGACTAAACCGGGATTACCCTTCTCACCTCCCATCCTAAACATCCTGTCCATCGATGTTCTCAACCAACATGGATAGGCCGGATGTCTAGGATGAGAATGGCTGTCAGGTTGCTTGTTCGGCAAGTTCGAGGGGCGGTGTTGCTTCGCGGATCGGCTCTGGCTCGTCGACTGGGGGGCGGCGTCCCGGGTAGTCGTCGGTGTACCAAGTGGTAAGCACGTCGCGCCACGAGCCGGTTCCTTTCACCGTGCAAAAGGCGTTGCGGACTTCTTCATGCTGGGGGTGGAGCCGCGCATACTTGATCGCAAACTTTCGCATCGTCGTCAGGCAACGCTCGGGGCCGTAGAGTTCCTCGGCCAGCCGGTAATGCTCGGCGATCACGTCGCGCTGTTCGTGGACAGTCGGCGGGGCCGGCAGTGCTTCGCCGCGGGCGAGGGCTCGGCACTCGGCGAAGATCCAGGGGTTGCCGATCGCCCCCCTGGCGACCGTCACCCCGTCGACCCCTGTGGTGGCAATCATGTCGAGACAGGCCTCGGCGGTAAACAGGTCGCCACTCCCCAGGACGACCCGGTCGCCGGCATGCTGCTTGACCTCGCGCAGAAAATCCCACCGCGATGGGCCGATGTACCGCTGCATCACGGTCCGGCCATGGACTGTGATGGCGGCGACTCCGCGATCGTAGGCCCCGTCGAAGATGGTATAGAATTGCTCGCGACTCTCCTCGCTCTCGTCGATCCCGCGCCGCATTTTCACCGTCACCGGGACGTTGGCCGGGACCGCCTCGCGAACCCGGTCGACGATTTCGAGGGCCACCCACGGCTGACTGAGGTGAAACCCGCCACGGCACCGGCCGAGGACCTTTTTGACCGGGCAGCCGAAATTGATATCGATCACGTCAAAGCCCGCGTCGACCAGCCGCCGGGCGGCTGGCCCGAATTGCGACGGATCGGCCCCCATGAGCTGCCCGGCGACCGGGTGCTCCTCGGGGGAAATATGGAGAAAATGGCTCGTCCGCCGTCGCTCCTTCAGGGCGACCAGGAACTCGTCGAGCATCACCTCGCACAGCGTATAGGGAGCCCCATGCCGCCGAGCGATCACCCGCATCGCCATGTCGCTGTATCCGCTGAGGGCGGCCTGGACGACGGGGAAGTCGAGGGTGTGGGGGCCGATGTGGAGGGGGGAGGTCGGAGGTCGGAGGTCGGAGGTCGGGGGCATGGGGGCCGGGTGTCAGGTGTCAGGTGTCAGGTGTCAGGTGTCAGGTGTCAGGTGTCAGGGGGAGGAGGTCAGAGGCCGGAGGTGGGGGCATTGGGGTATTGTTGCTAGCGGGGGAGGTGGGGGCAACGGCACTGAGCCGCAGGGTAAACTTCAGGCGAAGAAGAGGAAGCGAAGTTCGGCATCGTAGACTTCCGTCCTTTCGACTTCATTATGTCGGCGGACAATCTCGTAATAGGGAAAATCGCCGCACCAGTTGTCTATCGCGAGACCCTCGATCAGCGTTTCTCCACTTCGGTTAAACAGACCCCGAGTTCGGTCTTCGTCATCCCTCTGGCCAATCGCCCTCCCCAAGCGATCGAATGACGAGAGTTCCCCGTACGGCACCGTAAGTTGCCACCGGCCATCACGATCAATAAAACCCGCGACCTCTCCGTACTGCCCGTCATAGGCGTAGGCCAAATCGTAATGGAATCCACCTACTTCGCAATAACTTACACGCCTCGAATTACTTGGCGTATCAAAGAACAAATAGAAGGAATCGCTCGATACATTGCGAGCAAACGCCCGCCCCTGCCGAAAGGGGGTCGCATGCTCGAATCCCCCCGACACAATCTCCCGAGCCATCACGTCGTAAAAATGGACATTCTCTGGCCGGTAGGGATCGTCATACGGTTCAACGACTCCCGTTTTCACCGCCCAATACCGCTCGCATGACGGCCAGATGAACTTGAGGCGCATCTCCGAAGGAACCACTATCGTATCGCGCTCAATCGAGTACGCCGCGTACCATCCGTGGTCTCGCTCGCCATAAGCAATAAGCACGTCACCAGTGCCCCAGTCGTAAAGTGCCGAAGCTCCCTGCCAAACAATTGGTGGAATGGGTCGGTATACGAGATCGGTTCCAATCGTCCCCCACTCCTTCTTGTTTTTGAACACCGGGCCTATCAGAGTACGAGTTGCATCGACATCGCTACCGAAGCCATGAAAGCTGTCGTGACAATGGATTTTCGTCCCTAATCCAGCGATGTCCAACTCGCGACCGTCAACATCAATCAATGAGTGGCAGCCTTCATAGTGCTCTATCGCCGCAAAACCAAAGCGGTAATCCGACGCGTACTCATACTGGGGAGCAATAGCCCAATCACCATTGCTCCAATACCCCCACTTTTCAGTTCTGGCGTCTTGTCTCGGATACACCTTGCGTTATTCCACCAGATGCCTGCAATTTCTTGTCATCTCCTCATCCCCCCACATCCCCACTTCCCCCTTATAAAACCGTCCCCTCAAGAAACCGCCGTGCTCGGCACCCGGTCCGCCCCCTCGGCGGCATCAAAGTAGTCCCCCTTCTCGAATCCGAACATCTGGGCCACCAGGTTCGTGGGGAACTGTTCGCAAAGTTGGTTCAGGTCGCGGACGTTGCCGTTGTAGAACCGCCGGGTGGCGGCGATGCGGTCTTCGGTGATGGCGAGTTCCTGCTGCAGGGCGAGGAAGTTGGTGCTCGCCTTGAGGTCGGGGTAGGCTTCGGCCACGACGTACAGTTTTCTGAGGCCGAGTTCGAGCCGGCGTTCGTCGTCGCTTTGGCTCTTGATGGCGCCGTGGTTGCCGGCCGCCTGATTGCGGAGGTGGGTTACCTCGTTGAGGACCGTGCGTTCGTGGGCGGCGTAGCCTTTCACGGTTTCGACAAGATTCGGAATCAGGTCGTACCGCCGCTGGAGTTCGACCTCGATGCCGCTCCAGCTTTCGCGCAGATGTTGTCGCAGCCGGTTGAAGCGGTTGTAGGTCGCCACCAGCCAGAGAAGTGGCAGGAACACGACTGCCAGCACGATCGCCAGCGGAATAAAAGCTTCCATTGTCCCCTTCCCCCCTTTACCTTCCGGTCCGCGATTCGAGATCGGCCAGCAAGTGACGCGGCCAATGAGAGAGCAGTTGTTCGCACCATGCGACCTGCCGGGCAAACTCGGCCGGTTCCCAGCGTCCTGCGCCACGTGTACACAGCACCCCTCGCTCGATCTCGAACGTGGGAGGGGGCTCGTCGAGCAGAAATTCCATCATCCGCGGGTGCATGAGATCGTAGGCGAAACGCTTGTCGCTCGATTTCACATGGAACTTGCGACTGAACTCTTCCGACTCGAAGTCGATGTCGTCAAAACCTAGTAGCGCCGTGAAGCTGTCGAAAATTCCCTCCCGCCGCACCGCGATTTGAGGGAGGCCGACGAACGGCAGCTCCACGAGGAGAAAACTGAAGTTGTAGGTCGTGGTGCTTTGGTTCTTGCCGCTGCCGCTCGTGACTTTGTAAGTGTAATCCCCGATCACCCCCGGCAATTTGTTCCCATTCATCGTGAGGGTGCCGGTGAGGATGTTGTAGGCGCAGCGGGAGTGCCCCGTCTTGAACCAGCCGAACTGCGGATACCTCCGGTCCCAGGAAGAGTCGCGACTCGGATCGAACCGCCAGCCCAACTGCCGGGCAACCTCGGCGAGAGCTTCGCGCCGCTGTTTGGTTTGCACGTGGGCATGCCATGCCAACAGGCCGATGACCACGATGACGATCGGAATGATGAAAATCAGTGCGTCGGGCACGGCAGGGGTCAGCGGGAGGCAGAGGGAGAGTCAGTTGAACCAGGCCGCTCGCAAGTGTAACAGACAGGGAGCCCCCACGTCACGATCGTTTGGCTCGCCGCCACGTGCTAATTCGCTCGTCCGGTGGCGATCTTGGGGGGAAATTGTCAGGACATGGATATTCAGGATTCGGAGGATAGTTGGAAGTTGGGAAGTTGGAAGTTGGAAGTACCCAGTAACGAAGCCCCACTGTACTGCCAACTTCCTGACAATCCTATGAATCCTGAATATCCATGTCCTATTGTTGGGGCTCTGCGACTCCGGGAACTAACGTCCCCGGCTCGGGATTGTGGGTTTGGAGTTGCTCCAGGGTCCAATCGATTTCCCTACTCACCTGCTCATCGGTTTCCACAAGTCGTCTGATTTTGAGTGCTGCGACCGCTTCGGTTGCCTCGTAGTGGGCGAGCGCCCAAGCCGCCGCACCCCGCACCAGAGGTTCGGCATCGTCGAGCGCGGTGAGGAGCGTCGGTAGGGCCGTGGGGATGGGATTGTTCCCCAAGGCGATCGCCGCGTTGCGAAGAAGTCCCCGGCGCTTCGCCCGCCACAGTGGCGTGCGGCGGAACCGCTCACGGAACTCTTCGTCAGTCAGCGCGAAGAGTTCGATCAGATCGACCGGGTTGTGCTTTTCCTGGGGCGCGAACACCGGCTCATCGGTGGAGGGAACCTTACGATTCCAGGGACAGACTTCTTGGCAGATGTCGCAACCGAAAATCCAGTCCCCCATCCCCTCGCGCAGTTCGAGTGGTATCGGCCCACGATGCTCAATGGTGAGGTAGCTGATGCAGCGTGAGGCATCGAGCACATGCGGCGCGGGAAAGGCCTCGGTCGGACAGGCGTCGAGGCAGGCGGTGCATGTGCCGCAATGGTCGGTCGGCGGAGTCATGTTGACCTCGAGCGGCGCGTCGGTGACGAGCGCCGCCAAGAAGAACCAGCTTCCCGCCGTGCGACTTAAGAGCAGGGTGTGCTTTCCTTGCCAGCCGAGCCCGGCAAGGTGGGCGAACTCGCGTTCCATCAGGGGGGCCGTGTCGACGACGCCGCGCCACGTCCACTCGGGGGCGACGCTCGCAAGCTCCGCGATCAACTGCTTCAGCCGCTCGTGGATGATGTCGTGATAGTCGGCCGTCCCCCAGGCGTAACGCGAAATCCGTCCCTCGCCCGGGGTGGTCGGGACGGGACTGGCCGTTTGGTAGTCGAGCGTGAGCATCACCACGCTCCTGGCCCCCTCCAGCACATGTCGCGGGTGGTCGTACGCCTCGCGACGACTCGCCAGATAACGCATTTCGCCGGCGTACCCGGCGGCGAGCCACTGGTCGAGTCGTGCCACACCCGGTGGGGTCACGGCGGGAGCCACCCCCACGCCCGAGAACCCGAGCGACTTTGCCCGGTCGGCCAGCCAGTTTGTCAGTTCCACGCTGTTCACTTCTCTATTTTAGTCATTGCCGCTGGCCGACGCAGGGCACGTGGGGCTTGGGGGGCGTGGGTGGCAAGGGATATACTGATTCGCGGCGTTTCTTCCCCCGGCAGCTTTCCAGGCGAGTGCAGATCTATGGCGACGGGCCGCACGACGACGGTTGATATCGACCCGGCGCAGATCGAGCAATCGATGCTGGCCGACGCCCGGGCGATGCGGATGCATGTCGACGCCCTCCGCGAGGTGGGGGCGGAATTCCACCGTCGCGGGTGGTCGCTGGGGACGAGCAGCAACTACAGCGTGGTGGTCAATCGGCAGCCGCTCGAACTTCTGCTCACCGCCAGCGGCAAGGACAAGGGGGCCCTCGCCCCCGACGATTTCGTCCGCGTCAATCCTTCAGGGGAGCGGGTCGACCGCCCTTACGACGCCTTCGCCGCCAGCAACAAGCCCTCGGCCGAGACGCTGATTCATTGCGTGCTGGCCCAGCAACCTGGGGTGGGGGCCGTGCTCCACACCCATTCGGTGTGGGGGACACTCTTGGGACAGCGGCACTTCGAGGCGGGAGGGCTCGAGCTCTCCGACTACGAAATGCTCAAGGGGCTCGAGGGGATTCGCACCCACGAGACGAGTAAATGGGTTCCCATTTTCGACAACACACAGAACATCGGTGCCTTGGCCGAGAGTGTCCGCGAGCGGCTGCACGACCCCGACGAGCCGCTGCAGCATGGTTTCCTCATCCGCCGCCATGGGCTCTACGCTTGGGGAGCCAATCTGGCCGAAGCGCGGCGACATATCGAGATCTTCGAGTTCCTGTTCGAATGCGAAGGCCGCCTGCAGTTTGGCGGCGCGACCTGAGTTTCCATCATTCCTCTATCCCTCCAGTTGCCATGGCCACCATTACCGTTTCGAACGACCAGCGCAAGATCGATGATCCCAAAGAGTTGAGCGAGTTCCTCGCCCCGTTTGGTATTTGGTACGAACATTGGCCCGTCAAAGGACGTTTGGCAGAGGACGCGTCGAACGACGACATCCTGGCCGAGTACGCCCCCGAGATCGAGCGGCTCAAGGCACGCGGCAAGTTTGTCACCGCCGACGTGATCAACGTCAATCCCGACACGCCGAATCTCGACGTGATGCTTGCGAAGTTCGACAAGGAACATACCCACAGCGAGGACGAAGTCCGCTTCACGGTCGAGGGGCGAGGGGTCTTCTGGGTTCATCCCGACGAGGGGCCGGTCTTTTCGATCGAGGTCGAAGCGGGGGACCTGATTAACGTCCCCACCGGCACGAAGCATTGGTTCCACCTCTGCGGCGACCGCCATATCCGCTGCATTCGCCTGTTCGAGGATGCCGCCGGTTGGACCCCCGAGTACATCGACTCAGGGGTGCATTCCAGCCATCCCCCCGTTTGTTGGGGGCCTAACTACATTGTCGGCGAGGGGCGGGTCGAACCCGTCATCCGGCTGTGATCGAGTGGCCAGGGGGCGCCATCCTGCTCGACGTCGAGGGGACCACTTCCGCGGTGGCCTACGTCTACGACGTGATGTTCCCGTTCGCCAAGCAGGCACTCGACCACTACGTCGAGGCGAACTGGGACCAGCCGGTGCTTGATGCCGTGCGTACGCAAGCGGCGACCGACAGTGGCGATCAGGCCGCCGCCGACAGTCGCGAACGGTTCGTCGGCGTCATGCGCGACTGGATGGCGGGCGACGCCAAGATCACCGCGCTCAAGCAACTTCAAGGACTGATCTGGGAGGCGGGATTTAAGTCGGGGGAGTTGACGGCCCACGTCTACGACGACGTGGCCCCCGCCCTCGCACGATGGCACGACGCGGGTGTGGCCCTCGGCATTTACTCCTCCGGCAGTGTCCACGCCCAAAAGCTCTTCTTCGGTCACACCGAGGCGGGGGACCTTTCGCAATACTTCGAGGTCCATTTCGACACGCTTGTGGGGCCGAAGCGCGACGAGTTCAGTTACGCCAAGATTGCCGACCAGTGGCGCCATCCTCCCGAGCATATCTTGTTCGTGAGCGACGTCGTCGAGGAACTCGACGCGGCCCGCGACGCCAGCATGGCTACCGCCCTCTGCGTGAGACCGGGCAACGCCCCAATTGCCGACCCGCGCGACCATCCCCAGATCACGACGTTCGACGAAATTGCGATTGTCAGGTAACGCTTTCGTTTCACTCCCCGTTCGCTGGTTCGAAACATGGCAGAATTTTTTACGGTCCAAAGCCTGATGGCGCTGGCCACGTTGGCGATCCTCGAAATCGTGTTGGGGATCGACAACGTCGTCTTCCTCGCCATCCTCAGCGGCAAACTCCCCCCCGAGCAACAAGGGAAGGCCCGCACGCTCGGCCTGTTGCTCGCCGCGGTGGGACGGATCGCCCTCTTGTTTGCCATCACGTGGGTCATCACGCTCGACAGCTACAAGCTCTTTGAACTTCCCTTCGAACTCCCCGGTTCACATCAAACGGGTGACAACGAAGATGGCGACACGGTGACGCTCATCTCGGTGAAGGACATCATCCTCATCCTTGGCGGGTTCTTCCTCCTGGCCAAGAGCACCTGGGAGATCGGCCATCAGATGGAGGGGCACGAGGGGGAGAGAGAGCGTAAGGCGCCCAGTTCGTTCGGCATGGTGCTGGTGCAGATTCTGCTGATCGACCTGGTGTTCTCGCTCGACAGCGTCCTCACGGCGGTCGGCATGGTGAACCCCGCTGAGTACCCGCCGGGCTCTTGGGTTCCGCTGGCGATCATGGTCTCGGCGGTGGTCCTCTCGATCGCCGTGATGATCGCCTTCAGCGGCCCCATCTCGCAGTTCGTCAATACCCATCCGAGCGTCAAGATGCTGGCCCTGGCGTTCCTGATCCTCATCGGCGTGGTGCTGATCGCCGAAGGGTTCCATTCGCACGTCCCCCGCGGCTACATCTACATGTCGATGGCCTTCTCGCTGTTCGTCGAACTCCTCAACCTCCGGGCGTCGCGGCGACGACTGGCCGACCACAACGCAGCCCACTGATACCACAGCCCACTGGCACCTCGACGAGAGACTCCCGTCATGACCTCCCCCGACCACTCCCAACTCCGCTCGCAAGTCACAAAGGCCGTTTTCGCCGAGCCGATCTGGGACCTCCACACCCATCTCTATCCCCCCACGTTCGGCACCCCCGACGGCGGGAAGAGTGGCAACGCCGACCCCCGTGGCCTCATGCTCTGGGGCATCGACGATCTGCTCACCTACCACTACCTGGTGGCCGAGGTCTTCCGGGTCGTCCCCTCCCGGGTGCTCCCCTACGCCGACTTCTGGCGGATGACCAAGCGCGAGCAGGCCGACCACATCTGGCGGCACCTGTTTCTCGAGCGGTCCCCCCTGAGCGAAGCCTGCCGGGGCGTCCTCACCACCCTCGAGCGGCTCGGGCTCGACCCAGGCGACCGCGACCTCGCCGGGTATCGCCAGTGGTTTGCCGAGCAGGACCCCAGCGGCCAGATCGATCTGGTGATGGAGCGGGCAGGCATCTCGCGGATCACGATGACCAACGCCGTGTTCGACGATAACGAGCGAGAGCGGTGGTTGGCCGATCCTCAGGTGGGTAATGATCCAAGGTTCGCGGCGGTCCTGCGGTTCGATCCGATCCTCTGCGACTGGGCCGGCGCCGCCAAGAAACTGACCGAGTGGGGCTATCCGGCCAGTGCGACAATCGACCAGCCGACGATCGACTCGGGCCGCAAGTTCCTCGCCGACTGGATCGATCGGATGGGGGCGATCTACTGCGCGGTGAGCCTGCCACCATCGTTCAGCTACGAGGGGCCCGACGACCAGCGGGCCGAGTGCGTCGCCTTCCGCGAGATCGTGCTGCCGGTTCTTAAGGATCGCGACCTTCCCATGGCGATGATGATCGGCGCCACCCGGGGAGCGAACCCCGCGCTGGGGGACGCCGGAGACTCGCTCGGCAAGTCGGACGTCTCGTCGGTATTGCGTCTCTGCGCCGACTTCCCCGACAACCGCTTCCTTTGCACGATGCTCTCCCGCGAAAACCAGCACGAGCTGGCGGTCGCCGCGCGGAAGTTCGGCAACATGCTCCTGTTCGGCTGCTGGTGGTTCCTCAACAACCCGTCGCTGATCGAGGAGATCACCCGCATGCGAATGGAACTCTTGGGCCCCACCTTCATCCCCCAACATTCCGACGCGAGGATTCTCGAGCAACTCCTCTACAAATGGCACCACAGCCGGGAGATCATCGCAAGGGTGCTAGGAGACAAGTACGCCGACCTGGCGGCGACCGGCTGGCGGGTGAGCGAAGCGGAGATTGGCCGGGATGCGAGGATGTTGTTGCATGGGAATTTTCGGGAGTTTCTCTCCTTGAATGGGTGAACCCGCCCCAATAGCCCCAGGACAAACGGGGCAATCTTGGCACTAGAGCCGTAGGAAGGCTATAATCTAGGGAGGCCGCCGGTTACCGCTTCCAGCCGAGGTTAGCTGTTTCCCCATGGAAATCAAACGATGAACATTGAATCCGTTTTCGATCTTACTCCGCCTGAAAAGCTTCAGTTGGTAGAAGACCTTTGGGACGACCTCGCTAAAACGCCGGAGAACATACCCCTTCTTGACTGGCAAAAAGAGGAACTTGACAAGCGAATAGCCGAAGTGGAAGAAAATCCCGATTCTCTTTTGACATGGAAGGAAGTGAAGGCGAGCATTCGAAGTAAGTATGGCCGCTAAGCACTCTTACTCTCCTAGTGCCAGATAGGATATAGCCGAGGCATACGACTGGTACGAGAATCGTCGCTTTGGACTGGGCGAAGAATTCTTGTCCTGCATTGATGCCGCAGTGGCGGTGATTTGCCGTTCTCCTCACCTCAACGCCATGTTAAGAACATGTCGTCCGAACATATTCCCAATCCGCCAACTCGATTGCATGCACTGGCTCGCGAGGTTTTGGAGGCGTTACGGGATAAGCCCGCCGCTTGTGCCATTATCCTGGGAGGTGGGGTCGCCCTTCAGCATTACTGCGACTACCGTGAAACCCACGACATTGATGCTTGGTGGGTTACAAGACCTGTATCGGAAACCGAAGTGTTGCTCAAGGATGTCATGGAGCAAGTAGGGAGGCGGCATGGCATGGCACTCCGCGTGCGGAACTGGGGAGAAACCCAAAGTTATGAACTTCAGAAGGCGGGCCAGACTGTTTTCAGTTTTCAGATTGCGATACGGAGCGTGGCGATTGATCCAGCTTCCCCAAGCAATTGGCCTCCGGTACAGATTGAAACCTTGCAGGATAATCTTGGCGCAAAGATGAATGCCCTTGTGGCTCGAGGAGCCCCGCGTGACGTTCTCGATTCCTACACGGTCGTTGAGCGAGGTATCGCTACGATTGAGGAGCTTTGGGCGGCTTGGGAGAGAAAGAACCCCGACGGTGATTTGGCAGCCGCCAAGACCAATGTCCTTCGAAGACTTACAGAACTGGAAGCGAGACGGCCATTGTCGACCATTGCCGACAGTGGAATCCGGGAGCAAGCAGCTCGCGTGAGGGAGTGGATTCAAAAAGAGCTGTGTCGTGAGGAATTCAGATGAAAACGCACATTGATGGCAGCGTTTATCCCGACACTATCCCTCCCAGCGAGTTCTTCACTCTTGAGCAGAAAGCGGACTATATGCACCGTGTCATCTCGGCATTCGATTTTGGTATTCCGCCTGAAGCGGCCACGCTACGATTGTTTTCGGGATGGCAGGATATTTTCGATAGATTTCCGCTGCCGGCCTCTGCGGGCTACCATGCCTTGCGGACCTATTTCAATTGGCCGGAAGTTAAAAGAGAGACCTTCTTAACGGAACCTGCCTATTTAAAGCTGGACGCCTTTGAAGGACGCGTGGACGGCTGCGAGGATCATGTGTGACGGATGTAGTTCGACTTGTGCTTGGCCATCAGCGCCTCGCAACTTACCCCGTGGAGCACCGCGTGCATGATCGGCCACTCGGGGGTGGTCGAGTTCCGGCGAGCGGACGCTGCCGCATGGGAAGTTTCGGGAGTTTCTGGGTGGGGACGCATCGTGATTGAAGTAAGACATCGGTGGCGTATAATGCGGATATGAGCACTGTCCCAGAACAATTTGCCGACGCCATGAGCCTGACCGTGCCGATCATGCCTGGAGCAGCCCGGCTCGAGGACTACATGACGCTGCCGGAGGGGGCGCCGGTTGAATTGATCAAGGGGGAACTCGTCGTGTCACCGGCACCGCTACGTTCGCATCAAGTCATCGTGGGGCTACTGTTTGACCTGTTATTGGACGTGGCCCGCGCCACGGGAGGCCAGGCGTATGTCTCTCCAATCGATGTGATCCTTGCGGAGGATACCGTCGTCCAACCCGATGTGATTTTTGTCGACAAGGGACGCCTGGGAATCCTTGGTGATCAGATTAAAGGGCCACCCGATCTGGCCATCGAAGTGATCTCGCCGGATCATGCACGGCGGGATCGCGTTCACAAACTAGCTCTCTATGCCGAGCATGGAGTAGCTGAGTACTGGATTGTCGATCCACGGGAGAAGGTTTTTGACTTCTTTCTGCTAGTCGGCGGAAAGTATCAAGTGCAGACGCCCGTGGGCGAGACTTATACCTCAGCACGATTGCCCGAAATCAAAGTGAACGTGGCCGCTATATGGGCGGAATTCGATCGCGCATTCCCGCGAAAGCCATGTTCTTGAGGATGGGCGCGCGGCGTTCCGCGGTACAGCATTACCAAGACGCGCGGGAAGTCGCTTGCAGCCAGCCACACCAAGGTCCCCGGCGGGAATTCAATCTCATGAAACCCAGTGTGTATGTTGAGACCACAATACCGAGCTTCTATTTCGAATCACGGAGTGAGCCCGATATGGTCGCTCGACGACAGTGGACTCGCGACTGGTGGGATAACCGTAGCAAATTCTACGACTTGTTCACTAGCGACGCTGTAATTGACGAATTGGAACGAGGCGATTTCCCCTCAAGAGACGACGCGTTGGATCTTGTCCGCGACATTCCGCTGTTGCGTATCGATCAACCGATAATTGACTCTGTCGACGCGTACATCCGACATCGTGTAATGCCGAGCGATCCGGCTGGAGATGCGTTGCACTTGGCTGTTGCATCAAACCACAAGTGCGACTTCATCCTGACATGGAATTGCCGCCACCTTGCAAATGCAAACAAATTCGCACATATCCGGCGCGTCAATGCCATTCTTGGTCTTTTTGTGCCTGCACTCGTAACCCCGCTTGAACTACTAGCGGGCGAGGAATTGAAATGAAACCCGATCCCGTCATCGACACCGTCCGCAAAGCGCGCCGTGAAATCTCTGAACTGGTGGGCCACGATCCACAGAAGCTGCTCGAGTACTACGAAGCCCGCCAGCGCGAGCGAGAGTTGAAACTCGTTGAGCGCGGGGAGTGTGCCGCGAACGACGAAAATGCTGCCTAGGTTCAGCGGCCCGATCACCAACCCGCGTCCAGCCGCTTCTTTCCACACACATTCACCTTCATCCCCAGCCCCTCCGCCATCGCCGCCTTGGCGGCCAGCGTTTTATCGGCCGCGTCGGGGCCCAGGCTGTAGACGCACTGGATGTGGTTCGACTTGTGCTTGGCCATCAGCGCCTCGCGGCTCACGCCGTAGAGCACCGCGTGCATGATCGGCCACTCGGGGGTGGTCGAGTTCCACCGCCGCTCGGTCTCGCTACGGGGGAGTTCGACCACGCCCCCACGGCCGATGTCCATCGCGAGCGAGCCATCCTCGATATACACCCGCGACCAGACGATTTCTCCTGGGTGCGAAATGCCGCGCAGAGTGCTCCCCCCGTTGGGAAAATACATCGCCGGCTGGCGGAAGCCCTCGGCACCGCTCCAGCCGCCAATAAAGTGGGCCGGAGGGGCCGAACCGCTGATCTCGAACACCCACACGTATTCGTCCACCGTTCCCGACTGGTCGCGGTCGCCCCAGCGGATGTCGTGCAAGGTGTTTTCCACCGGCTGGCCGAGCGATTTTTGCACGCGGTAGGTAATGAGCCCGTCGAGACCGGCGCACTCGTCGACCTCGTTGAAGTGGGTCACCGGTTCCCCCGCAAAGAGCACCCGGCTGCCGCAGCGGCTCTTCACCGGGGGCCGCTCGCCGTTGTTGAGGGTTCCCTCGACCAGATCGCTCGCCGGCATCACGTCCTTGAGCCCCTGCTGATACTGGATACCGATCAGGTCGCAGCCAAAGTCGTCGGCGATCCGCACCGCGGCGACGTACATCTGGCACTGCTTGTGAATCTGATCGTCGGTCAGGTGCTCCTTGTGCTCGGGGCCGGTGTGGAACTTCATCCCCCGCTCCTCCATCCACGCCCGGACGGCCCGCGCCTCGTCGTCCGCCACCTGGGTCGACTCGTAATAGAGGGCACTCTGACTCAAACGTTCCTTGAACACCCCCGTCGGGTGAAGCAGGTGGTCGGGGATGATCGCGTTGAACATCCCCATGCACCCTTCGTCGAACACCCCCATGATCGCCTTGTCGCGCTGGAGAGTAGCGGCCAGCTCGCGGCCGATTTTCAGCGCGTCCTCCGGTAGCTTCACCTGGCCGAGCGGCACGGCATGACTCGTGTCGTGCGAGCAGCTTCCCTTGGTCAAAAAATCCTTGAGCCGCGAAGTGAAATAGTCGTCGGTGAAGTCGTCGCTCCAGAGCGTGGAGTATTTCACCCCCGCCTTGGTGAGCGACCCGTTGAGGTTGAGCATCCCCACCAGCCCGGGCCACTGCCCCGACCAGTTGGCGACGGTGAGGATCGGCCCGCGATGGGTCGTCAGCCCGGCGAGGACGTGGTGGCTGTATTGCCAGACCGCCTCGGCGACAACGAGGGGCGCCTCGGGGTCGATGTCGCGAAACACGTTCATCCCCTCGCGCTGGCTGGCGATGAACCCATGCCCTTCGTTTTCCTTGAAGGGATGCGCCCGGACGACCTCAAACCCGGCGGCGGCAATTGCCTTCCCCAAGGCTTGTTCCATCTGGTGCTGCGCCTCCCAGCACTTCTGGTTGGCACTGAGCCGCTGGTCGCCGCTGGCAATAAGTTGAACCTGGTTGGGTTTAAGCTTCATGGGAAAACCGCTGCTACAAAGGTGATTTGTGATACCCCTCCCGCCATAGGGGAGCCGCCCCCACAAGATAACGCACGCCGGGCGAAGCGGGGAGACGGGGGCCCCTCGGACGTAAGGCAGATTTCCCCTCTGTCCCAATTCACCGGGTGCCACACCCTGAAAGGGTGTGCGGCGTGATGGCGAGATGACATCGATATGCAGGATGGACAGGATAGGGCAGCCGCCAGCAACTGTCACTTGCACTGGAAGAGTTCGTCAATTGAGAACGATACATGCCCACGGCCGAAGGTTTTCTCAATTAATCCTCCCTTCCCCGGAGGTAGCTTTACGCCCCACAAGTAGAGCGTGCGAATACTCGTTCCCTCTGGCCACACCGTTGATTCTTCCCACTTTATCTCGCATTTGTTCAACCAGAGTTCGTTGAGATGCGGATGGTCGAGGAGCCTCACGACAAACCTCTCCGAACAAGTGGAGCCCGAGAGATCGAGCTTCGACAAATCCGTAACTTGCAAGAGCTGCTCTGCGTGAAGGTCAGTAAGCTCAACGGGACAAGACCCCATCACAAGCGCGGATAAGTTCTTGAGGTTTGACACCTCGTCGATCCAGTCGGCAGGAAAACGCGAACGAGAAAGATCGAGCGTAGAGAGCTTGGAGAACTGAGGGAGCTGACTTCCGAGGGGAATCGAACAATTCGTCAGGTGTAATTCCTCGAGTTTTGGCAACGAAGCGATTGCCATCAGCGAATTCTCTTCCAGGTCGCTGCGATAGATTTTAAGCGTTTCGAGGGACTCGAGCTGTGCGATTACCTCGACGTCCGCTGCAGAAAGCTCGCATACGGTGAGGCAGCGAAGGGAGCGAGCACGCTTTAGACTTGCGTAGGAACCACCAGGAAGTGCTTCCGAGGGACCTAGATCCAACTCTTCAAGCGTCGCGATTCGGCTCAAAGCGGCAATATCATCGTCAGCGATCCTCATTCCCGACAATTTCAGGCACCTTACATTCGGAAACACCTCGGCGACGAGCGAGAAATCTCCGTTTGCTTCGCCACAGCAGATTGTCACTATTTCGCATTCGGGACGTGGCCGGAGGTATTCGAGTTGACACGATTCGAAATAGGCGGGTGAGTCAAATTCGTGAATCGCAGGAAGGAGATTGAGCAGGTTGGCGGTAGGTTCATCCAGATCCATTCCCAGGAATTCGACCCGGCTACTCTTGGCATACCCAATCCCCAGAAATTCGGCCAGCGATCCAAGAACTGTCGGCTCAGCGTATGCGAAGTCGATGATACAGTCTTCCTGCTCCAGTGCCGCGTAAGCTGCCTCCACCGCCAGCTTCTCATTCCGCGCCCGCTTCCAAAGTCCCAGCGGCACACCCACCACCAGGACCAGGATCAACAGTGTCCGGACACGAAATCGTCTCGGCAATCCACCCATGCCGTCCTCTTAATACCTTTCTCTCTCACCAAACAAAATCCTATCCATCCTCCCCATCGATGCCAAATCAAACAACCGACTCGTAAACCGGCACCTCAAACCCCTTTCGCCCCTGCCGCACCCGCAGTTCGTTCGCCTTGTCGTTGCCGACAAACACCTCCTTGGCCGGGTCGATCTCCAGCCACGGGCCCATTTCCAAAAGCGGTTCTTTGTCGACTGCGACTTCGTTGGCCTTGAGGTGCTCGACCATGCGGTCGAACGATTCGGCCAAGACCTCGTTGTTGCCGATGACTTCGCGGATATCCCCTGAGCGAAGCTTCTCGCCCACCTGGTTGGAGACATTCCCCACGTGGCAGAGGGCACTCGAGAGGTGGCCTTCTTCGATTTCGGCATTCAGCATCGCAGCGTTTTCGTTCTTCACCGCCTGAATCCAGTTACCGAAGTGGTCTCCCTGGCCTCGCCAATGCTCGATCTCCTGGCCCTCGCGATCGTAGGCCCAGACGTCGGCGTAGCTCGCCGGGACGTAGACGTGCCCCTGCTCGCATTGGACGATCACGCCGACGCGCGACCCGCGGTAGGTGTCCATCGAGCTTGCCCAGTTCGCCTGAGCCGCTTTCGATTTGGGGAGGCCGCGCGTTTCGAACAAAATCGGCGCCTTGGCGTAGTCGTGGAGCACGACTTGGGTGTTGGGAGTATTTCCCGCGTCGTCGTAACCGAGCCGGGCACCAATGCCGATCGTTCGCGGCGGCAGCCCCTGCTCTCCCAGGAACCAGCGGCAGATGTCCATCTGGTGGATCCCCTGGTTGCCGGTGTCGCCGGCGCCGGTGTTGAAGTCCCAGTGCCAGTCGTAATGCAGCTTGGGGCGATAGAGATCGACCTTGTCGGCCGGCCCGCACCACAGGTCGTAGTCGATGTGGCTGGGAATCGCGAGCGGCTTGTCGCGCTGGCCGATGGCTGTCCGGGGTTTGAAACAGGTCCCGACGATGTATTCGATCTTGCCGAGCTTGCCACTCTGAACGAACTCGACTGCTTGCTGCAAACAAGGGGCCGAGCGCGACTGAGTGCCGCATTGGACAACGCGCTTGTGCTGGCGCGCGGCGGCCACCAATTGCCGCCCTTCCCACACATTGTGCGAAACCGGCTTTTCGACATAGACATGCTTGCCACTCTCGATCGCCTGGATGGCGATCAGCGAATGGGTATGGTTCGGCGTGGCGATCGACACCGCATCGATATCCGGCCGGTCGAGCAGACGGCGATAGTCGCTATAGGAATTGACCATTCGCCCGGTGCGATCGGCGAAGTCCATGGCGCCGCGCGAGAGGACCTCCTCGTCGCAGTCGCACAGCGCGACGACATACGGCGCGAGCGAGGAAATGTGGTCGCGCCCCCGACCGTTGAACCCGATGACCGCTACGCGGAGGTCGTCCTTGTTTTCCGCACTGCGGGCCAACCGCGACGTGGCCATGGTGAATCCCGCGGCGGCCGAGCCGGCGAGAAAAGTGCGGCGCTGGATGATCGACGACATCGAAATGGCTCCGGTATTTGGGAAAAACGTGGCCAAAATGGGGCAACAAGGGTGAGGGCGCGGAACCCTTCCCACGAGGTACCTCCGCACAATTCTCTCACTATAGCCGAAGATCAAGCAATCGCCCAGCAGGCCTCGGCGGCACGCCGCAGCAAATAAGGTGACATCGCCCGCTGTGACTTCTTCGACGCGAAATCCGTAATCCGGCGACAAAAAGTTGAAACCGCGATTCGGGAAACGCTATGCTTAGGGGGACGTTTTCCCTCCTTCAGGCGGGCATTTTCATTTTTATTTCGCAAAGGGCCACATGATGAAACGGGCGAAACGAATTCTTGGCTGGTCGACGGCTGTTTGTCTCTCGCTGGTCGTGGCGGCGGTCTATGCCGCCGATCCGCCTCCATCGAGTTACATCCCGGTGGTCGAGCAGGAGACGTTCGAGGCGGTACGCCAGCGGATGGAGGCAGAAAAACCGGGGATCGCGGCCAGGCATAACCAATTGCTCAACACCCGCTACGACCTGGCCGACAAACCGATCGCCGGGGTCACCATGTCGCGGGGCAAACCGGTCCAAGGGGGCGTCCGGGTGAAACTCCCCGAGGGGGTTACCTGGTCCGATCTGGCTCAGTTGACGCCAGCGGAAATTCGCCAGCATGGGCTTTGGCCGGAGGGCTTCTTCCCCCTGCCCCATCCCAACCAGGCCGATGGAGGGATGCTCTTCCCCCAACATCATATCGACGAGATCAAGAAGCAGGAGGCCCGCGACCTGACGCGGTTCGACCTCGACTTCGATATCCCAGTCCATTTCATTCCCGAGTTCCCACCCGCCATTTTCCTCACGACCCGCCCCGACTTGGGTGACGTGTCGCAAGGCAAGGTGGTGACGAACGACAACTACTATGCCCTCTTCAACGGGATTCTGAATGCCAAACAACTCGAGGGCTTGCGACTGTTGCTCACGCCGATGGCCCAGATGCAGTTCAACGCGACCGACGACCGCCGGTCCCTGAGGCCCCACCGAGGGGTGACCTGCTTCGACTGTCACGTGAATGGTCACACCAACTCGGCGACCCACCTGGTGGGAGACATCCGCCCGCAATCGCATCGCCACCGGATCGAAACTCCCACGCTCCGCGGCGTCAACATCCAGCGGCTGTTCGGCTCGCAACGGGCACTCAAGACGATCGAGGACTTCACCGAATTCGAACAGCGGGCGGCCTATTTCGATGGCGATCCGGTGGTCGCTACCAAGAAGGGGGTCACCATTCTCGAGCGGGGGAGCCAGGTCCACTTCATGGCCGAATTCCAGGCCCTGCTCGATTTCCCCCCGGCCCCCAAGCTCGACCTGTTCGGCAAGCTCGATCCCGCTCAGGCCACCGAGTCGGAACTGCGCGGCCAGGAACTCTTCTTCGGCAAGGCTCAGTGCTCGGTCTGCCACCCGGCGCCGTATTACACCGACAACCTGATGCACAATCTGAAGGCCGAACGGTTCTACGAGGAGAAGGACATCCTCGGTCGCCTGGCGTCGGCGGATGGACCGATCAAGACATTCCCGCTACGGGGCATCAAGGATTCCCCCGCCTACCTGCACGACGGACGGCTGCTGACCTTGGCCGACACGGTCGAGTTCTTCAACCTGGTGCTGGGCATCAAGCTCAACGATCAGGAAAAGGCCGACCTGGTGGCCTTTATGCTTTGCCTATAAGAACCATGAGTTTTAGGAGAGTTGAAGGGAGGCCGCGCGCAAGCGCGGCCTCCTTGTTTATGCGCCGGAGTTCCGAACACCCAATTCAGAGCCGAATGACTACAAATCCGAGCCGGGTGGCGTAAGCCCCCGGAGGCGCGGACGTAATGAATAGGACGCGGATTTTCAGGATGTGGCAGGATTGTCAGGATCGGACGGCGTCGCGAGGAGCTGGGGTGAACGTATTGAACGGGCCACGGATCGAAGCGGATCGTACCGATCACCACAGATCAGAAAGAACCGGACGCCGCGCTCTTTCTGGCCTCGAACCGAG
>CAZYQQ010000067.1:0-28782 GCA_964650265.1 uncultured Planctomycetaceae bacterium
TCCAACTTCCCCATCACCAACTCCCCAATAATCAGCGACGCCGTCGCCGCCGGCGATGGCGCGTTGAGGACGTGAATGAACCGGTCGGTCTCTTCGATCAAGAAATCGTCCACCAGTTTGCCGTCGGCTAGCACCGCCTGAGCACGGATGCCGGCGGGGGCAGAAGTGAGGTGGCTAGCGCGGATTTCGGGGACGAGCCGCTGGAGGGCTTTAACGAACGCTCGTTTGCTGAAGCTCCGCCACATTTCTCCCATGCCGGTCCGCCAGTATTTGCCCGAAAGCTTGCGGAAGCCGGAGTAGCCGAGCGTTTCGAATAGCTCGCGCGGCATCACTTGCCAGCGGGTGTAGCCTTCGCGACCGAAGGCGAGGACCGCGTTGGGGCCGCACTCGACCCCGCCCCGGATCATCCGCGTGAAGTGGACGCCGAGGAACGGGAACGCCGGGTCGGGGACCGGGTAGATGAGATTCCGCACGAGTTGCTCGCTGTCCGAGGAGAGCTCGAAGTATTCGCCGCGGAAGGGGACGATCCTGGCCGTGGGGATGGCACCGGCCATCGCGGCGACCCGGTCGCAGTAGAGCCCGGCGCAGTTGATCGCCCAGTCGGCAGTGAACTCGCCGGCGCTCGTTTTGAAGACCAACTCGGTCCCGGTCCGCGCGACGGCGGTGACCTTCGCCCCGGTAACGACCTTGCCACCGGCGGCGGTGACCAGATCGGCCAGGCGCTGGCAGACCTGGCGGTAGTCGACAATGCCGGTGCCGGGGACATGGATCGCGCGGACGCCGGCGGCGTGGGGTTCGAGTTCACGGAGCCGCTCGGCGGGGATCACCTCGCACTCGACGCCGTTAGCCCGGCCGCGCTCGTGGATCTGCTCGAGCGCGGGAATCTCGCTCGGGCTGACTGCGACGATCACCTTGCCGCAGCGCTCGAAGGGAATTTGCTCGCGCTCGCAGAACTCTTCCATCGCCCGCTTGCCGGCGAGGCAGTTGACCGCCTTGAGCGAGCCGGGCTTGTAGTAGATGGCCGAGTGGAGGACCCCCGAGTTGCGACCCGTTTGGTGTTGGGCGATCGCCTGTTCTTTTTCGACAACCGTCACCTGCGTGTCGGGGTGGCGCTCGGTAAGGCGGTAGGCGGTCGCGAGGCCGACGATTCCTCCACCGACGATGATGATGCGGCGACTGGGCATCTGGGAGTTGGGAGTTGGGAGTTGGGAGGTGGAAGTTGGAAGAGCGTCTAGTGTCGTCCTCTAGTATCGTCCTCCGTTCTTGCGGATGTGGATCATTGGTTTGGTATCTGGCTGGAGTTTTCCGCGGACAACCCGGGCGACGAAGATGCGATGGTCCCCGGAATCAATGTGGCGGGTCGGCTCGCACTCCAGATGGCCGATGGCGTCGGCCAGGATGGGGACGCCGCGCTTGCAGAGCTTGCAATCGAGGCCCTTGAAGGCCGGGGTGTCGGGCTCGAAACCTTTGCCAAAATGTTTGAGCAGGCCGGTCTGGCCTTCCCCCACGAGATTGAGATTGAACGGCTGGCCCGCGGTGAGCCAGTCGGCAACGTAGCGGCTTTGGTTGATCGCCACGGTGACGCTGGGGGGCTCGAACCCGGCCTGCATCACCCAACTGGCGAGCATCCCCGTCGCCCGGGCACCGGTGCCGACGGTGAGGATGTAGAGACCGCTGGGGAGAGCGCCGAGGGTTTTTTCGAGTTCGGTGAGGGACATGGCGAGGCAAGTTGGGATGTTGGACCGAGGAGGAAGTCAGGATGTGGCAATGGGAGCGTAAGGTCAAGTTGCCAGGGATACTACGCTTATTACTTTGGCGGCCCCCCTCCCTGGCCCCTGGCCCCCGAAACCTGACCCCCAAGCGTCAGCGCCGAATGAGCTCGGAGAAGTCGGGCCGGCCGGCGTATTGCTGCGCCTTGGGGGTGATGAGGGCCTTGGCTTTGGTTTCCTCGAAGGTGCCATGGCGGACGATCAGCCCTTGGTCGTAGGCGAGCTTATCCGACATGCCGGGTAGCAGGACGCGAAGGTCGTAGGTCAGCCGCCGTGGCTGGACGCGGTTGATGTGGTCGACGATGTTGGTGGTGCAATTGTTGGTGAGGGTGTCGTAGAACTCGGGCCTGGTCGCGAGTTGGTTGGCGCGGCCCATCACGTCGACAAACAGTCGCTGCGCTTGCTCCGGGGTGGCGGTCGAGCGGTAGAGGTAGACGTCGTGGGGATCGACATTCGTCTGCGATTCGATGGCGTCGCGCTCGTCGGCCACGATGTAGATCAGCTCGTACTGCCGGGCGCTCCCTTTCCACGCGGCGAAGCCCTCGCCCGCTTCCTTGCGTGTTTCGACGCTCACGGCCAGATGGTCGGGGGGCTCGCCGGGACGAGCGATTTCGAAACTTATCTGGGTATGGGCGAGGAGCGGCGTCTTAGGAAAGGGCATCACGATGAAGTCGACCGCGCGGATGTCGGAGAGGCGGAACTGTTTGTCGTACCAGTTGGGGACGTACGATTCCTTGTCCATGTACTTGCAGTGGCGGACGTTGTGGACGGTGACCTCGTTGCCGATGAACTCGGCCGTCGGGACCTGCGAGTAGAGGGGCTCCCAGTTGCGGTAGTTGCTGGGCTGGGCCATCTTTTGGGCTGACTGACAACCGGTGAGTCCCAGCACCAACAAACCCAGCACCGGCCAGCAGACCACCCTCGGCAGTCTCCCGCGGCGCTTCACACGACAGGTCGGTTGGCTCGATTTGTCCATACGAAACGAAAAGACCAAGAGCGGCGCGGCCGCATGGTGGTTGACGAGAGGATTGCCGACTGGCGGCAGCGGAGATTAGGCAATCTGGCCACCGCAAGCAAGATGAGTGGGGGCCGCGGTGCTAGCAAGTTCTCGTAGCATGGGCACATCCCGCCCGTGCGGAATTCGGATTCAGCCGGCGGAGAGAGTCGGCCTACGATGGTCGTGCTTGGTTGGTGGTAAGAATTGGACACGGATTTTCAGGATTCAGTAGGATTGCCAGGAGTTGGAAGTGTCGCAGTTACCGTAGCATGGGCACATTCGCCCGTGCGAGCATGACCGTAGCTTGGGTTCGTTTGCCCGGGCAACTTGAGGGGTTGAATTGCCAAAGATCAAGTAGGTTCCATCTGCCGGATGGAATCTACTTGATCTTTGGCAATTGACGACCAATAGCACCGCCCACGACGGGGACCGTCGTGCTACTTTATCTCCTCACGACGGGGACCGTCGTGCTACGATAGGTTCCAAAATGGATGGCTGCCCGGGTTGCGAGCTTGGGCTACTTGTCGGCTTTTCCTTGGTCACTTCACCTCGAACGCCGACTTCTGCCGCGGCGGATGATGGCAATGCTGGCAAACTTTGCCGGCTGGGGAATTTTCCCGAAATACCACGCTTGGGGCGCAAACACCTGGCCAAAATCCGCGTAAGGAAGTCACTCTTCGTTTGCCAAGCGCGCCCCAGGGTGTAGTGTTTGGGTGAAAGCGATGTCGGGCTCCCCGGCCCCTCACGAGCCACACCAAGTGCATGCTCACCCGGGCCACCGATGTCGCCGTGTTCTCCCCCCTACCTGTCCTACCGAGTTGGAAGGATCCCTGACATGAAATGCCTTGTTGCCTTGACCGCTGTATCGCTGCTAGTGGTGAGTTCCACTGGCTGCGGGGTCTGCCGTAATCTGTTCGACGGGCGGCCCCACACGGTGGCCCTGCCGGTGCAACAACCGGCTTACCAGCCGAACTTCAGCCAACCTTGTGCGCCGGCTTGCGTTCCCTGCTGCCCGGCGCCATGCGACCCGTGCGGCCCGGGATTTTAACGCCGCCGAATCCATCGAATTCTCGGGAATCATTTGAGCTGACAACACCGGGTTGCCCCCGTCCCAATTCCCCCTCGACAACGCCAGTCGTTCGCCTCTGTCGAACGGCTGGCGTTGTTCTTTTGGCGAGGTGCGTGGAACGGGGGGGGATACTTTCCAACACCGGGTCGAGGGAGCTTGCCGAGGGGAAATATCGCAGCATGCGCCAAACCCAATCGGTCCACTCGGCATATCTGGTCTGACCCGAGCGACTTGTTCGGAAATGACCTCATTGTCTCCGGTCGCGATCGGGCTCATTCCAGCCAGCGTAACGTACCCTTGCAGGTCTGGCTGGAAATCGGCTGGAAATTGGCCTCGCAGGTCTGGCCCCCCTCTGGTTTTCCATGGATCCCCCTTTGACGATTGCTCGACTCGGACTTTTCGCGCTACTCGGAGCCTGGCTAGTCGCGGCCGCCGCCGTGTGGGGATGGGGTGTGAAATATGGTTTCACCACTAACACTCCCCCCTCGCATGCGCTGAGCGAAGGGTGGCCCTCCGAGACACGGGTTGCGCGCGATCCCGGTCGCCCGACCTTGATGCTGTTTCTCCACCCACGCTGCCCTTGCTCGCGAGCCACCTTGGCGGAACTCGAGGGGGTGGTACACGATCCTCGTGTGGCGACTGGCAACCCGCCACAGCTTGTGACCGTGGCGACGATCCCCCCAGGGGCCACATCGGCGTGGACCGACTCGTCGCTGGTGAAGCGTGCGGAGCGATTGCCCGGCATGGAGTTGCTTTGGGATGAAGAGGGAGTGGAAGCCGCGCGGTTTGGCGCGGTTTCTAGCGGGACAGTCATGCTATTCGACCAACAGGGCCGCAAATGTTTTGCCGGAGGGATAACCGCCGCACGTGGCCACGAAGGAGACAACACCGGACAAGACCAGTTGATCGAAGCCCTCCTGCACCAGGGGGAGACGAATCTCCGCACGACTCCCGTCTTCGGATGCCGGCTCTGTTGGCCGACCACGGACCCGCCCACGGATGAGAGCGACCTGCGTTGTGGCGAGTCGTGCCCTCTGCCTTCTGAAACCCCCGCCTTATGAAACACATTGCCTTCCCTTCACTGACGCACCAGCCTCGGTTGGAACCCGAGGCCGAGCAGAAGCTGCTGGACCACGCAGCGGCCATTCATCGCCGGACCGACCGCCTGTTTGCCGTGCTCCTCGCGCTGCAGTGGTTTGGCGGTGTGGCCATGGCATCGACTCTCTCGCCTCACACCTGGATCGGGGCGACTAGCCAGGTTCATGCGCATGTCCAGATGGCGGTGATCGGGGGGGGAGCGCTGTCGCTGCTGCCGATCGGCCTTGCCCTGTTCCGCCCGGGAAAGCTTTCGACCCGGCTGGTGATCGCACTGAGCCAGGTGATGTTTTCGTCGCTGCTCATTCATTTGAGCGGCGGCAGAATCGAAACGCATTTTCATGTCTTCGGTTCGCTCGCGTTCCTGGCCGCCTATCGCGACGGCCGGGTCCTGCTGGTGGCGACGCTGTTTGTGGCGGCCGACCACTTTGTGCGAGGCTTGTGGTGGCCCGAATCGGTGTTCGGGCTGGTGATGGTATCCGAGTGGCGATGGCTCGAACATGCGGCATGGGTGCTGTACGAGGACCTGTTCCTATTGATCATCATCTACCACAACCGTCGCGAGATGGTGGAGCTGGCCGTCCAAGCCGTGGAGGCCGAACGACGGGAACAGGCGCTGGAGCAGGCCATCAAGGCCGCCGAACGCGCCAGCCAGACCAAGAGCAACTTTCTGGTCAACATGAGCCACGAGATTCGTACCCCGCTCAACGGGATTCTCGGGTTTACCGAAGTGCTGCTGCACGATCGCACGCGGCTGACGGACGAAGAGCAAGATGAACATCTCACGACAATTCGCAAGTGCGGCCACCATTTGCTGAATCTGATCAACGACATTCTCGACCTGTCGAAGATCGAAGCCGACCGCCTGCGCGTCGAGTCGATCCCGTGCTCTCCCCACCAGATCATCTCCGACACGGTTTCGATGCTGCGGGTGGGAGCCACCGAGAAGGGGATCAAACTCGACTACCGCTGGGACGGACCGATTCCCGACGCGCTCGACAGCGACCCCTATCGATTCAAGCAACTGCTGCTCAACCTGGTGGGAAATGCGATCAAGTTCACCAACCAGGGGTCGGTGAAGATTGTCGCCCGAATCGACGAGGTGCAAGACGAACGCCAACTGGTGGTCGAGGTCCGCGATACCGGAATTGGCATCCCGAGCGACAAGCTAGAGACGATTTTCCAGCCGTTCGTCCAGGCCGACGATTCGGTCACTCGGCAGTTCGGAGGGACTGGGCTTGGGCTTTCCATCAGCCGTCGCATCGCCGCCGCCTTGGGGGGCGGGCTTGAAGTGGAAAGTGCGGTGGGAGAGGGAAGCACGTTCACGCTACGCATTGCCGCACCCAACGCGACAGGCCTGATCGAACACCACACAACCAAACAGCAGCCGGTGGCCGACGTAATCGATGTCGCCACGAAACAGACGGTCGACTTTGCTGGCGCACGCATCTTGGTGGTGGACGATGGCGACACCAATCGCAAGCTGATCCGGCTGTTACTCGAACGGGGGGGAGCCAAGGTCAGCATGGCCGACAATGGCCAGGTGGCGGTCGACCTCGCCAGCCATACTCCGTTCGATTTGATTTTGATGGACATGCAAATGCCGGTTCTCGACGGTTACACGGCGACGGCACGGCTGCGGGACCTTGGATTCACCGGGCCGATTATCGCCCTCACGGCTCATGCCATGAGCGGCGATCGGGCCAAATGCGAACAAGCGGGCTGCACGGACTACTTGCCCAAACCGATCGATGCCGCCCAGTTGTTTCAAACCGTGGGTGCCTGTTTCGATGCGCCAACCAATCGCGACAAGCCATCGGCCGACGTATCGCCGATTCGGTCGCTGCTGCCGACCGAGGATGAGGAGCTGCGAGAGATTGTGGCCGAGTTTGTCGACACCTTCGATCGCAAGCTAAGCGAAATGCAGGCCGCCTGGGACGTGGGAGACGCGGCAAAGCTGGCGGAATTGGCCCATTGGTTGAAGGGTGCCGGCGGGACTGTCGGGTTCGCCTGCTTTACGACCCCCGCGCAGAAGCTTGAACAAACGGCCAAGGAGGGAAAGCTGGCCAAGGTTCAAGAGCAACTTTCCGGGCTGCGGCAACTCCGGCAGCGACTAGAAGTTTAATACTCTCAACAAAGTAAGTGGAATGACGGCTTTTGCTACCCAAGTTGACCGCGATCACGTTCCGCCAGGGGCCGCGACCGCGCCGCCACGGGAGGCGGAATCGCAACCGTGTCGGTTTGCGCGCGAAGCGGTCAAGATCGCCATCATCGACGACGAGCCGGTGAACATCAAAGTCGTACGGCGACTCTTGAACCTGGAAGGCTACATGAACTTTGTCGCCACGGAGAACTCGCGCGAGGGAGTCGACCTGGTGCGGCAGGAAGCTCCCGATTTGTTGCTGCTCGACCTGATGATGCCTCACGTCAGTGGCCTGCAAATCCTGCACGAGGTGCGAAGCTGCGAGAAGTGCTGGACGATCCCGGTCGTGATCCTCACGGCATCGACCGATCGGGAGGCCCGGCTCGAGGCACTCCGCAGCGGGGCGAACGACTTTCTCAACAAGCCAATCGATCCCAGCGAGCTGGTGCCCCGCGTCGGCAATCTGTTGACCCTCAAGAAATATCAGGATCAGTTGCACCAGCAGTCACAGCGATTGGAAGACGCGGTTCGCCAGCGGACGGCGGAACTCGAAGCGTCGCGCCGCGATATCCTTCACTGCCTTGCCAGGGCCGCCGAATACCGCGACGACGACACCGGCCACCATGTCGTTCGCGTGGGGCGGTATGCTGGGTTGATCGCCCAGTCGCTGGGGTACGATGCCGAGTACGTCGATCGCCTCGAACAGGCGGCCCAATTGCACGACGTGGGAAAGATCGGCATTCCCGATGAAATCCTCCGCAAACCCGACAAATTGACCGAAGCGGAATTCGAGCTGATCCAGAAGCACAGTGGCTTTGGCAAACGGGTGCTGCAACGACTCTCGCCCCAGGAAGAGACCGCCTTGCGGCATCATGCCCACATCGGTGCCAGGGTGCTCGAAATCGGCAGTTCGCCCATCATCGACATGGCCACCCGGATCGCGCTGGCCCACCACGAATGGTGGGACGGAGGTGGCTATCCGCTCGGGCTCAAAGGGGAGGACATTCCCCTGGAAGCGCGGATTACGGCCGTTGCCGACGTGTTCGACGCGCTGAGCACCAAGCGCTGCTATAAGGAGGCCTATTCCTTCGACAAGTGCATCACGATTATGGAAGGGGAAAAAGGGACGCACTTCGATCCCCGACTGCTTGACGCCTTCATAGCGCAGCGCCGGCAGATCATCGAGATTCAGATGCAGTACGCCAACGAAGGATAGCGGCCGGTTCAACCCGCGGCACGTGCGATCGATTCCCGAGAAGCAGTCGCCTATTCCACCAGCTCGCCATCGAGATGAAAGATGGCCAGGTGCGTGTCGCCGAGCCCCATCAGTTCCTGGAGGGTCAGACGCCCTTCGACGGCGACCGGCTTGACCGCAAAGTCGGCCGATTTACCTGGCTGCATCTCGACGACAATACAGTCGTAGAGGGCCGCGCCCGGCCCGAAGCAGCACTCCTGATCGTCGCGGACCAGGATGAACTGGGTGAGCCCCTTGCGCTGGAACGTGGGGAGAATGTAACCCCGGATTCGAATCCGCTTGCCCAGCAACTCACCGACATTGTCGCTGAGCATGTCGTGCTCGAACCGCTGACCAGGTTCGATGTCGAATTTCAGGTCGTCGAAGGTTTTGTCGAGCAGACGGTCGTCCTTCGTAGCAGAGGTCGACGCGGCAACCGCTTGCGTTGCGGCCCCCCCGGATTGCGCTGGGAGCTCGGATTGCGATGGGAGATCGAGGGCCGACTTTTTCTCGCCCTCGCAGCCTGTCGCACCGATCATCACGCATAGCGCGATCGCCCCCCAACTCAAGAGAGCCTTGGGATACGACGCACTCGACTGACTGGCTTGCAAGCTCATTTCACCTTGTCGGCTTCAAGGAAGTAAACGACCTGGCCACCCCGCATCAAGCTTTCGGGGTGAATGGCGAGGGTTCCTCCGACACGGACCAGGCTGCGGCGATCGTCGATCCGGAGATTGTCGGCCAGCTTGACTTGGATCTGATCGTAGAACTTTACCTGCGAGATGTCGCCAAAGCAACATTGATTGTCGTCGCGGACGAGCAGGAATTCGTCGATGTCGACGCGGCTGGTGACCGAATCGGGGCGAATGTAGCCTTTGATGAACACCTTTTGCCCGGCGAGCGCGGCGACATCGTCGGGAATCGGCTTGCCGGCACGCTCTTCCGTGCGGCCAGGGCGGAACTGAAAGAAGGAGGTCCGGGTGTAGCCGTCCCACACTTCGTTGGCGTAGACATATCCGGCCGCGCCAACCCCCGCGGTCAGGAACAGCGCGCTCATCAAGAGCCCGGCAATCGCCAGCGGGGCCCCCGTGTAGGTGTGGGAGTTGAGACGGATTGTCCGCCATGCCCTCCACCCCATGAAGAGTCCCACCAAGGGAAGCGGCGTCAACATGAGAGTCGATGCAAGATCGTTGAAGGCCAAGGGGACGGCGATCGACAATAGCCCGAGTAAGGCGGCGACCAGCGCCCCGGAGTAAATCGCGCGATACTGGAGGATGTCGCCATCCGAGCCTGCCGAGTCGTATGTCTCGGCGGGTGGGGAGTCTAGTGTTGTGCTCATGGCCATCGTCACATTATTGGGGAAAAGTTTCCAGGCGCGGGGAGAGACTACCGGAAGGAGACCTATCGTTTGGGTACGCTCGCCGAGGGCATGTGGTTCGCCGACGCGTTAGACGCCCCCTCGCAAGATCACCCAGACCAACCCCATGAAGCCAACCACGGCCAGCAGCGGCAACGCGACCATCAGCACGGGATCGAGTTTATCCGCTTCGCGGGGGCTCGTCTCGTCGTCGGCAGTGGTCGCCAGCTTCGAGTCCTGGGGGGAATTGGCCGGGGCGATGTCGGCAGCCCCCTCGGCCTCACCAGGCTGAGCCGATTCCTGGGCAATAGTGGCCGACCCCTCGAAGTCCGCCGTGGCGGGAGCGGTCGGTGGAGGAATCTCGGCTCCTTCGTCGGCCAGTTCGGTTTGCACATTGGGGCTTTTCTTCATGGTGTCCGCATACGTCGTATCCGGATTTGGCGTCCCGCCAGTCGGTGAGCCATCGCTCGCCCCCCCCCTGGCCCCTCTGAGGAAGCCGAACGCGAGCAGGCTGCGGGCCCGCTTGACCGTCTCCGGATCTTTTTCTTCGAGTCGGGCGAGCGCCGCTTTGGCCTCGGTGCCGATCTCCCCTTCTTGATGGCTCGCCCGATCGAGATAGGCGACAATCGGCTCCTTGACGAAGGTCCGCTGCGGGGCCGTTTCGTACATTTCCACCAGTCGGTCGAGCACCGACCAGTCTTCCCAGCGGGCGAGGTCGGTGATGGCCTGTTCGGCGAATTCCGGCTTGTCGAGCACCAGTCGCATCGACTTTTGAAGTCGCGGCATCGGCACGATCTCGGTCTCTTCCCCCAGCACTCGCAGGGCGAGACAGGTGGCAAAGACCTGCGTGTAGTCGGCATCGGGATTGGCGAGGAAATACTCATCGACCACCTCCATTCCCTCGGGCCCACGGAGCTTGAGATAGCAGCCGACCAGGGCGCTAAAACCCAACTGCCGGCGTCGCTCCTCCATGGCGACCATTTCGGGGACAACGGGAATGCCAATCGGCCCCCCGAGGGCGATCGACATGGCGGAAGCCGCTTCGGCCACGGACTTCAGCACGCGCGAGTCGCTCAGCATCATCTGTTCGAGACGAACGGCGTCGCTGGCGTCGCCACAGACGCCGAGCATGGTGAAGTAGAGGCTCCGCCGACTGGGACTCACGTCGCGACTGTCGATCCAGGTCCAGAGCTTTTGCTTGTCCATTTTGTCTTCGAGTCCCACGATGGCCTCGTAGGGGGAGGCGGCAAACTCGTCGTAGGCATCTTGCGACAGCAGCGGGTCCTCGTGCTGTAGGAATTTCAAAAAATAGGCGAGCCGCTCCGACCCTCCGGCAGGCAAGGTCTTGAGGTCGTCGATGTACTGCATGCCAAGCTGGGTGAGGGGGAGCGGAATATTCCACTCGAGCGAGTTGTCCTCGTTGGCGATCGCCCGGATGAAGAAGGGCTTTTCGAAATCGGTATCTCCGAAGTAGACCGCTTCGAAGGTTTCGATCCCTTCGAGCAGTTCCTCTCCTTTCTCAATCCGGTCGACTCGAAACAGGGCGCGACCGGTATCGGGATCAACCACGCCATACTCACCCAGGGCGTCGGGGCCCTCTTTGTCGACATTGGCCGGCTTCACCAGATAGGCAATCACCGCCACGTCGCTCCCCTCGATTTCCTCGCTCAGGGTTTGCGATTCCACGGTGCAAAAGGGGCAGGCGCTGCCGAGGTTCGGCAACAGGAGCACCAGGGCCAACAAAATCAGCGGTATACGTTTCATGGCTTTCCTCCTTCGCGGTCTCGAAACCGGCGTCTCCCTATTGTATCCCAGACTAGCGGGCACCGCTCAGGGCCTTCGCCACATCGGTGTTGTAAGCCGTAAGGGCGGGCAAAATCCCTCCCACCAGGGCCGCCACCAGCATCCCGGGCAAAATCCACAACTCCTGGAGACTGAACATCCACATCGATATATCGACTCCCGGCGCGTAGGCCTCAATCGCCGGGGAGGCGATTCCCACCAGCACATGCCCCAGGATCCAGCCCGCCAGCCCCCCCAGCAGCGATAGCAGGATCGCTTCGAGCATGATGATGGTGTGAACCGCCGTGCGGCTTGCCCCCAGGGCCCGCATCACGGCGATGTCGTGGCTCCGCTGGGCCATCGTATTGTAGATGCTCACCATGATGCCAATCACGGCGACGACGACAATCAGCAAGGTCAGGGCCAATAAAACAATGCGGGCGGGGAGGACAATTCGGTCGAGGAGCTGAGTGACCACCTCGGTCGGAGGGACGGCTTGGAGGCCAGTTTCCTTCTTGTTGACGCTCATCGAGGCGGCCTGGGCGAACATCGGGTTTTTGCACAGGACCAGAATCGAAGTGACCTTCCGCTGCGACTCGGGCAAGGGCTCGAGCGGATTCCCCTCGTTGTCGTAGCCCACCGCGGGAATGCTGGGGTCGCGAGTGGCGGGTTGCTGAGACACTGCGTCTGCCGCGGCCTCCGCCTCGGAGAGATCCTGGAGTAGCGACGCGACGCGCCCCAGCCAGTTCTTCGCCCCCTCGCTCGGCGCGGACTCTTCGGGTGGCTCGGCATGCCCTTCGAGCAAATAGAAGCCCTCCATGTTGATGAAGATCGCCCGGTCGTTGGCGGTGCCACTCGGCTTGAGGACTCCGACGACCTTGAAGGCGTTCTCTCTGTGGATGTCCTCTTCGTCGTCGGAGAGTCCATGCGTGGCGTTGAAGGAATCTCCTTCCTTGAGCCCGGTCTGCCTGGCGACCGCCGAGCCGATGACTGCCTCGAAAAAATTCTCACGCTTGAAGTTGCGGCCTTGGGCGAACTCGTATTTCTTGTCCGGGCGGTACTCGAGCTTGTCGAACAGGTCCGGGGTCGTTCCCACCACTCTGAACTTGCCACTCTCGTGGGCATAGCTGTCCCCCAGGCAATAGGGGACCGCCGCCTCGACATAGGGGGCGTACTTGCCGTCGGTGAACGCCCGATAGTGTTGGTAGTCGATAGGATAGAGGCCACGATCGAGATGATAGACGGTGCTCATCACCAGTTGGAGCCGTCCTCCCGTCCCACCGACGATGAAGTGATAGCCGCCGGCATCCTGTTCGAACTGGTCGACGGCAATCCGGTGGATCACGATCACGCAGACCACCGACGCCACTCCCAGGGCCATCGACAGGCCGGTAAGGAACGACGCGAGTTTGCGGTCGGCCATGTTCCGCCAGGCAATGGTCAAAAAGTTCATTTCGGCCTCACCTGGTTGATCTCCTCGAGTTGTTCGACTCGCTCGAACTGGTCCGACACTTCGGTGGCATGGGTCACCAGGATCATGGCAATCTCGTGCTCGCGGCAGGTGTCGCGCAACAGGTCGATCACCTGCTGCTGATGGCCAGGGTCGACGTTGGCCGTCGGTTCATCGGCCAGCAGGAGCACCGGCTGGTTGACCAGTGCCCGGGCGACTGCAACCCGCTGCTGCTCCCCGACGCTGAGGGCCGAGGGTTTGTGGTGGAGGCGATGGGAGAGCCCGACCTGATCGAGCACCTTGAGCGCCTGGTCGCGACGGCGGGGTTGCCCGGTGAAGGTCATCCCCAGCATCACATTTTCGAGCGCCGTGAAGGCTTGCAGCAGGTTGAATGTCTGGAAAACGTAGCCAATATGCCGGGCACGAAAGCGGTCGCGGACGACCTCTGCCTTGGTGGCGACATCGACCCCTTTGATTTTCACCTGCCCCGAGTCGACCGTCGTGAGGCCGGCGATCGAGTGGAGCAGCGTCGTTTTGCCGCAGCCGCTACGCCCTCGGATGACGACCTGCTCGCCTGGCTCGACGGCAAAATAGTCGATGTCGAGAATCGGCAACACAGTTCCCCCCGGCTCGGTGTACGACTTGCGAACGGATTGCAACTCGACCAGGGGCATGAGGGAGTTTGTGGGGTTGGGAGCTGGAAGTTGGTTGGAAGTTGGAAGTTGGAACTCGACCAAGGGCAGGAGGGGGCTGGCGGCAGGAGTGGGTCGGGGAGCATGTATTCTATGGCAGAAGGGGGCGTAGCGTCGAGGCGGCCTTGGGGAGAGCATTGCGATTGCCTGCCTCCCACTCCCCTCCGCTTGCGCGACCTGCCATGCTATGGGGTGGACATTCTTTGCGTGCGACAGGTAGTGAGTCGATGGAGCCATCCCAACCACAAGGTGAGCATGCCGATTCGATCGAGTGGCTGCTGGCCCGCGTCAATTACGAGCGGACCACGGGCGTTCCCTACGGCGAGCGGCAACTGAAGCTCGACCGGATGCTGCAACTCGTCAACCTGCTGGGACATCCCGATCGCAATTATCCCATCATTCACGTCGCCGGAACCAAGGGGAAGGGCTCGACGGCGGCCATGATTGCGGCGGTCCTTTCGGCGGCCGGCTACCGCACCGGGGTCTATAGCTCGCCCCACTTGAGCCGGCTGGAAGAACGCTTTGCGATCGGGGGAGTGCCGATTCCTACGGCCGACCTCGCCGGCTTGCTCGATCGCATCCGTCCGCTGGTCGACGAGGTCGACCGCCGCGCGACCCCCACGGGGGAGCCCTCGCTCACCTATTTCGACATTGCGACCGCCGCGGGGCTGCTCTATTTTTCCGAACAAGGGTGCCAGGCGGTCGTGCTCGAGGTGGGGCTCGGGGGGAGGCTCGACTCGACCAACATTTGCCTCCCCGACGTCTGCGTCATCACCTCGATCAGCTTCGACCACACCAAGCAGCTTGGCAACACGCTAGCGAGCATCGCCCGCGAGAAGGGAGGGATCATCAAGCCAGGGGTGCCGGTGATCTCGGGGGTGGAGACAGCCGAGCCCCGCGAGGTGATTGCCGATGTGGCGCGGCAACATGGCTGCCGACTGATGGAACTTGGTCGCGACTTCCACGTGACCTACCGGGCCCGGTGCGAGCGGGAAACGCTCGAACCTCAGATCGACTATCGCACCAATGACGGAACCGAACTCGCGCAGATTCGTCTTCGCATGCTGGGGCAACATCAGGGGACCAACGCAGCGATCGCGCTGGCGACCCTCGATGAACTCCAGCGGCAAGGCTGGCAGATCGACGAGCGCGCCCGCCGCGAGGGACTTGCGCAGGCGTTTCTCCCTGGTCGGCTGGAACTCTTGCCGGGTGAGCCGGCAGTCGTCCTCGACACGGCCCACAACGAGGCCTCGGCCGCCGCGCTGGCCGCAGCCCTCCGCGACTATTTCCCTCCCCCACGGACACTCGTCATCGCTTGCAGCAAGGACAAGGACATTGCCGCAATCGTACGGCAACTTGGGGGGACCTTCGACCGGGTTCTGACGACGCGATATCTCGAGAACTCCAGGTCCGTCGACGAAGTCCAGCTTGCGGAGATGTTTCGCGAAGCGGTCGCCGCGCAGTCCATTCGACCCACGCCGGTTGTTGCATCGTATCCCACTCCTCAAGCAACCCTCGAGGCCGCGTTCGATGCGACCCCCTCCACCGGGCTGATCTGCGTGACCGGGTCGTTCTTTCTGGCCGCCGAGCTGCGCACTGAATTGCTGGAACGAATGATGAAGTTTCGGTGAAGTTTGCGCGAAATGTTCGCGGCCCGAGGTTGCGAAGTGTGCGCGTTCGGCTCATGCTCCGTCGTGCGACTCCATTCGAGCTCCGCCGATAGAAAGACGCGCGCGGCGGCTACAGCCAACCGGGACGATAGAGCAATCGCTCGAGATCGTGCGGTGAGCCAAACGAACGGATGCGATCGCAGTGCCACTGGCGACCGGTCGGCACCAACTCGGGGTCGGCTGGCCAGGTGAGGAAGGGGTCGTCGGCAAAGTGGCCGGCCAACTTAGTCGAATCCATCGCTACGTTGCCTGCGCGCGGAGGGATCGGTCCCGCCTCGTGCCGGTAGCACCCTTGCAGCAAATGGGGATCGTATCCTCCGACACGATTGACCACCTGGGCAATCTCATACAGGCTCAGTCGCCGCGGTCCCCCGGCATGAAACAGGCCCGACTGCTGGCCGGCAAGGAGTTGCTCGAAGACACGATTCAGGCAATCGGTGTAGGTGGGGGTGCGAACCTCGTCGTAGTAGAGTGTCGCGGGGCGTCCGGCGGCGAAGCGCGACTGAATCCAGTCGATCGCTCCGGCGTGGCCATTGAAACTTGGCCCCATCGGCAGCGAAATTCTCACAACGCATGCCTCGGGACACCAGTCCGCGATCAATTGTTCGGCGGCCACCATCGTCTTGCCATAGACAGTGACCGGGTCGGTCGGGTCCTCTTCCTTGCGTCCACCTCCTGGATCGGTGGCACCCGAAAAGACCAGATCGATCGAGGTGTGGACTAGTCGCGCGCGATGCTCCACGACATGCACTAGCAGATTCAACAGCCCCTCGACATTGGTTCGCCACGCCAGCCGTGAATCGAGTTCGCAGGCTTTGAGCGCACAGTTGCCGGCGCAATTGAGGACCGAACGAAATCGGTACTGCTCAAACAGTCGCGCCAGCGTGTCGCGATCCTCCGCATCACACGCCACGACCTCGTCTCCTTGCAGCCGCCAGTTGTCGCGCTGGCGAATGCCGACGACACGGCCCGGATAGCGCGCCGCGAGATAGGCGAGAGCATTGTAACCCGCCACACCCGCCACGCCGGTCACGAGCAGCGGAAGCTGGGCCTCCGAGAGACACACCAAGGAGAGACTTGGAGGCGTCGTTCGCGCGATGGTGGAAAGAGAGTGTGTCGACACGTGCGAAGTTTATGGGTCGCGGGGCAGGTGGGATGATGTCGGTGGGGTGGCGAGACGCCCCACGAGGGTCTCTGTCGCGGCGGAGACGATTCTACCCGATTTCGAGCCGCCAGGTGAAAACCCCTAGGCCGCACGCCGGACCCGGCTGACAAACCGCGCGTAGTCCTCGGCCGTGTCGATGCCGACGCCGGCTTGCGTCACGACCTTGACGCGAATGGCATACCCCATCTGCAGGACGCGCAGTTGTTCGAGCTTTTCGGCCAGCTCCAACGAGGTGGGAGGGTGGTGGGCCAGCTTCAGCAGAAAATCGCGGCGATAGGCGTAGACCCCCAGGTGCTGATGGAACAGGGGAGGATCGGCTTCCAAGGGCAACTCTTCTGCATCGCGGACGAAGGGGATCGCGCTCCGGCTGAAGTAGAGTGCCCTCCCCTGCTGATCGATGACGACCTTCACGCAGGCGGGGCTGTCGAGGAGATCGCGGTCGCGGATCGGTGTGGCGAGTGTGGCCATCGGGGTGACGATGTCGTCCGCCAGGGATTCGATCAGGCCATCGATCGACGCGGGATCGAGTTCCGGCTCGTCCCCCTGGACGTTGACCAAAATGTCGGCCTCGGGAAGCTGGGCGGCCACCTCGGCCACCCGGTCGGTCCCGCTGGCACAGTGGGGGCTCGTCATGACGGCCCGGCCCCCAATCTGCTCGATCGCTTGGACGATGCTGGGGTGATCGGTCGCCACGATCACACCCTGGGCAAGTCGCGAGCGGCAGGCATTCTCGTAGGTGTGCTGGACCAGGGCCTTGCCCGTCTGGGAAAGCAACATTTTTTGCGGCAGGCGGGTCGAGCCCAAGCGGGCGGGAATCACAACGTAGGGGCGTGGCGGGTAGGGGCTCATCGTGGGGTCCAGCGAGGGGTGGGGCCGCCAGCAGAGCCGTTCCGGCCCTGCTGGCAGAAGCAGGATTTCCTTGCCGGTAGAGATAGCGGGAACCGATCAAATCTGGTAGTTCAATCTTGCCAGCGCCATTCGCTTGGCATCTGTTCGACTCGGGCGCTACAATGCAGCTAGCATCCGGGACAATCGCGGGGAGTGGGTAAGAACCATGTGTGGAATCGTCGGCTATATCGGACCTCGTCAGGCCACTCCTTATTTACTCGAAGGCCTCCGCCGCCTGGAGTATCGCGGGTACGACAGCTCGGGGGTGGCGACCCTGTGCAACGGCGACCTGGAGATCACCAAGACCTCGGGCCGCATCGACCGGCTGGCGCAGGCGCTCAAGAAGTTTCCCGCACCGGGGACCATCGGCATCGGCCATACCCGTTGGGCGACCCATGGCCCCGCGACCGACGAGAATGCCCATCCTCACATCGGGGGCAATGGGGTCCTGGCCCTGGTTCACAATGGGGTGATCGAGAACTTCCGCCCGCTCAAGCAGCGGCTGATGGAACTGGGGTTCAAGTTTTCGACCGCGACTGATACCGAAGTCATCGCCCATCTGCTCGCCTATGAACTCGAACAGGCCCAGGAGGCCGAAGACCCGCCCCCCCTTGGCGATCCTTACGATGTCCTCGTGGCGGCGACACAGGCCACACTGGCACAACTGCGAGGGACGTATGGTCTGGCGGTCGTCTTTCGCGACTGGCCCGATGTGGTGGTCGCGGCACGGCTCGGCAGCCCGCTGGTGATCGGCGTCGGGCAGGGAGAACACTATATCGCCAGCGATCCCTCCCCCTTGGTTGGACACACCGACAAGATCGTCTACCTGGCCGACCACGAACTGGCCCTGGTGACATCGAACACAATTCGGGTGATCGACCGCGATGCGGTCGACGTGGCCCACGACGTGAAGCTGCTCGAGGCCGGCACCATGCAGGTGGAACTCGACGGCTATAGCCACTACATGCTCAAGGAGATTTACGAGCAACCGGAAACAGTCCGTAATGCGATGCGCGGCCGGCTCGATCGCGATGCGGCGACCGCGGTGTTTGGTGGGCTCAACCTCACACCCCGCCAATTGCGGACCATCGATCGGGTGGTCCTTACCGCGTGTGGCACAAGTTGGCACTCGTCGATGGTTGGCGAGTACATGCTCGAGGCGTTTGCCAGGATTCCCGTGGAGGTCGAGTACGCCAGCGAACTGCGTTACCGCAATCCGCCGCTCACGCCAGAGACCCTGCTGATGGCCGTCACGCAAAGTGGCGAGACGATCGACACCTTGGCGGCCATGCGGGAAGTGAAGCGCAAGGGGCACCCCGTGCTGGCCATCTGCAATGTCGTCGGCAGCACCATCGCCCGCGAAGCGGATGGTGGGATCTATTTGCATGCGGGTCCCGAAGTGGGAGTCGCCTCGACCAAGGCGTACACGTCGCAGTGCGTGGTCTTCGCGCTGCTCTCGCTCTTCTTCGGTCGGCTGCGTCATTTAAGCTTCGAGGCGGGACTGCGAATCATCGACGAGCTCGAAGCGCTCCCCGACCAGGTCGAGCAAGCCCTGCGGACCGATAGCGACATCCGTCGGATCGCGGCTCGCTACTCGGGAGCCTCGACCTTTCTCTACTTGGGCCGGCAGTACAACTTCCCCACGGCGCTCGAAGGGGCCTTGAAGCTCAAGGAAATCAGTTACATCCATGCCGAAGGGTATCCCGCGGCCGAAATGAAGCATGGACCGATCGCGCTGGTCGACGAAGACACGCCTAGCGTGTTCATCGTCCCGCGGGGAGGGGTCTACGACAAAGTCATTGCCAACATGGAGGAGATCAAAGCCCGGGGGGGCCCCGTGATTGCGGTGGTGAGCGAAGGGGACGACCACGCCAGCCAGCTTGCCGACGATGTGATCGTGGTGCCGGCGGTGGCCGACTTTGTCCAGCCGATTGTCACCGCGATCCCCCTGCAATTGCTGGCCTACCACATCGCGGTCCTCCGTGGGTGCGACGTCGATAAACCGCGCAATCTGGCGAAAAGTGTTACCGTGGAATGAGTCCCCCACGGGCGGGGGGGAGCCCCAGATGCCGCCAGCCCTGGCGATCTCGCCTGCCGGCCCGATAGAATGGGCATGCATCCTGCATGGCAAGTTGTTTGCCCTGGCAAGTTGTTTGCCTACCAGCCCGAGCGGTGGTAGGATACAGCCCGGAGAATGGCGCCATTCTCTCTGTTTTTTACGGTTCGGCGTCGGCAACTCACGCAAATTGACCCTCTGACGAGGGTTTCACGATGTTCAGGCAATCAGATTCACCCTGGTGTGTCGGGCTGGGCCGGTGGGGTGGCCTCTCGGTCTGTCTCCACCTGACCCTGCTGCTGAGCGTTGTGGCCCTGCTGGCCGCATTGATGCCAGCGCGACCGCAATTGGGGCTCATGGCGCTGGGCATCTATCTTGTGAGCCTTGTGCTTCACGAGTTGGCCCACATCGGCTGCGCATGGCAGCTTGGAGGTCATATCCAGCGTGTCGTGCTGGGGCCAGCCGGCGGGATGACCCCCCATGATGTGGCTGACGAGCCTGAACCCCAACTGCTGCTGGCCCTCGCCGGGCCAATCATGCATCTCAGCGTCGTGGTTGGTGGGGTGGGTGTGCTGGTCTATCTCAACGAAACTCACATTCTGCCGCTGCTTTGCCCCCTGATCCCGCTGGGTCTGCTCGAAGCAACTGGGACTCCGTTCATTCTGTTCGTGAAGGCCGCGCTTTGGGTCAACGCGAGCTTGTTGGTTGTCAATTCGCTCCCTGTCTGGCCCTTTGATGCGGCTCTTGCCGCAAGAGCCGTGCTGTGGCCAATGACAGGCTTGCGAACCGCCTACGTCGCCGTCAGCCGGATCGCTCTGGTTCTGGGAGCAACTCTCCTGGCCGCTGGAGTGGCACTCTGGTTGTCCCACCCCCATCTCTACGCCCCCGGCGCGTTGCTGTGTGCCTTGGGCCTGTTTGTAGGGGTTAGCTCCTCCCGCGACCTGTGGCTGTTCGACCAGAGCGAAATGGAGCGGGAGGCCGAACTTTCGCGTCTCGACGACCATTTGATGGACGACGACTGGTTCGAGGAGGACCCCGGGCATATGGTGCTGGTGGAGCAGCATTACGACCAGCTTCGCGAGCGGTATGAGCGGCAGCGCAAGGCCCGCGAAGACTATGAAGATGCGCGTGTGGACGACATCCTCGCCCGGCTGCACCACGATGGCTACGATCATCTCTCCCCGGAGGATCAGGCGTTTTTGCGACGTGCGAGCCAGCGCTACCGCGATCGGCGTCAGCGGGAAAAGCCGTAACAGGCCAGCTTACCTGCGGAATGTTGCAAAGCTGTTGGATTTGGGCCTCGCCCCTTACCCGCAGAATTCCTACAGCCGTCCCTCACGGCCTCCGGGGTCGAAATTTCGGGTGTCCGAAGGGGGCCAATCGGGTCATTTCGTGCCGGAGGCACGTTCTGAGGGGTAAAGTTGTCGCGATGGGGGTGATCGTCCGCGCCCCGCCGACTTCGCGTCACCTTGGGGCTCGTGCTCGAGCCGGGCAGGCGTGCTGTCGTCCTTCCGAACGCAGTGCGAATTCGCTCCACGTGACATCGACCCTCACAGCCTCGCTAACCGATACGGTTGTTGCGCCGCAGGCGAAAGGCAAGTCCGCGCAATCTGCCGGCGAAGCCGTTACGCTCAACGCCCTGCGCAAGCTGGAAGAGGCCTTCCGCCAGTCCTTTGCGATCTTCGACCTCGAGACGGGCGAGTTGGAACGGGTGGGGGACGACTTTCTGCGATGCGACATCGAGTCGTGGGGGCTGCTGTGCGAAGAGATCTGCCGTCGCGGAACCGCGCAAATCGTGGAGGATTGCGCCCCGCTGGCCCTGCTGGCAGTCCCTCTTCCGACCGGGAATGACGACACCTCGACCAGGCTGGCGCTGTCGACCTTTGTTACCCAGCCGGTCGCGCAAGTCGACGAGTTGGATGCCGCAGCGTCGGCGCTTGGGATTTCGAGCGAGCAGGCCTTCCGTTGGAGCCGTGCCCAGCGAATCTGGCCCGCCCTGGCCGTCGAACAGTTGAGTCGGTCGGTCATCGGGCAGGTGGTTCAGGAGTATCAGAATATCTCCCTCCGCCGCCAGTTGTCGAACCTGTCGCAACACTTGATGCAAACCTTCGAGGAGCTCAACCTCCTGCATCGCATCAACGAACATCTCTCGGTGGCGGGGGACGAGCGTCGGCTTTCCGAAATGGCCCTGCAATGGCTCCATGAGGTGCTCCCGACCGAATGCCTCCTCGCCCGCTTCCAGGGGCGCGGGCAGTCGCCCGTCCATGAGTGGACCATCGTGGGGGATAGCCCGGTCGAATTTGACGAGCTCGACGACTTCTTCAGATCCCTCGGCCCCGAAGTGGAAGAGACGTGCCTGGTCATCGACTCGCCGACCACCGGGATGCTCGACTGGGAGTTTCCCACGGTCCGCGAGGTACTCAGCGTACCTGTCCGCTCGAATCGTGGTGTGATTGGTTATCTGCTGGCTCTCAATCGCAAAGAGTCGAAGCTTCGCCGGGGGAGTGCGGAACTGGGAAGCCTGGAGTTGAGCCTCCTCTCCTCGGTGGCCGCCATCCTGGGCATGCACTCCGGCAACGTCGAGCTGTTCAGGTCGCAAGGCGAGTTCTTCGAAGGGGTGGTACGTGCCCTCAGCTCGGCCATCGATGCCAAGGACCCTTACACTCGTGGTCATAGCGAACGGGTGGCGCGCGTCTCCGTCTGCCTGGCCCGCAAGCTCGGACTTCCCACCGAGGAACTCAACACGCTCTACCTATCGGGATTGCTGCACGACATCGGCAAGATCGGGGTCGACGATCAGATCCTCCGCAAGCCAGGCGCATTGACACCCGAGGAATTCGAACACATCAAGCAGCATCCGCAGCTTGGATACCAGATCCTCAGTAGTGTCCGCCAGCTTGAGCATGTGCTGCCGGTGGTGCTTCACCACCACGAAGCCTGGGACGGCACTGGCTATCCTCATGGCCTGGCCGGCACCGCCATCCCTCGCCTGGCGCGGATCGCGGCGGTCGCCGATTCCTTCGATGCGATGACGAGCGATCGCCCCTACCGCAAGGGGATGTCGTTCGACAAGCTCCGCGAGATCTTCCGGGCCGGGGCGGGACATCAATGGGATGCCGAGGTGGTCGACGCCTATTTCGAAGCGGAAGAAGAAATCGCCGACATGGTCCGCGAAGCACGCGAAGGGCTCTCCCTCGACCTTGTGGCCTGTTCGCCATAAGATGCGCGACGGGGGGAGGATGGCCACCTTCGACCACTCCACCCCTTCGGCAAGGCGCTCAAGCATGGCGCGAGAAGAACACCCCCGCGAAGACCTGATGCGCGACGCCAGAGCCCTGGTCCACCGCGCCGAGATCCAGCTCTCGTCCGAGCCCCACCTGGTGATCGGCCGCCACGCCACGGGGGCCGTGAGTTTCTATTTCGGCGACGACCCTGTGTTCCATCTCAATAGTCGCGGCCAATTGCGGCGGGCCTATGTCGGTGGGCGACTCTACAAGGCCGAAGCTGGGAACCTGATCGAGATGCAGCGGGTGCGCACCCCTGGTCAGGTCGAACTTCGCAGCCGCACACTCCAGCCGAGCCAGCTCGAGGAATTCACGAGAAGCGTGATCCAGCGGCTCACTGACGTCGTGGCAGAGGTTGACCGCGGAACCTACACGCTCGTCGCCGAGTTACCCGATCAAAGTGGCGTGGTGGAAGAAATCACGCTGTGGTTGCGACCCTATCTCACGTCCCCGCTGGAGATTGCCAGCACTCCAAACGTTGGCTAACGAACCGGCGGGTCCCAGCGGCTACTGCTTGATGATGTCGCGAACCGTCATTCCGCCAGGAATCATCGGCAGCACGTGCTCCTGATACGGCGTGGCGACGTCGAGCACAAAGGGGCCGGGGTAATTCATCATCTCCGTGAGGGCCGCCGGCAAATCGGCCTTGCGGTCGACGTACGCCGCCCCGCAGCCGAAGCCCTTGGCAATCTGCACGAAATTGGGATAGCGGTCCTCGATGCGGGTCGAGCCGATGCCATCCCCTTGCCCGCTCCACTCGGGATTGTCGATCGGGCCGAGATAGGTATGGGCCCGATTTCCTTGCATGAAGCGATCTTCCCATTGGACCACCATGCCGAGATGTTGGTTGTTCAGCAGGAGGACCTTCACGGGGAGCTTCTCGCAGGCCAGGGTCGCCAATTCCTGAATGTTCATCAGGATGCTCCCATCGCCATCGATATCGACCACCAGGCGATCGGGATATTGGCTTTGGACCCCCATCGCCGCGGGAAGACCAAAACCCATCGTTCCCAGGCCGCTCGAGGAGAGCCAACGCCGCGGCTCGTCGAACTTATAGAATTGGGCAGCCCACATCTGGTGCTGCCCCACGCCGACGGTGATGATCGGATCACGATCGCGGGTCATTTCGCAGAGCGTACGAATCGCGTGCTGCTGGAGAATCCCCTCGTATTGCTCGTTGTAGCGGAACGGCTCCTCCTCTTTCCACTGCTTGCACTGCGCGACCCATTCGGCGATGTCCTCGGGCGCTTCGACAATCTTGTTGAGTTCCCGCAGCGCAAAACCGACCTCGCTGCAAACAGGAATGTGCGATGGCTTGTTCTTGTTGAGTTCGGCCGCATCAATGTCGATGTGGATGATCTTGCCGTGCTTACAGAACTCGTCGACCTTGCCGGTCACGCGATCGTCGAATCGCACGCCCAGTGCGATCAGCAAGTCGGCCCCATCGACCGCAAAGTTCGAATAGACGCTGCCATGCATTCCCAGCATGTCGAGCGACAACGGATGAGTCCCAGGAAAGGCCCCCAACCCCATCACGGTCGTGGTGACCGGAATCCCGGTGATCTTGGCCAGCTCGCGCAACTCCTGGCTGGCATTGGCCGTGACAATGCCACCACCGGCGTAAATCACCGGGCGTTTGGCCCGCTTGATGGCAGCCGCCACCTGCTTGATCTGCTCGGGACGAGCCTTCGGCGGATCGGGCGAATAGCCGGGCAAGCAGATCGGCACGTCGTAATCGGGAATGCAGCTCGCCATCTGCACGTCCTTGGGCATATCGATCAGCACGGGCCCAGGACGCCCCGTATTGGCGATCAGGAAGGCTTCGGCCACCACCCGGGCAACGTCGTTCACGTCGGTCACCAGGTAGTGGTGTTTGGTGATGCCGCGGCAGACCTCGACGATGGGGGTCTCCTGAAAAGCGTCGGTACCGATCACCCGCGTCGGGACCTGGCCCGTGATACAGACCAGGGGGACGCTGTCGAGCTTGGCATCGGCAATCGCCGTGACGAGGTTGGTCGCCCCAGGGCCGCTAGTGGCCATGCAGACCCCCACCTTGCCGGTCGACCGGGCGATCCCTTGAGCCGCGAAAGCTCCCCCCTGCTCGTGGCGAGGGAGAATGGTCCGCAGGCGGTCGCCATAGCGGGTCAGCGCCTGGTGCATTGGCATGCTGCACCCACCCGGGTAGGCGAAAATCGTGTCGACCCCCTGCCGTACCAGCGCCTCGACCAGGATGTCCGCCCCTGTGGTCAGTTCCGACTTTGTTTTCGCGGGGGTCACGGTCGCCACAATTGAGCCTCTGGTAGTGAATGGGAGATAGTAGTGAATGGGAAATTAGTTGGGTGTGAGACGCCGCCGTGCGGCCCTCAGCGGGGGTCGGCAGCCTCGACGTTCCCCTGGGAGACACCACAGGTGCCGAATCGGTTCATATTAAGAGAGGAATAGGGCCTGGGCAACCCTTGCGGTTCGGCGACCTAGCTCCCCACCCGCTTGGGGATGGTAAAGGAATAGAGCGAGACGACCGCCCCACCCGCCATCAGGCTCCAAGGTGACCATTCGGGGGGGGAAATCTCGCGTGCGGGGGCAACGACCTGCCCTTCGCGAACCTGCGGTTTGAGGACGGCCCGCTCGACGGCCAGGGCTTCGACCCCCAGCAGGCAGCTATAAGCCCCAAGCGCCAGAAAAAATGCACGCCACATAGTCTTGACTCCTCGTTCCCGGTCGCAGCACACCCCCGCGCCCCTCGTCACTAAATCGGCCCTCTCCTGCTAGCAAGTTGACGCGTGGGGGCGCTACTCGCCCCAATGTCAGGGCTACCGGTCGAGGATGGATCGATTGTGCCGGTGAGTCGATCTCACCCGCGTTCCCCCCTGTCTCCTCCCCCCCTCGCACAACTACAATCGCATTCCCTCCTAGACTGCCGTTCCCATCCCTTCAAAAGAACATGCTCCGTACCCATACCTGCGGCGAACTCCGCTCCTCCCACTCTGGCCAGATTGTCACGGTTTGCGGGTGGGTCGATACCTACCGCGACCATGGAGGAGGTCTGTTTGTCGACCTCCGCGACCGGTACGGCATCACCCAGATCGTCTTCAATCCCCCTGACACTCCCATCGAACTCATCGAAGAGAGCAAGTCGCTGCGGGCCGAATATGTGGTCCAGGTGACTGGCATCGTGGCCCCTCGTCCCACCGGCATGGCGAATCTCCGCCACGCGACGGGAGAGATCGAGGTTCGGGTCACCGACTTCAAATTGCTCAACAAGGCCAAGACCCCTCCCCTCTCTCCCAGCGAAAGCGTCACGGAGCTTCCTGGGGAGGAGATTCGCCTGAAATATCGCTACCTCGACCTCCGTCGCCCGGCCATGCAGCGGACCTTGCTGCTCCGCGACCGGATGACCGTACTGATGCGCAACTACTTTGCCGGGCATGACTTCGTCGATGTCGAAACCCCAGTCCTCGGGCGGAGCACTCCCGAAGGGGCGCGCGACTACCTGGTCCCCAGCCGGGTCCACCATGGGCACTTCTACGCATTGCCTCAATCGCCACAACTCTATAAGCAAATTCTGATGATCGCCGGTTACGACCGGTATGTGCAGGTCGCCCGTTGTTTTCGCGATGAGGACCTGCGAGCCGACCGCCAGCCGGAGTTCACCCAAGTCGACCTCGAAATGAGCTTCGTCGACGCCGACGATGTGATTGGCATCATCGACGGACTGATTGGGCAACTCGCCAAGGAGGTGCTGGGCCTCGACGTCGCGCTCCCCCTGCCCCGCATGACCTACGACGAGGCGATGCGGCGGTTTGGCCACGATGCCCCCGACCTTCGCTTTGGCATGGAGATTGTCGACTGCTCCGACCTCGCCGAACGGTCCGACTTTGGTGTCTTCAAGGATGTGGTGAAGTCGGGTGGCTTCGTCCGCGCCATCAACCTCAAAAAGGGGACCGAAACCTACAGCCGCCGTGGTATCGACTCGCTGACGGAATTTGTCCGCGGCCTGGGGGCCAAGGGACTCGCCTGGTTCAAGTGCGAAGCAGATGGCAAACTGGGCTCGACCATCGCCAAGTTCTTCAGCGACGAAGTACTCGCCGAGTTTGCTAAGCGCCTCGACGCCGAGCCGGGCGACCTGATCCTGTTTTCCGCCGCCGACTGGGCCAGCACGTGCAAGATTCTGCACGCCCTCCGCACCAAGGCGGGGCAGGAGATGAAGCTCTACGATCCAGGTGCGATGCATTTCTCGTGGGTCGTCGAGTTCCCGATGTTCGAGTACGACCAGGAGGAACGTCGCTGGAACGCGATGCATCATCCCTTCACCGCCCCGCTCGACGAACATCTGGCCCAGCTCGACACCGACCCGGCCGCCTGCCGCGCCAAGGCGTACGACCTGGTGATCAACGGCTATGAGGCGGGAGGGGGAACCATTCGAATCCACGACGCGGAAACGCAGAGCAAGGTGTTCGGCCTGTTGGGCATCGATGCCGAGACAGCCCGCGACCGGTTTGGATTCCTACTCGACGCCCTGGCGTTCGGTGCGCCTCCCCACGGTGGGATCGCGCTCGGGCTCGACCGCATGGTGATGCTGTTCGCCGGGCTCGACAACATTCGCGACGTGATCGCCTTCCCCAAAACCCAGAAGGCGACCGACCTGATGACCGAAGCCCCCGGAGCTGTCGACACCCGACAGCTTCGTGACCTGGCGATCAAGCTTGACAGGTAAGTAGCACACATGTCGAAACTGGCCATCATTGGTATTGGCGACGATGGGCTCGAGGCGCTCCCTCCGGCAGTCAACCGGCGCATCGTCTCGGCGGAGATGATCCTGGGATCCAACAGCGTGCTCCGCCATCTCCCCGCGGAGATTCGTGGCGAGCGCGTCGTCATGAGCGCCAGCCTCGACCAGCTTGGCGAGCAGATTCGCACAGCCGAAGGCAAGCAAGCGGTGATCCTCGTCTTCGGCGACCCGATGTTCTATGGCCTGGCCCGGTACATCACCGAGGCCTTCGGCAAAGAGCGGTTTGAGGTGATCCCCCATGTCAGCAGCATGCAACTCGCCTTTGCCAGGGTGATGGAGAGCTGGGACGAGGCCTACCTCACCAATCTGGCCAATCATCCGCTGTCGACCGTCGTGGAGAAGATTCGCACAGCGACCAAGGTCGGCCTGTTCACCACCGAAGCGACTCCCCCGGCCAAGATTGCCAGGGAACTGCTCGACAAGCGGATCGACTATTTCGATGTCTACGTCTGCGAAAACCTGGGAGCCCGCAACGAACGAGTCACCCGCGCCCCGCTCGTCGATATCGCCGCACAGCAGTTCGAGCCGCTGAATGTGATGATCCTGATCCGCGACCCCCATGCTCCCGACCGGGCACTCGACGCCTGGGGCGCCCGGGTATTCGGCAATCCCGATCAGGCCTTCCTCCAGTCGCAGCCCAAGCATGGCCTGCTGACCACCAGCGAAGTACGGGCGCTGGCCCTAGCCCAAATGGACCTCCGCCCCGACAGCATCGTTTGGGACATTGGCGCCGGGAGTGGCTCGGTGAGCGTCGAGGCGGCGCAACTGGCCTCCGCCGGTCGGGTCTACGCCATCGAAATGGATCCCGAAGACCAACAGCTTATCGTCGAAAATGCCCGCCGCTTTGGGGTAGGCAATGTCGAGGCGATCCTCGGCAAGGCACCTGAAGCCTGGGCCAACCTGCCCAACCCCGATTCGATCTTCATCGCCGGCGCGGGGCGCGAAGTCCGCCGCATCGCCGAAGCGGCATTCCAACGCCTGCCACCAGGGGGGAGCCTCGTCGTCAACCTCGTGATGCTCGACCACCTCGCCGAACTACGCGCCGCCCTGCGCGAGCAATGCGACTCGGTGGAGGTCTGGATGGTCAACATCGCCCGCGGCACCGACCAATTCGACCAACTGACGTTCGAGCCACTAAAACCCTCGTTCCTGCTCGCCGCCTCGAAATGAGCCCCCAGCGAACCTGGAGCCCCCGCCGGCGCGACGTTATATTGAAAACTCCTTCTCCCCAGTACCACGGGGAACTTCTCCACCGGCCGAGTGGCGGAATTGGCAGACGCTCTGGACTTAAAATCCAGTGGGGAGTAATCCCCGTGCGGGTTCGAGTCCCGCCTCGGCTACT
>CAZYQQ010000068.1:0-9045 GCA_964650265.1 uncultured Planctomycetaceae bacterium
TCCCCTGGTCGGCGAGCATTTTGTGGCGATGGTAGCGAAGGCGAGGCGAGAGGCGATCGGCGTCGGGAAACTTCCCCTCGGCAATCACGCGGCCATCCTCGCCATAGACCTTGTACTGGATAATGGGACTTGCGAAAGGAGGATCGGGGCTAAAGAACCCATAGCCAACATTGAGATAGAGCGGGTCGGTGTAGAGCCGCGGAAGCCAATGGCCCACAACCTGGCGGATGGTGGGATTGGTCTTGGCGGAGTTGGCCATCGGGCAGAGCACGACCCACACCAAATGCCACACCAGCAGCATGCTCCCCAGCACGCGGGCCCAAGTGGGGGGGGCGCTCGAGGGGTCTCGCACCTTGGCTGGTCGCGATGGCTTAACCGCCGAAGCCGCTGGCTCGTCGCGCCGCGGAGGGCGAATCTCTTTACCGGCAGAGCTCATCGCAAGCAGAGTCCACGGAGGTCGGGCAGTGGTGGAATGGGGCGAACTTACCAAAATCCCCCCGCTTACCCGATAGCAGTTTGCCCCGTATTTTGGGCACCTTGCGGCGTAGCTTGCGGGCGCGGATACTCAGGACGAGTCGGGTCCTCGAAGGGTCATCCTATCGAACTGTGAATTTGGGCAAAAGGGAGTAAACACACAACATGCGACGCGCAAAGATCACCATCGTCGGGGCGGGCAATGTGGGGGCAACCACGGCCCACTGGTGTGCGGCTGCCGAGCTCGGGGATGTCGTCCTGCTGGATATCCCCCAAGCGGGTAGTATGCCGATGGGCAAGGCGCTCGATCTGATGCAGGCGTCGCCGGTCTTCGGCTTCGATGCTCGCATTACGGGGACCAGCGACTATGCCGACTCCGCTGGCAGCGACGTCGTGGTCATCACGGCTGGTATCCCCCGCAAGCCAGGGATGAGCCGCGACGACCTGTTGGGCACCAACGCGAAGATCATGACCGCCGTCTGCGAGGAGGTGAAGCAGACGAGCCCCGATGCCGTGGTGATCGTCGTCAGCAACCCGCTCGACGCGATGGTCCAGCGGGCGCTGCAAGTGACGGGTTTCCCCCCGGCCCGGGTGCTTGGCCAGGCGGGTGTGCTCGATACGGCCCGCTACCGGACGTTTCTGGCGCTGGAGCTAGGTGTGAGCGTCGAGGATGTCTCGGCCCTGCTGATGGGAGGACACGGCGACACGATGGTGCCGCTGCCAAGCTGCACCACGGTGGGGGGTATCCCGGTAACACAGCTCATCGCCCCTGCGCGTTTGGAGGAGATTGTCGACCGCACGCGCAAAGGGGGTGCCGAAATCGTGGAGTTGCTCAAGACGGGCAGCGCCTATTACGCCCCGGCCGCGGCGACCGCCCAGATGGTGGAAGCGATTGTCCGCGACAAGAAGCGGCTCATCCCCTGTGCTGCCTATTGCGACCAGGAATATGGCGTCGGGGGGTATTATGTGGGCGTCCCCGTGGTGCTCGGCACGGGCGGGGTGGAGCGGATTATCGAACTAGAACTTACGACCGAGGAGGCGGCGGCGTTTGAGAAGAGCGTATCGGCCGTCAAGGAACTGGTCGCCGCGATGGCAAAGCTGGTGTAGTTGCAGGTCGATCTCGCAGGCATGCTAGCATGCCCGCGGGTTGTCCGCAGCGCGGTTGACATCGCAGTTGCGATTCGATTAGAGTCGGCATCGGCAGTCGAAACTCGTCCGTCGTGAACCACTTCGACTTACATCAAGAGATCTTCTCAGCCATGATCGAGTCCATCGTAGATGCGTGTCGATTGCGGCTCAATTTGGTCAGTATCCCCCTCCCTCTCCCGCCGGCTCACCCTGGGGATCTTCGTGTGTGTTGCGAGCCGCAGCCGACGTTGTTTCGTTGGACCCCGCCTTGGAGCAGCAGTTAACCGTTGCGAATGCGCCGGTGTCCTACCGGCGTTTGCCATTTTTCCCACCCAGCATGGCAAGGACCCATGATTAATCGTTTAGCGCAATCCGCCGACAGCAATCCTCCCACTTCCTCATCCCCCTGGGCCGATTTGATCCCCCACATCCCGGACTCCTCGATGAGCACCTTGCTGGCAAAGAAGCTGGCGCGGCCCGCAACCGATTCCCCAGTCGCCACCTTTATTCCCAAGCACTATGAGTCGGGCTACGCCTACCCATTGCTGGTGTGGCTGCACGATTCGGGGGGCAACGAGCGGCACTTGCCGCAGGTGATGCGGCACATCAGCTTGCAGAACTTTGTCGCGGTGGCCCCCCGGGCGCCCCATGCTTCCTCGGCGGACCGGCGTCTTTTCGACTGGCGGCAGCAGTCGGATGCGATCACGCAAGCAGAGCAAGTCATCGACGACGCGATTGAGATTGCCGAGTCGCGATACAACATTCATTCCAAGCGGATTTTTCTGATCGGGCATGGGGCCGGTGGCACCATGGCAACCCGGCTTGCCCTCCACCGCCCACAAGCTTATGCGGGCGCGGCATCGATTGCGGGCTCATTACCCCGTAGCCATCGTCCGCTGCGGCAACTAAAGCACTTGCGCGGATTTCCCTTCTTCCTCGCATCGTCACACGATTGTCCGCAGTACTCTCAACAAGAGGTGTGCGACGACCTGCGGCTTCTGCATGCCGCGGGTTGCTCGGTCGCCTTACGGCAATATCCTGGTGACGACGACCTCACGACGGTGATGCTTGGCGACGTCAACCGGTGGATGATGGATCGCGTGTGCGGCGCATAGCAGCTACCTGTGTAGCCTATTGTCCCGCCGCAACAACCCGCTAGCATGCGTGTCTCGTTGTTTCCGCGCGTCCATTGACCGCAAACCGCTGCTGAGATACAAGCCGTTCCCAACCTTGCGCGCTGGTGCCACCAACCCGGGCCTGCGCTCTTGTATTCCGAGGACGGACTCGTGTCGGCTCCACCTTCACCTTCGCGACGATCGACGGATTCCTCCTCGTCGCAGGAGGAGAAAGAAGCCCTGTCGCGCGCCACGATCTCGGATTACGTGCTCAAGCTGCGCGAGTGGGCAGGCGCAAGCCGTTTGCGGACGACGCTCGTGGGGGGAGGACTGCTGACGCTGGTCGCGGCCACGGTCGGATCGTGGCTATTCATCGCCCAACTTACAGTCGCCCAACAGGCACCAACGCTTGAAGACATCTACGAGGCCTACGACCGCCACGACTACGAAGAAGCGCGCATCCTAGTCGTTAAGCTGATCGATGGAGGTGCCCTTAAAGTCGAGCAGTATGGAGGCCCTCTCTTTGTGCTAGGCGCCGCTAAGGCGGCAGAGGCAAAGGGTCAGTGGTCGACTCAGCATCGTCGTAGTGGCTACTTGATTGCCTCGAAGTATCTCCGCGAGGCAGAGTCGTTTGGCTTCCCCGAAGAGCGAAAACTCGAGGGAATGCATTTACTAGGCCAAAGCCTCATCGAGATTGGCGAGGTCGAAGATGGGACCAGTATTCTGCAGGAACTGCTTTTCGACGATCCCCCCAATGCGAACGCCATTCATCTGGCGATCGCGAATGCCTATCTTCAGTCGAGCGAACCCCAACTGATCAAGGCACTCGAGCACTTTGACAAAGCACTCGATGATTCACGGACCACCGGAGATGTGCGTTCCGAAGCTCTTCTCAACCGCATCGATATTCTCATCGGACTCAGTCGCTTCGCTGAAGCACGTGAGGCGATATCGCAAATCCATATCAACGATCGCAATCGGGGGCACGTCCTGCTTACCACCGCGCGGCTCGATCTGGCGGAGGCCCGTCAATCGATCGCCAAGAATTATGCCGCAAGCGACCTCCCCCCCGAGCTTCGTGACGCCATTCTTCGAATTACCAAGCAGCTCGAGAGTCTCCCCGCCGATTCAGAAACCACCGAGCAGGCACTCTATCTTTCGGGGCTTGCCCACATCATGGCGGGAGATACTCCCAGGGCTTACGAACAGTTCGAGCAAATTCGTCGACGGTTTTCAGGGTCGCCTGTCGGTATTGCCGCGTCGATCGCCGAAGGGGACTTATTGCGAACGCATGGAAATCCTAGCGCTGCACTGACAGCCTATCATCGCAGCCTCGATGCCCTCGAAGAGCCACGGAGCTATCAGAATCGACTGCTTCCACTGGGAGAAGTGCGACAACGCCTACTTGCCGCACATGCCGATTTCGTGGCGAAACGAGAATTCGAATCGGCTCGGAAGCTGGTGGATTTGTTTTATCCACTATTGAGCCGGACGCGCCAATTGGAGCTTAGAGCCACCACGCTTCGCGATTGGGGAGACTATCTTATCTCGCAACGAGAGACCCCTGGCAATCGACAAACCGCTGCTCGTGAAGGTCGCTTGCACTTGCGCGAGGCGGGAATGGCATTCGAGGAACTCGCGCGTCGCCGCTTTGCCACAAGTCGCTATCCCGACGAGGTTTGGCAAAGCGCCGAGTGCTACTTTCTTGGGCAGAGCTACACCGAGGCCATTCGGATGTTCGACGAATACTTGAAGAACGAACCGACCCGGCGGAATGCTCAAGCCCTGTTGCGACTCGGCCAGGCTCGTCTCGCACTACGCGACCTCGAACGGGGAATGCTCGCGCTGGAAGAGTGCATCGAGCTTCACCCCAACGATGCTTCCGTCTACCGGGCGCGTCTTGACGCGGCAAAGGCGTGCCGTGATCTGGAACAGCCACGCGAGGCGGAGCGCCTACTGCTGGCCAACTTGAATGACTCGGGGCAAACACCCGACAGCAGCGAGTGGAGAGACTCGCTATTCGAACTCGGCCACCTACTGTACGACGAAGGTCGTTACATGGAGTCGGCCAGGCTATTGCAAGAGGCCGTGGAGCGCTATCCCATGGCGGAGCAATCGCGCCTGGCAACCTATCTGATGGGGAGTTGCTATCGGCATGCCGCCGAAACACCTCTGACGGCATTGGAACAAGCTCAGACGGTCAATGAGCGAGAGAAGGCGGCTAGTGCCGCCCGCGACCTTCTGTTAAAGGCCTATCAACATCTCGAATCGGTTCGCAAGCAGATCAGCTCGACAGGAACCGCGAGTTCTCACGACCTCGTGATGCTCCGCAATTGCTATATGTTTGAAGGGAGCGTGCTGTTCCATCTGGGCCGCATTGAGGATTCTCCGGAGCGTTTTTCCGATGCGATTGAAGCCTATTCCAACGTGTCCACTCTCTTTCACGACCATCCTTTCGTCCTCGAACCCTTGGTCCAAATTGCGGCTTGCCAGCGTCGACTTGGCCAGCAGGTCGAGGCGCGACTCCGGGTCAAGAATGCCCTCGAGTTTCTGGAACGCATGCCTAAGGATGTCGATTTTCGCGAAACAACCAATCTGACTCGCCACGAATGGGAAATGTTGCTAAAGGAAATGCTTGCCTGGTGACACTTGCCGACCTTCCGCCCCTTACCCGCTGTTTCCATGTCCCGTCTTGCCACCGACAACCTGGCCGAACTGATTCGCAAGAAGCACCAGCTCTTGGTGCAGTTGCGAGCGGTGGGTTGCAAGCAAGAGGCACTGGTCGAAGGGGGAAATTCGCAGCAACTCCTTCAATTGCTGGCCGCAAAACAGCATTTGATTAACGGGTTACAGCTAGTGGAACGCTATCTGCGCCCGTTTCATGCCGAGGATCCTGATAGCCGCGTATGGCGTTCGCACGAAGACCGTCAACGATGCGCCACCCTGGCCGACGAGTGCCGCACCTTCCTGGCCGAGGTCGTCGCAATGGAGCGGGACCAGGAGCGGCGAATCCAGGGGCATCGCAATGCCCTGGCGGGACAATTGCAGCAAGCTGGCAAGGCTCAGCAAGCGATTGAGGCCTATCGCCAGCACCAGGCCGATCTCCCGCAGGCTCGGCCCCCACTCGCGCCAGTTGATAGCACTGGTGGCATAACGCGGCTGGACCCAGGTGGTCCGGTTCGCTAAAAGTTGCCCGGCACACAGGCCCCCCTGCCCCCAGGCATACTCATGCGTTCGTCACAGCGCGTCACTCCAGCAGCCGAAACAACCGCCGAAGCAGGCGGTTTACGACTCTTTCCTCGGCCGGTAGCGGAAGGCGAGTCGATCGCAGTTCAGAGCGACCTGGCCTCGCTGCTCGCCGCTTGGAATACGGCCACCCAGCGCCTCGAGCGAACGCATGCGTTGTTGCAGGAAGAGGTCGCGCAACTCAGGGCGGAGCTCGAGCGTAAGAACCGCCAGTTGAACCGTCGTAATCGGCTGGCCGACCTCGGTCAAATGGCCAGTCACGTGGCACATGAAGTGAAGAACAATCTCGTGCCGGTCACCCTCTACCTGAATTTACTCAGGCGACGACTTGCAGGAGATTCCGATGGCCTCGATATCCTCACCCAAGTGGAGACAGGGTTTAACTCCCTCAATGCAACAGTGAACGATCTCTTGAGTTTCACCGCCCATCGTCAGCCTCATCGCCGGGGCTTTCTCGTGGATCAACTGGCCGAGGAAATCATTGCCTCTGTCGCCCCCCAGCTCACGGCCCAAGGAGTCGAGGTTGAAGTCGATATCCCTCCCCACACTCTGCTCGACGCCGATCGGGAAATGTTCCGCAAGGCAATGCTCAATCTCGTACTCAATGCCATCGATGCGATGCCACATGGAGGAGAACTTGTCATCACTTCGCATGCAAGCCAGATGGCTTTCGAGTTGGAAGTCGCCGACAGTGGGCCGGGCATTCGGGAGGAAGAGAAAGCACGCCTATTCGAGCCATTTTTCTCGACAAAACCAACGGGCACCGGGCTCGGCCTGGCGATTGTCTCGCACGTAGCCGAAGCCCACGGTGGGAGCGTCACCGTGACCAATTGCCCCGAAGGGGGCGCCGCCTTCACGATCCGAATTCCCCATCGCGGGGCGATGGGTGCCGCAGCCTAGACGCCTCCCTTGAATTGAGCTCGCATGCCCTACCAGATCCTCGTTGTCGACGACCACTCCCGCTCTCGCGAGTCGATCGCGACCGTCTTGAGCCAAGCAAACTATAAGGTCGCCACATGCGCTAGCGCCGTCGAGGCACTCGCCGTGCTGGCGGTCGACCCGTTTGATGTCGTCATCACCGACCTGCAAATGCCGGGGATGGACGGCCTGGAGTTCATGGCGGAAATCGCGCGGCGTCAGCTCCCCGCGCAAGTGCTCATGATTACCGCCTATGCCAGCATTCGCACCGCTGTCGAGGCCATGCGCATCGGAGCGTTCGACTACCTTGAGAAGCCGTTCGATGCGGCGCGGCTCGAGGAATCAGTCGCCCAAGCCTGCGCTCATGGACGTGTGGTTTGCCCGGACCACTCCCAACTCGATCGCGGTCCGTCGTCTGGTGTCGCTTGCGAGATGGTGGGCAGCAGCCAGGCAATGCAGCTCCTGCGCCAGCAGATCGCCCGTATTGCCCCGACCGACGAGACGGTCCTGATATGTGGCGAGAGCGGAACAGGCAAGGAGCTGGTCGCCCGTGCAATCCACGCAGCCAGCCGGCGCTGTGCGTGCGACCTCGTGAGCCTCAATTGCCCCGTCTTGTCGGAACAACTGACGGAAAGCGAACTCTTTGGCCACCGCCGTGGAGCCTTCACTGGGGCGGAGTCGGATCGTGTCGGGCGGTTCGAACTGGCCGCCGGCGGGACATTGCTGCTCGACGAGATCACCGAGATCAATCTCCACCTGCAGGCGAAACTGTTGCGGGTCTTGCAAGAACAGCGGTTCGAACCGGTTGGTTCAAGTCAAAGCATCGAGGCCGATGTCCGCATTCTGGCGACCAGCAATCGCGATCTCCCCAAGGAAATTGCCGCGGGGCGATTTCGCGAGGACTTGTACTATCGCCTGGCGGTCGTGCCGATCGAACTTCCCCCGCTCCGCTCTCGCCAGGAAGACATTCCCCTTCTGGTGAACCACTTTCTGCATGAAGCGAGCCGCCGGTTGGGCGAGCCACTCAAGGAGTTTGAAGACACGGCAAGCCAGATGCTCGTCGATTACCAGTGGCCCGGCAACATTCGCGAGCTTCAAAACGTCGTCACACGTGCCTGCGTGATGACTCCCGAATCGCTCATTCCCGCGTCTCGACTTCGCCCATGGCTTGACGGCGAGGGAGGGAATGTTCCCGAGTACCGAGAGACAGCATGCACTGCCCGGCCACGACAGGATGATGTCAGTCTGGCAGAGATTGAGCGACAGGCGATCCTTGCAACTCTCGATCGCTATGATGGCCACCGCGCGCGGACGGCCGAGGCGCTCGGCATCGGCATCAGGACCTTGAGTAGCAAGTTACGGCTCTATGGAGTGGCACCTCGCGAGAGACATCTTTCCGAAACGATGTGAAACTGGTATGCACCCTCTGCAAGAGAGACCATCGGACCTTTTCCATTGACTTATCGACGACCGGCGAATCCGGCCGCTAGCAGCGGCAAAATTTGCCGGTGACACCATGCGCGGATGCCAACTGGCAACAAGCGCATGAAATCGAGCGAACCAAGCCAAAACGCGTCCAATCCCTGAAGCGACACTGGCTGGCGACGCATTGCCGTGGCCTGCGAGAGTGCTCGCGATCGGCTCGGCATGCGTGTTGCAAGCTACGGCGGTTCCCCCCACACGAGGAATGTCGACATGACCCTGCCTGTACTCGCCTCATCCTCCATCAACCTGCTGGAGCAGGTGGTGAACTTTACGCAAGCACGCCACGGCGTCCTCGCAGGCAACATTGCCAACATCGACACTCCCGAGTACAAGACCCGTGACTTATCGACCGACAGGTTCCAACAATCGCTCAAGGAGGCGATGGAAAGGCGCCGTCAGCCGCCGCCAGCCCCCTACCTGTCACCCGGCATGACCGGCAACCTCATCGCCACACGCACGCAAGCAACCCAATCCACCGGGAATGTCCCTTCCTATGACGACATGCGCGAGGTCAAGGACTCGATGAAACACATCCTCTACCACGACGGGCACGACGTGAGCCTCGAAGCCCAGGTGACCGAGCTCGCCAAGAACCAATCGATGCACAACATGGCGATCAGCCTGCTCAGCGTCCAATTCCGTCAATTGAACTCCGCCATCAGCGAACGGGTCGGCTAAC
>CAZYQQ010000068.1:9145-24135 GCA_964650265.1 uncultured Planctomycetaceae bacterium
CATGTTCAGCACATTCGACATCAGCACGAGTGGCCTTGTCGCGCAGCGTTCGCGGCTGAATGCCATATCGTCGAACATCGCCAATATGTCGACCACGCGAAACGAGCTGGGACAAGCCGAGCCCTATCGCCCGCGCTACGTCACCTTTCAGACCGACACGGCCATTTCGTCGCCCGGCGGAGGTTCAGGTGTCAGAGTCGCCAGTGTCAACATGTCTTCCGCCCCACCGTTGATGAAATACCAGCCGGGACACCCCGATGCCGACTCCCAAGGGTATGTCCGCTATCCCAACGTCGATATGACCAGCGAATTTGTCGACGCCCTGCAAGCCACCAGGGCCTATGAAGCCAACATTGGGGTGATGGAAATCACCAAGGACCTCGGTCAGCAGACGCTACGAATCATCGCCTGAGCCACGATCGCCCCTAATCCTCCACGCCTGTCATGAATCACGTCAGCATTACCTCACTGCCGGCCACCCCCCTAACGACTTTGTCGCGCGTTGCCCCCACGGGGGGAGAGACGTCGTTCAAGGACCTGCTGGTCGGCTCGATCGAACAAGTCAACACGATGCAGCACCAGGCGGACCAGGCGGTCGAGGCGCTGTTTACCGGCGAGGATGTCAACCCGGCCGAGGTCCTCACCGCTGTCCAAAAAGCCGACCTGGCCTTCCAACTCACAATGCAACTTCGCAACAAGGCAATGGAAGTCTACCGCGAAATCCGCGACATCCAAATCTGATCCCCCTCAGGCCCCTGACCCCTGACACCCGACACCCAACCCCTCCCCCTCCATGGACATCCTCAACAACCTAGCCGCCCAGACGCGCGACCTCTTTCAGTCGATGACTCCTGGTGCCCGCATCACCGCGGGTCTGCTGCTGGCCATCGTCGTCGTGAGCATGGGGCTGCTCTTTCGTACGGGAACCAGCGGGCCCGACGACTACCTGTTTGGGGCGGAGCCCCTCTCGTCGTCGCAGATCGCGCGAATGGAAGTCGCAATGGCCGAAGGGGGGCTCACCGGCTGGGAAGTCCAGGGGAATCGCATTCGCGTCCCCAAAGGGCAAAAAGAAGCCTATATCGCGGCGATCGGAGCTGGAAACGCCCTGCCTCATGACGTCCAAAGCTACATGAACGAGGCCCTCAATAGCGGGGGATTCTTCGAGCCGCGGGAAAAGTGGAATCTCCGTACGAAAGCGGTCCGGGAAAACCAGCTCTCCCACCTTGTCGCCCAAATGCGATGGGTCGAGCACGCCAACGTGATGCTCGACGTGGAACCCGCTCGAGGCCCCAATCGTAAGCCGCGGGCCACGGCGGCCGTCTTTGTGGTCCCACATCCCAATGAAGAGCTGAATGCCCAGCGGACCAAGGCGATCAAGGATTTTATCGCCTCCTCCGAGGCGACACTCACCTCGGCCGATGTGAATGTCACTTGTGGCGGCGACGAATCGCAGGCTGGCGGGGATGTCGTGTTCGACGACCCCTATCTCCAAGCCCGCCACGCTATCGAACGGACCTATCAGCAGAAGTTGCTCGACGGGCTCAGGTCATGGTTTCCTGGAGTGCGGATCGTCGTGAGTGGCGAGGTCGATAACACCTCCCGGCGGACTCGCCTCGAAACGACCCCCGAGGGATCGGAGATGGCACGCGAGCGAGTCGAGAACGAATCGATCGAAAACCGCGTGGCCGAAGGGGGGGGTGCCCCAGGACAGTTCCAGAACAGTGCGTCCGCCAACGGGGCCGAGACATTGGCCCCACGAGAAAACATCGCGAGGACCGAACGCGACTCGACCGACACGCAGAACGTGGTCGGCACGGTGCAACAGGAAACGATCCAAAGTGGCTACGTACCTAAGAAGATTTACGCCTCGATCGCCATCCCAAGTGACATCCTGACCGACTTTTGGAGGAAGCGAAATCCCGCTGCGGCTCCCGAGGACTTTAACGAGACGGAGCGACAATCCGCGGAGCAGACGATCCGCGCCCAGGTCGAGAACTTCGTCAAGAATACGCTCCCGCGACTTGCCCCTGGCGAGGACGAATACACCCAGGTCGAGGTGGTGTTTTTCGAAACCCCCACCCGGGCCCCGCTGGCCGATCCCACCTTTAGCGAGACGGCAATGGGCTGGGCGTCATCCCACTGGAGTACCTTATCGATGTTGGGACTCGCCGCGTTCAGCCTGCTCCTCCTGCGGAATGTGGCCCGACCGCGTGGCCCGAATGCCGGCGGCACGGAGAGGCCGATGCTGCGCCTCGAGTCTGGAGATCCAGGGGTCGCCGCCATGTCGGGCGAGGATGAGGAAGAGCCGACGGATCGCCCCCGGCTTCGACTGAGAAAAGGGGATTCCCTCAAGGAGGATCTCAGCGAGATGGTCCGCGAGAATCCCGATGCCGCGGCCGCCATCCTCCGTTCATGGATTAGCAATGCTGGCTGAATGACGACGACGCCATGACACGCCCACATGCCCCCTTACCACAACCTTAGTTCGCATGTCACTCGCCACCACTAGTATTCGCAAAGCTGCTTTGCTGGTTCGCAGCCTCGACACCGAGTCCGCTGCACTGCTGCTCGCCCAGCTCTCTCCTCAAGAGGCACGGGCGGTGCGACAGGCCGTGCGGGAACTGGGCGAGATTGATCCCGAGGAGCAAGCCGAGCTCGCTCGCGAACTGCGCCGTTCGGACACTTCCCCACGGCAGATCGATGGTGGTGTGGAACTGAACTTGAAGCTTAACAACCAGCCATGCAGTGAAGTGCCTGCGGAGCCCCCCATTTCCACCCCCCAGGCGCTAGCGGAGGGCTCTCCCTTTGCCTGGCTGGAGCACGGCGACTTGCCAACCTTGGCCAACGTCCTGGAACGGGAACACCTGTCGACTGTTGCGGTGGTACTTTCCCACTTGCCGTCGGAGCGAGCGGCAGCTCTGCTCGCCGCATTGCCACCGGGGCGTCGTGCCGCGGCCCTCGAGCGTCTGGCCGACCTAGGCGAATCGGACCGTGCGAGCCTGGAGGTTATCGAAAAGAGCCTGGCCGACTGGATTGCAAGGCAGAAGCGCCAGCGCCAGCTTCGAGCGGACCGCTTGCAGACGATTCGTCAGATGCTCGAGTGGACTCCTCGTGAGGCACGCGACGCGGTGTTGGCGGAACTCACCCGCTCCGATGGTCGCCTGGCCACTGAGATCAATCTCCCCCGACGGCAGCATGTCGAGCAACGAAGTCGCCCCCTCTCCCCGGCACGTTGGGCGGGACAAGTCACCCATCTTCGCGTCCCCCGGAATCGCGTGGAGCCGATTGTGAAGGAGATGAGGGCTTCGGATGCTCGCAACGAGGGCGCCATGGAGACGCCCCAACCAACCGCACCACCTCTTCCTCTATTTGAATTCGAGCAAGTGGCGAAACTGGATTGCCATGAGCTCGCCCTCCTGATCCGGCAGACCGACTCCCAAACTCTCGTCCTTGCCCTCGCGGGGGGGAGCGATGAGATCATGCGACACGTGACGCGGCAACTGCCAAGCGACGTGGCGCGCGAGCTCACGCGGCGAGTCAACCATCTGACCCAGGTCCGACTAAGCGATGTAACAAAAGCACAACAGCGGATCGCCCATACGGCTGCGGAGTTGAAGGCCGCGGGCCGAATTGCACGCCACAACGACAACTAGCGACTTCAGGCTTTGATTCCCAACACCCCGTAACGACGAACGCCATTGGCCACCATTATTAAACGCGACGCCTTGATCGGCACACCGACGACTCCCGAGGTGCGTGGGGTGGCGTTCAACTTTCAAGAGTTGTGGGGGCAGGCCGAAGACTACCTGGAACACGTGCGCAAGGAGGCAGCCAAGATCGTTGCCCAAGCTCACGCCGAAGCCGCCCAGGTTCGCAAGCAAGCGGAACAAGCGGGGCGCGATGCCGCACAAAAAGCGATCGAAAAGATTCTCGACGAGAAGGTCGCCAGTCAGATGGAAACTCTCAAACCGGCGCTCGAGGCCGTGGCTAGCCAGTTGGCTGACGCCCGGGGGGAGTGGCTCGACGCTTGGGAGCAAGGGAGTGTGCGATTGGCGACTCGCATCGCGGAAAAAATCCTCCACTCCGAGCTTGACCGTAATCCGATGGCCTCTGCTGCCGTGGTCCGTGAAGCGCTCGAGTTGGCGGTGGGAGCCGCCGACATCACGCTGCACCTCAATCCAGAGGATCACCAACACCTGCGGGCCGAGACGTCCTCTATTTGCCAATGGCTCCAACATCTCGCCCCGACACAGGTGGTCGCCGATCCGTCGATCACCCGCGGTGGATGCCGCGTGACGACACGTTTTGGCGAAGTCGACCAGCGATTGGAAACGCAGCTCGCCCGGATTGAACAGGAGCTGACGGCTTGAGTGCCGCCTAAGGGATCACATGGAAGTCTATCATCACATTCTGAATCGAATTACCCCGGCGGGTCTGACGGGTAGCGTGGCCGACACGATTGGACCCGCGGTGGCAGTGGCTGACTTTCCGGCTCCACTCGGGGGAATCGCGAGTATCGAACGTGCTGGAAATGACCCGCTCGAAGCGGAAGTTGTCGGATTTCGCCAGCAAAAGACCATTCTCTATCCCTTCGCTCCCACCGGGGGGGTGCGCCAAGGGGCCAAGGTCAAGTTGCTACGAACCACGCCGGTCCTGCGTGTGGGCGACCAACTTTTGGGTCGGATTGTCGATGCCCACGGTCGCGCCATCGATGGTCGTCCACGGCCGATGCTGATGGATCGTGTCTCCCTGCAACGTGACGTCCCCCGCGCGGTCGACCGCCCTCGAATCGATCGCCCCCTGGAAACAGGCGTGAGAGTCATCGATGGGCTCCTGCGCTGCGGGCTTGGTCAGCGATTGGGAATCTTTGCCGGCGCGGGAGTCGGCAAGAGCGTTCTGCTTGGGATGCTCAGTCGCTATTCTCAGGCCGACGTCAATGTGATCGCCCTGGTCGGCGAGCGCGGCCGGGAAGTCAACGATTTCGTCGAGCGCGACCTTGGTCCCGAAGGGCTTGCCCGGAGTGTGGTCGTGGTCGCCACGAGTGACGAACCAGCCGTACTCCGCTTGCAGGCCGCTTACACCGCAACCACCATCGCCGAGTATTTCCGCGACCAGGGAAAAAACGTCCTATTGATGGTCGACTCCGTCACCCGGTTTGCCACGGCCCTGCGAGAGACCGGACTCGCCGCCGGCGAACCTCCCGCCACGCGAGGTTATCCTCCGTCGATGTTCGCCACCCTCCCCAAGTTGGTGGAGCGCGCCGGGCGGACCGCCCAGGGGAGCATCACGGCATTCTACTCGGTGCTGGTCGAGGGGGACGACGCCAACGAACCGGTCGCCGATACGATCCGTGGTCTGCTCGACGGGCATGTCTGGCTGTCGCGGCAACTTGCCACGCGGGGGCACTTCCCCGCGGTCGACGTCCTGGAGAGCATCAGCCGCTTGATGAACGACATTACTCCCGACACGGAGCGCCAAGCGGCCCAGGTCGTCCGGTCGCTGCTCGCAACCTATCGCGAACACGAAGACCTGATCTCCGTGGGGGCCTATCGCAAGGGGACCAACCGCCGGGTCGACGCGGCGATCGACTTCCGCGAGGCGATCGAGACCTTCCTGCGGCAAGACATCACGGAGCGCGCCACCCTTCGGGAGACGACCGAACAACTTCTGCAACTCGGACAGCAGTGCGCCGCGCGGCTTCAGGCCCCACCAGGCCCCCCGGTCGCCGCCACACAACCCGCGAGCTAAGTGAGAAAGAACATCCTTTATGAGCCGATACCGATTTTCCCTCCAGCCGATCCGCCGGCTTCGCCAGGCGCACCGCGATGTCCAGCGGGAGCGGCTCGGCGAAGCACTCCATGCGGCGAACGTTCTGGAAAGCCAAGAGACAACGGTTCAAGCGGAACTGGAACAACTCCGTCAGGCGCGGCGCGGTGCGATGCAGCGGGAGGCACTTGATGTGAATCGGCTACTCGACACACAGCGGTACGAACTTCTAATGCAAGGGCAACTGCAGATCGTCAGGAATCAACAGCAAACGATCGCCCAGGAAGTCGACCGCCGCCGAGCAGCCCTGGCCGAAGCCGAGCAGCAAGTGCGGGTACTCGATAAGCTCGACGAGCGAAGACAAGCAGAGTGGCATCGGGAGGAGCTACGACGCGAGGAGGTCTTGCTGGGCGAAATCGCAACGCAGCGGCATTGGCGCGAGCGCGATGACGAGAATTGAAGTCAAAAATACTGATCGAGACCTCTGGCACTGAGTCACCGGTCCATGTGGAACGAAAATGAAGTTAGTGTTCAACGCCATCGGCTACCTTTCAACGGCGACAGTCATTGCGCTGGCGATCGGACTTGCCTATTTGTGGCAAACACGAGGGATCACCAACGAGAAACTCTTCGAGATGGTGGCCCTGATGCACGACGTCAATCTCAGAGAAATCTCGGAGGAGGAAGAGTTCAAGGAGCGCGATGTACCGACCGAGGAGCAATCACTCGACGAGTACGAACGACTGCGAGAAATCAAGCTTCGGAACTACGAGGTAAAGGTCAATGCTCTTAAGCAAAGTCGGAAGGAGTACGATGCCAGCTTTCAGAGTCTGGCGGAGGCCACCAAACGCTTCGATAACCTTGCCAAGGAGCTAGAAGGGCGACTTAAGCAGCAAGGCGAACTCGCCATGCAGCAAAGCCTCCGATCGGTCGTCGAGCGGCTCGAAGCGATCAAGCCTGTCTATGCCAAGGAGGAATTGCTGATGTACCTCAAGGAACCGGACGGCGAACAAACGGTCATTTTATTGTTGCGCTCGATGTCGGAGAACAAACGAGCCAAGGTGCTGCAACAATTCCAGACTCCCGAAGAGCTGCAAGAGCTGCACCGCATTAATCAATTGGAAATGCAAGGTTTCCCCGACAAGCCGGAAATCGACCGCCTGCTCGAACGAGTTCGCATGCAATCCGAAAAAAGCAAATAGCGAGACATACCACGGACTCCGGACACGATGTCGCTCCCCCTCACACGAAACAGTTCATACTAGCGATGGAACGCATACATCCCAATTTGTTGTCTCTACCAACTGGTGGAGGGAAGGCCGCGGAGACGCCGCGATCCATCGTCAACTCCGATCGCGCGCCAGATTTCCACGAGGAGTTTCGCCGCGAGGTGAATCGCAGCCTGGCAGACGTCGGCAGACGCAACGGAGTGACCTCACGCGACACGACCCGCCCCGCGGAAAGAAACGCCCCCAATGAGGGGCATGCGGATGCCGAGCATGGATCAGGAGAGGCACGCGCCGACCGTGCGTCTCTCGACGAGGCGGGCAAGAAGGTGAGCACACGGGAAGAGGAAACGGTCTCGACCGACGAGGCCGAGTTTTCGGAAGCAGCGACTGGCGCGGAGTCGAAGGAAGTCGACGAGCAAGACCCGGCGGAAGTCGGGCCACAGGAGATTCCGGCCGAACTTCAAGTCGCCGCGACTTTGCCGGTCCCAGGGCAAACCGCGGATCTCGTCGAGGCTAGTGAGTCGGCACTTGCTGACGAACCTACCGAGAACCAACTATCTGCCCGTCCTGATAAACCAATCTCTCCTGAAGGATCCGTCACGGAAACAAGGGCCGAGGAACCGGCAGCCGGCGTGACGGAAGCAACTCTCCCTGCTGTCGCAAGTCACTTGCATCGCAGTTCCAAGGCGCGCGGACTAGCCGGCAGCGACGAGGACTCTCGACTAACCGAAAGTGTCGGTTCCGAGGCAGGTTCGATCGAGATCACGGAAGCACTGGCAAGCAAAGTCGCGGCGGCGGGTGACAGCTTGCTGGATCGCAACTCTCAACAGCAAGCGGCCTCGGAGGCTGAGAATCGATTGCAAACCAGCACCGACGAGCTGAATCTCGCCACTCAAGCCGCTGAAGGCGAACCGGCGCTCGAGTTGGCCGAGAACTCCTCACCAGAGTCAAGCTCTCGCGAAACCCGAACAACACCGGTAGGTGCCGCGCAACGAGGGGCGTCTGATTCGTTGCAGCATAGCGCGCGTTCGACCCCTGACGAACCTCGATCACCGCAGGTCGATCCTTCCCGCTTTGTAAGCCGGGTATCGCGAGCTTTTGAAGCAGCCAATCAGCGAGGCGGCACTGTCCAGCTTCGCCTCAGCCCTCCGGAACTGGGGGCGATGCGAGTGGAATTAAGCGTGCAGCAAGGTGTCCTTTCGGCTCGCCTCGAGACCGAGACAGCCGCCGCCAAGAGCCTCCTGATCGACAATCTACCCGCTTTGCGAGAGCGGCTGGCGGCACTCGATATCCGTGTGGAACGATTTGATGTCGATGTACGCCAGGAAAGCACGGGTGGGCAACCCGATTGGCAGGCCCAACAAGAGTCGCGCGATCGTCAACAGGGTCGCTCGGCGGCTGGTTTCAACCATGCCCCACGATCCGCCACCCGAGACTCCCCGAGCGAGGTCACGCGGCCTGGTTCACCATTCGACGCGACGGGGCGTTTCAACGCAGTCGCCTGAGATTCCGCCAAGCATTTTTCCTTATTCGGACCATGTGAAATGAGCCAAGTCCAATCCAATTCTGGCGTGTCGGCCCAAAACCAGCCGTTTGGCTCGCGGAGCGCGCTCAACACGCTCGACATGGACACCTTTCTCAACCTGATGCTGGCGGAGCTCAAGAACCAGGATCCGCTCAATCCGCTCGACAACGCCGAGCTCCTGGCCCAGATCAGCCAAATCCGCGAAGTGGGAGCAACCGACCGGCTGACCGAGACGCTCGAATCGGTCCTCCTCGGTCAGAACATCGCCAGCGCCACCAATCTGATCGGGGCCGATGTGGTAGCCCTCACCGACAAGGGGGAGCGTGTGTCCGGGAATGTCCGCCGCGTGTCGATCGATGGAGGGCAACCGAAGCTCGACCTGGCGGTCGGCCCCGTGGCGGTCAAGGGGCCAGCCGAAGGGAAAGTAGAGGAAGGCCAATACCTTTACGAAGTCGTGTGGAACGGCACCGACGGCCAGGAGTTCAGCTTCGAGGTCGAGGCCGACACCCGAACCCTTACCGACTTCGACGGATCGATTCAACTCAACAATCTCCCCGACACGACCGGCTCGAAGCGCGTCTATCGTACCGACGCCTCGGGAACCGGCGAGCGCCGACTGGTGGGAGAACTGCCAAATGGCAAGACGACCACCTTTGTCGATACCACCGCCTCGAAGGATCGAGCGGGACTGCTCAGCACCCAACCGCAACGCCTGGGGGTCGCCCGCCGCGTGACGGTCACCCTCAACAACGTCGCCCAAATCGAACCCCCGAGTCAATAACGCCGCACCGCGACGCCCCCAACCATTTCGACCCAGTTCCAGTCAATCGAGACCACCAGTTAAAGGAGCCATTCCATGGGCCTGCAATCCGCCATGACGACGTCCCTCACCGGCCTGCAAGCCGCCGAGACAACCATCGACGTCGTTGGCAACAACATCGCCAACTCCAACACCGTGGGATTCAAGCAGTCCGAAGCGATTTTCGCCACGCAGTTTCTGCAAACCATCAGCATCGGTTCGGCCCCCAGCGGGAATAATGGCGGCACCAACCCCCGCCAAACGGGCCTTGGGGTCAAGGTCGCCGCGATCACCCCCGACTTCAGCCAGGGAACGATCGAGATCAGCTCGAACCCGCTCGACGTGGCGATTCAGGGAGATGGCTTTCTGATGGTTCAAGGAGGAACATCGCGGCTCTACACCCGCAACGGCCAGTTCAAGCTCAACTCGAACAACGAGATCGTCACCACCACCGGCCAGCGGCTGCTGGGCTACGGCGTGAACGACGACTACGAGCTGGTCACCGATTCGTTCATCCCGCTGCAGATCCCCTTGGGGCAAGAACGGGTGGCGGCGGCCACTAAGAATGCCACACTGGCCGGTGTCCTCAACCCGGCGGTCGACGAGGGAGCGGTTCCCGCAATCTCCCAATCGCTCGTCCTGGGTGACGGCAACATCCTCCAGCCCCAAGCGGTCGCGGGAGAGGAATTCGACATCAACGATTTCCTGCCCGCCGCGACCCCCAACATCACGACGAGCACCGCCACGCCGACCGGAGCGGGGACCGGGCCAGGGGCCGGGACGGTTCACTACCGAGTCGTCTTCCTCGACAGCAACGGTTTCGAGAGTGAGGCGAGCCCGCAGCTCACCATCGCGGGAAATGGCTCCCAGGTCGATCTGGCGAACATTCCCGTCGGTGCCGGCCCCTGGACCGCGCGGCGAATCTATCGCACCGAACCCGATAGCACCACTTACCGCCACGTGGCGGATATCAACGACAACGTGACGACCACGTTCCAGGATAACGTGGCCGATGGCAGCTTGGGGGCTCCGCTCGACACGACCTTGATCGACCCGGGCAGCTACAGCTACTACGTCACCTATCACAATCCGATCACCGGGGGCGAAACCCGCCCCACGGCGCGGATCGGCACTCAGCCGGTGACCTCCCCGGGAGGCAAGGTCTGGGTCGACCTGGGCGACCTGGCCCCCCCTGACGACATCACCTTCACCGAGATGCGCATCTATCGCAATCTCTCCTCCGACAGCAGCGCCTTCCATCTGGTCGATACGCTACCGGTATCGCAGAGCACCTATGTCGACACGACTCCGAGTTCGGTGCTGTCGACCGCCGACAGAATCAATCTCGACGGCCCCCCGGCCGAGGAGAGCACGCCGCTTGTCAACCTGATCGTCCGCAGCGGCGATTCCTACATCGAGAACTTCTTCGAGGAAGGGACCCTCTCCTTTTCGGCCGATAAGGCGGGAGTCGGCATGGCCGCCAAGCAGCTAACCGTCACCGCGACGACAACCTTGCAAGACCTGATGGAGTTCATGCGCGACGCCATGGGCATCGACGTCGAGGCCGATACCCCCGACACCCCCTTCCCAAGGGCCGGGAACATTACGCTCATCGATGGCAAAATCACCGTCCAAAGCAACTTGGGTGAGAAGAACGCGATCGAGATACCCCTCACCGCCTTCCGGTTCACCCCCACGGGAAGCAATGCCCCTCGGACACTGCCGATCAACTTCAGCGAGACCCAACAGGCGAATGGCCCGGGAACGTCGACAGAAATGGTGGTCTACGACTCGCTCGGCCTGCCACTCAAGGTCCGCATTACAACAACCCTCGAAACCAAGAACACCAATTCCACCATCTATCGTTGGTATGCCACCAGCGCCGACAGCGAGCCGCTCCAGGGGCTCAGCACCGTGGTGGGTGATGGTCTCTTGGAGTTCGACAGCCATGGTGACCTTGTCTCCACCCAGCAGCGATTCATCAGCATCCAACGAAACGCCACCGCCTCCGAATCGCCCCTCGCCGTGGAACTCGATTTCTCGCGCGTCAAGGCGCTCGGCGAAACGGATCTCCAAGGCAACCCGATCAGTTCGCTCAACGTGGCCAGCCAGGATGGGTTCCCCCCAGGGGTGATGACCGACTTCATCATCACCGACGACGGGACGATCCAGGGGCAGTTTTCCAATGGCGCCCAGCGGACGATCGGCCAGGTCGTGATGGCCCGGTTCGCCAACAATTCGGGCCTCCAGCAAGTGGGCGATAGCCTCTACAACGTGGGGGTCAACTCGGGCGAACCAATCTTCGGCACGCCGGGACGGGAAGGAATCGGCACCCTCACCTCGGGGGCAGTCGAGCTGTCGAACACCGACGTCGGCCAGAACTTGATCGAGCTGATCCTCGCCTCCACCCAGTACCGTAGCGGCGCCCGGGTTATCACGGCTGCCCAGGAACTGCTCGACGAACTCCTCGCCCTTCGCAGGTAGTGACGGATTGGCAAAGGATCGCAGGAGCCTAAAGCAATGATTCGAGTAACTCGACTGGGGGGAGAACCGTTCATCTTGAACGCCGAACTGATCAAATATGTGGAATCGCGACCAGACACTTACGTCACACTCACCACGGGCGAACGTCTTGTCGTAACGGAGACACCCGAAGAGATCGTCCAGCGGGCCCTCGAATACCAGCAACACAAACAGCTCATCCCCTCGGCGTCTGCTCGCGGGTCGGGGCAATACTAAAACCTCGCCATGGATATCGCCACCCTTGTCGGACTCGTCGTCGGATTCGCGCTGATCATCGGTGCGGTCCTGATCGGGGGAGGTACGTTCGGAGGTTTCTTCGACGCCCCGTCGATCCTCATCGTCTTCGGAGGATCGATTGCGGCCGCCCTCATCAGCTATCCCCTGCCAACCTTCCTGACCATCTTCCGCGTCATGAGGAAGGTCTTCATCTGGAAGGTCGAGTCCCCCACCGCCATCATCGCCCAACTGGTGAGCCTGGCGGAGGTCGCCCGCCGCGACGGCCTGCTGGCCCTCGAAAACCGTCTGGAAGAAGTCGACAACACTTTCCTCGCCCTCGGCCTGCAAATGGCGGTCGACGGGACCCGCCCCGAAGTGATGGAAGACATCTTGCGGACCGAAATGGACGCGGTGGCCACGCGCCATCGCGATGGCAAGGCACTGCTCGACTGCATGGGGCGATTTGCCCCCGCGTTCGGCATGATCGGCACCCTGATGGGGCTGGTCATCATGCTCGGTGACATGAGCGACGCGAGCAAGATCGGTGCGGGCATGGCGGTTGCCCTCCTCACGACTCTCTACGGTGCAGTCGCCTCGAATGTGATTTTTCTCCCATTCGCGGAAAAGTTGGGGTACACCAACCGGCAGGAACTCCACCTCATGGAGATCGCCCTGCGAGGGATCATGGCCATCCAGTCGGGTGAGAATCCCCGAATCATCCAACAGAAACTCAACACCTTCGTGGCCCCCAATGTCCGCGCCCGCCAGCAGGCGGCGTGACGGCTCGCGGTCGATCACTTCCTTCCGTAAAGACCTCACATGGCAATCGAAGAAGACCCACCCCCAGGTGTTCCCGAATGGGTCGTCACCTTTGGCGACATGATGTCGCTGCTGCTGACTTTCTTCATCATGCTCGTCTCGATGAGCGAACTGAAGCAGGAAGAAAAGTTTCAGGCGATGCGTGAATCGATGCGGAGGCAGTTTGGCTATGATTCGGCGGCGGCAGTCATGCCAGGACACCTCAAGGAAGCCGACTCGAGCCTGGCGGCCATCGCCCCCGCCGCCACTCGCTCGCAGCGCAAGAATCTCTTCAAGGGGGGAAACAATCACTCCTCGACCGCCGGCGACAATACCCGCGTGCAAGACATCCGCCGTGGCCGCGCCGCCACAAGCGGGGGGGTCATCTTCTTTGACGAGAACTCGGCACAACTGTCGGAAGCAAACAAACAGAATTTAGCCGTGATCGCGGCCAACCTGGCGGGCAAACCCCAAAAGATCGAGATTCGCGGACATACCTCGCGCCATCCGGTCGATTCGAGCGCGGGTGTGCGAGACCATTGGGATCTCGCTTTCACGCGCTGTTACAACACAATGCAGCATTTGGTGCAACTCGGGATCGAACCCGAGCGAGTCCGCCTCGGTTCGGCAGCGGCACATGAACCAATTGACGAGGGGCTGAATGTGGACGAGCGCAAACGGAACGCACGGGTTGAAGTGCTTTTGTGGGATGAACGGGTTGGAGAACAGCACTGATGTCCCCCTACTTGGGGGGGCGGGCGGATGCCAAAGGGGCTAGAACATCCTATTCTTGCCTGTCCTGGCCACTTGGCCCTCCCATCGGTTCCTGCCACAGCCTTGCCGCACGATCACAACAATGTCCGAAACCGCTGCTGCCCCAAAACCAAAGACCTGGAAGACTGTCCTTAAAGTCTTGGGCGTTGTGAGCGCCATCATTGCCTTGGAAATGGTCGCCGCAGCCATGCTGCTACCTTCGGCGCACGATACGGAATTTACGGCTCGGAACCTCAAGTCTGCTCGCGAAGGCAACTTCGACGGAGCGTCTCCGTCTGAAGACAAGACTGGCGAAAGTGCGCCTGTCGCTATGAAGGCGACGCGGGAGGTCGACTTGGGGCGATTCAATGTGACACGATTCAACCCCCAGTCGAATACGACCCTGATTATCGACTTCGAGTTGTTCGGCGTCGTGCTAGCATCCGAAGAATCAAGTTTTGCAACCCAGTTCGAGGCCAACAAGGTCCGTGTCAGGGAGCAAGTGATCATGACTCTCAGTGCCGCCGAAATGAGCGATCTGACCGATGCCGAACTGGGATTGCTGAAACGTCGGATTTTAGAGAAAACCAACCGCGCATTGGGTAAACCGATGCTGCAGGAAGTCCTGTTCAGCAAGTTCAATTTCGTGGAACGCTAACAGCCGCTCCACCTTGCACGGCTCATTGGCTTTCACGACTCATTGGGAAAGGAATCCCGTGGCCGACGACAGCATCAAACAGGACGAAATCGAGTCGCTCCTGCGTCGCGCTCAGGCTTCGATGGAAGGTGGGCAAGGTGCGGCGGCCCCCGCGGCGCCAGCACCAGACGCCCCCCCTGCCACCTCGGCCGGTGCGAAAGCATTGGAAGGTGTCGCCCTCGCGCAGAGCGAGATCGAGGCGCTGCTGTCCGACTCTCCCCTCTCCGGTCCGCTGGACGAGCCGAGCCCATCGAAAGCACCGGCCGCCACTTACTCCGCTCCCAGCCCAGCCAGCGGGTCTGTGACCCCTGGCGATGTTGAACTCTTGCTGCGCCAGGCTGAAGAGGCCATGGCCTCGATCGAGGAGCCTGCGCCCCTCCCTCCCGGAGTGACCAGCTTCGAGTTCCGCGACTTCGCCGGTTCACCAGCCTCCACCGAGGTGACGACCCTCGAGCTGGTTCGCGATGTGCAGCTCGACCTCAAGATCGAACTCGGTCGGACCCATATGCATCTGGAGGATGTCCTCCGCTTGCATCGCGGAGCGGTAGTCCCCCTCGATAAGCTGGCCGGCGACCCCGTCGACATCTATGTCAATTCGCGGATGATCGCACGGGGCGAGGTCCTGGTGCTCAACGACAATTTCTGCGTCCGGGTAACCGAGCTTGTGGTGGGGGACAGCGCCTG
>CAZYQQ010000068.1:24235-28638 GCA_964650265.1 uncultured Planctomycetaceae bacterium
GCGAAAAGGGGACTTTCTACTTTTGGGACCAATGGCTCGGCAATCCACCTGTACGTCACTCCCAAAAGTTGAACGTCCCTTTTTCGCGGACCACACTCGAAACCAAAGAGCACGAAGAATAGGACGCAAATTTTCAGGATCGGGTAGGATTGTCAGGATCGGAAAGGACTGCATGCCATGGAGCGCTGATGTTACGAAATCATAAATTCAGCAGCCAGCTAGCATCCGCTTGCCAAACGATCTAGCCCTCACTTTGGCGAGTCACTATAGAAGAGCCCCGAAGTTTCCGTCGGCGCCCCCGTGGCGCGCGACCACTCGCATAAGGGGTGACATGATCCGCCGCGCCACCATTCTCCTGCTGTTCACACTGACACCCGTCACACTGGCAGACGAGGTTTCCTCCTACGCCCAATTTTCCCCCGCCTACGAGCCGCTGGTGGAGAGTGGCAGCCAACGGGTCCTTCCCGCCCCCATCGCCAACGGCACAGTCCGGGCCAACGACGGAGTCCACTTGGCCTCCCATGACCAGGCCGACGACCTCCCCCCCGCCGTTCCCGAGCAGACGGTAAGCCCGGCCAACACCGAGTTACTGGAAACTCCCCCACAGCAAGTCGCGGCAACACCCCCCAGCGACAACGCGCGGCTGTTGCGACGTCGCGACTCATCGACGCGGGAGGAGAGCGAACAACAAGACGAAGAACCACAAGCCAACTCCCCAGTGGCACTGCTCAACAGCGACGCGGCGACGACCGCCTTGGCGGCCACCGCGTTGGTGGTGGGCCTGTTCCTGGTCTGCGCGTGGGTGCTCAAACGGGGGATGCCGAAGTCGTCGCGTCTCCTGCCTCGCGAGGCGGTCGAAATCCTCGGCCGCTGTCCCTTGGGCAACAAGCAATTCGCCCATCTGCTTCATGTGGGCAACAAGGTGATCCTGGTCAACGTCACCGCCAATGGGGCGGAAACGCTGGTCGAAGTCGACGACCCGAACGAGGTCGTTCGCATTCTCGGCGCCTGTGCCGCCTCGGGACCAGGGAGCACATCGAAGGAATTCGACGCGATCTTTCAACAGTTTGCCAAGGAACCCGCTCCGAAGGGATTCCTGGGCGAGGAATCCGCAACCTATTCCGCTGCCGCATCGGCCTATTCGCAAAGTGCGCAGGGAGGCCGGCATGGTTAAGCTCCTTCCCTTGCTATTGATGTTGGGGTTCTCGCTCGTCGCTCCGTCGCAGGCCTCGGCCCAGAGAGTGTCGGCCGAAAGCCTGATGGAGCAGGTCGGCGGGCCCGACGAATGGACCCGCCCCGACCGGCTCAGTTCGACCTTGCAGATCATGCTGCTGCTCACGGTCGTGAGCCTCGCCCCGGCGATCCTGCTGATGACGACCAGCTTCGTCCGTGTCGTGGTTGTACTCGGCCTGCTCCGCCAGGCGCTCGGCACCCAGCAGCTACCGCCGAGCCAGGTGCTGACGTCGATCGCCCTGTTCATCACGCTATTGGTCATGATGCCGGTGTGGCATGCAAGTTATGAACAGGGGATCGCCCCCTACACGGCCGGCGAGATCACACTCGTGGAAGCCTTCGAACGGTCGGTCGACCCGGTACGACGCTTCATGGCCCAGCAAATCGAGCGGACGGAGAACCATGAGGATGTGGAGCTGTTTCTCCACTACATGGCGAGCGAGGTCGATCCCGCCACGGGTGAGCTGTACGAAAACTATGCCTACTACGATCCGCATGAGGGAGAACGCCTTGTCCCACTCCAGGCGCTGCTTCCGGCGTTCATGTTGAGCGAACTCAAGACGGCGTTTCTCATCGGCTTCCAAATCTACTTGCCCTTCGTCATCCTCGACATCGTGGTCGCCAGCGTGACGATCTCGATGGGCATGCTGATGCTTCCTCCGGTCTTGATCTCGCTCCCCTTCAAGCTACTGCTGTTCGTGCTGGTCGACGGTTGGCGGCTGGTCGTGCAGATGCTGCTCGAAAGCTTCCAGGTCTACTTGTAACACGATTCCTTGCGTCCAGCCCTCTTCAGCGTTTCACAATCCCCCTTCCGTACGTCCATGAACTCCCACGATGCCATCGATATCTGTCGTGATGCCATGATGATGGCCATGATCGTGGCGGCTCCGGTGCTGGTCGCTGGCATGTTGGTTGGGCTGTTGATTGGCCTGCTTCAGGCCCTCACGCAAATCCAGGAGCAAACCGTCGCGTTTGTCCCAAAGCTGGTGGCGATGGTTTTGGTTCTCGCCTGGACCCTGCCTTGGGTCATGAGTCAACTCGTCGACTACTTCGCCCGCCTGCTGACCGATATTCCCCACTATTTGTAACGGGGAATGATCGCCATGGAATGGTTCGAAACTCTTCTGCTCGGCAAGGTGGCGATCTTCACACTCGTGCTGGGTCGCGTCGCGGCGCTCATTGCCACCGCGCCGTTGTTTCAGCTAGGGACCATTCCCCACCGAGTCAAGGCGCTCCTGGCGGTGGCCCTGGCGCTGATCGTCACACCACTCCAGTCGGTCGTCACCTACACGAGCCCTTGGAATCTGATCTCCTTCACGCACCTCCTGATCAATGAAGTGCTGGTGGGCATCTTTCTCGGCCTTGGGATGCAGATTTTGCTCAGCGGAGTCCAGGTCGCCGGTCAACTCATCAGCCAACTTAGCGGCATGTCGCTCGCCGAGATCTCGAGCCCTACGTTCCAGGGGGGCAGCGACGTCTTTTCCGAGCTGATCCAGTACACGACACTCGCCCTGTTCGTCGTGTTGGGGGGACATCGTCTGGTCGTTGGCGCTCTGCTCGAAACCTTCGTTTGGGCTCCGCCTGGCCAGGCCCTCTATGGCCGCGACTACACCGAGGTGATGATCGGCCTGATGACGCAAAGTTTCCAGCTCGGAATTCGCGCCGCGGCGCCGATGATGATCGCACTGTTGCTCGCCACGCTCGTCCTTGGACTCGTCAGCCGCACGCTGCCGCAAATCAACGTGATCGCCGTGGGGTTCGGGCTCAACTCGCTCCTTACGATCGGTGGCCTGATGCTGACCATGGGTCTCATGGCTTGGACCTTTCAGGATCCGATTGCCGGCGCTTTGGAGGCCATTACTTCGGCTGTGGCCGCCCCTCCCTCCTCCAGCCTTCCCTCCCCTCTTCCCGCTGGTTAACGACTTCCTCCCATGGCCGAAGAATCGGGCGAAAAATCGTTCGACGCCACCCCTCACCGGCGCCAGCAGGCGCGGGAAAAGGGTCAGGTGGCCTCCAGTCAGGACTTCGGTTCGGCCTTGCTTCTGCTCGTCGCGGCCGGCTTGTTGCAAGGACTTGGCGACAAGATCGTCCATTTCGCCTTCGGCGCGCTGGAGCGACAACTTGGCGTCGTCCCCCCCCTCGACGGGCACCCCCAAACGCTCCTCAACCAGACACTCGCCCTGGTCCAGGGGGGTGCCATCGCCCTGCTGCCCGTGCTATTGCTCCTGGCACTTGCGGGAGCCGCGGCCAGCGTGCTCCAAACGGGGCCGATGTTCGTTCCCGAGCGGCTCGCCCCCGACATCAAGCGGCTTGATCCACTCAAAGGCTTTGGGCGGATATTCTCCCTGCAAGGAGCGGCCCGGCTTGGATTTGGTCTGCTCAAGGTGCTGATCGTCAGCACGGTCGCTTGCTCGGTGGTCTACCTCCGTTTCGACCAGTTGCTCGCCGCAAACGATATGACCGTGGAGCAGATCGCCTTGCTGCTGGTCGACTTGACGATTGGGCTCCTGCTATGGGTGGGGCTCGCCTTGCTAATCCTTGCGCTGGCCGATCTCGCCTTCCAGAAGTGGAAGCATGAGCAGGACCTGCGGATGACCCATCAGGAGATCCGCGAGGAAATGAAAAACATGCAAGGGGACCCGCAGATGATCGCCCGACGGCGGCAGATCCAGCGGCAGATGGTCCTCAACCGCATCGGCGGGTCGGTCCCCACGGCCGACGTCGTGGTCACCAACCCGACGGAACTGGCGATCGCCATCAAGTACGATCACGAGCAGATGCGTGCCCCGGTGGTCGTCGCCAAGGGGGCGGGAACCCTGGCACAGCGCATCAGGCGACTCGCCCTGGAGAATGGCATCCCGATCGTCGAACGCAAACCGCTCGCCCAACTCCTCTACCGCGAAGTCGACATCAACCACCCGATCCCCGACGACAGCTACGCCGCGGTGGCCGAAGTGCTGGCTTATGTCTACCAACTCAAGGGGAAGAAGTTGCCAGGGCAGGACCGTCGGGCGGGGTAAGCCACCACCCAGGAGCCGGGAGGAAACGCTATGTCGAAGGTGGGTTGGAAGTTGGAAGTTGGAAGTTGGAAGTTTCCGACTTCCGACCTGTTCCGTGGTGGCACCGTTTTCTCGTTTTCGAGGGGGGGGTCGTGCCACGAGTGTGACATT
>CAZYQQ010000069.1:0-28571 GCA_964650265.1 uncultured Planctomycetaceae bacterium
AGCCTTCGCCGTCGACCGCCACCCGGCCGACAGAGGGGAACGGCAGGTGGGTCGCCACCAGCAGTTCGCCGGTCGCCGCCAGTTCGCGCAACAGACGCACCCGAACGCGGGCCGCCTCCTCGGGGTCGTGTTCGAAGCCGTTGTGCCAGTCGGGGTGGTCGAACCCGACCGCGAACACAGCGTCGCCGGCGAACGTCAGCCGATCACCGCCGGACGCCAGGCGGACCACGCTATGCCCAGGGGTGTGGCCGCCGGTACGACGGACGACCACCCCCGGCGCCACCTCGTATTCCTCATCGAACATCCGCAGATGGCTGCGGTACTCTTCCATGAACCGCTTGGCGGCCGACTGGAGCGCGTCCGGGAACCCCGGCGGCATGGAGGTGTGGGAGAAATCGGGTGACTCCCAGAACTTGACCTCGGCGGCCGCCACATGGATTCGCAGGTCCGGACGCAGCCGGTCCTTGGCCCCGTCGACGAGCAACCCGCCAATGTGGTCCATGTGCATGTGGGTAAGCACCACGTCAGTCACGGACGCAAGATCGATGCCGGCGGCCTCCAGTCGCAGCGTCAACTGCCCGGCCCGCGGCAAATTCAAGTCCGGGTCCAACCCTAACCCCGCGTCGATGAGTATGGTTTGCCCGCCGCTACGCACCACGACCACGTTCAGCGGCCAATCGAAAGCGTCCGGCGGCAGGAACATGTCGTCCAGCCAGGCCGCCCGGACGGCCGGGTCGACGTTAGGCGCCAACATCGCGGCTGGGAGTGGTAGCACCCCATCGCTGACCACCAGCACATCAATCTCGCCAATCCGCAGCGCGTAGCGCGATGGAACCAACTCGTCGAGCACCGGTCTACCGGGATGTGAAATGTTGTCCAAGTTCATGATTGTCTCCTGTTGATTTTTTACCCACGGCCGTATCGGACACCGCCGCCCGTGGGTCTTTGTGCTTGTTACGTTCCTGACTGATAAATCCTATTCGATCTCCGCTACCGACCAGTGGGATAGTTTGTCCGGGTTGTTGGTCATGTAAACGGCCCGGACTCCGTCCTCGATGTGCAGGGACACGACGTGGATCACGGTGCCGCTGGAAGTGAACACGACCCCCGGTTCGCCGTTGACCGTCGCGACGCGCATTTCGCAGTCCCGACGCTTCTTGCTGAACACCCCGGCCAGAAATCGGGCGGCACGGTTACGTCCGCGGATCACGACTCGCGCTGCCGACACCTTGCCCCCACCATCGGAGTGAACTTCCACGTCTTCGGTGATAAGCTGTTCGACTAGCTTCACGTCCCCCGCCCGGCAAGCGGCGATAAACCGATCAGCCAGCCCTTCGGCTTCGTGAGGTGCGGGCCGGAACCGCAGCTTGTCCTGGTCGAGCCGCGACTTGGCCCGGCTGACGATCTGCCGGACGTGAACCTCCGATTTCCCCAGGATCTCGGCGATCTCGGCATATTCGTAATCGAACACCGTTCGTAACAGGAATGCGGCCCGTTCTTCCGGAGAGAGGCGTTCCAACATCAGCAAGAACGCCTGTGTAAGCGAATCGGAGAACACGCTGTTCGGTACTCCTGCCTTGGTGTCAATGGGTTCGGGCACCCACGGTCCGACATATTTCTTTCGACGCCGGTTCGCTCGCAGTTGGTCGATGCACCGCCGGGTCGTGGTCTTGACCAGAAACCCCTCGGGCGAGGTCACCTCCTCGGCGGCTTGCAGACGCAGAAAGGCGTCTTGCACGGCGTCCTCCGCATCCGCCACACTCCCTAGCATTCGGTAGGCGACAGACATCATCCTCGGCCGCAATTCGTTCAGATCGGCATTCATGGCACCCTTCTACTTCCTTCCCCGAGCCGTGATGAGTTTCACCGACTCACCCTCCTCGTGGTGGTAAGCTGTCGCCATTCCACCCGTCCCAGGTGCGATCCCGATCGCCAGGGCAAGTAGATTTCGGGACATGATTTTCCTCCGCCGATTGGCCTGCCGACGCTTCACGGCGAGTCAGACCCGCCGCCATTCAGCATCAAGGACGCCTGGGCCCCGGATTTTGTGACAGGCGGCAATGATTTCCCAGCGACCACGTCTGTCAGTGCCAAACGACGAATCCTGGAAATCGTCCGTTTGAACTTCACACTCGTCGACGTAACTCTTGTCCCTGTATGGAGAAAGCCCTTCGGCGCAAAGCGCCGAAGGGCTTGTTTCTGAGAAAAGTCGGGGCGACAAGACACCGTTAGAACTTTTTTTCCGGGCCGTGGCCGAGTTGCAAACCCCGCAAGTCATGCTCCTCAAACGGGTTTTGGAGGAAGATGGATGACTCTGTCTGCACGGTTTCTCCTTAGATGTGTCGCAACTTGGCTCCGGCATATTCGACATCAGGAACAGGAAAGTACGACGAGGCGGGTACATGGAATAGCCGCGTGCCCGCGTCTTAGGGCTTCCTTGGCCGCTGTCAGTTAGTTCAAGCTGAACCGCGTGCGGTGTTTGTCGTGCAGGCTATCGCCATCGGCTTCCTGGGGCATCGATTCGGATTCCTTCTCATTGTCAAACAACTCGTGCAAGTGCCCGAGCAGGTGGACCTTGGCGTAGGTATCCGCCAAGTGTTCGGCAGCCTGCACCATGCCCGTGGTGACATGCACCATGACGTCGGGCGGCAGTTTGCTCAAAGCTATGTTGTTCGGCGTGACCTCGCCGGTGATCCGGAGGCTCGCCCCCTCATCGTTCGTTTCGACAACGGCCTTGATGATAATCTCGGTCTTCATAGCCAGTCATCCTTTCATGCTGCCTGTGGATTGAATCCGTTTCACACTCCTTCATTCTCTCCTGGGATTTCCTTTTCACGTGGGGGACTGGCACGAACGCCCGTAACGCGACAAGCTATTGCAGCCGCCTTAAGCGGTTCGCGGCCACATGCAGGGAACTGCCGGCGTCGCGGGGATCAACGCTAAACACGACGCCACCGGGCATCGACTGCGCACAGTCCAACTCGGTTAGGCCAATTGCCCCGACCAACAGCACCGCCCCGGTTTGCCGCAGCCGAACGACGGCCTCGTTCGTCGCTTCCAGCGATACAGCAGGTTGGGACTCGTCAGGCCCAGGCGCTGGCAGATCGAAGAGGCGGAATGGCCGTCCAGGAGCATCTGGACGGCGTCCTGTTTGAACTCCTCCGTGAACTTCCGCCGCGTACGGCTCCCCGCACCCGCTGCCGCATCTCCGCTGACCTTCGACATCGGACTGCTCTCCCCGAGCCGTCCAGATTAAGCACAACAGACTGTCCGAAAAACGCAAAGCATCTCACATGGCCACCTCAACATTAGGGGCGGCACGAAGCGCATCCACCAGCGCGGCCCCGACTGGAAGGAACACGTTCAGGCAGCAGGCCATCGAGTCGCTCTGGTCGAAGAGAACGGCTACCGCGGCGTCCGGGCCTTCGTCCCAGGTCGACCGCCGAAAGCACCGCCCATCGATCGAAGCCCGGTAAGGGCGGCTCAACCGCCCTCCACTCATGAAACCGTCTTCACGAACGATGGTGGGGCCGGTCGCGAGGTCTTGGGCGACGCGTTTGAACGCTGGCCACACGCGGTCGTAGCAGTCCTGCCGGAATCCGACGCCGCCGCCGCGAACAAACCCGGTTCCCCCTCCGAGAAGCCTCCCATCGTTCCACGAATCGACAGCGACTTGCCAGTCGAAAGAGTCGGCAGTAGTACCGGCGTTCCCGGCCATCAGCGCCCGCATCGTCGCTGTTGCGACAGCATCATTCCTCCATCTGCCCACGTGCTGGTCCCGCGCCGTGGATACCCGCGAGGTTCGGTGTGCGCTGAAAAGCGCCGAAGCACGTGTTCATAAGTACACAATTTTGTCAGCGACGATATTCCACACCTGGTCGGAGCCTGCTGGAAAGTCATAGGTTAGCGGGAGATAATCCGCCTCTGTGTCCTCCCCCTGTCACCACAGTCGAGCGTGCGCGTGGCGCACACTCATCGCTCGATTGGGGATAAACTGGCTTCAAGCGAGACGGGGCGGTAGCGGTAGACGCAAGAGGCATCGAACAGATGGCGTGATGTCAAGGAGTCGCAGTGTGGCCAATGAAAATCAGTCGATACCCGACGACGTTACGGAAATGCTTCGGCCGTACACAAAACCAGCCTTCCCAAGGCCGGAGGGTTGGCCTGCTAGCATTGCCTGGCCGCCGTTTCGCGTGTTTGAGAAGGTCAACGGAAAGAAGACCCAAGTGAGTGTCGGGCGATGGCCGCCTGAAAATCCCCCGACTCCAGGCAACGGTTCGTGGCAAACACCAACCGTAGACGCATTCGCTGATGCCGCCTTCGTCGTTCTCACCGCTGCCTTCGCCGAGGAAATGGCCGCTGCTGCGATGGGGCGAACCGAATCGCAGTTCGAGGAGATCAATCGAGGGATCGATCAAGACAACCAGGGCAAGATTGCAGCCAACAGCATCTCCAATATCCGGTGGGAGGGCGAAGTCGCAAGACTCATGGGTGTCAGTCGGATGATCAAATGGAAGCAACGCCCCGCGCGGATGCAGTTCGGAGATTTCTGCCGACTGGCTTTGATCTTCGGAATGCGTCTCGAACAGATGCCGCCACCTGCCGCCCCGGAGACCGTCCTCGAACTGGCCTACGCACGCACCATGAACTGGTTACTCTTGCAGATGCGTGACGGTCGGCTGCCGCGTCCATCGCAGGCAGACCTCTCGGCGATTGGCCAGTCATTGGAGCGGTTCAATAGTGCATTTGCTCAGTATGACGCTGCCCGCTCGGAAGTAGTCAATGAACAGCCTGAGATCTCGTCGGGAGCAGACGATCCGGACGACGAGGCAGAGGATGATAGTGAGAACTCAGATGCCGACGGAAACACGCCCGTTGGCCAAGATGGTGCCGAGGGAGGCAAACCAGATCCGTATCAGCCGGTTGCTACTATCTGGCGCGAGTTCGCCAACGGCTGGCTACCTCCATTCAAGGTGCATCGGCAACGCGAGCAACTCCGGAAACTTGTCAAAGGTAGGGATTCGTCAAAGGTCTTGGCCTTCATGCAGCAGCGCTTCGACAGCCATGTCGTCGATTTGCTCGACAATGGGGATTACGCCACTCTGATCCTGATGTCCAACTGGATTCGTCGTGATGGAAGTCCGGTCGATTTTCCAGAAGGGTACGACCTCCCGCAACTTCCACACGACCATGAACCCGACTATCGAATGCGGCCCGTTACCGAAACGATCGTCCGAAAGCTTCGTCAGGATGAATACGAAGACATCACCGCCGAGCACTTGGATGCCTGGGAGGTTTTGCTCGATCTGCTGATTGTGGTTCCCCCGTTGAACCCGCTCAATGTTGGACCTGAGGAGTTTGATCGTGGAACGTGAACACGAACGCTGTCGTTCGCGTGCGTGGCAGCCACTCACCAATGTCGTGGCATGGCTACAGTGGACAACGGAGACAGCAATGACAGGTTCTCCATCGGTCAACCGGTACAAGGCGTCAAGCCGCTCAGTAAGGAAAGGAAACAAATGACCATGACACAACAGAACGAACGATTCCGGCGACTCGCTGAGAAGCGGCGCGCCGTCGATGCCAAGTTGGCTCGTTGGCTGGGATTCCCATCACCACTGGCTCCCCAACAAGCCACGATCCGCAATTCAGTAGAGACTGCGTCTCGTCCTGTTCTAGCTCGCGACGTTCCAGGACACCTGGCGATGGCGGCGGGGACGGCTCGAGTCGATGCCAACCGCGCTGATAGACGAAGGGTCGAACTCGAACTCGACCCAGCGACACGTTGGGGGGATGAGAGTTCAGCTTTCGCTTGGACTTCGGCAAACGTACAGCTTGCACTGGAGATTAGCGCCGATGGAGAGAAGGCTTGGCTGGTCTTCTCGAACACTGAAGACATTCCCGATGAGTGGACGTTCGCTGCTGTTGGGCTGACGACTGGACATGTGCCTGAACTCCCGCCACCTGGAACGGCAACAATGCCGGACCCGTCGATCGCAGTCGAGCTACCTCATGGGCTTGGTGCGCGCGACGTTCGGAGGGTTGCCGTATATGTTTGCCAACTCGGCATGGCTACACTTGGGTGTCTCGTTTTTCGGCTGGTAGGCAAGGGAGAATTTGAACAGGGTCCGTAAACTGTGAATCAAACTCCGTCTTCACGTTCCCAACAGCGTGTGGAAATCATCGCGTAGCCCCCCAGAGGACAACCGTCGATTTTAAAGGGACTCAGGTCGGAGGTCGAAGTCTTGGCTTTCGCATCCACTACTACTTTCTAGGAGGATTTCAACATGTTCCACTGGCTGAAGTTCAACTCCCGGCTTCTGGTGGTTGGCGTTTTGATCGGCATGCTATTCAGCATTCCGATCGCAACGGCAGACTCGCCGACTGACGATATGTGGGGCCAAGTCGCCCAGAAGATTCAGTCGCAAAACCCGAACCTGGCCTTCGACCGGCAACTGATGATCACGCAGGCGGCCAGGGCACCGTATCAGCGGCTTTTTCCCGATCGCCTTCAATACCAGAGGCTGCAAATTCATCCCAGCGTTGGAGGTGTTCTGTTCGGTCGTGAGCCGGACCCCATCGGGAGGGCGGAAAAGTTTGAACCCATCGGGTTGCCGAACTTCGAGTACGAGCTGCTGCCCAACAAGGAATCTCCGAAGCTGGTAAGGCTGACCTTCAAGACGGCAGATGGGACGGAGTTCGCCAAGGTTGAAGTCAGTGCCGGGGTTGTCACTGCTGCCACAGCAATGGCGCTCGACGGACGACTCACGATGTACACATCGACTGGGAGTGGTACGGCGGTTCATCCAGGTCTCGAAGGACACCGCCTGGGATGCCGACCGGCTATCATCGACGGCATTCCGTTCACTACCCTTCGTCAGAGCGAGAAAACAAAAGACGCAATGGCGAAAGGTCGGCGAGCCGGTATCTCCCACAATGCGATTTTGTGGGAACGTCCCTGGACTCTCAGCAAGACGGGATTCAAACTCCCGAAAATGGACGATGACCCAGACAACTCGATCTTGCAATTCGTGATCCGCGACGCAGACAACCTCGGAGCGACTTTGGATGTTTCGAGCCAATTGAACCGAGATATGTTCGGTTCGCTAACGCAGACTGAAAGGCAACTCTTCACCGAACTGCAAGAGACCATCCTCGTCGCGCGGATCGTGTACGGGGCTCGTAAGGGGTGGATCATCAACTTCGACAAGGGGAATAATTGGGTCAAGATGATCGACGACCTTGCTCCTGTCTACAAGGAAAATCTCGATCCCAGAATTGACAACTCCTTGCTGGAAACTCTCATGAACTTCTGGTCTCTCACGTTCAAGGACAAGGACGTGGATCAGGGGATGACGCTCGGTTTCAGGGGAAAGGACGAAACCCTCGACTTTAAACTCAAGTAACCAGTATTGGGGCTGTGACATGACCGGCAGCGAGCGGAACTCGCTGCCGGTCGAGGTATCCGATGGAACACATACTCCGCCAACTCCGGAATATGGGGATTGAGCCGGCCAACCCACCAGACCGGCAAACCATCCGGGAGAGAGCCGGTGCTGAAATCTCGCAACTAGGACTCGCGGCTCTGGAACAATGGCGACAGTTGTTGGGATACCACCACACTCTTCCTGTGAGGTTGGTTGAGGCTGCATGTGACTCCGACTCCGGCGCGGCTGGGTTCGACCGGTTTTGCCTGGGGATTCGGCAACTCTTGAAGAATGCCGAGCCGCAGTCGTTCGGAGCTGCGGCCGGAGCAGCGTTCTGTCTCACTATAAGCGCTGGCTTTCACCTTGAGTGCGGCCATCCCGAAGCGGTTTGGCGGGGGCTGTACGCATTCTTCTTTGGAAGGCCAATCGGTTCCAGAACAGAGTCGTTCGAACCCGATGAACTCCGAGAAAACCTTGACTGGCTTCGCGAAGAGTGTGGATATGACTCTGCACAACAGATGAATCTGCTTACCTGTTGGTTAGCGGCCTGCCACCCAGATGACTGGGAATCAACCATTCTTTTGCTTCAGACATTCTTAGAGTATCATGGGCAATCTCTTGATCAAGTTGGCGTACGAGATTGCATGGCATTCTGGCTCCGGGCGGTGGGAACTTGCCCGGACGAACCGAATTCCAAAGAAGTACTACATGTCGGTGGCTGCGTGTTGGAATCCCTGGAGGCGCAGCGGTCGTACATTAACCTGCTGCAACGCCAAGTGTTTGATGAAAAGCAAGCATGGGGTTTCTTCACATGGGCAATCACTGCTCTCGCACGGTGTCTTCCAGCAGCAGATGTCGAGCGGGAACGAATCATCTTCACCATTGCCCGTTACCTAGAAGGCTTCTCAGCCAGAATGGCATTGAACGCCATGGCACGGCCGTCACCCACGCTGCCAGCGATCGCTCCTGGCGGCACTCTGGAACCGCGGTCATACTGCCCCGATCCGAAACCAAATGAACATGAAGCTGGCATTTCCTGGACAGAATTTCGTTCCACTACAGAAAGTTCTTGGAAAGCTCTGTTTGAAGCGGAATGCACTTCCCACACCCATGTCCCGGAGGCCGCATATGCCGCAGTGCAATCCGGGACGCATCCCGCCAATCGCGCAATTCCTGTAGCATTGTATGATAGTCTCAGCCGTTCTTTTGAACCCGATCAATGGTCGCATCGGATCCCTTCTGGGGCGGCGTTTCTCGGTGCGTATGAACTACCTCATTCTGGACGTCCGGTAGTTGTGCTGGCGTACAATGCCGGATCCTGCGTAGTCTGGGACGTTGCGGCGGGAGATGTTCCCAGCAACCGAGATGCATCCGCAAGCCAATCGGATAGGTATCTGTCTCCTCTTTTTGCACGAGGTCTTCGAGAGCAGAACAAATGCGAACAGGCATGGGCTCGCTACGAACGAAAGCTGGATGGCCCAGATAAGGCCCTGGCCATTCTCGCCCGGACGCTTTGCAGTGCCGTTGTCGGCTTCCATCAGCAGGGTTTGAACCCCGTCTTTGGACCACTCATTGACAACGTCGTCGAGACTGTCGAAACGCAACTCGGCGGGGAAGGTTCTCTCGCTGAAGCTGATCTAATCTTCTGCCCTCGCGGCTCATTGAATATGGCAGCCCCCGCAATTGTTGGTGGTCGTCGAAAACTGGCCCGCATCTTTCGGTCAATTACCAACAGCCCTTCCTTGGCTGTTTTCTCCCACCTCAAGGGGCGGGCAGGTGGCCAGTGCATTCCGAACCCGCCCCGGTTGAATGTTCTCACCTGGTGCCCTGAGAATAGCAGCGCGCCACGACGATTGATGAAGCGTGCCACAGAAGAGCTGTCCCAAATTACCGACCTTTGGCTGGCTGCGGAACGGCCGATGACTACTCTTAATCGGGCGAGCCAAATGACTGCGATGGGAGATTGGAATATGATCTTCGCTCATGGCGTGGCAGCCCCAACGGGGACTGGTGCCAAGCTTGCTGACGGTCTTTTCCCTGCTGGGTTGACTCCCGGCGTGGAGGGGAGTGCTGGGGCCGGTGTTCTTTTTCTGCTCTCTTGCTTGGCCGGGCGTCTCGCCCAGACACCACCGTTCGTTGATGCATTTGGGCCGATCACTCAAGAGGCTGTGCTTACCTTTTGTCTCAGTGACAGATTGAGGCGGCCGGCTACATTGGTAGGGGCATTCACCCAGATTGTCGAAGGGCATGCGGCGGTGGATATTGGCGTAGAGTTGGTACGCCGCCGGGTCCATTCTGTAGGCGGGCCGACCTGGGCTGGTTTTGCTCGTGCCCTCAACGGCCTCGTTGACGATGTTTTGTCCTCCAAGAATGAGCAATCGTATGGCGGTCGCAGTTTGTCATATTCAAGGCTGCTCGAAGACCAACTCAGTGACGACGAAGTAGTCGAATATGTCCGTCTTGCCGGTAACAATCCGATGCACTTCCTTGGCGTCTACAGCTGCCTCCACTTCCGACTGACGGGGTGCGAGCCTACCTTTATTCCTGCCGACTGATCCTGCCCTGGACTTGCTACACTTTCCACGTTAACAACTTTCGTCGCATAGCAGTCCGTTGAAGTATTCCGCGGCTGCCGGCATTGGCCGGCTGAAGGAAATCGGTCCAGATCAACGGGCTGATAGCCCTCGCTCGGTTTTGAGCCCGTGGCCCGTACCGTACCCGCACGCGACCTCTGATCGACTTGTGACAATGTCCCCCGTGAGGGTCACATCCACGATCGATACCGTGAGACTATCGGCCCTCGACCCTGGGGGTTCCAGTCATGGTTTCACGTCATTCTCTCTTCATCGTCACACTGGCGCCGTTCGCGGCCACCCCACTGCGGCGGCCGTTGGGATGTCGAAACGAGCGAAATTCCTCGCCCTGGTACTTCTGATGGTAGCGGGGCCGTGCGGGTCAGCGTCCCGAAGAGCCGGCTCCTTGCACTTAGACTAAGCAACCCCGTGCGCCGTCTCCACGTCTCCCCGGTCGCCCGGGTTTACTCTGTATGCGTGAGTCCAAGGCGACCGGGGAGTTCTCATGCAATCCCACACCATCAAACCAGTCATTGAGACCGCCGAGTTCATCTACGATGCTTTTGCTTCACGGTTTAATCGTGAACTCCCGCGCCCCGTCATCACTGTCCAGACCAAAGGACGCAGCCAGGCTTGTGCGTGGTTCTGGGCGGACCGTTGGCAAGACGGCGAGCCGAGCCGCATTCCCGAGATCAATCTCTGTGCCGAGCATGTCAACGATGGCCTGATGGAACTGGCCAACTCGGTCCTTCACGAAATGGTGCATTACGCCAACTGGCTCGACGGCGTCCGGGACTGCTCCTCGAGTCAGTACCACAACCGCCGGTTCAAGGAGCGGTGCGAGTCGGTCGGCTTGATCTGCGAGCGGCATCCGCAGAAGCGGTACGGGTGGTCCAGCACCAGACTGTCGGCCAATCTCAGTATATACGTGGCCAACCTAGGCATAAACGAGGATGCGCTGAATCTGAGCCGCATCACCTCTCGCGGACTCCGACGGCCAGGCTCCAAGCTCAAGAAGTGGGCCTGCGGCTGCACCAATCTGTGGGCCGCCGTCGAGGTCGCCGCGACATGCACTCGCTGCGGCGGATCGTTTGTTCGGGGGTGACTGGCATCCCGTCCGTTCTGGACGCGCACGGATCACACCGGAAGGAATGTAACAATCCAACCGAGTCGAGGGGAACCGAGATGGACGCAGACAAGACGACAGATCAACCGGACCTGCCCACGTTCTTCGAGGGGCAGCGATTGTCGCATGTGCCGCTCATGCAGATGGTCGAGTGCATCCGGGACTTATGCCAGCGAGTCTCCGAACTCGAAGCCGAAATCCGGCGGATGCAGACACCAGAGCCAAAACCCGTCCCGCAATGTCATGAAGTTTGGATTCATCATGACGGCACAGTTGGCGGGCCGCAAGAGTGAGTTCCGAGGGCCGAATTACCATCGTTTCTTCACAAAGGAGTTTCTCATGTTCACTGCCTGTTTTGTGCTCGCCGCCCTGCTGACGCTGGCGGTCGGCCTGTATCTGGTCCTGAGTAAGGACTATCCGAGGGCTGCGCCAGCCCGCGGCCGACGCCGGCCCGAGTCGGTCCCGGTCTGGTTGTGGGAGCGGATGCTGAATCTGGACGTGTCGTTCAACGAGGTCACTGTCGTTCAGCTCATCGGTCGTCCCGGCGACGGGAAGTCGGTGCTACTTGCGGGGCTGGCAGAATTCCTGAGCGGGTATCACCAGGAGAACCTCGGCAATCAGGTAAGCCTAATCGAGGCCCGCACTGCTGTCGGTCATCTCAAGGCGAAGAAGTGGTGCCCTAAGACGGCTCCCGCCGACCCGAGCCGACCGGAAGAGTACCTGATCGTGAAGGTGGATGATCGGCTGGTGGCCATCGTCTCGCAACCCGGCGACATCCTCCGGAGCAAGGACTGCGACGCATTGAACCCCATCGCCGCCCGCCAGCTCTTCGGGACCGACGACCAGCTCGGCGTGGTGTTCAACGCCTTCCGGTACGACCAAGCCATCGCGACGAAGGCGCTGCTCGGGCTGATCGCGACACTCCAAGCCTCGCCTCTCAACTACGACGTGCCGCAGGCGACACTCATCGCGTGCGAGTTGCTCTTCGGCATGGGCTCGGCCGCCGTCCAGGAACAGGAACTCGACTGGGAAGAGATCGGTAAGTTCGCCGGAAGCAAGATCGTGTGGGAACCTACGACCGCCGGCAGCGAAGGGAAGTTCGGCGTCCGCATGGAAACCAGCGGCGACCCCGCACCGCTGATGCGTGCGATCAAGAACATCGCCCTGTACGCGGTCCATCAGGACCTCGACGTGATCAACATGCGGCAGTTGATCCGCAAGTGCCCCGGCATCTTGGTGGTGCTGACACGGCTCGACCTGTTGCCGCTCATCCCGTCCCTCAGGGAGGCCGATTTCAGCCGCATCTTCGACGACGCCTTCGGTCCGACGGCCGATTACTGGGCGAGCCAGCGCGTCCAGGCTCGCAACGTGCGGCTGGGCATCCTCGATGTCGAGAAGGCTGCGAAGGCCAAAAAGTTCGTGCGGATCGGCGACATCGATACCACTGGCGGAAAGAACCTGTGGACTTCGATTAGCCGGATGCTCAGTCGCCAGCGGACCTGCGTGCAGACGCTGGGTCAGCGCGTGACGGTTGCCGCCACCCTGACGCTCCCAGCCTTGGGGACTGTGATCGCGTTCACGGCTTTGTCCTGGCTGATCGTTGGTTTGGATGTCGGCTCGGTGTGGACGTGGGGTGCCTGGATCGTGTTGGCGTGGGGCGTTTTAACGGCTTTGCGGGCGACCCGCTGGGCCGTTACGGACCGGGCCGTGGCACCCAAGTCGCCGAAGCAACCCGCCATCGTGCCCTCGGTTCCGCCATCGGGTGCCGTTGAGTCCGGCTCAGCAGTGGTGAACCGGATCGCCGCCCGGAACGGCACACCGGTGGGTTGATCGTGCCTTTCGCAACCAAGGGGGTTCGGCATGGACATCTTGCACGAACTCGGACGCACTCCTCCGCAAGGCCCTTTTGGAGCCTTGCGGAGCGGGGATGCCTCCGAACCCGTTCGTCATTTTCCTGAGTACGACCGATTGCATCCCGAAGGCCAGGCGACGGTGAACCGCGTCTGGTCCGGTCAGCAGAAGAAGTGTCTCGTCATGAGTTTCGATGGGCGGGCTATGTTCTACGTCGAGTACACGCCGGCGGGGCAGGAGCGGGCGGGCATTCGCTACGGCTACACGGTGCGGTCCGTCGCTGTCACGAATCACCACTCTCCGGGGCTAGGCGATGCCCGCATGGCCTCCGGCACTCGGCCCCTGAAACTTGTGTTGTTCGTGATTTGTGCTGCTGGTGTCACTGCGGGCAGTGGCATCGCCGGATGGGAACTCGCGCACCGACAACTCGTGACGCAAGCAGCGGGCTCGCCGGTCGTCTCATCGCCGACGGTTCATGCGGCTCCCGCGAAAAGCGATTCGGATGAGATGCAGAAGAAGTTTTTGGAAATTGAGCGGCGTGAACGAAAGGTCGCAGATCGAGAGGCACGGATGAAAAAAGACGAGAGTACGGAAGTGACGCGTCTGCGTGCCATCATCGAGTCCGAGGCCGAGGAATGCCAGTCACGTGCTTCTTTACTTCGCGCTAGGTTGACCGGGACCGCGCAGAACCAGGACAAGGTCCGCCCCACGGACCCGAAGCAAACGGGTACGCCGGCTTCTACCGCTCCAGGGCCGGGAGGATTGAAATGAAGTCCGGGCGGGATCGGCACGCGGTCGCTCGGTGGGTTGGAAATACTGAAGGCGAGGGCGGGACACGAGTGTGGCGTGCGTGAGTGGCACGGAAGTGGTCCGAGCCTTTGATGGAATGAGTACAGCAATGGCCCCCTTCACAAGGAGCAAAGAGATGAGCAAGAAGCGGCGGAAGAAACAAAGCGATGGATGGTTTTGACCCTCCAGGCACCAGAACAATCCCCGACGTACTACTGGCTCCGTTGACAACACCCAAATAGAGGAGAGTTCAAGTGAGTATCGAAAACGAGTCTCGTGTCAATCTGGAGATCTCAGACCCAACCGACGACCAGGCCGAGGTGATCCGCCTGCCTGGCGCAGGGCTGATGATGGACCACTATACCGGGGAAACGCCCTCGTCGCCCGATCAACCGCCGGTCGCGGTAGCGAAGGATAACCTCGACTCGGTGATTCGGGAACTCGAACCGACCCTCACCTTAGACGTGCCGAACCACTTGACGGGTGACGGCGACACGCTCTCGGTCAAATTGACGTTCGACCGCACCCCCGACCGGTGGTCAGCGCTCATCGTCGAGCAGGTCGAGCCGCTCAAGCAACTCGACCAGATTCGCAAGGCGCTGCTCTTCCTCAAAACGAAAGTGCGCCAGAACCCGTCGCTCGCCCTTCAGTTGAAGAAGCTCCTGGCCGGGGATGTCGATGGGCTGAAACAGCTCCTCGCCTCGACCCCGGACATCGGGACGAACTAACGCGATCAACCAAACCCCAAAGCCGCAGCAAGGAGTACAACCCAATGAAGAAGGCCACCCAGACGCTCGAAAAGCCTGTCGAAGCCACCACGGTGGACGGGAAGAGTCTGCTCGAACTGATCCTCGCGAACAACACCGACGAGCGCGAGGCAACGTCACTTGAGACGGCGATTACCGAACTGATTTCTCCGGCGGTTGCCGAGGTCTCGACAGACGGCAACGTGCTGAATCGCATCGATCGGGCGGTTGCGGGCATCGAGAAGCGCATGTCCGCGCAGGTCCGGGCGATCATGAAGCACTCCGATTACCAGACACTGGAGTCGAAGTGGCAGGGAGTTCAGCGTCTCGTTCGCAAAGCCCCCCTCGGCAAGGATATGAAACTCTACCTGTGGAACGTAAGCCGGGAGGACGTCCTCGGCGACCACACTGGCTCCCAGAACGACATCCTGCGGACCCGCCTCTACGACGTGATCTGCCGCGAGCCGATCGAGACGCTCGGCGGCGAGCCGTTCAACTTTGTCGTGGTCGGTTGGCAGTTCGGCCCCGATGCCGAGGACATGGAATTGCTCGGGCACATGGCGGAGGTCGCCGAGCAAGCTCAGTCGGTCGTCCTAGCCCCCGCCGCGCCGAGCTTCTTCGGCGTAGACGACTTCGCCCGGCTGATGCGGCACCCAGGTGACCTCAAGCAGATGTTCGAGGACGACCGCTACACGGACTGGAAAGCGTTCCGGGCGACCGCGAAGTCGCGGCACGTTGGGCTGATGGTCCCACGATTTTTGGCCCGGCTCCCCTACGGGGCGAAGACCCGCCGGGCGCAAGGGCTGGAGTTCTTCGAGGAGCGGGCCGAAGGTGCCGACACGACGGGATTCGTCTGGGGCAACCTCGCGTACCTGTTCTCCGAGCGGATCGCTGTGGCCCTCGGCGAAGAGGGCTGGCCCACCAAGATTACCGGCTGGCAGGGCGGTGGTCGCGTGGCGGACCTTCATGTGTACACGCCCGAAAACGGGGGAGGTCGCACGGCAGCATTTCCCCCGACCGACACGGTGGTCGATGGCCTGCTCGAACCCGCGCTCGCCGAACTCGGCTTCATCGCGATGCAGTGGAAGAAGGGGAGCAAGGACGGCGTGTTCGACGCAGCGGTTTCGCCTCACGTTCCAAAGGAGACTAATAGTGAGGGAGCGAACGCCTCGGCCGCCGTCGGTGCTCGCCTCCCGGTCCTCCTCGCGACATGCCGCATCGGTCACTACGTCAAGAAGATGCTCAAGACCGTGATCGGGGCGCAGTGGGGGCAGGAGGATATCCAGTCGTTCCTGACCGGCTGGATCATGAAGTACGTCGCCGTGAACAAGCCGCTTGCGCCGCTCAAGGACGCGACGGTCCTCGTGGTTCCCGTCCCCGGCAAGCCCGGTGTGTTCGATGTGAAGCTGACCCTTGTGCCCTGGATCGGGGTCGAGTCGTTCAACGTCACCATCGACATCTCTGCCCCGAGTCCGATACCGATCGACAATAAGTAACGCACCACCACATGCCGGGGATGAAACCGCGTTTGTTCACCCCCGGCGAATCCACACCCGGAGTCCGTCTCATGCCGATCTATTTTGCGATCACCCCGAAAAGCGGTTCCCCGATCAAGGGCGACGTGCCGGCCGACAACAAGGAGCACGCCGGCAAGATCGAGGCTCAACACTTCTCGTTTGAGGTAAGCCACTCCCGCTCCGGCGTTCCCGGCACGCGGGAGTTTCTCGACGCCACGCCCGTTCGCACTACGTCGTTCGTCATCTGGAAGCTCCCCGATAGCGCATCGCCGGACCTGTTCTTTACCTGTGCACAGGGGATGGAGATCAAGGAACTCCAACTCATCGTCACCAAGACAGTGGGCGGGAAGCAGGTCGCGACAGAGGTCTACACCCTGACCGATGCGGTTATCGCGACGATCAAGACGAGTAGCGAGGCCGCCAACGGCGGCCGAACCGAGATCTTGTACGTGAACTACGCCGAGATCGAGATCCAGCACACCACGTTGGATCAGAAGCCTGTGAAGCAGAAGATCAACTTCCGCAGCAAACCCTGACACCAAGCAAGGCCCGCCCCTGCTAGGGGCGGGTCGATCACCTCTGACGAGGACGCGAGCGATGGACTGGCCCCCGACCCTCCTAGATCATCTGACCCCCGGTGAAATGGTACCGCGAGACCGGCTGCTCCGCGACCTGGGGAGAATTCTGAACTCCAGAACCTCGGCCGTTGCCGACGAGCATCCGGTACTGTCCGCGTCGGTTCTCGGCTACGGCCTGCCGCACATGGATGACGAGATCCAAAGTCGGCCCGACCGACTCGATTCGCTCTGCACACTCATCGCGAGAAAGATCGAGCTGTTTGAACCGCGTCTGCAAAAAGTCCGCGTCCGCCCTGGTTCTATTAAGCCGCCACGGGTTTGGCTCCGCATTGAGGCAGAGATCATTCCGTTGCCCCAGCCGTTTGTAGCCGCGATCGTGCTGCGAGCCGGTGGGCGGTTTGAACTTGAAAGGACCTATGAACAATGAACACCAAAACCTTCCACGACTATGAACAGGGCGAACTCGAATACCTGGAGCAGAACCTCCGGACGTTGTCCGAGCATCTCGGTCCACTCGACAGTCAAGTGCGGATGCTCGCCCAGGCTGTCGCTCTCCAGGTCGCCCGTGCTCGTTCGCGCTTCGACGCCGCGTGGGTTGAAGCCCGGCGCACCCTGCAAACATCCCTTGACCCGTTCCCGTTGGAAGTTGTTCCGACACGGCAGATCGTCGAGACTGTCCCGTCCGCCGACGCGCCACTTGACGGGGAGAGGTTTGATCGCAACTGTCGGCTGGCCCCGAGCGGAGTGCGGTCACCGGACGGTGACGTCGAGTTCACGACCACTCGTCCGCTCACCGTCTGGCCGCTCAAGGTGGTCGGACCAGTCATGGAAGGCGACAGCCTCAGTTTCGAGTTGCGACTCGATCACGCCGACCCAAGCGTGATGTTTTCGTCCCTGAACGGGTTTGATCGCCTGGAGCTGTACCTCGATGGCGGGGCGGAGAAGGTATTCCCCGTCCACGAGGCGATGCTTCGAGCTGGGTTCGCCTGGGCGTTCCCTCCCGGAGACACGGTGGAACCTTCTCATGTCTCCATCCGGCCGGTGGGATTGGATGACAGCGAAGGGTTTCTGCCTCACTCTGGGCTCTTTCTTCACGGAGAGCGGTTGCTGTCCGAGTTCTTCCTGTTCCCAGAGAGCTTCCAGTTTGTGGAAGTTGCTGGCCTTGCCCCGGCCGCATCTCGGGCAGCCCGTATCATCAAGGTCCGGGTACAGCTTCCCAGCTCGGACACCCGGATCACAGAGGCTGTAAGGGGACTAACCCTCCGTGCGAACTGTGTTCCGACGGTGAACCTGGTCGAGGAGTCAACGAATGTCGAAGTCGCGTCCACACGCGACCTCCACCCGGTTGTACCCAACGTCCGCCGCCCCGACCAATTGGAGGTTGCCGCTATCACCGCCGTCGAGACCAACGCGGGAGTGGTTCCGCCCCTCTACGGAGTGAGACACACCTACGGGGGTCCGCCGCAGGCCGCATTCTGGCAATCGATCCGCAGGATGGCGGAGAACCGTGCGAGCGGGACCGAAGTGTTCCTGAGGCTAGTAGAGAGAGCCCGCCAAACCGAACGCGGTCCTACACTCTCGGTGAAGATGCGGTGCTGTCACGGCGACCGCCCAGCCCGGACCCAAGTGCGAGAGTGGAAGTTCGTTGATCGAGCGCGCCTGGCACGGGTCATCTCCCGTGTTCTTCCCCCTCTCCGTGCTACTTCAGATGAGTTCTGGCTGCGAGGACCAGCCGACCGCGTCGCAGCCCTTACTTCGGTTCGGCGGCTCGGGGTTATCAGTCCTGAAGCCGGTGCTCGCGTAATCCGTTCACTACTTGAGCATCGTGCGCTGCTCGACTGGGAACCGGCGGATGACCTGCGTTCGGGAAATACCGCACGCCGCGAACTGGCCGAGAGTCTTCTCGGCTCCATCACTGAGGCAACGGCTCGTTCCGAGCGACCAGAGGCGGGGGGGCAAGACCGCCTTCGCCTGACAGACATCAGGGTGCGCGGGAGTTCGTGTCCAGGAGGAAGTTGGTATCTCTTCGGAAAGGTGCTTGACCGATTCCTTGCAGACCTTTGTGAAGCGGGTTCGCGCAGCGGTCTACGAATCGCATCCGAATCAGGTAGCCACGAGTGGCCCCAGCAAACGGCAAAGGAGAGCCTCAATTGAACGACCCTCTCCTCCACGAGTTGGCGACTGCCCCGTGGCGCTTCGAGATCGAGGCCGCCTGGGGGATACTGGTAGAACGCTTCGGTCGCGAGGCGGTCCTCGATGGGACTACGGCGTGGTTCGGGGGATGGGACAGCTTCGCCTTTCCGCCAGCGGCGCTGTTGGCGCAAGCACCGCGCAACGAGGACGATCCGCTTGAGTTGATCGCCCCTTCGCTCAGTCTATACGGGGCGGTCGGGCCACTCCCACACTTCTGGACACAGGAGATTCACGACGCCGCAGACCGTCACAACGGAGACACGACGCTTCGCGACTTTCTCGACGTGTTCAATCATCGCCTTGTGGCTTTGTACTGCCTAGCCGCAGGGATGGGTTGTCCCGCAAGCTCCGATGAGGCCAATTCCGATGATCCGCTCCTCGATTTCGTGAACACGCTATTCGGGGTAACAGCCCCGCCCGGACTCCCGCCCGAAATCCTCGTCCGCTACGGGGCGCTTATCGCGGCTGCTCCGGGAAAAGCAGCTCTCGTAGCTGTCCTGACAGACTATTTCGACGTGGAGGTTACTCTTCGGAGTCCGCAAGAGATCTGCCACTCGGACCTGGCAACGATGGAGGAGTGCTGGGCGGACTTCTACCTGGAAATCGGGCCGCTGACCCATGACCGCTACTTGGCGTTCCTGCCCGGTGGGAACGCCTGCCTTTTCCTGCTGAGACTGACGCGATTTTTCCTCGGTGTGGAACCCAGGTTCGGACTTCGCCTTCTGCTCCGCCCTGAGGGGCGAGACCGATGCGTGGAAGGCGGAGAACTGCTCGGCTGGACAAGTTGGCTCTTAGGAGACGAAAACTCAATCGCCGAGGGGATCGTGTCCGCCGCGGCTTTACATGCTCTCGAGACTCGCGAAACAGGGGACCAGAAGTGACGAGCACACGAAGCCAGAAACCGTTCTGTCAAGTGGAGCGGCCGATCCGAGTCGATGACGGCACGCTTTGTAGGCTTCCGTCCCTCACGCCGCGTGTCCACGGCGGAGAGGAAGAGACGCCTTGGTCTAGGGTGCTCCCGCCGTGGGAGCAGTGGACGCTCTTCAGTCTGTTCCCGCCACGCCTATCCACGTACCAGGGCGGAAACTACTGCGGACCTAGTTGGGGTGGCAGTTCCAACGCAGGACTGAATAGTGCAACAAGCAACCTGCGATTGCCTTTTGACGCCATCGACGAAAGCTGTCGGGATCATGACCAATGCTATTCCGAACGCGGTTACTTCGACCGCGCGTGCGACCGGGCACTCATCGAACGGCTTACAAAGCTCGCAATCGATCCGCAAGCCCTAGGGCAACAACGCCGAGACGCACAGATCATGGCGAATTGGTTTGAGTTCCAATCGTTCGTCACGGTCAGTGCTGGCGGTGCAGCGAGGTCCGTCACGACTCTCGGCACCTGGGATAGCTTCCAGCGAGCTCGCTACGTCGCCGATACCGCCCGACTTTCGCGAGACGCCTTGGCGTTTGTGGTCGATGGATCGATGCTTGAGCCAGAGGCTGCCAAGTGGGCCGTTGAGCGGCGCAACAACACACTATTGATGACTCGCGGGCGTTCCTCCCCACTTGGGAACACACTCGCGACGCTCGCCAAGGAGCGGCCGCTCGCGCTCGAAGAACTCCTAGCGAAGAAGGGAACCTTCCGCGCAGTCATCGAGTCCGCGAGCCGGACGAACCGGGTGTTCAACGGAGCGGCGGCGGTAGTTCGGGTTGCCGGCCCAACACTTCTCGTCCTTGATTTTGGGTCCGCGGCCGCTGTGACCGCCCAGGCACCCGATGGCAAGAAGGCTGAAACTGCCGTCCGCGAGTTCGTACCTCGGCTCTGTGGCATCGCGGGCGGCCTGACTGGGGGCCTGTTCGCCGTCGCCCCACCCGTTGCGCTCGTCATCTCAGTAGCTGGCTCGTCCGCAGCGAGTTGGGCATGCACAGTTGCGGTCGAGAAGCTGTACCTCACGAAGTAGCGTTCCTCAAGCCTCAAAGGTGCAAAGATGTCCCATAACCTGATCATCCCCGACCCGAAGTCGTGCTGGCGCGGCAGGCTTCTACATGCCTCGCTACCTACGGGCTCGCCGCAGCTTCGGTTGCGCTCGGTAAATGGCAGCGAAGGTCTGTCGCAGCTCTTCAGGTTTGACCTGGAATTCGCCGTCCTCGAAGATCCCCTAGACGGCGATTCGCTCGCCAGCCTCCTGCTTGGGAAGCAGATTGGCTTCGGGATTGCGCTCTCTACGGGGACTGTTCGGATGTTTGATGGGATCGTTAGTCGCTTCATCGTTGGTGCCGACCGTAGGACGTTGCAAGTCGAGTTCGTCCCCTGGCTCTGGCTGCTCAGTCGCTGCGCGGAGTGCAGAACCTTCGCGGAGATGAATGCCAGGGAGATAACCGAGGCGGTGTTCGCCCAAGAGAAACTTACCGACTACGAGTTCAAGCTGACACAGAGCTACCCAAAGTATGACTTGTGCGTCCAATACCGGGAGACGACGCTGAACTTTCTACTCAGGCTCTGGGAGCAGGAAGGCATCGGCTTCTACTTTCGGACCTCGAAGGGCAAGCATCAGCTCGTTCTCACCGATGACCTGCTCGTCTCAGCCCCCCACTCCCCACTCTCCGTCTCGTACCGGCCGGGGCGAAGCGCTGAGGAGTACGAGGGCAAAGACGCCGTTCACACCTGGATCGAGCGGCATGAAATACGCCCTGCCCTATACTCGCTGAACGCGAGGCACTGGGCCGAGCCGGGGTCCGAACTGCTCGTGAGTGAGGAAACTACTCCCAAGGGGGCAGCCGCATACGGCGAGGTGTACGACCTTGGCGAGTACACAAAAAAAGATGAGGGCAAGCGATACGTCCGACTCCGCATGGAGGAAGAAGAGGTCACTCGGCGGACACACAACGGCAGCGGGAACGTCCGCGCTCTCGAACCCGGGCGACGGTTTCAACTCGCGCACGGGGAGAAGACGGCCATCCCACCAGCACTGACCAAGCTCAGTTCTGTGCGCGAGTACATTGTGACAGCCGTGGAGCATCATGCCTACGAGTCGGACGACCGCCAGGACGAAGCCTATAGCAACTCGTTCTTAGCTTTGCCAGCAGGCGTTCCGTTCCGCCCAGCTCGACACACACCAAAGCCCGTTATCCACGGGGTTCAGTATGCCACGATCGCTGGCCCGGACGGTAAAGATGCCACCGCAAACGGGCCGGAGGTGAATGCCGACAAGGCGGGTAGGGTCAGGCTCCGCTTCTTTTGGGACCGGACGCCAGCGGAGAAGAGTATGGTAATGGCCCGCGTCTCCCAGGTTTGGGCGGGGCGAGGGTTCGGAGCCTGGTTCATCCCGAGGATCGGCCAGGAGGTCGTGGTCGCCTTCGAGGAAGGCGACCCTGACCGCCCCATCGTTGTAGGGACGGTTTACCATGAGGCGCGATCTATCCCCTTTGACTTGAAGGAATCGCAGACGATCACCGGGTTCCGCACGCACTCCACCCGCGACGATTGCCGAAGCCACGGCAACGAACTCTCCTTTGAGGACGCGACCGGGCGTGAGGAGGTGCGGATGTATGCCCAGCGGGACATGGACATTCGCGTCCAACACGACGAGCGGACCGTCGTCGGCAACGACCTGTTCCACTTCGTAACTGGCAATCAGATGGATCGGGTCGGCAAGGACCGGCGGACACTGGTGAACGGCAACGCCACAGAAAAGACGGCGGGGGACTGGGCACTGGCGGTCGGTGGCAAGGCCGTGATCGATGCCGCCGGTGGCCTTGTCATCGACGGTGGTGGGTGTCGGCTGCGGCTCGGCCCGGACGGGTTCGAGGTCGAACTCGGCGGCAACTACATCGTCATCAGCGCGGAAGGGGTGCGAGTCAACGGGCAACTGGTCAAGCTCAACTGCTCGGGTGCAGCTCCAGGCATCAATGCCGCCAATGTCCCGGACCCGAATGTCCCCGAGCCCCCGCCCCGGGCCGGGGGCAAGTAGGCCTTACCGCTTCAATTCACGATCTAGGGAGAATGACCATCCCAGCTGTAGCAAGAGTCTCTGACACGCACATCTGCCCGATGTCCACGGGAACCGTGGCCCACGTTGGCGGACCGATCTCCGGCCCGGGAGTCCCGACAGTCCTCGTCGGCGATCAGCCGGCCGCAGTAAGCGGAGACGCCTGTGTCTGCGTCGGGCCGCCCGATACCATCGCCTGTGGTTCCACAAGCGTCCTCGTTGGTGACAAGCCGATCGCCCGACAGGGTGACCTTACCGCGCACGGCGGACAGATCACCGCCGGTTTCCCCACCGTGCAGGCAGAGTGACCGTGCGAGTCCGGCACGGGGCCGCATAGCGGACGGGTAGGATCGTTTGCGAGGGGCGCGACTGCGTCCTGCAATCGGTCCTACCCGTTTCCTGTTAAAGGAAAACCTCTATGACGGTTCGCACCCGAAAACCTACCAAGCCCACTCTCTGCGACCCTGCCTTACCCCCGGAACCGTTTGGCACCCTGTGGTTAAAGGCGGAACGACTCAAGACACTCCACGCTCGGCGAGACCCTACGCTGCTTCCCGGTCCGACCGGGTGCGGCAAGACCACTCTGATCGAGTGGCTCGTCTCTCACCTCAGCCTGCCCCGCCACGAGGTCATCATCGGTAGCCGCGAGATGCTCCCCGCCGATCTGGTCGGTCGCTGGCACCTCGGAGCGAGTGGATCGGACTGGCGTGACAACGCCCTCACGAGGGCCGTCGTCGAGGGCCGCATCCTCTACTTCGACGAGATCGGTGAGGTCGGTGAGGACGTGCAGAAGGTGCTCTACCCGCTGCTCGACCACCGCCGCGAGTTGATCATCAACTCCAAAGAAGGAATCAAGATCAAAGCCCACCCGAACTTCTGGTTCGTGGGTTCGTACAACCCGCCGGCTCGACTTCCAGCACACTTTCGTCAGCGATGCCGGTTCCTCCCGATCACCTACCTGCCTGCCGACGAGGAGCAAGCCCTACTGACGGCCCGCGTCGGAATCAAAGCTGAAGACTCCGAGTTCCTGGTCCGCCTGGCCGAGATCACGCGGACCCGCTTGCAAGGCACCGTCTCCGAGGGAGCAAGCACGCGGCTCCTGCTGGCAGCGGCCGAAGACCTCAAGGCTGGGCTGGGTCGAGAAGAAGTTGCGCGGGACAGCGTCCTGCTCCCCCTCACTGACGACGATCAAGCCCGCATCACTGCGATGCAGGCTTTCCAGTCCGCCGGGCTGTTCTCCATCGACGAAGTTCGTCGTCTCCAACTCGCCGACCGGGGCCGCGTAGAACTGCCGATGACCGATGACGACTTCTTTGACACCACCGACGACGAGGCGGAGGACCGGCCTTCGTTTTAGCCTCGGTCCTTCTGACCTCTGACCCCAACGGGAGACGCGCCATGACTGCCACCCGAACACCGAGCCTCGACCGAGTCGCCCCTCTGCTGAACACGATTGACCATCCGGCACTCCGCAGGGCTGCCCTCCGCTGGTTCCGTCGCCATTGCACCACCGCCCACTCGACTACTCTTGCTCGGTTGGCTGCCGACTGGGAGTATCTGGCCCGTCGGCATGGCCGTAATACCAACCCACAGGTCTACTACACCTTGTTTGACCGTCTCGCGTCCCTGCCGCCAGCCAGTCTGCCATGCGTCGATACTGTCCGCTACTTGCTTCGGTCGCTCCTTCGGTTCCCGGAGCTTCGGCCCTGGGAAACGATGGTAGAACAACTCGGCCGGGCCTCTTGCCCGGTAGGATCGGACGATTGGCGAGCCGATCATCATCAGTTCAAGGCGGCCGAAGAAGCCCGTCACGCGGCCCGAGTAAAGTTCGACGAGATGGCGGACGAACTGACACGGTTCAACGACTTCCTGTTCACCACGGGCACCCCGCTACCGCTGAAACAGGCCAAGCTCGATGGCTTCACTGCCTGGACCGACGGAGCGGTGGTCACTCTCCCGGACGCCGTGGACCTGACGCCGCACCGGTTGCTCAACGAGTGGGCCTATCTGCGGCTGCTTGCCCACGAGGTAGAGCACCTGGAAGCGGGCACCTTCACCTTCCGGTTCGATTCGCCCAACGGGCGCACAGTCTGGCAACGCCTAGCCGGGCGGCGGAGCACGTTCAGAAGTAACCGCGAGGGGTGGGACGGCCGACAGGTTCTCGAACGCCTCCTCCGGTCAGGCGACGCCCTTGACGGCGACTTCAAGCCGTTCCTGCCTCACTTGGTCGCGTTCACCCTCCATTTTGAGGATGTGAAGGCCGTTCACGGCCTGTTCAACCTGATCGAAGATGTCCGCGTCGAGCGGTCGCTCGCCGCCAAGTATCCGGCGTTAGGAGAGGTGGCTGGAGTCCTGAACGACTACGAGACGGACCTGCTGCCTCATCCCCGGTTCTGCACTCCGGCGGCCAACTTCCTGCGGGCGTTACATGCCCGCGCGTTCGGCCGCCGTGTGCCAGTTCATATCACCCGCGACTACCAAATGGCGATGGACCGCGTCGGGCCAATCCTCGACGCTTTCCGCACAGGCTCCCTCGGGGATGTCACTTCGAGCGTCGTCACTACCCTCGACGTAATCGAAGCCTTGGAGGCGACCCTCCCGCCGGGCGGGAGGGAGGAAGTGGGCCACGAGTTGTCGCTACGAGTGCGCGTGCCGCTGGAGGATGTGGCCTTCCGCATTGCCGGTGCTGCTCTCGATCTGGATGACTTCGACCCGAACAAGCCGCACCAGAAAACACCTTACCAAGATCTTCCCGAGCCACCGCCCGATGGACCGGGGCCGTTTCACAAGTACCCCGAGTTCGACGTCTGGGAGCGGCAACGTCGGGTGGACGCGGTTTACGTCCAGGACAAGCCGTGGGTGCCCTGGCGGGAGCCGCACGCTCTGACGGGCGAGTCTATGGCGGTCGCGATGGTACTGCCCCGTATCGTCCGAACCGGGGCCAATGCGTTCCGCCGCCGACCGGAGGGCATCGACCTCGACCTGGACCGGGCCTACGATGCGGCGGTGGCCTTGCATACCGGCCAGCCTGCCGACGACCGCCTGTTCCGGGTGCGCCGACAAGGAGATGCGGCTCCGTGGACCGTCTCCCTGGTTATGGACCTGTCGGTATCGATGGAGGCTCCCCGTGGCGGGGACGAGGTTGATACCCCTCTACGCCGGGCGGTTCGGGCGACCTCGCTTGCGACCGACTGGCTGGAGCGGTCGGGGGTTCCAGTGGCGGTGTTCGGCGTTCACGATCACGGCCGCAGACCTGTGGATATCTACGCGGTCAAGGACTACCGCGATCCTTTCCGACGTGAACGAGTCGCGTCGTTGCACGCGGTCGGAGTGGGCGGTTTCCGCCACGGTGCCTCCGTGCGGCATCTCGCGGCCAAACTCGGCCGGGAGCGTTCGGGAAGCCGTCACCTGATCGTCCTGTTGACCGACGCAGCCAGCCATTACCTTGCCCCTGGCTACGACCGGGCCGGACGGCAGATTGCCAAGTCGCGATGTGCCAACTGCCAGGCGCGGGGACGATGCCCGGTCGAGGCCAAGGACGTGCGGCTGACGATGCGGAACACCACGGCTCCGCCGAACATCTACTACCCGACCTTTTACGAGATGGCCGACTTGAAGGACGCACTGGCCGCCAATCCTCACGTTGAGCCGCTGTTTGCGCTACTCGACACCGGCTACACCGCGAGCGTGCTGGATAAGGCCGTTGGGCTGGGCCGCTGGGTTCAGTTGTCGTCCGAAAATGACGGCCCCCGGCTCGTCCGCGAGTTGCGTCGGGTGATGACGCAACCGTCCAGTGGCACCATGCGCTGAAACGCACGGGAATTCGCAGATAGAGGCGTTATCCGCATTGCCTGACTCAACATTACCAAACGTTTCTTGATTGCTAAACATTCGAGAGCCGAAGGACCTTCGCCCCTTCTGATGCAAGCCGGGCGAGGAGTACGCTGTAGCTGTGGCGGTTCGACGGGATCCGCCCTCATCCGGCGGTTTTCGCGGTACTTATTTATTCGAGCAAAGCAGACTATTCCGAGTCCCCTTCATCGGCATCCTTCCGAAGCCTCTCCAAGACCGATGTCGGAACGCGCCGGATCACCGAGCGGAGGTCGTCTTCGCTCATCCCGGAGAGCCAGCCGTCCAGCCCGTCGCCGCTCTTCGCGGCCTTCGTCCGCTCCCTTCGCACGGACTTTCTGAGCTTCTCCCATTCCTGCTCCAGCGGATCAAGTTCGTGCCGCTGCCGGATGACGGTTTCGAGAAGGTGTGTCAAGGCGTCCGAGAAACCCCGGCTACCGTCGTGGCCGAAAATATGGGAGTGCTCATGGAGAAACGTTGCAACAGCGTCTGCAAAGTCGCTTACGAAGACGCTCTCGGCCAGAAAAACATCCCGCTCACGATAATGCCGCTCTGATTTAAGCTGCCCCAGCAGTGTATCCGTTCGGGCAACAGTGTAGCTTGTTTGTCCTCGATTGAACACGGCTGCGACTTCCGGAGCCAAGTCATTCAAAATTCTGGAAAGAAGATGAATTGCCTCGTATTCGGTTGGTGTTGGCGGCCGTTTGTTGGTCTTTTTCGATTCCTTGAGCGCCTCATCCTGAAGCCGCTTGATCTCGTCGTCGGCATTGAGTACTCCGAACATTCTGAAGTAGCTTGGCAGTGCGATTCGCCCCTCTCGTTCCCAGCCCGCTTCCAGACGCTCTCGCTCCAACTGAGCGGCCCCCTGCCATGCCCGCCCGCTGCGGGCGAAGTATTTGTCTCCAAAAATGTCCTCCGTGAACGATGAAAACCACGGATGTCCCGCCTTCGCAGCAACTTCCCGAAGGAGCGGATGTCCCTTCTGCCAGAGCGGTTTTGCGGCTTCCAGAATCAACTTTCCACCTTCATAGCCATAGCCCAATCCGCTTTTCGCAAAGCGGCTGTAAAAAAGGTCCATGACCTCCTCGCCAAAGGCGTTTCGATCACGGTCCTTGCTGATCTTTCGCTCAATGTTCTCATATTTCTTGTTGATGACGAGAACGACAGGGATGCCCTCGATCTCTCCCCGCTTGAGATGCCGGTAAAAGATATGTCCTTGGCTGTTCGTTGATCGGAACATCCTGAATTGCCCGTCGGCATAGTTCCAAATATCCTCGCCCAGTAAGGGATTCTCGTCGTAGAAGAAGTGCGACAGCCCGTGGCTCATCGCTGACTTGAGCTTCCGAGAGCAACCAGGGAGGATCAGAACCGTTCCCGGCGTTTCTCTGCTGGAGCGATAAAAGTCGTACTCAATCGGACTCATCTTCGTGTCCGCAACGGTACGGTCAGACATTCTGAGCGCCACCACGTCGTGTCCGGAAATCGCAATCGGCGCGACGTGATGATCCCTCAAGAGGCACGTTGCCGCGACCTTGAAACCTTCCCCGTATTGGCCAACGTCATCGTCCCCCTTCTCGCTTCCGAGGTAAAACAGCCGCTCCAGATGGAACGGAGCCGGGGCCGACACGACGACGTGCTGATCGACGTTTTGGACGACAACCTCCCTCAATCGCTCGCGGTTCGCATCGAAGAAGTTCTGCATCAGGTCACGGGCAATGTAGTCCTCATCCCATTCCACGCCCCAAGCCGTCGTCACCGCACTCGTCAGCGTTCGGACGTGCTGAAGCTCGCCGTCGAGATCGACCTCTTTCAGTGCTTGCGTGACGGCTGATTGGTTCATAACGTCCTAAAGAATGAAAGATGGACGCCAATAGGCGATTGTTGAAGTGGACCCCAATTATCGGACCACGGGCTTAGATAGAAAAGTTTGCTTTTGG